>JAZRMB010000001.1:0-9886 GCA_045647245.1 Clostridia bacterium
TAAGACACTATCTAAGAGGTTGTATTATTTAGTTTTGAGTGTGCAAAGCATACTTAAATATCCGGTGACGATAGCAAGGAGGTCCCACCCGTTCCCATCCCGAACACGGAAGTTAAGCTCCTTTACGTCGATGATACTTGGTGGGTGACTGCCCGGGAAAGTAGATAGTTGCCGGAACAGACTTTATAGTCTGAGGTTTATCCCAATTGTAATTCAATTGGGATAAACCGGGATATGGCCCGTTGGTCAAGCGGTTAAGACACGGCCCTTTCACGGCTGTAACACGAGTTCGAGTCTCGTACGGGTCACCAAAAGCGAAGCCTTCTTGAAAGATAGAAGGCTTCACCATATTTGGGCCTTTAGCTCAGTTGGTTAGAGCATCCGGCTCATAACCGGACGGTCCTGGGTTCGAGTCCCCGAAGGCCCACCAAAAGAGACAAACGCTTTTTATAACATAGTTATAATGGTGTTTGTCTCTTTTTAGCATAGGAATGTCGATTTTATTTATTGCCTTTTTACTCTTCGCTTTTCCCTAAAAAGGCCTTGTCGATTTTGGGTGAGTAAGGTAATAGTAAATAAGGAAGAAGTTATGGTGGATTTGCTTATGCAAAGCTTATTCTTAATTCCTCGAATTCGGAGGAGAATTTAAATTCAAATTGAAATCCTTGTAAAATAAGGGCTTGAAGGGTGGCATCTAAACCATTCGCCTATTCCATAAAAATTGAATGATTTAGATGACATTTCTAGTTTATTCGATTTTTTATATAGTTTAAAAAAATAATTTACTTTAAACTATTGAAATATGTTCTGAAAAGTTATATAATGTAGTTAAACTTAATAAACGGGAGCTTGTATTACAGGCTGAGAGGAAGGTGCGACCTTCGACCGAGAACCTGATTTGGATAATGCCAACGTAGGGATGCCTGATACATAGTGTTAGGAGGAACAAAGAACTTTTAGGAAGTTACCAAATCGGTAGCTTCCTTTTTGTTTTGGCAAGGTTTGTTATTAAGTTAATAAACAGCCGACAAATTGCGGCAGAAAGAGGTAGAAAATGTTAGGAAATTACTTGGAAAATGTAAGGAGAAAAACACCGCTTGTGCATAGCATCACGAACTATGTAACGGTTAACGATGTAGCAAATGTATTGCTCGCTTGCGGTGGTAGTCCGATTATGTCGGATGAGCCGGATGATGTAGCGGATATTACATCAATTTGTGGCGGACTCAATATCAACATCGGCACTCTCAATCAAAAAAGTATAGAGGGGATGTTCATCGCAGGTGCAAAAGCCAATGAACTTGGCCATATCGTTTTGCTTGATCCTGTGGGAGCCGGTGCGAGTAAACTTCGCACGGACACAGCAATCAAACTTATGAACACAATTAAGCTCGATGTTATCCGTGGAAATATTTCAGAAATTAAAACTTTAGCACTTGGATTTGGAACAACAAAAGGTGTGGACGCAGATGCTGCCGACACAGTAACAGAAGATAATCTTGAGGACATGATAGCTTTCGCAAAGAGCTTTTCCAAAAAAACAAAAGCTGTTATAGCAATTACCGGAGCTATTGACCTTGTTGCAGATAGCGAAAAATGCTATGTAATTCGTAACGGCAGACCGGAAATGAGCAAAATTACAGGTACCGGTTGTCAACTTTCAGGGATTGCAGCAGCTTTCGCTGTAGCAAATCCTGATGATAAAACGAAGGCGGTTGCATCGGCAGTTTGTATGATGGGACTTGCAGGCGAAATTGGTTATTCAAATCTATTGCCCGGTGAAGGCAATTCTTCTTTGCGAAATCGCATAATAGATGCTATTTGTAATATGGATGCAGAGGCTTTAAACAAAGGAGCAAAATATGAAGTGCGATAAAAAAGATTTAATTTTATATGCTGTCACTGACCGCACATGGCTTGGGAATATGACTCTTTATGAGCAGGTAGAAAAAGCTCTCAAAGGAGGAGTAACCATGCTTCAGCTTCGTGAAAAGGAATTGGATGATGGAACATTCCTCAAAGAAGCCTTTGATATTAAAGACCTTTGCAGAAAATACAATGTGCCGTTTGTTATCAATGACAATGTGGATATTGCTGTAAAGGCAAATGCAGATGGAATACATATAGGTCAAAAAGATATGGAAGTAGGTTATGTGCGGTCGGTTATCGGAGAAGATAAAATCCTCGGAGTATCTGCACAAACGGTAGAGCAAGCCGTTCTTGCCGAAAAAATGGGAGCAGATTATTTGGGTGTAGGTGCAGTATTCAGTACCGGCTCAAAGCCGGATGCAGACGATGTGAGCATTGATACGCTTAAAGCAATATGCGAGGCTGTAAGTATCCCCGTCGTTGCTATCGGCGGCATTGGAGCAAGTAACATTTTACAACTGACAGGAAGCGGAATATGCGGTGTTGCAGTTATCAGTGCCATTTTCGCTGCAGACAATATCGGGAAAGCTGCAGCAGAATTAAAAGAATTAACCAAGCAGGTGATTCGTAATGATTAAAGGTGCAATATTTGATTTAGACGGAACTATCCTTGATTCAATGTTTATATGGGACACAATCGGCGAAGAGTATCTTCGCTCCCTCGGGAAAGAGCCAAAGGAGAATTTGAAAGAAACTTTCAAAACTTTCACGTTGGAACAGGCTGCCCTTTATTACAGAGAAAACTATGGGGTTACTTTGTCTGTGGATGAGATTATAGACGGCGTAAATAAAATGATAGAACGATATTATATTGAAACCGTACCGCTAAAATCTGGTGTTAAAATGTTCTTAGAAAAACTCAAAGCAAAAGGTGTGAAAATGTGCATTGCAACAGTTACAGCTAAGCCTTTGGCAGAAGCTGCACTCGACAGGATTGGTGTAAGGGATTATTTTTCTGAAATATTTGTATGTAGCGAAGTGGGGCAAAGTAAAGAAAAACCTCACATATACCGTGAGGCGCAAAAGTATCTTGAAACTGCTAAAAACGAAACAGTTGTATTTGAAGATGCCCTGTATGCCTTAAAAACTGCAAAGGCAGAGGGTTTTATTACGGCGGGTGTTTTTGATGCTCATGAAGAAAATCAAGAGGAACTTAAAAAAATAGCAGATTGTTATATTGCAGACTATTCGGATTTTAATGAGTTTTGGAGCAGAGTAAACCCTATGAGAAAGGCACTCACCATTGCAGGTAGTGATTCAAGCGGTGGTGCAGGTATTCAGGCAGACATTAAAACAATAACAATGAATGGTGTTTATGCCATGAGTGCAGTTACGGCACTGACAGCACAGAACACAATAGGCGTTAGAGCAATTCAGGAATCCTCTCCCGAATTTTTGAAACAGCAAATTGATGCAGTATTTGAGGACATCTTCCCCGATAGCGTAAAAATCGGTATGGTATCTTCGAGTGAACTGATATTTGTAATAGCAGACAGACTGAAATATCATAAGGCGAAAAATATTGTAGTAGATCCCGTTATGATCGCGACAAGTGGTTCTTCGCTTATGAAAACAGGTGCAGTTAAGGCATTGATAGATGAGCTTCTGCCGATTGCAACACTTGTTACACCGAACATTCCCGAAGCACAAGTCCTTTCCGGACTTTCTATTGAAAATAAAGATAATATGCAAAAGGCTGCGAAAACCATCGGTGATTCATACGGCTGTGCAGTTCTCCTAAAGGGCGGGCACAACATAAATGATGCAAATGACCTTCTTTATATAAACGGAGAATATCAATGGTTTGAGGGAGAACGAATTGATAATCCTAATACGCACGGAACAGGATGCACATTATCAAGTGCTATCGCATCAAATCTTGCTCAGGGATATGCACTTGAAATATCTATACAAAGAGCAAAGGATTATATTTCGGGTGCTCTTTCTGCAATGCTTGATTTGGGAAAAGGCTCCGGGCCGCTTAATCATGCTTTTATTATAAATGGAGGCATCTAAACCATTCGGCTATTCCAAACAGAAACCACCTTTTTTAAAGGTGGTTTTTTGTTTGGTGAGTTTCTTATGGTGAGATACAGTGGTGTATATATTGACAAAATCTTTCTGTTTTGTTATAATTTAAGAGTTTGTTAAGACTAATATAATTTTAACGGGGTGTCGTATGAAAAAGCAAGGTGTAATTCAAAAGAAGGAATCAAAAAGTCAGGCGTTATTATTGATTTTCCTGGGGTGGCTTGTGTATTCTCTCTCCTATCTCGGAAAGGTTAATTATTCTGCAAACATTACGCAGATTATTGATTTTTACGGCATTACGAAAGCACAGGCGGGCGCTGTTCCGACATTTTTCTTCTTTGCTTACGGAATCGGTCAGGTTGTAAATGGTTTGTTTTGCAAAAAATATAACATCAAATGGATTGTTTTTGCAAGCCTTTTTATATCGGCAAGCATAAATCTTATAATTGCTGTGAGTACAAATTTTGCTATTATAAAATGGCTGTGGCTTGTAAACGGCTTTGTGCTGTCGATACTTTGGCCGACGCTTGTGAGAATGCTTTCTGAAGCACTTCCTCAGAAGAATCTCGGAACGTCAAGCGTAATTATGGGTACAACGGTTGCAACGGGTACGTTGATTATATACGCTTTAAGCTCGATTTTTGCCGCATTTAACAGGTTTAAGCTATCATTTTACACCGCAGGCTTTGCAATGATTGCAGTTTCTTTTGTATGGCTCTTTATGTATAATAAGGCTTTTAAGATGGCAAAAAAAGAGAAGGATGCCGAGATAACGACAGTAGAAACAAAATCCGATACGGTTACGGTTCAACATCAAAAATCCGGAGAGAGCAAAATCTTTTTTGCCACCATTTGTGTATTGTGCTTTTTTGCAATTGGCGTCAATCTTATCAAAGACGGATTGACAACTTGGGTGCCTTCGATTCTGAAAGAAGAGTTTTCAATGAGCGACTCACTTTCGATTTTATTGACTCTGTTTCTGCCGATACTTGCTGTATTCGGAAATATGTGTGCTCTTAATATGCATAAAATTATTCCCGATTATGTAAACCATTGCACTGCTGTTTTTGCGATTATTGCGGTGTTTATCGGAATTATTATCGGAAGTCTGAGGCTTGAAGCGGCTGTATTTATGTTGATAGGGCTTGTTGTGGTTAACTTTTTTGCGTCGAGCCTTAACAGTCTTATAACAAGTATTTTCCCACTGTTTATGAGAGGAAAGGTTAATTCAGGGCTTTTTGCCGGTGTTTTAAACGGATTTTGCTATGTCGGCAGTACAATCAGCTCATACGGCTTGGGAACTATTGCGGATAATTTTGGTTGGACGTATGTTTTTTGGACACTTATGGGCTTTTGCGTGCTGACCTTTATTGTATGGTGCGGATATAGGCTTTTTAAATTATAAAGTTAGGAGTTAGGAATTAGGAGTTGTAAAAATTAAACGTTACGTATTGTAGGGGACGATGCCCACTGTCCCGCATTTGAATGTCACAGGACGGTGCGATGTGGGCATCGCACCCTACAATATCTCCTTTTGGGTACTCTATCAATTGCCGTAAAATATTTTTTCAAAGTCAGTATTGAAAATTTCTTTAATCAGAATTATTTCATCGGGATACAAGTGTCTTTGACCAACTTCTATTTTGGCAACAGCACTGCGTGTAATATCGCAGCCTCTTAGTTGTAGCTGCAAAGATAGAGCTTCTTGTGTCATATTAACGCACTCCCTTATTCTGCGAATGTTATTACCAATATTTTTTTCGACTTCCTTATTCATAAAATCAAATCCTTTGCACTTAAATTAGAACAAAACTCCTGACTTTATTATAAATGAAGTATATAATAAATATGCACCCAAATAAGTGCAACAGTAACATTTTATGAAGAAATAAAATGTTACTGTATCAAAGCTTGTTGTCACACAAACCAAAAGTGCACGTATGGGGGCTGTCCCTATACGTGCACTTTTGGTTTATTCCGCTAACATTACATCGGGATTGCATTTTTAAGCTTTATGCTTTGACCTTCAAGCTCTGCCACTATTCCGTTTACAACCTCAAGAACCTCTTCCTTTGTGAGTGTTCTTTCGGGGTGGCGGAATATCAGACGTGAGGTTATGGATTTTCCGTTTTCATCTACATATGTGTCCACAACGCTTACGTTCTTTATAAGTTGGCAGTTTGCATTCTCAATTGCCTTCATAATCGGTGCAAAGGTCTCCGATACAAATGAAAGGTCGATTTCAATTTCGGGGAACTTTGAAGCTTCCTCGTATTTAATGCTTGCATTTTCGATATTTGCAAAGTCTGTCACGTCAATTTCCGCATACACGATGTTTGCTTTTTTATCAATCTTCTTTGAAACGGCAGGATTTACAATACCTATTTCACCAAGCTCCACGCCGTCTGCAAAGATTGCATTTAAGTTCTTCGGATGCTGATATGAGTGCGAAGCATCCTTCTTTTTGAAGGAAATTGCTGTGTGCTTCAAATCGTCAAGTACAACTGCAAGCACGTCACGAAGCTCGAAATAGATTTTTTCCATATCCTTTGTCTTTGAGAAAAGGGTGATTGCAAGCTTCTTTCTTTCGTTGCAAAGTCCGTCTTCTTTAAAGCCTTCAACAACTCTTCCTATCTCAAATACCGCAAAATCACTGCCGAAGCCTGTGTTGTACTTAACCTGGCAAAGCTGTGTCGGTACGATTGATTTTCTGATTGTCTTAATGTTGGGGTTTGTTGCATTAACAAGCTCCACATTCTTTTCGATTTCAATTCCGAGTGCCTTGTACTCATCAAAGTACGCCCACACATAAGAATGAAGCTCGTGCATTGAGTATCTCTTTACAAGGATATCCTTGATTCTGTCCTCGTCGCTCTTCTCCTGTGCCGCTCTTACCGGATAAAGGGGAACTGCCGCTGTGTTGATATCGAAGTTGTCATAGCCGTAGATACGTGTGATTTCCTCGATAATGTCAGCCTTCATTGTAACGTCCTTTGTGGCACGCCATGAGGGAACAGTTACGTCGAAGTCGCCGCCGTTTGCATTTACGCCAAAGCCGAGAGCGGTAAGGGTTTCGATTATTGTAGAATCGGGAATGTCAATACCCGTATACTTATTTACAAAAGCCTTATTAAAGGAAAGCTTGATTTCATCATAGTGGAAGGGGTACTCGTCGGTAAGTGCCGATACAACTGTTGTAGCCGGGTCAATTTCGGTAATAAGCTTAACAAAACGTGCTATGGCAACGGTTGTCATTTCAGGGTCAAGACACTTTTCGTAACGCTGTGAAGCATCGGTACGGTGTGCAAGACGAACGGTTGACTTACGGATTGATGTGGCATCAAAGGTCGCCGATTCAAGGGTAAGGGTTGAAGATGATTCAACAATCTCCGAATCAAGACCGCCCATAATACCTGCAATCGCAACAGGTGTATCGCCGTTGCAAATCATAAGTGTGTTTTCGTCAATATCTCTTTCAATGCCGTCAAGAGTTGTGAACTTAAAGGGTTCATCAAATCTCTTTATGCGGATTTTCTGGACCTTGCGTGAGTCAAAAGCGTGCATGGGCTGACCCATTTCAAGCATAAGATAGTTTGTAAGGTCTGCAAGGAAATTGATTGCACGCATACCGCAGTAGTAAAGACGGATTCTCATATCAACCGGGCTGACATTCTTCGTAATGCCTTCAAACTGCAGGCAGGAGTATCTTTGGCATAAGGGATCCTCAATTTTAAGGTCAACCTTCTGAAGGCTGTTGTATGCCGAAAGGTCCGCTGTCGGAAGCGGCTTCAATTTTCTTTTTGCAATTGCCGCAAACTCTCTTGCAATGCCGTAATGTCCCCAAAGGTCGGGGCGGTTTGTGAGGGATTTGTTGTCTACCTCAAATATAATATCGTCAATAGCATAAACCGACTTTAAGTCGGTGCCGACTGCGATATCGTCGGTAATGTCCATAATACCGTCGTTGCTGTCGCTGATGCCGATTTCCTTCTCGGAACAGCACATACCGTTTGAAGTGTAGCCTGCAAGCTTTCTCGGTGTGATTGTTATATCACCAATCTGCGCACCAAGCTTTGCAAATGCTGTCTTCATTCCTACTCTTACGTTGGGTGCACCGCACACAACATCAACAAGCTCACCCTCGCCTATATCCACCTTTAAAAGGTGAAGCTTTTTCGACTCGGGATGCTCCTCTACCGACTTTATCTCGGCAACAACTATGCCCGAAAGGTCGGAACCTTTATAGAAAATCTCGTTTTCAACTTCTGCTGTTGAAAGAGAAAATTTTGCAATAAGCTCTGACTTGTCAAGACCCGAAAGGTCAACAAAATCAGAAATCCAGTTCATAGATAAAAACATTTTCTTTTTGCTCCTTTCTTATTTATCGTCGGTAAACTGTGAAAGCACCTTGAGGCTTCCGCTGTTAAGGTCACGAATGTCCTTTACGCCGTACTTCATCATAGCAAGACGTGTAAGACCAAGGCCGAACGCAAAGCCTGTGTACTCCTCGGGGTCAATGCCACCGGCTTTTAAAACCTCGGGGTGAATCATACCGCAGGGGCAAAGCTCGAGCCATCCGCTGTGCTTACACGAAGGACAACCCTCGCCGCCACAGATTAAACAACTGATATCAAGCTCAAAGCCCGGTTCCACGAACGGGAAGAAGCCCGGACGGAGTCTTACGGTTATATCCTTCTTAAATACTTCCGAAAGCATTGTTTTCATAAAGAAAATCAGGTTGGAGATAGAAATGTTTTTGTCCACCATTACGCCCTCCATCTGGAAGAAGGTGTTTTCGTGGCAGGCGTCGGTTGATTCGTTTCTGAAGCATCTGCCGGGGAATATAGCCTTAATCGGCTTTCCTTCGTTTATAAGTGCATCCTTGTATTTTTTATAGATAGCATTTTGTGCCGCAGAGGTGTGCGACTTTAAAAGCTGTCCGTTTTCGAGATAGTAGGTGTCCTGCATATCTCTTGCCGGATGGTTCTTGGGGATGTTAAGTGCTTCAAAACACTCATAGTCCGTTACAATCTCGCTGTAATCTTCAATCGCAAAGCCCATAGAGCGGAAAATCTCCTCACACTGTCTCTGTACAAGTGTAATGGGATGATAGGAGCCACGCTCAAGTGAGGGCGGCATTGAAATATCGAACTCGGGCATACGGCTGTATTCAAGCTCAATTTCCTTTTGTTTTAATTCCTCACGCTTTTCGGCTATTTTGTCGTTTACTTCGGTCTTTAAAACGTTAACCTCCTGGCCGAAGGTTTTCTTCTCCTCCGGAGAAAGAGACTTCATATCCTTTAAAAGCTCAGTAACACTACCCTTTTTGCCCATGTACTCAACTCTTATCGCTTCAAGCTCTTCCATATTTTCGACCTTGGCAAGTGCGTCATAAAACGCATTCTTAAGCTCAGTTATTTTAGCTGACATAATAAAAATCCTTTCTATATATATTATAAATTTTTGCAATAAAAAACAGCTCTCCCATAAAAGGGACGAGCCATAAAAACCCGCGGTACCACCCACATTCGGAATAAATTCCGCACTCTTTACATCTATTTGCGTGGGATGCTTCCACTCTGCTTATACCAAAATTGCTTTCGCAGAATACTCCAATGCTGAAATTCACATTGCACCAAGACTTAAGGTACTCCCAGCCGACGATACCTACTCTCTTTAAAGCCTGAAATGCACGCTACTTACACATCTTCACAGTATGCACACGTATTATATCAGTTTTTGGGGGAAAAGTCAAGCAATAAATTATAATTTGTCGCGGAGCGAAAAATTATAATTTCGGGGACTGGGCTACGACGTTTTGCCCCGGAACGGGGTGAAACCAAAGTGGCCCTGTCCCCACAACCGGTCGAACTACTACACAAGATGGGGACAGGCACGCTTTGGTTTCATCCTGCGGACGAAACGT
>JAZRMB010000002.1:0-22901 GCA_045647245.1 Clostridia bacterium
TTATAGTTGTAATCGTGTATAATACGCCCTTGTGCTACTAATTCATAACACCTTGCACAGTAGGGATAATCGTCATCATCGAAGTACAATGCGTCTTCACTCCTGATAATATCACCACATCTTTCGCAGGTGGTGTAATAATTGTCATAGCATCTTGAGCACAATACAGTAGAAGAGCTGCCGTAATTATCATCAAGCCATATTCTTTCACCGCAATGTGAGCAGCATACTGTTTTTGCATCAAAGCAAGTCTTGCACATAACCTTGCCGTCGAATTCATATACCTGACCTTTTCCCAACACCTCACCGCAGTGAACACATACCTTCTCTTCTTTTACAGTTTCTTTCATAAATAACAGTCCTTTCAAAATAAAATTCAATATTCCTCTGCCAGGAGCATAGTTGAATGTGTTTCGTCGTCGATAACGAAAATTTTACCCAAGAAAAAAGGAATATCTGCACGAAACAGATATTCCTTCCTATACTCAGGCTCTTCCTGAGAATGAACAATTATTCTTTTGTTATCCTCTTCCTTAAATTCAAAAACCTGTAGATAATCCTTTGATATCGGAAGAGCATCAATACACTGCCACATAAAGCACTGCAGGAACAGGTTTACCTTTTCAGATACTCCGATAGTAATATACCGCTTGTTGTTAAAGTCCATACAAATCCTCCTTTCTCAAACATTTTCCACACAGTATTTCCCTCCTTTTTTGCATACAAAAAGGAGCATCAGCCGATGCTCCAAAATTGCACGTAATATTAATTTTTCTATGCCCCGTAGACTTACGGGAATACACCTATAGTGTATCAGGGATATAATATATGATTGAAAATGGGGAGTTTTACATGTTTGAATTGCCATGTACTAAAATCAGTTATACGTTTTTCTCTGATTACAACGTTTTCTATTGTCTTTAATAATCTTGTTTTAAATACTCTCTCGGAGAGACACCGAACTTTTTTCTGAACGCACGGTTAAAAGTTCGTATAGTTTCAAATCCGGACTCGGATGCTATCTCTGTTATGCTTAATTCTCCGTGTTTTAAAAGTTGTAGCGATGTTTGTAGGCGCAATGAATTTATATAGTCCCGAAAGTTTATACGAATTTTGTTGGTAATTGGAGATTATGAGTATGCACATTTTGTGGTATTTTTCGTCAAATTTTGTAATCAAGTCACAAAAACAGGGCTGTAGTCAATCCGATTTTAAAAAATCATTTTGCTACAGCCCCTGGTCGGTGATAAACGGATAGGTTTAATCAATATTTTTATTAATTCTAAAAGATAGCATATGTGAAATTTCAATTCCATAAATCTATATGCTGACAAGTTTTGTCGTTGGGAAAAGTGTAGTCTGAAAACTGAAAGTCATCTATATTCTCTTCTTCACTATTCAAAATAGCGTTTGTCTGATGCTGATAGGTGTATGAGCTTTTGAAAACCGGTGCAGTTAGAAGTGTGAAAGTCGGTACAAAAATCATTGTACCCAAAAAGGATGTGATTGAATTTTTGATGGGTAAAGGATTTTGAAAAATGGCATATGGATAAAAATATTGTATATTGACATATTGCATTTGAATTTGATAAAATATACAATAAAGATTTTTATTGTTTTGGAGGATATATATGAGGAAAATAATATATTTTATAATACTTATCATATGCATAACCATGCTTTCGGCTGTGACTGTTTTTGCTGAGTCGTATGCAAGACCGAGAGTGCTTACAACGCGGCAGGGGATAAACGAAGCAATTGAAAGGATTGAAACGGACGAAACCGTTGCCGGATGGTATAACAGAGTAAAAAAGAAGGCAGACAGCCTTCTTAAAACAGACCTTGTACCTGATAATACAGATGCTTCTGACGATATAATGAGTAAGGCAAGGACAATCAAGGACAGAGTCCTTTCCCTCGGCTTTGTATATTTTAAAACAGGTAACAAAGAGTATGCAATGCGTGCTTGTCGCGAAGTGCTCAACGCCTGCACCTTTGACTGGAAGCATAAAACCAGTCCGCTTGGTATGGCTGAGATGGCTTTTGTGGTTGCACTTGGGTACGACTGGCTTTATGACTGCTTTTCCGATGAGGAGCTTATTATAATCGAAAATGCACTTATGGAAAAGGCAATTATACCTTACTATAACTATATGATGGAGGATGTATGGTGGGGTACGGTTGAATCTAACTGGAATATAGTTTGTAACGGTGGCGTTTTAAGTGCAATAATTGCCCTTGACGGTAAGGCGGGTGAAATTGGTGACGAGGCTTTTTCGATAGGTCTTGATAATATCAATTCGATGATGCCCCTTTTCGGACCTGACGGTGCGTGGGAGGAAGGATTGATGTACTGGCGATTTACCACCGAGTACTTTGCAAATTTTATGTCTACCCTTATTAACTATGCAGGTACCGATTTTGGCTACTGCGAGTGGGATGGAGTGGATGAAATTGGCTATTATCCCTATTATATGACAGGTGTAAAAGACGGTTTTTCCTACAGCGATTGTATAATAAGACATGAAAATCCTCCGCAGGTATTCTGGCTTGCAAGTTATTTCGGTGACACAGCCCTTGCAGGCTTAAGGCTTAATGATATGAAAAAATACAATCTTGGCGGTGAAGTAAGGGATATTTTGTGGTATAATGGTGAGTTTTCCGAGCCGGTGCTTGAAAAGGATAAAAGCTTTGGCAGGGTGGAAGCCTTTTGTATGCGTGATACATTTGAGAATACCGACGGTGTATTCCTTGCCGGCAAGGGCGGACAGCTCGGCATAAGCCATTCACATTTTGATGCAGGTTCATTTGTTCTTGAAGCACTCGGCGAAAGATTTGTGCAGGATCTCGGCTGGGAGGATTACGAGAATGCGGTTGAGGATAGATATCAGCTTTACAGAAACCGTGCCGAAGGACATAACACACTTGTTGTTAATCCGTCTGTGGGCTATGACCAGGTACGGGATACCGTATCGAAAATAGCGGCATTTGAGTCGGGGGAAAATTCAGCTTATTCGGTTCTTGATTTAACTCCGGCATATAAGGATGCCATAGACATTAAAAGAGGCTTTTACTTCGACAGAATAAATAAATCAATTCTTTTACAGGATGAAATAATTCTTGATAAGGAATCTGATATATGGTGGTTTGTTCATACCGAGGC
Source organism: Clostridia bacterium (assembly GCA_045647245.1). GTDB lineage: Bacteria > Bacillota > Clostridia > UBA1381 > UBA1381 > HGM11525. Next base: position 3,164 of record JAZRMB010000002.1, read on the forward strand.
TGATATAACTCTTTCGGAGGACGGAAAAACAGCATTCCTTAAAATAGGAGAAAAACAGCTTGATGTAAAAATTCTTGGGAATAATGATTATTCCTTTAAGGTAATGGATGCAAAGCCGTTTGATTCATCTCTTGCAGTTGCCGAGCAGAATCAGAATGAGGGTATTAAAAAGCTTGCAATAAATATAAATAACGTGCATAATGCTATAATAAGAGTCAGCTTTACCCCTCAGGGCTCACAGGAGGGCGCATTCCGGGAAGAAGTTCCCATTGATTGCTGGAGTCTGTCAGATGGGTTATTTATAACCGAATATCAAAAAACTGTTGCTCCCGGTGAAAGCTTTGATTTTGATGCAAAGCTGATAGACAAAGAAGAGGTAAGGGATGCAATGCTTGCACAATGGAGCCTTGTAAAAGCACATAATGGTGTCAGTATTGATGCATCCACGGGTGTGCTCAGGGTGTCCGATACTGCATCCGAAGGCACTGTAACCGTAATGGTAAGAAACGGAGCAAGGACCTCAAAAATTCCGGTTAAAATTGCACCTGTTGTATTTACACTTGACAGTATGCCGCAGTCGGCACTTGTGCCGTCGGAGGGAACAAAGCTTACTGTGAAGCCAAAATATTCGGTACGATACAAAAACGGTGATGTGGTAAAAAATAAAGACATATATACACTCAATTGGAGTCTTAAAGAAAAGGTTGACGGCGTAAGTATTGATGAAGAAAGCGGAGAAATTACTGTTTGCAGTAATACGGTTGCGGAATATATTACAGTTATTGCAGAGCTGAACTCAAAAGAGGTTATCTCCCGCAAGTTGTATTTTACAACAAAATCACTCGCATCGGCTGAAAATGGTGCTATAGTATGGAATCTTTCAGGCTTCGGTTTAAAACCGCAGAATATGATAGACGGCGATTTGGGTACATATATGGATTGCGGAAGGCACACAAACGGTTCGGACACAAGAATATGGATTAAGCTTGCAGAAGCACCGGTTTTATATAATAAGGTAAGAGTTACTCTCGCTCATAATCAGAATACAAAGGAATATATGTTAACCGCCTCCGATATTCTTGTTGGAGATGAACCGACTCAAACACGAACATATAAAGACAATGCCCCGATACTGTATCCCAACGGTTCTCCCGGCGGACAGATGCTTTATGTAGGGAAAAAGTCGCCGGAGAGCCCAATCATAACAATGAGCTTTCCCGATATGGAATCAAAATACATCGCATTTGAAAACAAAAATCTTGGCAGGGATGAAATCCCGAATTTGCTTATTAATGAAATAGAGGTATTCAATTCTACGGCGGGAAATGCAAAAATGACGATAAACGCTGATGATTCATCTCTCATAAAATGCAATATAAGTCTATACGATACCGAGGGAGATGCAATAAAAGCGGATGAAAAGGGCATCTGGAGTATAGATGGGAATAATAAGGGAGTAAGTATAAATCAAAACGGTGAAATCACTGTTATGCCGTGGGCAGAGAAAAAGGAAATAACCGTTTGTTACACATACACCTCCGACACATCGGTTGTGGAATGCAGAAAGACAATTACAGCAGGCTTTGTTGAGATAAAGCTTACAGATGGCGAAAATGAAGTAAAGAGGCTTGAAGGCGGCAAAAGCTATACAGCGGAATTTTCCGGCGATGGAATGTATGTTGTTGCACTCTACAGAATCAGCGGCAATAATGCTTCGTTATACAGCGTAAAGCTTTCAGGCGGCACAATAACAGTCCCGGATGACGGTGCGGAATATGAGATAAAGCTTATGTGCATTGATAATGCTACGCTTGCACCGCTGTGTGATTTCAAGGTGTATGGTACGCAAAACTAAACCAATCGCAGCAAACTTATTGCAATTATTCCAAGAATGGTGTATAATAAAATAAAGAAGTATGAGGAGGTGCCCTGCAATGTGTACAAAAAATCAGCTTGATGAAATAATTGCCGAGATAGTGGCATTTTCAAAGGATTTATTTGGTGACAAATTCAAAAACGTCATACTCTATGGTTCCTATGCACGGGGCGATTATGATGAAGAATCGGATATTGATATTATGATAATGGTTGATATGGACAGGGAAGAGCTTGTCAAGTACAGACGGAAAATAAATGATTTTTGTGCAGATTTAGATCTTGAATATAATGTGTTGTTGGCATCGAAGCTACAAAGTCAACCATTTTTTGATGAATGGAAGACTACCCTGCCGTTTTATCAGAATGTTATAAAGGACGGTGTAATGTATGCCTGAGAATTATGATAAAGACCTTTGCATATATAGGATTGAAAAAGCATATGAATGCGTGAAAAGCTCAAAAATGCTTAAAGATATTGAAGATTATGCATCATCGGCAAACCGGTCTTATTATGCAATGTTTCATGCAATGAGAGCGGTGCTGGCACTTGATGGCGTGGATAGAAAAAAGCACTCCGGTGTAGTGGCATATTTTCAGGAGCACTATATTAAGACCGGGGTATTTGCAAAGGAATATTCATACTATATAAAAAATGCGTTTCAAATACGTCAGGAATCGGATTATGAGGACTTTTGTATTATATCTAAAGAGGAAGTTGTTGAGCAGATAGAAAATGCCGAAAAGCTAATTTCGGCAGTAGAGAAGTATGTAAAAAAGCTATCAATAATGAAAGAATAAATTTTATCTGACTGTTGTAAAGATAACAGAAGCGTTACAAGCATAATACGTATATGCCCTTGTGCTGCAATAAGCAGCACAAGGGCTTTTTAATATTATTAAAGGAAAAAAATTAAAATTACCACCAAAAAATCTTGAAAAATGACTAAAATGACACATTTTTTGAAATTTCGCATATGGGGTAAAAAAATGTGCATTGACTAAAGCCGGGAATGTGTGGTTTAATGATAATAATATAAATACATTGAAAGGATGAAGTGTATGAAAAATTTAAAGAAAAAAATTGCCGGCATACTTGCCGCAGTGATGACATTTGCATCGTGCGGATTAACGGCATTTGCGGCAGAGGGAGATGTTGTGACCGAATACGGTACAATTCCGGCAGAGTATGCTGACAAGACCTTTGTTGCGTTTTCCGGCAGCAAGGCAGTGTTTGCACATGATGAGTTTTACGGAAGTGAAGTCGGTATATATCATCAGGCAAAGAAATATCTTAAGGATAATCCTGTAAATGCCGATGGAACTATGGCTAATGGGGCAAAAGAAATTAAGGTATTAATGCAAAAGGATTATACTATGGGGTCTTCTGATAGTGGTGGAAATTTAGCCCAGCTTAAGGGGAATTTTACACTTGACCTTAACGGACATACCTTTACCCAGGCAAACAAAAAAAATATATTTGATGCAGAGGCTAAGCCGTGGGGTACATATGGCGTGTTTGAAACTCACATTACAATGAAAAACGGAAGCATAGTAATTGATAACGGAAATCTTATACGTTACAAGACCCATAATACCGGAGCTATTCCCAAGCAGTATACCTTTGATTTTGAAAACATTGACTTCTCTGTCACCGAAGCTATATCGGTTACAAGTCTTGTTTTTTATGACAACGGAGATAAGAAAACGCTTCCGACAAACTATGATATAAGCTTTAATGACTGTAGCTTTGACCTTACAAAAACCACTAGAAACGTAATACTTTTCGGGGCACAGCATACGTCGAATCCTGATATAAGAATAAATTACAGCGTAACGGGCGGTAGTATCAAGGCTAACAAGATGAGCCAGATAACAATGGCTTCCTTCGGAACGAGCAACGCTTCGATTGAGTATAAGGCTGACAGCGCAAGCGGACTTTATACCACAATTACTCTTCCCTCGGGAGAGACAGCGCCGACAGTTACACTGACAGACAGTGAAAAGACACTCAAATATGCAAAATATTCGGATAATGAGGACGGAACATCAACTTATGCACCGGGTGTTATAAGCGAATACGGCGTAATACCTCCGCAGTTTGCAGGCAATACCTTCGTGGCATTCTCCGGCGGTAATGCACTCTATGCCAGTGACTATTTGTATGATACAAAGGTGGACGGCGTTGAACAAAAAGGTATTATTTATTATGTAAAAGAGAATATATTAAAAAACAACCTGAAAAGCGACGGAGTTTTGAAGGATAATGCCGTAGAAGCTCAGGTGTTGATGCAGAAGGACTTTACAAATACCGTAGCTTGGTCAAATATTGCACAGGTAAGAGGTAAAGTGACCATTGACCTTAACCAACATACGCTTACCTCAACAACATATTTGCTTGCAACTCAGGCAAAGCCTTTTACAAACAACATTTCGGATTCTCACATAGTTTTAAAGAACGGAAATGTGGTTTTGGGCAACTATGCACTTGCATATTATGAGTCACACAGAGGTAGTAGCTACGCAGGTACTGCTACTAAAGGATATATCCTTGATATTGATAATGTTAATATTTCGTTAAAATCAGGCTCGACACTTGCAGATTTGATTAAGTATAATAAGCCGGGTAACAGCACCAATGAAACTCTTTGTGCGGACTATGATATTACATTTAATGACTGTACCTTTGACTTTAAAAATGCTACAAAGAAGATAAATATATTCTCTGCAACACATACTCTAAAGGATATATACACAGTTGACTGTACAATTAACGGCGGTAATATAATTAAAGGTAATTATGATGTTGTGATGCATAATATCACCGCGACCGGGGATGCGAGCTTCACATGGGGACAGGGAGCGGATTCTTTGTACACCACGCTCACACTTCCCGCGGGCAATGTAAGACCTGATGCAACAGTTAATGTGAACGGTACGGATATGATTTATGACAAGGTATCAGAGATGGACAGCTATGCAACCTACAAGCTTATTCCGGCAGATACAGAGGTAATCAAAACTGCCTACGGCGATATTCTCCCCGGTCACGCACAGGATAATTTTGCCGCATTTTCAAACGGCAAGCTGCTCTTTACACACAACGAAATCTTCGGTGCAAACAACACAGGAGTTTATCACCTTGCAAAAGAATATGTAAAAGCCAATACGATAAATAGTGACGGCACAATAGCAGAGGGAGCAAAGGAAGTACAGATACTTCAGCTCCACGATGCAAAATTGACTGCAACCTATGCAAATCTGGCACAGTATAAGGGTAATATTACTATCGACCTGAATGGTAAAACACTCACAACGACTAAAAATACAACAGTATTTTCTGCAGCTGCAAAGCCGTGGGGCACATATGGTGTGTTTGATACAAATATTACAATGAAAAATGGTAAGCTTGTACTTGATAACGGATATCTTATCAACTATAATACATGGATTGGAAGCTATACCGGAAATCTTAAGAAAAAGATGGCATTTAATTTTGAGAATATAGGCTTCTCTCTTGCCGACGGATATTCAAGAAATGCTCTTATAACATATTCAGCAAATAATTTAGAGCCTATTGATTCTGTATTTGATATAAGCTTTAAGGATTGTGACTTTGATGTTACAAAGGCAGTCTCCGAAACGATGACTCTCTTTAAGGCAAATCATCCCGAAGAGGGAACAAGCGTTAACTACAAAATTGAGGGCGGAAGCATAACAGCAAAATCTGCAAATGTGCTTACAGTCTGCAGTCTTGCTGACAGCAATGCGGAGGCTGAATTCATAAAGGATTCCGTAACAGGTGATTACATGACACTTATTCTCCCGGAAAATGCGGCAGATCCAAGAGAGGTTATTGATGTTAACGGCGAAATGATGCGTTATACAAAAGCGGCTCTCTCTGATGGCTCAAATGCTATCTATAAGCTCAGTGCACTGACAGAGTGTGAATTTCTTGACTATGATATAGATAATAAAGCTGCAAAGCTTTTCGTTAAAGAAGCCGGTACTTATGCAGTTGTATTCGCTGATTATGACGGTGACATTCTGACAGGTGTTGAGATAGTGGAAAAAGAGTTTGCAAAAGGCATACAGACTGTTGAACAGGAAAACGATTTTACAGCTGATGAGATTATGCTGTGGAATAATTTAGAGGATATGACTCCGCTTTGTGAGCCAAAGAGAGTATACACAATTATGGCAATCGGAAACAGCTTTGCACAGGATTCTGTGTTCTATCTTGATGATATAGCTGCTGCAGACGGTGTTGTTTTAAAATCTTATAACTTAATGATTGGCGGCAGAACACTTGGAGAGCATTGTAATTCGTGGGATGACGAGACAGACCCTTATACTGTACAGGTTAATGCAGGAGCGAGCATCGGTGAAATGACGATTAAAGATGTTGCCGAGATGTCGGACTGGGACTATGTAATGCTTCAGGGTACAACACATAATATCTCATCCGATACAAGCACAAGATATGATGACGCCTTCTGGGGCGAGGATAATGAAACGGGAGAGTCGGTTGATGCAGTTCCTGTATGGACTTCTTTGAAGGATAATATTGCAGCTACAGTGCCCGGAGCAAAAAGATTTGTGCATGCAACCTGGTCACCCTATGAGGCTGCGGCAGAAATATTCTACTACGGCAAGTATAAAGACGGCACTCCCGATTCAAGAGGTGCTTTCACATCAAGCATTCTTGAAAGAGCACAGCTTGGCGCAGATATTTATTCTACCGAAAAGCGTGCCGGCGGTGAGGGAGCATTTATCCCCACAGCCGTTGCGGTTGATTATCTCATAAGGCATTACGGCTTCCCCGAATATGAGGGTGAGCTTGATGAGAATGACAGATTTTCACAGGTACCGGATGTAAGAGGTGTCTACAGAGACAAAACCTGCCACCTTTCAGCTAATGTGGGAAGAGTTCTTGCAGGACTTGTGTGGTATGAAATGATTACAGGCACTCCTGCAACCGAAAATAACTACGAAAGGGTAACACTCTCAGCAGAGGATATGGCAATGATAAAAGAAGCCGCACATTATGCTTGCGAGAATTATATGACATATAATCCTGAAAATGTTGATGCATATCAGGATGCGGCATAAAGAATAAAAATCAAACTATTGCTGCGTTGGGGCGGATAATATCCGCCCTGCTTTTGTCATAAATGGAGGCAAAATTCTGAATAAAACGCACAAAATGTTCAAAAATCGCACATATTTTCAAATTTCGCATATCGGGAAAAAAATGTGCATTGATTTATGTGGCTACTTGTGTTAGAGTTAAAGTGTGATAAAATGACTAAAGGGAGGCAAAACAATGAAAACAAAAAAGACACTGCTTTCGCTATTGCTTGTGCTATGCATGCTGATGCCGTCAATAGTATTGCCTGTTTCGGCAGGAGCAACGGCGATTGATGCAATGGAAGCGATAAGCGAGGCGTTTGATGAGGATTACTTAATCGAAAGCCACAGCATAGAGGATGAGGAATATATAGGTATTCCGCTTGATATGAAGATATATTTTACCAAGGGCAAAACTGCAACCTCGGGTTATCAGGGTGCAGGCTGTACGCCGCTTATTATGTATGTGGTAAATACGCCCTTAGAGAGAATCGGTACAGACAGCGATGTTAATATTATCAGGTCAATGCTCGAGAGAGGATACATAGTGGCGGTTGCTGACTATAAAAACAGTCCGCTTGCCGTAGCGTCTGCACTCGATAACTCGGCACAGAGAGTAAGATACAAGCTTATGAGGCAGGGAAATTATCTTACAAAGGCCGTATTCCCGTCCGGAACGTACTATGACTGTCATGTTGTTCCTGCAGGCTACAATGTTCACCTTAACGATGTGTACTGGGAAATAGATAAACACGGCGTTGACGGAACAATGGAGGAAATTGTTGAACTGTGGAACCTTGACTATAAGCCTGTTTTGGATTCAAAGTACATCAAATGGACATATACAGATGATAACGGAAATGTTGTCAGAAAAGAGGTAAGCGACAATGCTGTGTGGTATTCCGACACAAGAGGCACTGTCGATATGGAAAACGGTCAATATACGCTTATGAAGTATGCAATTGTTGATGAAATAACAGATTGCGTTAAGATGGATGGTACACCGATTGATTTAAATCTTTACATAAGCTTTTTGTATCCTGCAAATCCGAAGGAAAAGGTTCCTGTTATGGCATTGCACAATTCAAGTGAATATATCCCCAATTCGGCGCTTACCGTCGGCAGAGAGCACTTTGTAGGCTCGGTATTCCGCGGTTATGCAGGTGTTGTGTATGACTATGCATACACACCGATGATGAGAGATAACTTTACTCCGGGTAATTCGGCAGGTGCAACCTCGGGTGACGGCACATCCTATTCGGTGGACGTGTATAACGATAAGCTGATTAATACAGCGGCTATGAGATATATAAGATACAAGGCGCTTTCAGAACCGGATAAGTTTAAGTTTGACATCAATGCAGTAGGAGTTTTCGGTAACTCAAAGGGCGGCACGCACCGCTTCCTTGGCGAAAAATATGTGCGTGAGCCGCTGGTTAGTGAAGCTGAAGCAAAGGGTCTCACCGAAGAGGCGCTGAATGAGGCTGTTGAAACAAAGCTTGTAAATCTCACACCTATGAGATATCTGCCCGGTAAGAGCGGTGAGACACGTTATAAAAACGGCGAAGAGGCATACAGTGCACAGGGAGTGACTATTGATGCCGGAGAGATTCAGCCATGGCTTACATATAACGGTGAGGAAATAACCTCGGGTGTACAGTGCATATACTGCTCATGCCCCAATAACGAGGATGATATTTCAGAAGGACATTCACCTACCTTTATCACACTTTCACTGCAGGACTACTGGAAGTCGGTTGTTGCATATATAAATGCATGCCGTGTTCACGATGTTCCGTCTGCATGGTTTGATATTGATTTGGGACATTCTCTCGGAATAGGTCCGGATGTAAATCATGGTGTTGATACATATGACGCATTTTTCGATTTCTTTGATTATTATCTAAAGGGTACTCCGGTAAAGGTATTTTACGTTGATCCTGCCGATAATGCGGTAGATGTTAAAACAACAGATGATATATTAATTAAATTCAACGGCCCCGTAAGCCTTGATGAAGTAGAAAAAATTGAAATTAAATCAAATAGCGGCAAAGCGGTTTCGGGAAAATGGAGTGCACTTTACGGGAATACCGAGTGGACATTAACTCTTGACGAAGAGCTTACAGCAGGTGATATTTATACAGTTACAATCCCCGGCAATATAAAGGGCGATAACGGTGTCGAAATGGGAAGCGACTATGTATACTCTTTTGCAACCGCGCCCGAAGCGGAAGCAGATACTGCTTTTGTTGAGGCAGACAACGGAGCGTATATAACTGCAACGGTGCCTGATATGGAATCGCTTTCTGAAAATCAGGCTCTTAACACACTTAAAATCAGATTCTATGCATCAGCTGAAAAAGCAGCAAATACAGTAGATGTTTATGCAGTTGAGAGCACATCAGCTACAGCCGGTGAGCTTTTAGGCTCGGTGCAGCTTAAGGGTGAGGGCTACTACGACTTTGACATTACGGAGTTTATGCAGAATAAGACTGTTGGTGAAGAGGTAGTATTCTATCTCAAACAGGCAAAGGAAGCAGGAGTGTTTGAACACTATAAGGAAGGCTTTTCTAAGGGCCTTGGAAGTAATACCGTAACAGCACAGGCGGCCTATGAGGTAACAAGCATCAATGGCGAGGATGCTCTCAAGGTGTGGATGACAATGAATAATCCGGCGTTCCCGGCAAATCCCTTCTATAAAACTATTGTAAATACTGTTAACAACAACAAGCTGATTAAGGACGGTAATTTAACACAAGAGGACTACGGCAGAAGGTTTACAATATCGGTAAGTGTGTATGACACAACCCAAAGACAGCTTACCATAAGAACAGAAACCTCTGATTCGAGCGGTAAGTACGAAACTCACGACACACAAAGAAGCTATTATAACTTCACAACCGTTCCGAATGAGTGGAAAACCTATGACTGTGAGTACACAGTTTACGAGCCGGAATACGGTCTTGCCGGTGCACACAGACAGAAGCTGTATATCGACATTCAGCCGGACGGTGCAAAGGAAAGCCCGATGTACATAGGTGAAATCAAGGTTATGGAAACTGTAACCGATGCTGACATTACAGACGGCTCTGTTGTGCTTGCATCAAATGGTGACTATGCATATAAAGCACCGGAGGGTGCTGAAAATCCGATAGCACTTTATGATGCAGACGGCGGACTTATCGGTGAATATGCATCCTTCAAGACTGCAATGAATGCATATTCATACGGGAATGTTGTAAAGCTTTTGAAGAACTACACCTTTACAGATGCCGATGCCTTCTCCGAGTTTGACGAGCTTTCGGCGGCAAAGGGTGATGACGGACATATATTCAATATAGACTTAAACGGCTATGTACTATTCGCCGGAGCTGAAACAAAGCCGCTTCTGTGGCTCAAAACTACCAATAATGCCATTTCCGAAACTAAAATCAACCTTTCAAACGGAACGGTATTTTTGAAGAATAAGGCACTTGTGGGCTATGACTCATCAGGCAGCATCAGCGGCGAAAAGAAGTATGATGTAAATCTTACTGATGTAAATATTATCACAGATAACGATTTTGTTTCCTACAACATACTAAGTGACAACACTATAGCATCTAATTGTAAGGTGACAACAGATATCAATCTGACAGATTGCTCTGTTCAGGTTAAGAATGAAGCACTTGAAACATGGGATGTTACAATGTTTACATCGGGCACAGGTACACTTACAACGAATTGCAATATGGCAGGCGGCAGGATAAAAACCGATTCATTGAGAAAGCTTACCATTTACGATTCAATCGACTGCGTAACCTTTACAGCGAATGCAGGCGGTGTGTACACAAGCCTTTATGTGCCCGAGAGTGAGATTGTGCCCAATGAAGCGTATCATACCGATGCAGGTAATAAGACCTTTGTAACAAATAGCTCAGGACCGGGACTTTATAAGTATGACCTTATAAAAACCAATCTTACAACCGACTACGGCGTAATCCCCGAAGCATATGCAGATGTCGAAAAATATCCGCTGGCAGTATTTAATGCCGCAGGTGAATTTATTATGGCAGGTGCAGACTGGGGTAACGGCAAGGATAAGCTTGCCTTGCAGGAGGCAAAGACAGCCGGCAACGGCTCAGTTGTATATTTAAGAAGAGATTATGAGTACGATGAAGCAGGCTCCTTTGCCAACCTTTCTCAGGTTAACGAGCTTATGACTATAGACCTTGGCGGTCATACAATTAACTGCACATCAAGTAAGGCAAATCTGTTCCATGCACAGGCAAAGACAAATCATCCGAGTAAGGTAGTTGTTAAGAACGGTACTATTCTTGCAAAGAATAAAACCCTCGTGGTATTTGATTCCTGGGCAACTCATGCGTATACCGCTGTCAAGGACTTTGAGATTGCCTTTGAGGGTATTACATTTGGTTTCTCAGAGGGTGCAAGCGGCTTTAATAACCTGATTTGTGCTGTTAATACAACAGCCGATGACCCTGTTATGAACGGCTATGTAAGTCTTACCGACTGTACGATTGATTTGGCAACAAATGCACCGGCGGGAGCATATACAATGTTCAATATGAACGACAAAAACTCAATTATCCCCGTTCATACAACAGTAACGGGAGGAAAGATAATTGCCGATTCACTTGAAAATGTATCACTTGTTGAGAATAATGCCATAACAGGTACAACGCTGACCTTCAAAAAGGATGAAAACGGAAATTATACCAAGCTGTACTTAAAGGATACAGATACCATTTTCCCGAATATAGTAAATACAGAGGAGGATGGAAGAAAGGTATTTGCCGCAACAGAAAACGTAGATGAAAACGGCTATACCGAGTGTGACTTCGGCGGCGATATAATTGTTACAGAATACGGTGCAATACCTCCTGCATATAAGGATAATACCTTCGTAGCATTTATTGATGGTGAGGTAATAAATGCAAGTGACTATTTATATGATACAAATGGTGTAAAGGGTATTATGCACTATGTTAAGGAAGCGATTAAGGGTAACGGCGTAAATCCGGACGGAACAACGGCAAGTGGTGCAAAGGAAGCGGTTGTGGTAATGCTCAAGGACTTTACCAATACCGTTGAATATTCAAATATCGCACAGGTGAACGGAAAGGTTACGGTTGACTTAAACGGCTATACCCTTACCTCGACCAATTATGTTTTAGCAACTCAGGCAAAGCAGTGGTCTATGGTAAGTGCCAAGGTATTTGACACGCACCTTGTTCTCAAAAACGGAAATGTTGTATTGAGCAAAAAGCCTCTGGCATACTACAGCTCATGGGGAGGCTCAAGCTATACGGGAAAAAATCCAAAGAGATTTATACTTGACTTTGAAAACCTTAATATTTCACTTGCAAGCGGTTCGGCAGCTGCAAATATATTTGAGAAGTATCCGGAAACAAATCATACCAATGACCTTAATGCAGAGTATGATGTAACATTTACCGATTGTAATTTTGATTTAAAGAATGCAAAGAATGCAGTAACAATATTCTCGGCAACGCATACCGATGTACCGGGTGATATTTCGGTTGATGTTACTATATCGGGCGGAAGCATTACGGCAAAGAGCTACGACAGCGTGAAAATGTCTGCAATCAGTGAGGGCGCAGATGCAAGCTTTGCGTTAGAAAAGAGCGAGGCTGAAGGCTTCACCGACTTTGTACTTCCCAAGGGTGCTTCAGTACCTGCCGACAAGATAATAATAGGTGACAAGGAATACGCCTGGACAAAGCTCTCCGAGGCGGGCGGATATGTAACCTATGCGCTCGGTGAATACACTAAATACGGCTTGTTGCCCGAAGAATATGCAAACAAGACCTTCGTTGCATTCATTGACGGTGCAGCAATAAATGCAAGTGATTATCTGTACGATACAAAGGTAGATGGTGTTGAAATCAAAGGTATTGTGCATCACGTTAAGGAAACCCTAAGAAGTAACACAGTAAATGCAGACGGCACAACGGCTGACGGTGCAAAGGAAGCAGTTGTTCTGATGCAGAAGGACTTTAACAACACAATTGCGTATCCGAACATTGCTCAGGTGAACGGTAAAATGACAATAGACCTTGGCGGCAATACCATTACCTCAACCCAGTATCTCTTGCCCACTCAGGCAAAGCCGTGGTCTGTGATAAAGTCGCAGGTGTTTGATACACACATAGTTCTTAAAAACGGAAATGTGGTTTTAAGTGAAAAGTCTTTGGCAAGCTATAGCTCATGGATAGGAAGCTATACGGGAACAGGGGCAAAGAGATATACCCTTGATTTTGAAAATCTTGATATATCACTTGCAGAGGGTGCAACGGTCACAAATGTATTTGAGAAGTATTCGGGAGCAAATCATACGAATGACCTTGATGCAGAGTATGATGTAACCTTCAAAGACTGCAACTTTGATTTTACAAATGCAAAGGATGCAGTATCAATATTCTCTGCAACCCATACCAATATACCGGCAGATATTTCGGTTGAAGGCACAATAACAGGCGGAAGCATAATGGCAAAGAAAGCAGATGCCGTAACAGTAGCATCAATAAGTGACGGTGCAAATGCCGACTTTACATGGGAAAAGGGTGACGATTCACTCTACACAACACTTATACTTCCTGAAACTGCAACAGCACCTTTGGGAACAGTTGACGTGAACGGCACAGCGATGATTTATTCACAGCTTGAAGTAATTGACGGAAAAATCACCTATAAGCTTATCCCTGCAGAGTATGCAGTTCTGTCATATGATGATGCAGAAAAATCAGCCGAAATAGTGATTGAAAAGGATGGCACATATGTTATCCTTTTCGCACAGTATGACGGTGATAAGCTTGTTGGAATCAATATGGTCACTGCAACACTTGAAGCAGGAGTACAGACTGTTGAGCAGACAGCTGACTTTACAGCAAATAAGGTAATGCTCTGGCAGGATATTAAGAGTATGATACCCCTTTGCTAAGGCTTTTAAAATCAAATAATTACATGAAATGAAGAAACGGCTAAGCCAAGATAATGCTTGACTTAGCCGCTTTTTTTTGAGTGTAAAATGTGACAAAAAATGTACGGAAGGTGAATTGCCATCAGGCAAGAGAAGCCACCCTGGGGTGTCCCGCATGCAACATGGGCAACATACGAAGTAGCGGCGGCGAACTTCAATGGAAAAGAGTTTGCAAACGGAGTGCCCGATGCAAGAGGTGCATTCACTGCCGGAATTGTTGAAAGAGCACAGCTCGGTGCAGACATATATTCTACCGAAAAGCGTGCAGACGGCAAGGGAGAATATATCCCCACAGCCGTTGCGGTTGATTATCTCATAAGACATTACGGCTTCCCTGAGTATGAAGGTGAGCTTGATGCGGATAATAAGTATTCCAATGCACCCGACTCAAGAGGTGTATACAGAGATACAACCTGCCATCTTACAGACAATGTGGGAAGAGTTCTTGCGGGCCTTGTGTGGTATGAAATGATTACAGGAACCCCTGCAACTGAAAATAATTACACAAGAACAACTCTTTCAAATGAGGATATGGAAAAGATTAAGGATGCAGCACATTATGCATGCGTAAATTATATGTCATACGACCCGACAACAATTACATCAGCCCCGGGTGATGACACAGGCGATGACTCGGATGACGACGATGATGACTGGATTAAGGAAGCACCGGTTTCCTTTGATTATGCTTATTCCTTTGCTCTTTTAGGAGATACGCAGACGGTTAACCGTTATTATCCGGACACGTTTGCAAATCTTTATGACTGGATTGTCGCAAATGCCGATGAGCATAAGATAAAATGGGTATTTGGCCTCGGTGATATAACCGACACCAGTAGCGTGGGAGAATGGGAAAGGGCACAGGCAAATTTCCAAAAGCTTGATGGCGTTGTTCCATATTCTCTGATTCGCGGAAACCACGACGGCACAGCGAAGCTGAATGAATATTTCAGCTATGATGCGTATATAAACAGAACATTGGGCTACTGGACTGAGGGAACGAAGCTGCAGAATACGTATTTTACCTTCGAGGTTGGAGATATAAAATACCTTGTGCTTTGCATAAACTACGGAGCAGACGACAGAATTCTTTCGTGGGCAAGCAAAATTGTAGAAAAGTATCCTGACCGTAACGTTATCCTTACAACCCATGCATATCTTGACGAAACAGGAAAGCTCCTTGACAAAAATCACGCATATGCACCGACGGTGCTTACCGCTGCTGCAGCAAACGGCAATAATGGTGACGGAATTTGGGAAAAGCTTGTAAAGAAGTATGAAAATATTAATTTTGTTTTCTGTGGTCATATTTCGAGTGATGACATCGTTGTTACCCAGTCGGTCGGAGATAACGGAAATGTGGTAACGCAGATACTCAACGACCCTCAGACTTTTGATTATGAGCTTGAAGGCGGTGCAGGTATGATTGCAATGCTGTATTTCTCCGAGGACGGAAAGAATGTTGATGTAAGATATTATTCGACTGCGAAGGATGCCTTTTACAAGTCTGACAATCAGTTCTCGCTTGAGGTTGATGTTGTAGAAACAGCTGCTCAATAAAGCCGGATAAAATTAAAGCCCGGCAATATGAAAGCGATAATCGCGATTAATTAAAATTATATGGGATGGCCGCAAAAACGGCTGTCCCATATTGGTTTTTTCTTGAAAATATTGAAAAAATATCAAAATTTACTGAAAAATCGCATATTTTTTGAAATTTCGCATATGCTGGAAAAAAATGTGCATTGATATTAGGTGGCAGAGGTGGTAAAATATGATAAGACATAATATATACGGATGGAGGAATCTAACTAAAATGACAACGAATCTGTCAAAACAACGAGGAAGGGATACGGCTGGTGCAAGATTTAAAAAAGCTCTCAACAGAGACTTTCAGTTGTATTTATTATGTATTCCGGCACTTATATTCATATTCATTTTTGAATACGGGTCAATGTACGGAGTACAGCTTGCCTTTAAGGACTTTGATTTTGCAAAAGGCATATGGGGAAGTGAATGGGTAGGGTTTGAACATTTTGAACGCTTTTTAAGCTCATATCAATTCAGAACACTTCTTTTAAACACAATCGGAATCAGCTTGTATATGCTCATTGCAAGCTTCCCGATTCCCATCATAATGGCACTTGTGCTGAATCAGATTAAGAATGAGCGATACAAGAAGTTCATTCAGACGGTTACATATGCACCGCACTTTATATCGGTTGTGGTATTGGGCGGTATGATAATTGTATTCTTATCACCCAGCGTGGGAATTGTGAATAACTTAATTGCTTCTATGGGCGGTGAGAGAATACACTTTATGGGAGTGCCTGAATACTGGAGACACATCTTTGTATGGTCGGACGTATGGCAGAATACAGGCTGGAACGCAATAATTTATGTTGCGGCTCTTGCGGGTATTAACCCTGAGCTTTACGAGGCGGCAAAGGTGGACGGTGCTTCAAAGCTCAGATGTATATGGCACATAGACCTGCCCGGCATTGCACCGACTATGACAATTCTGTTTATAATGAAGATGGGAAGCATAATGAACCTCGGCTATCAGAAGGCACTTATTTTGCAGAATTCACTCAATATTGACGCCTCCGAGATTATTTCAACCTATGTATACAAAATCGGACTTGAACAGTCCCAGTTCAGCTATTCAACGGCTATCGGACTATTCAACACAGTGGTAAATATCATCCTGCTTATTGTTGCAAATGCCTTTGCGAAAAAAGTAGGAGATTCAAGCTTGTTCTAAGGGGGTGTGGAAAATGAATAAGATAAAGAATTCAAAAGAGGACGTAATTTTTAATATATGCAGTTATACCATTTTGGGAATATTTGCACTGATTATTCTCTATCCCCTGTATTATGTGGTGATAGCTTCATTTTCAGACCCGTATGCTGTGTTGAATGGCAGTGTTACCTTTTATCCTAAGGGAATAACCTTCAAGGGCTATGAAAGAATCATTAATGACAAAAGCATATGGACAGGTTATATGAATACGTTTATTTACACCTTTATCGGTACAACTCTTAACGTATCGCTTACTATGATGATAGGGTATCCCTTATCGAGAAAATACTTCTCGGGAAGAAAGGTGATAATGACAATTCTTCTTATAACGATGTATTTTCAGGGCGGTCTTATCCCTCAATATCTGCTCGTATCCAATATGGGCTTGAGAGGAACAAGAGCGGTAATGGTGCTTTTGGGAGCGGTGAGTGTGTACAACGTAATCGTTGCACGAAGCTTTTTGGAGTCAAATATACCCGATGAGCTTGTGGATGCGGCTTCTATTGACGGCTGTGCCCCGATTCCTTTCTTTTTAAGAATGGTAATCCCTCTTTCAAAGGCAATAATTGCGGTTCTTATAATGTACTACGGAATTGCTCACTGGAACGACTACTTCAGAGCGATGATTTACCTTAACAAAACAGAGCAGTTTCCGCTTCAGCTGATACTTCGCTCTATTCTCATTCAGTCCCAGTCTCTTGTAGGCTCCGACGATGTTGACCTTGCCGTAGAGGCTCACCGTATGGCAGAGCAAATGAAATACGGCGTCATAGTAGTATCAAGCATACCCGTTTTGATGCTCTATCCCTTCCTTATGAAGTACTTTGAGAAGGGTGTAATGATAGGATCTGTCAAAGGCTGACGGGCTAAAATCGCTTATCTCACCATTTCTCCCTCGGGGCGGTACCATCGTACAGCACCCTTGGTGTGAAATGGCAATCTAATCGATTTTAGCTCCGTCAGCGGTAGCGAGAAGGAAAAATTGTAGGGGAGATTCACGAATCTCCCGCGTAAAAAAATAGAAATTGCGTAAAGAAAGAGATTAAAATTCTTCTACATATCCGTAATTTGCACGGCGGGCAATTCGTGAATTGCCCCTACAATATCCTTTGTCCCAACCATACCGACAAATTATAATTTATCAAGAAGAAGAAAAAATATTAATTTATAAAAGGAGAGAAAAAAACATGAAAAAGAGAAATTTACTTTTAACAGCGCTGCTTGTTGGTGCAATACTTGCAGGCTGCGGCGGTAACAAGGAAACAGCAACGGAAACTCCGGGCGGAGCTTCTGCAGTAAGCAATGTTGAATTCCCATTGCAGGAAAAGGTTACTTATGAGGTGGTACAGAGATACGGCACAAATGCTATATCCGAGATGGAAGCGTGGAATAAATACTACGAGGATCTTACAAATGTACATATTGAGTGGCTTGACTGGGGTAACGAGGAGGCATACAATCAGAAATTGAAGCTTGCGGTTGCAAGTGGTGATTTGCCTGATGCATTCTACGGTGGATTTTTATTCTCGCCCCAGGAGTATGTAAACTACGGCTCTTCGGGAATTATCGTTCCCATTGAGGATATGATTGCAGAGTATATGCCCAACTACAGCCGTCTTATAGAAAAGATGCCGTATCTTCGTGACGGAATGGTTGCAGAGGGCGGACACATCTGCGGCGTACCGTCATATCTCGGTGTTTTGTCGGGTGCTGCACGCACAAACGACGTTATTCTCTACAACAGAGCATGGATGGAAAAATTAGGGCTTAAGATTCCGGAAACTACAGAAGAATTCTATGAGTACCTAAAGGCAATCAAGGCGGCAGGAGACCTTAACGGCAACGGAAAGAATGACGAAATTCCTTTCACCTTCCATTTTGGTACAAACGGAACAATCGACCATATAAACGGTCTTGCTTCCTTTGTCGGCTTCTCGGGTGCAATGCTTCCGCACAATTACTTCTATGCAGAGGACGGAAAAATTAATTTTGCTCCCACACAGCCCGGAATAAAGGATGCAGTTAAGTTCCTTAATAAGCTCAACAACGAAGGTCTTATAGATAAGGAAGGCTTTACAATGGACAGCGGTTCATACACTGCAAAGATAAGAAACCCCGAGCATGTTGCAGGTGTTTTGATCGGCTGGTCGGAATACAACATCAACTCCGTTGCAGGCGAAAATGCATATGTTTACGGCGAACCGTTAAAGGATAAGGACGGTAACAGAAGATGGCTTGAAAGAGTAAGACCTGTTTCAAATACAATAAGCTTTGCAATCACAAACAAGGCAAAGAATCCCGAGATTCTTTTGAAGTGGGCAGACCTTCAGCTTGATACAGATAATTCTCTTTATAACTGCTACGGCCCGTTTGACGAGTATATAAAGAAGAATGAGGATGGAACATATGAACAGCTTATACTTGACCTTACAGAGACACCTGTTCCTGCAAACTTTTCACTCAGCATATTAATCCCCGAGGAAGTTACATTTACCAATATGCCAAAGACCACAGAGTCAAAGAATGCTGCAAATGATGTTTACTTAAAGTATGTTGACGAGGAATATTTCTTCGATGTATACAGCACAGAGGACGAGATTGAGGAAAATACAATTATCGGAAACGACGTAAGAAACTATGTTACAAAGATGTTAGCTAAGTGGATTTACTCAGGCGGCGTTGATGAGGACTGGGATACATACATCAAAGAACTTGAAAATATGAATCTCGCAGCCTGGACAGAGAATATGCAGGCAGCTTATGACAGAAGCAGATAAATTATAATTTCGGGGACTGGGCTACGACGTTTTGCCCCGGAACGGGGTGAAACAGCAGTGGCGTTACCAAAATCAAAGATTTTGAACGCTGTTGCATAGCTCTCGTTAACCAAATCAAAGATTTGGACTCGGGCGCAAAAGTGGCCCTGT
>JAZRMB010000003.1:0-9802 GCA_045647245.1 Clostridia bacterium
TCGGGGACTGGGCTACGACGTTTTGCCCCGGAACGGGGTGAAACAGCAGTGGCGTTACCAAAATCAAAGATTTTGAACGCTGTTGCATAGCTCTCGTTAACCAAATCAAAGATTTGGACTCGGGCGCAAAAGTGGCCCTGTTCCCACAACCGGTCGAACTACTACACAAGATGGGGACAGGCACGCTTTGGTTTCATCCTGCGGACGAAACGTCGCATACCAGTCCCCGACGCACCGACAAATTATATCCTCAACACCCTACTTTATTGGAATACGAAACCACCCTCACCTGAGGTGAACTCTCCGGCTCCACCGTCTGTTAAACCTTTAAAAAGATATACACATCTTTCCTCGGCGTCCCATGAAACCCTAACACCGAAGCTGTCCGCTATAAATCTTACAGGCACAAGGGTTCTGCCGTTGATTATTCTTGCAGGCACGTCAAGCGTTACCTGCTCATCGCCCACTCTCGCCTCGGTGCTGTCTATCACAAGCACGACGGTTTTTGAATCCTTACTAGCCGTCACCGTTCTTGTTTCACCATTCCAGTCAACCTCTGCACCGAGCGCTTCAAAAATTTTACGAAGCGGCACAAGTGTTCTTCCCCCTTCAATCACAGGCGGCTGGTCAAATTCAATATAAGAGCCCTCCAGCTTAACCGTAATATCAGGTACTCCAAGAACTGTCACAGCAGAACAGGCAAGGCTTGCCGTCACAAGCGACATTGCCATTCTTTTTATGATTCTTTTCATATTTTACACCCTTTCTTTTACATCTTACTGCCCCTATTATACAACAACTCCCCGATAATTACAACTATAAATTATACACATTCCTCTGTTTTTTACATAAAGGGCATAAGAAATACGATTAATAATTAAATTTATGTTAAGTCTATTGAAAATCGGGAATACTTGTGGTATTATATATGTGATTGAGGTGAAGAGCGAATATGGAAAAAACAGCTATAAAAACCATTGCAAGCAATAAAAAAGCCAGACACAACTATTTTGTCGAAGAAACAATAGAAGCAGGCATCGAGCTTTTCGGTACGGAGGTTAAGTCCTTAAGAGCCGGGAAGGTTAATCTTGTTGATGCATATGCAGGCATAACGGGCGGTGAGGTATTTGTAAAGGGTATGAACATCAGTCCGTATGAGCAGGGCAACATCTTTAACCGCGACCCGCTTCGCGAAAAGAAGCTCCTTCTTCATAAAAAAGAAATCCGCCGTCTTATAGGTCTTGTTGCACAGGACGGCTATGCATTAATTCCGCTCTCTTTATACTTTAAAGGTTCTAAGGTGAAGGTGGCACTCGGTCTTTGCAAGGGTAAAAAGCTCTACGATAAGCGTGACGATTTGCAAAAAAGAGATGCAAAGCGTAATATGGACAGAGCTTTTAAGGAGCATAACAACAAATATTAAAGAAAATTTTTGAAATTTTTGCAAAAAAAGTCTTTTCAAAGTACAAATTGTGTGATACAATATATATTAATGATAATTTAGGATTTGGAGGAATTTAAAATGACACATGTAAAGACACTTAACAAGGCTGTTTTAAAGGAAAGCGCAAAGCACGGCGGATGTGGCGAGTGCCAGACATCATGCCAGTCAGCTTGCAAGACTTCTTGTACAGTTGCTAACCAGAAGTGTGAGCAGCTTAAGAAATAAGTCTTAAGTATGAAGCTATGCTGCCCGGGTAACCCGGGCAGTTGTATTTTTGTTAAAAGATGGGAGCTTTGAAGAAATTGATTCACAAATATAAGCTTATGGGTCTTAATATCGTTTTGGATGTGTACAGCGGTGCGGTGCATCTTATAGACGATGTTTTCTATGACCTTTTGGATAAAATAGGCGAAAGCTTTGATAAGGATGCTGACTATAGTGCGGCTTTCGATGCATTAAAAGAAAAGTACAGCGAAGAGGAAATAGCTACAAGCTTTTCGGAGCTTAAAAAGCTTGTGGAGGAAGGTCAGCTTTACACCGATGATTTCTATGCGGAGATTGCAAAGAACTGGAGCAAGAAATCTGTTGTGAAGGCACTTTGTCTGCACATTGCACACGACTGTAATTTAAGATGCAAATACTGTTTTGCCGATACGGGCGAATTTCACGGTCACCGCTCTATGATGAGCCTTGATGTTGGAAAAGCGGCAATTGACTTTGTTATAAAAAATTCAGGTTCAAGAAAGAATATCGAAATTGACTATTTCGGCGGCGAGCCTACAATGAATTTTGAAGTTGTAAAGGGCATTACTGCGTATGCAAAAGAAGAGGGCGAGAAGCACGGCAAGAACTTCCGCTTCACGCTTACAACAAACGGCTTGCTTTTAAATGACGATATGAAAGCGTACATAAACGAGAATATGTCAAACGTTGTGCTCAGTCTTGACGGAACGAAGGAAACAAACGACCGTATGAGAGTAAGAGTTGACGGCTCGGGTTCATACGATGCGATTGTGCCGAAGTTTATAGATATTGCCGAGAGCAGAAATCAGGACAACTACTATGTAAGAGGTACCTTTACTTCTGAAAACCTGCACTTCGCCGACGATGTTATGCATATGGCTGACCTCGGCTTTTTGCAGACAAGTGTTGAGCCTGTTGTTGCACCCGACGATGCTCCGTATGCCTTAAGAGAAGAGCACGTTGAAACGGTAAAGGCTGAATACGAAAAGCTTGCCAAATTGTATGTTGAAAGAAGAAGAGAGGGCAGACCTTTTAACTTCTTCCACTTTATGATAGATTTAGAGCAGGGTCCGTGTGTTGTAAAACGTCTTTCGGGTTGCGGTGCGGGACACGAGTATGTAGCTGTAACGCCCGAGGGTGATATTTACCCCTGCCATCAGTTTGTCGGCAATGAAAAGTTTAAAATGGGAAGCGTTATAACGGGTGAGTTTGACGATGAGATAAAAACTTCATTTGAAAAGTCCAACATCTATACAAAGCCTGAATGTGAAAATTGCTTTGCAAAATTCTACTGCAGCGGCGGCTGTGCGGCGAATGCGTATAACTTCAACAAGGATATAAACAAGCCCTATAAAACCGCCTGCGAATTTGAGCGTAAGAGGGTTGAATGTTCAATTGCAATAGAGGCATTGAAGGCTCTTGACGCACAGGAAGAGGAATAATTCGGTAAAATTTTAAAAAAATATCAAAAAACTATTGCCAAATGAAAAATTTGTGGTATAATAGATGTGTTATACTAACGATATGTATGGGAGGAAAAGATATGTCAACATTATTTACGGTATTGCATATACTTGTTTGTGTGATTCTTATCGCAGTAGTTCTTCTTCAGGAAGGCAAGGATCCCGGTATGAAGGGTATTGCAGGTTCAACACCCGACACAGGTGATTCATTCTTCAGAAAGAACACTTCAAGAACAAAGGAGTCAATGTTTGCAAAGCTTACTGCTGCTTTGTCAATCATCTTCCTTATCACAACAATGGTTCTTGTATTCTTGCAGAGATAAGACAAGTTTATCCGAAGGAGCTGAAAAATCAGCTCCTTTTTTGTTTTCAGATGAAAAATATATTGAAATAATATAGAATATGTTGTATAATATTTACGTCGGAGAAATCCGGCAGGCAGTTCGGGAATGAACATTCCGTGGACGGCTCGCCCCAACCCCATTACATAATGGAAAGGGGGTGGTTGCTTTATGGGAAAAACGTTATTAAGAATATTGATTTTTACAATTATCTTTTTGATTGTTTTCGAAATAAAAGCAAATTAGTCGCCCACACTCCTCAATGTAGCGACTAATTCATAGTTCATATATTGGGCGAGCCGTTCAACGGACTGCCTTTTTCTATATTCATTATACTGAATATAGTCTGTTTTGTCAACTATTTTTAAAAAATAAAGTTACAAGTTTTTGTTTGGGATGTTTACACAAACGGGAAAATGTGATATAATATCGTTGTGCTTTGAAATAGGCACAGAAAGGATTGATTTACTATGAAAAAAGCACTTATATACATAGCAATATGCGGAGTTTGTTTCTTTATTAATCCGCTTGCAGGACTTGCTGTTACAACCATTATGCTCCTAATCGGGCTCTATAAATTTCTGCCGACAATATATTCAATGCAGGGAAATAAGGCATTTTCCGAGGGCAGGCAGAACGACTCGATAAAATGGTATAAAAAAGCGGCGGCAACGGGCAGGGCAAGCGATGCTGTTATGAACGGCTACGGTATGGTTCTTTTAAGATGCGGATTCCCCGAGGATGCCGAAAGGGTATTTGATGCGATTATATGCAAGAAAAGTGCAAAATCGGAGGATAAAAACCGTGCTAAGCAGTACCGCACACTCTGCTACTACAAAGAGGGACGTATGGATGAGGCATTAGAGGATGCCAAGGAGCTGTTTATGGAGTACCGCACAACGGTAAACTATGGCATAATGGGACTTTTTATGGCTCTTACCGACACCCCGAACGAAGAGCTTTTGAAATTCTGCATCGAAGCGTATGAATACAACTGTGATGACAGAGATATTGCGGACAACCTCGTTGTGGCACATTTAAAATGCGGACAATATGATGCGGCGGCGGCACTGTGTGCCGACATTACCGAAAACCATCCGCAGTTTGTGGAAGGGTATTACCACGGTGCAATTGCAGAAAAACATCTCGGAAACATCGAAAAAGCAAAAGAATACTTAGACAAAATCAAGGATTGCAAGCGTACCTTTATGACGACGGTATCGGAAGAGGAAATACAGGCATTAAAAGAAGAAATTACAAAGGACTGATAATATGTTATTTTTTAAGCAGATACAAGGACTTGACGGCTACAACGCCGCAAAGGGCATCCGTGAGGAGGTTTTTATAACCGAGCAGGGATTCGGCTATGACTATGATGAATACGATAAGGATGCATGGCACATCATCGGCTATGACGGCGACACCGTAATTGCGGCGGCAAGGGTTTTTCCGTTGAATGAAAAGAGCTATAAAATAGGAAGAATGGCGGTTAAAAAGGAATACAGAGGTCAGTACGTGGGAGACCTTGTTATAAAAACGCTCCAGGATAAAATAGTTACACTCGGCGGAATTGAAGCCGTTGTTGAAGCACAGCTTCACGCTAAAGGCTTTTATACCTTCGAGGGCTATACCCCCGTCGGAGAAGAATATGAAATTGAAGGCGTTAAGCACATTAAGATGAAACTTGATTTGACAAAACCGGTAAGACACTGCGGGTGTAAATTATAATTTAGCTGTCGCTAAATTAGTTAGGAGTGTGGAGTTAGGAGTTATGGTAGAAAACCTTGCGGTTTTCAATGATTTATATTTATAAAAGCCAATTTTTTTACATTATTTTAAATATATCAGAAAAATGCACTGCTTTTTCTTTCAATCAACTCCTAACTCCTAATTCCTAACTCCAAACTATTATAATTTTGCGATGCAAAATTATAATTTAGAAAGGAGCCATTATGGGCGTTATAAATCAGTTATCAAAAGATATATCAGATAAAATTGCCGCAGGAGAGGTTGTTGAGCGTCCTGCTTCGGTTGTTAAGGAGCTTGTGGAAAATTCCATTGATGCAGGTGCAACCGTTATTTTGGTTGAGATTAAAAACGGCGGCGTATCGTTCCTCCGAATAACCGACAACGGCTCGGGAATGTCACGCGAGGATGCCGAAATTTGCTTTCTTCGCCACGCAACAAGCAAAATCAAAACGGCGGACGATTTAGACAGAATATTTACACTCGGTTTTCGTGGCGAGGCGCTTTCGTCGATATGCGCAGTTGCCGAAACCGAGCTTTTTACAAAAAGAGCCGAGGACGGCGAGGGTACATATATAAAGGCTGAATACGGTACCATAAAGAGCCCTGATTCACAGCCTATGGCAGACGGCACAACTATGGTTATAAGAAACCTATTCGCAAACGTGCCCGCACGTCTTAAATTCCTAAAAAAGGATGCCACCGAAGCAGGCTATATATCCGATATAATGGTACGCTTCATCCTTGCACATCCGGAAATCTCCTTCCGTCTTATTAAGGATGACAAGGAGCAGTTTTTCACTCCCGGGGACAGCGATATAAAAAATGCAGTTTATTCTGTATACGGCAGGGACTACGCAAAGGCAGTATCTGAGGTTGACTATGATTATAACGGAGTTCG
This sequence comes from Clostridia bacterium, assembly GCA_045647245.1. GTDB lineage: Bacteria > Bacillota > Clostridia > UBA1381 > UBA1381 > HGM11525. Next base: position 6,139 of record JAZRMB010000003.1, read on the forward strand.
TGTTACGGGCGTTATCGGAAAGAGCGAGACAGCAAGAGCAAATCGTGCTTATCAGAGCTTTTTCATAAACGGACGTTATGTTAAAAGTGCAATGCTGACCCGGGCGGCAGAAGAAGCGTACAAAGGGCAGATTATGATAGGAAAATTCCCTATGCTTGCACTCAACCTTGAAATAGACCCCGGACTTGTTGATATAAACGTTCATCCCACAAAGCTTGAAGCAAAATTTTCAAACGAGCAGGATGTGTACCGTGCAGTATACCACGCTGTTAAAAATGAACTTTACAAAGTGGCATACGTGCCCGAAATAGAGAGAGTAAAGGAAGAAGAGGTTGAGCCTCCCAAAGCCGAAATTTTTGAAAAGAAGCCCGAAACGGTTGGTTGGAAGGAAGCTCCGATGCCTGCTCAAAGAGGTGCCTTTGCACAGTATGAGAAAAAAAGCGGCGAGAAGAACCCCGATGCGTTCAGGCTGAAAATTGACGAAAACGACTCTGCCGCTGACAGATGGAAGGGCTTTAACCTTAAAAAGTCGGAACCCGTAAAAGCCGAGGAAAAGAAAGATTCAAAACCCGAGACACTATGGAATCTTATACCATCCGAGGAGCATTTTGAAGCTGTACGCAACAATGGCGAAAATCGTGATGACGGCAAGGCGAAGGTTCTGTATCAGGATGATGAATCGGTATTGGGCGTGAATGAGCTTCCAAGCCCCGTAAGGATTATAGGTCAGCTTTTTAAAACCTATATTCTTGCTGAGGAGGAAGATTCCCTTATAATTGTCGACCAGCATGCGGCACACGAGAGAGTTATGTACGAAAGGGTAAAGCAGGACCTTTTGGAGCGAAATATATATGCACAGGAGATGCTTATTCCTATTCCGATTGATATGACAGATAACGAGAAGGAGCTGTGCACCGAACACAAGGACAAGCTGTACCAAATGGGCTTTGACTTCAAAATGACAAATAGCGGTTGTAAAATCACAGCCGCTCCCGACACAATGAATGAAGATACTCTGAAAAATGTATTTCTTGAGCTTATCACCGCTTTTTCTGAAGGAAGAGAAGAAATCATTGACGAAGCAAAAGACAGACTCATTAAAACAATAGCCTGCAAGGCGGCGATAAAGGCAAACAGGGATATGGGCACAGACGAAATGAAGGAACTGATACTTGAAGTTAAAAGACTTGAAGTACTAAATACCTGCCCGCACGGCAGACCAATTATAATAAGAATGTCGAAAAAAGAGCTTGAAAAGGAGTTCGGAAGAACGCTATGAATAAAATACCGCTGATTGTTGTCGCAGGTGCAACGGCATCGGGCAAAACATCGCTTTCGATTGCACTTGCAAAAAAATTTGATGCCGAAATCATCTCCTGCGACAGTATGCAGATTTATCGTGATATGAATATCGGAACGGCAAAACCCGATGATGAAGAAAAATCAGGGATTGTTCATCATCTTATGGACTTTTTAAGCCCCGAGGAAACCTTTTCGGTTGCCGATTTTACTCATCTTGCACACGAAGCGGCTGAAAAAATCCATAAAAAGGGCAAAAACATCGTGTGTTGCGGCGGTACGGGGCTTTATATCGATTCCTTTGTAAACGATGTCGACTTTGATGAAGAGGATTCAGATGAGGGTATTAGAGAAGAATTAAGACTAAGAGCCGAAAAAGAAGGTGCTGAAGCTTTACTTGCAGAGCTTCGCACCTTTGACAGTGAATCGGCTGAAAAACTGCATCCGAACAATTTAAAGCGTATTATACGTGCCATAGAATTTTACAGAATTCATCACATCCCAATATCGGAGCATCAGGCAAATACAAAGAAAAAGCCAAGCCGATACGACCCGCTTTTTATGATGATAGACCACCCGAGAGAGGTTTTGTATGACAGAATCAATAAAAGGGTTGATATCATGATTGAAACAGGTCTTTTAGAGGAAGCGGAGGAGCTTTATAAAAGAAGGGATACACTTTCAAAAACAGCTCTTCAGGCGATAGGCTATAAGGAAATGTTTGATTATTTCAAGGGCGAAAGAACGCTTGAAGAAGCCAAAGAAGAGCTTAAATTAAGAACCAGACAGTACGCAAAACGCCAGCTCACCTGGTTCCGCAGAAATGAAAAAATGCACCTTCTCTCCCCTGAAAATGCAATCGCCGAGGCACAGGAGCTTGTAAGAGATAGTATATCAGTCAGAGACGGATTTTGAAAATATAATTAATATGACTACCGCCGAAGCATTAAAAGATATAACCCTTCCCTATCTTGGCGATGATAATACAATAAGAGCGGATGACTGGCTGATTTCTCTTGATTATCATGCTTTTGATTCTTCTGCAAACGAAGAAATTCAGCTTCTGTCTGCGGTAGTCGTACAAGACTTTGCAAGAGGCGTTTCGATTGCACCGATACAATATGATAAAAATAAAGCGGTGCATTTTGTTGACACAAACAATGTATATGACTTCTCTTTGGCAGAGGATGCAAAAATATATTCATTTGATATGAGCGGTGACACGACAGGAACAAGCCGTTTTTCAAGCGGTATGTTTTATGGTATTTCGCTCACAGAATGCGATGATGACGCAATAGCGTGGCTCGGCAGGGTTGGAGATGAGGTTGACTTTTCGGATATAATACAGCCGGCATTCCTGATGGTGGTTGACGGCGTTGTAACAAATGCACTTGTATTTACTAATTAATTAAAGGAGCGATTTTTATGCATATCAAAGACAAAATCAATATGACAAAGGAAGGGCTTATTGAGCATGGGCCCATAACGATTGTTGCTTTTGGCGACAGTGTGACGCATGGTGCTCTGCTTAATGAAATCAACTATGAGACGGTTTACTGGAATCTTCTCAAGAAAAAATTAAATGCCTACAGAAACTATATCCCGGTAAATGTGATATGTGCCGGAATCGGCGGAATTACCGCAAAGGATTCGCTTGGAAGACTCGATAAGCAGGTAATTGCCCATAATCCCGACCTTGTTATTGTATGCTTCGGACTTAACGACGTAAACGGCGAGCTTGAGGATTACATAAACTCTTTAGAGGAAATCTTCAGAAAATGCAAAGAGAGCGGCAGTGATGTTATATTTATGACGCCGAATATGCTAAATACACAGGTTCTTGAGGGAACACCCGAGCAATATATCGGATATGCGCACAAGACCGCCGAAATGCAAAACGGCGGAAAAATGGATTTATTTATGAATTCCGCAGTAGAGCTTGCAAAGAAAATGGGCGTTGACGTGTGTGACTGTTACTCAAAGTGGAAAATGATGTCCGAAACTCAGGATATAACCGAGCTTCTGATAAACAGAATAAATCACCCAACAGCTGAAATGCATAACCTTTTTGCCGACAGTCTTTATGATACGATAATGGGATGCGATAATGCCGATGGTGCCGAATCAGAAAGCACAATGTATAAAGAGTAAGATTAAATAATGAGTGAGTATCCAAATGGGGGGCTGTCCCTATTTGGATACTTTTTTTATCCTGACTTCGCGAAAAGGGCTTGTAGCAAAATGAATATTTATACAACCCATTTAATGGGGACGGTCCTGTTTTGGGTCAAAAAGATTGTTTTTGACCCAAAAGACTCTGAAAAGTCTGTCAGGAGCCATCCCCAAATGGTTTGTATTGCATATT
>JAZRMB010000004.1:0-8775 GCA_045647245.1 Clostridia bacterium
ATTTTAGACAGACTTGAAATAATTGAAAAAGAAATTAATTATATAAAAAAGCAATTTGTTTCTGATAAATAATTAAGAGTAGCCAAGTGGGGACTTGCCCAATTTGGCTACTCTTATGTTTTTATCATTATTTACATCTTGCAAGAAGCTCTTCTGCTTCCTTACGGCTGTTTGCTGACAAATTGTAGCTGATACCGGTATGGTACTTTTCAAAATCCATTGCCTCAAAGTCCTCAGCAGTCAGTGTATAGCTGATGACGGGCTTCTTCTTATCAAACACCTCAGGCTTTAAGAAGTCAAGATATTCCTGACCGAATACAACGTTGGGCATATGTCCGAAGTTGAGACCGAGTATATTTTCAGAACGTGCCATATCAAATATCCACTGGTCTGCTCTTCCGCAGAAGTGCATTGATGCCTTGCCGAATACGTCAAATATCATATCGTCATACTGCATCGAAAATTCCTTGTACATATCGCTCGAAAGATTAACAGCCGAGTCGTTTCTTAAAAGAATGTCGCCCGGATAGAGGTGGCACCAATGGAAGTTGAAGCCATCTATTTCATCGTTCAGGTAGGGCTTAACCTTCTTCATTCTGTCGATGTATGTTTCTGTAACTAACTTCATAAGGTCGTGCACAAGCTCAGGCTCGTCATACATATCCATATAGATATCTGCACCCCAGAGAAGATGTGCAACATCCAACGGGCCCTGGAAATCCGGGTGGAAGAGTCTGATTGCTTCGTTACACTTGGGATATTTTGAGAGCATTTCTCTGTAGAATTCATAGGTTTCAATAACCTTCTGACCGAAGCCTGTTTTATAATCAGGCACACCCTTTGCGATAACAGCTTTGATTTCATCCTTTGAAAGATGCTTAACCCAAGGCATATTACCGTTTACGATAAATGATTCTGCACCAAACGCAGACGGAAGAGTTCCGACTCCGTAGTTAGCACGAATCATTGCCATTGAAGAGTCTTTAATTTCAAAGGTAGAAATGCTTGCCAAAAGCTCGTTGTACATCATCTTTGCCATATCGGCATGAGCTTCCTCCATAGAAAACGGCTTGAATTCCTCAATCGGATAGGTTATTCTGACACACAGACTGCCATTCTCCTCAAAACGCATTGTTTTCTTCTGATGCTCGATTGCATTATTGTAATGGTCGATGTCTATAATGCTTTCAAGATAAGCTAAAAGCTTTAATAACTGTTCCATATTTTCTTCCTTTCATATTTGATATTATTCCGGACAAATGATATCAGTTCGATGTCCGGATTTATATAAGTCATTCTTTTTTCTTTTACAAAATTATACCATATGCAGCCTTTGATTGCAAGTATACTTTTCTCTCACTCGGTATACTTTCTTATCTGTATAACACGCCACCGAAATATGTGACGGTGTTCTGACCGTTTATATATTTCATTCCGCACGCCCCTGCAAGCTTTGACACATTCATGCCGTAGCTTTCAAGCGATGCAAGTGCTTTATCGGGGAAGCGGCATGGCACACCGTCAATCGCGCCGCACTTTTCGCATAATCTGCAACCGCCGGCACTTAAAACAAGCTTATTCTCCCTGTCAGATGAACACATATCATTCACCGTCTGCACAAGCTCTTTAAAATCCTTTGATGCTTCTCCCATACCCTCGATATCAAACGAATCTTCTAAAGGATATATCTTCTGGAATATGATTGCTTTTTCAAAGGTCTTTGCCTTTTCAATAAGCACATCCGTCTCGCCCACAAGCGGAGGGCAGGTATAGCATTTGCCGTAATTGCCGCAGTGATTCTGCTTGCACAAATCAATCAGTTCAGGCTCGAATGTGATATCCGATACATTAATCTCGCTGATATTACTAAAGCCAAGTGCTTCAATTTTTTCTTTAAGCATTTTTATACTCCTTCTTAACCTTGTGTATAAAACTCTTCAACCGCCTCAAAGAATGCGTCGATATTTTCCCACTTTGAAGAAGGAGGAATATCGCAACCTGATGATATTACAAAATTGGAATACTTACAGCAATCAGCCATAATACCCTTTGTTTCAGCCTTCATACTCTCGGGTGTGCCACCCTTGAACTGTGTTGACGGACTGACATTTCCCATTGCAATAACATCCGACGGAATCTTCTCGAGCATTTCGCTCATCTTGATAGAATCGCCGAAGTGATATGCATCGGAGCCTGTTGAAAGAATCGAATCAATCATAAGAATTACATTATCACCGCAGTTGTGATATACAAATATGAAATTATCGTCCTTTACGCTGTCTGCAATTTTCTTAACGTATACAGATGAGAACTCATCTGCAAGTGCAGGAGAGAGCATACCTGCAAGCGGCTCTGCCATAACAACGCCGTTTGCGCCTGCTTTTTTATACTCATTAATATATTTGATAAGGAACTCCGTCACCTTTTCAAGAGTTGTATGTACCATATCGGGGTCTGCGTAGCAGTTAATCATAGCCTCACTTACATCCATAAGTCTGCCTGCAAGCGAGAAAGGTCCGATAACGCCTGCAAGAACGGGACGGTCGGTTATAAGCTTTGTTGCCTTTTCGATTGCGTCAATGTAAATTCCGCATCTTGCCGCTCTTACGTCGGGAACAACTATCGCATCTGCTTCCTCCTGACTTGTTATAAGCGCGCCGACAATTGTGGGAACCTCATCCTCGCTGAACTTAACCTCAGCGCCGAAAGCTTCAGCCTCAAGCGATAAATCCATAAGACTTACCGATGCAAGAGAAGGGATTCTGTCTGCAATAGTCTTCATACCCTTTGCCTGATAGTCACTGCTTGAAATCAATTCCTCCACAGTTATTCCCATAAGGCTTACAGCCGGGAAGGACAAAATAGGCATTGCCTTTTTTTGAGGTGCATTTTTCAAATCCTCAAGCCACTTTTTCATATCCATAATATAAAACTCCTTTCATTTACTCTTTATTATTCATAAAAAAACATATTTTCCATATAGGAATTCATAAAGAATTCATCTGTTGAAAGCTCAACCGTTGTTGCATTCTTTGCGATTTCCTCACTTTTCTTTATCATATCGCGGTTTAAAAGAAGCATACAAGCTCCCTGCCCCGCGCCGTTTCCTATTACCTTAACCTTTTCGATTGCCTCCTTCGGAATAAGTCCGATTTTAGCGGCACTGTATTTGTCGATAAAGCTGCCGAAGCCGCCTGCTATATAGAAGCTGTCAAGGCTATCCGGCGTAACATTGCATTTGTGAAGAAGGGTATCTATTCCTGCTCTTATTGCCGACTTTGCAAGCTGAAGCTGTCTGATATCGGCGGGCGTTATGAAAATACCGCTTGTGCCTATTTCAAAGTCCTCTTCAAGATATCCCGACTCGTCAAGCACACCTGTCTCAATCATACATCCTACCGCATCAATAAGCCCCGTTCCGCATATACCGATTGCTTTTTTGTTGCCTATTGTGGTATAACAAACCTTGCCGTCCTCAATATATACCTTATTTATAGCACCTTCTGTGCCAAGCATTCCGGCAGAAATATTTGCTCCCTCAAAAGCCGGGCCCGCCGCCGTTGAACAGCAGAAAAGCTCGCCGTCCTTGAATACAGCCATTTCGCCGTTTGTGCCTATATCAACAAGGAATGAAACCTTATCCTCAAGCATACCACTGGCAATAATCGCACAGGTTATATCTGCACCGACATATGAGCTGATACACATAGGCGTGTATATGTTATCATACCACTCACCGAAAAGACTCTTCGGCGTAAAGGGTGCCACAGCTATTCCCGATGCATCAAGCTCTGTTAAAAAATGAAGCATTGTGGTGTTGCCCGTCACTACGTATTTTTCGATATCGTAGCCATCCGCCAACCTGTTTAGCTGCGTAAAAATCTCATCCTTAAGCGTTTGTCCGCCACCACCCGATGCATACTCAATTCTCGAAATAACGTCGGCACCGTGTGCTTTTTGCAGGTTTGCAAGTCCGACACTTTTTACAAGCTCACACTCGGGGAATTTATAAAGATATCCCGCGATTGTGGTTGTTCCGATATCAACCGCAAGTCCGTAACCCGATTCTATAAGAGGTTTTTTTTCAAAATCTGTACCTTTTGCAAAAACTATCCCTTGAATATCTTCCGAATCGGTGGTATAATCAATTATAGTATCACACTCTGCATATGTCATACATGCAAGAACCTTTTCGCCGTTAGCGACAACCGTACACTTTTTGCACGTGCCCTTACCGCCGCATGGCTTGTCATGGTTTATGCCGACATCTGCAAGAGCATCGGAGAGCAGAATTCTTTCATTATATTCAGCCTTTTTCTCGCCGTCCTTTGTTATGACAGTTATTGTAAACATATTACACCCCCAATCATTTTAATATTATCAAATTGAAATGAGTTTGACAATCAAAAAATACGAATTTAATAAAATTTTACAAAAAATAATAATTTTTTACTATAAAAAAAAATAAAAACATTGTATTGTATAATGGAAAGGATGGGTGCAGATGGATAAGCTTATAAAAAAATATCAAAAGCATATCTCGTCACTTTTTAGTGTGGAATGTAACCTCCTTGATGTAAGACTTAAAACCTTCGGCACCGGCGATATGTTCTGCAAAAGCTGTCCTGTCGGATGCAATTTTGTCAATACTCATCTTTACGGCTGTTATGAGTCGGTCAGGTGGGATAATAAGTACATATACTATTGCCCCGGCGGATATATATTTATCGCAGTTCCCGTTATGGAGGACGTTGATATACTGAACGAAGCGGTTATCACAGGTCCTATTCTTATGGGAGATATTGATGATATAGAAAAGCCGTGCGGTCTTGTTCATTTTGAAACTTCAAGAGTTAACGACCTTGCAGAGCTGATTTCAGGCATATTCTCACCCGAAATCAAAAGCATTTCAAGAGGCGAGCACCGCGAAGATTTTCTAAACACAATGTACAAGGAGCTTGAGGTTTTAAACGATTACAAGAACTACCCCATCGGGCTCGAGCAGGAGCTTGAGGATGCAATTAAAGAAGGAAACTCATCACGTGCGAAGGAACTTATCAACAAGCTTTTAGGGCAGATTTTCTTCCATTCAAACGGCGATTTCGGGATAATAAAGGCAAGAGTTTTAGAGCTTATCGTGCTTCTTTCACGCTCGGCAATTGAGGGCGGTGCGGAAACGGAGCAGATATTTACCCTGAACAACAGCTATATAAAAGAAATTGAAAATATCGAATCGCTTGACAGGCTCAACACCTGGCTTGTGGGTGTAATGAACAGGTTTGTAAGCTACGTTTTTGAGTTCAATGACGTAAAGCACGCCGACGTAATATTTAAAATTACGGCGTATGTCAAGAATAATTATATGAAAAAAATCACCCTTGACGATATTGCGGATAATGTTTATTTAAGCAGAACATATATCAGCAGAATTTTCAAGGAGGAAATGAAGGTCACTCTGACGAAGTATATCAATAAAATCAGAATCGACAAGAGCAAACAACTTCTTTTAGACAGCTCGCTGTCACTTGCAGATGTTGCGAATTTAACAGGCTTCGATGATCAGAGCTATTACAGTAAAACCTTCAGAAACATAACAGGTATGTCACCGGGCAGATACAGAGAAAAGCACGGTATACATAAAAACAATTAAATCAAAGGAGAATGAAAAATGAGCGTTTTAGAAGAAATCAGCACACTACTTCAGCAGGGCAGAATGCCCAAGGTTAAGGAGCTTGTAACAAAGGCTATTGAAGACGGCGTTGCACCGAAGGAAATTCTTGAAAACGGACTTATGGCAGGTATGAGCGTTATAGGCGAAAAGTTCAAGAACAACCAGATTTTCGTACCTGAGGTACTCGTTGCCGCTCGTGCAATGAACGCAGGCGTTGAGATTTTGAAGCCCTACATCGTAGCTGAGGGTGTTGAAAGCAAGGGTAAGGCAGTTATCGGAACTGTACGCGGTGACCTTCACGATATCGGTAAGAACCTTGTTAAGATTATGCTTGAGGGTAAGGGTCTTGAGGTTATCGACCTCGGCGTTGACGTTGCTCCCGAGACATTTGTTGCACAGGCTAAAGAGAACAATGCAGACATCATCTGCTGTTCAGCTCTTCTTACAACAACAATGAACGAGATGAAGGCTGTTGTTGAAAAGGCTGAGGAAGCAGGCATCCGTGACAGCGTTAAGATTATGGTTGGTGGTGCACCTGTTACACAGAGCTTCTGTGACTCAATCGGCGCTGACTGCTACACATCAGATGCTGCAAGTGCTGCTGATGCTGCTTTTGCAATCTGCAACGGTTAATAGAATATTAAATGCCAATAAACTCAGGATACTCACTTTGTATCCTGAGTTTTTTCATAGCAATCACTCATCATTCACTTTACATTTTCAGGAAATTGTGATATATTATTTATATTTAAACGAAGAAATTGTGTAACAAATATAACTACTGATGCAAAAATGCAATTTATGAAAGGATTGAAAAATATGCCAACAGTAATTACATCACATAATGTTATACACAACGAGAATGCTTTTTATTGCTTCAAAAAAAGCATTGAGGTGAAAAGAGAAGAAAAAAGTATTCTTTATATCTTTGCCGAGGCTCGGTACAAGCTTTATATAAACGGAGAACTTGTTGCAGTCGGACCTTTAAAGGGGAATGATGTTTTAAAATATTATGATGATGTTGATGTTACACCCTTTATTAAAGAAGGCAGGAACGAAATCGAGGTGCAGGTGCTCCAGCTTCGCACGATTTCAAGAACGCACGCCTATTCACATCTTACAGCCCTAATGCACGACGGCGGCATGGTGCTGTCGTTATGGGGAAATATGGGCGATTGCAATGTCGAAACAGACAGCAGCTGGCAATGTGCAAAAGTCCCGGGCAGAAGCTTAAAAGACGGAGTGAGAACCTATTATGTCGGTATGAATGAGGATATTAACACCGATTTCAATAATCCTATGCAGTTTGAGGAATCAAAAGAACTATGTAAATTGCAGTTAATGGATGTTGACGGCACAAATCATACCGAGATGTCACCCTGGGCGGTCAGAAAAAGAACAATTCCCATGCTCTATTTTAAAGAGAAGGAATTTGCAGGATATAAAAATGGCATTTACGATGCAGGAAGAGTCACCACCGGGTATCTCCGTTTTAAGATGAGCGGAAAAGGCACAGCAAAGCTGACCTATGCCGAGAGTATGGCATTTGTTGAGGACGGTAAAATAGTAAAATACGACAGATGCGATGAAAACGGCGTGATAATCGGAGACTTTGACACCTTCTCTGTCGACGGTGAGCTTGTATTTGAAAGCTGGTGGTTCAGGACATTCCGCTTTATCAAAGCGGAGCTTGACGGAGTTACCATAGAGAGCATTGATTATATCGAAACGGGTTATCCTATAGAAATTTCCGATAATTACGACTTCGGCAGAGATGACGACAACGAGCTTTTCAAAATCAGCGCAAGAACGCTTGAATGTTGTATGCACGAAACATACGAGGATTGCCCGTACTATGAACAGCTTCAGTATGCAATGGACACGCACATACAGATGCTTTTTACATATCAGCTTACAAATGATGACCGCCTTGCACGAAAAGCGATAGACGATTTTGCATCGTCCTACACCTTCGGTTCGATTTCGCAAAGCCGTTTCCCAAGCAATAAGCCACAGTATATTACCGGCTTTGCACTCTTCTTTATATATATGCTCTATGAGCATTACAAGCGTTTTTCGGACAGTGAGTTTATTTCAAAGTATATGCATATTGCGGACGGCATTATTACGTGGTTTTTCTCTCATATGGAAAATGGGCTTGTAAAAAGAAGTAATTATTGGGACTTTATAGACTGGGCGACCGATTTTAAATATGGTCAGCCAACTTCACAAAAGCAGTCGGGTGTATATTCTCTTATGCTTTGTGATGCACTCACAAAAACCGCAGAGCTTCATTCGGCATTCGGCACAAGCTGTAATTATATGGAAAAGGCGGAAGAGATAAAGGGTGCTGTGGTAAAATACCTTTATGACGAAAGTAAGAATATGTATGCCGATTCACCCGATAAGGACTTTTTCAGTCAGCATATGCAAATTTGGGCAGTGCTTACAGGGCTTGCCGTGGGCGAGGATGCAAAAGACCTTATGATGAGAGCAAAAGAGCTTTCGTGCAGTGTGACATTTGCATATACATACTATCTTGCAAGAGCATACGAAAAAGCCGGCATTTATGAAATGATTGAAGAGACGTTTGATTCAATGCGTGCACTTCCCTCTCTAAACTGCACCACGATGCCCGAAGTACCGTTTAAAACCACCCGAAGCGAATGTCATGCCTGGAGTGCGCTTGTGCTTTATGAGTATACCGCAAAGGTTTTGGGCGTTACGGTTCGTGATAAAAAGGTGTACATAAATCCTTATACACAAAACAGAAGCTATGCAAAGGGAAAGGTTGCAGTTTTTGGTTCTTTTACAGATGTTGAATGGAAAAAGAACGAAAACGATTTTTGCATAAAAATATCACTCCCCGAAGGCGTGACAGCCGAGCTGACACTCCCCGACGGAAGAGTGATTGAAAATGCTTTAAGCGGAGAGTATAAATTATAATTTATCCCTTTAGAGAGAAATTATAAAGTTTGGAGTTAGGAGTTAGGAATTAGGAGTTAATTGAAAGAAAAATGCAGGGCATTTTTCTGATATATTTTAAATAATTTCAACAAATTCAACTTTAAAAATATAAATCATTGAAAACCGCAAGGTTTTCT
>JAZRMB010000005.1:0-43547 GCA_045647245.1 Clostridia bacterium
TGCCCCGGAACGGGGTGAAACCAAAGTGGCCCTGTCCCCACAACCGTTCAAACTACCACACAAGATGGGGACAGGCACGCTTTGGTTTCATCCTGCGGACGAAACGTCGCATACCAGTCCCCGTACCTTCGTTCCAACATCTCGATAAATTATAATTTTTCTTCAATTAGCCTGAATCTCGGCACGGTTTTCCCGTTTACCAAAACCTCCTCAGCCCACATTGAGGCAGGTCTTACCCATACCTCGCCTTCGCCGTAGAGTGCCTTGTATACCACCATTTTCTCAAGTGTTTCGGAATGGTTTGCAATGCATAAAAGCTCGTATCTGTTGCCTTTGTAATGCTCATAAATTCCCTTTTTCATATAAAACAATCCTTTCAGACAAAGTTTAAAATCATATTGACATTATTTTAATACAAAAAATTAAATCTGTAAATATTTTTTTGTCTGCAAAAAGGAATTAAATATAAAACTTTTGCATATCCATATACAAAAACGAATATGGAGGAAGCGGTATGAACAACATTTATCAGGACATCGCCGAGAGAACGAACGGCGATATATATATAGGGGTGGTAGGCCCGGTCAGGACGGGTAAATCTACCTTTATAAAGAGGTTTATGGACTATCTTGTTATTCCGAATATGGGAGACTCCAATGCAAGAGAGCGGGCAATGGATGAGCTTCCGCAATCTGCGGCGGGGCGTACTATTATGACTACAGAGCCGAAATTCATACCGAATGAGGCTGTTGAGGTGAGTATTGGCGACAATGCACATATGAAGGTACGCCTTATCGACTGCGTGGGATATGTGGTTGACGGTGCATCGGGATATATGGAGGAGGAAGGCCCGAGAATGGTCAGAACTCCTTGGTCTGATACTGAAATTCCCTTTGCAGAAGCGGCACAAATCGGAACAAAAAAGGTAATTTTCGACCATTCAAATATCGGACTTGTGATAACAACCGATTCAAGCTTTACAGAGATTGACCGCTTATCCTATAAGGTGGCTGAGGATAGGGTAATAAAGGAATTAAAGAGTATAAATAAACCCTTTATCGTAATTGTCAACTCGAAAAATCCCTCGTCGGAAAGTGCAAAAGCAGTAGCAGAGGAAATTGAAAGAGAGCATGGCGTAAGAGCGGTATGCGTAAACTGTATGGAACTTGAGGGACGTGATATATCGGATATTATAGAAGCTGTTCTCTTTGAATTTCCCATTGAAGAGATTCACATTCGTGTGCCCGGCTGGTTTATGGGGCTATCGGGCGAGCATCAATTAAAAGCCGGAGTTCTTGACTGCATAAAAAGCGGCAGCGAAAAAACGGATAAGATAAGAGATATCAGCGAGCTGTCAAGAGCTATATCGGGGTGTGAGTATGTAAAATCGGCATATGTGGACGGAATTGACCTTGCCATAGGAAGTGCAAGAGTCGATGTGCAGATTGAAGATAAGCTGTTCTATAAGGTACTCGGCGAAGAATCAGGCTTCTTGATAGAAAATGAAGAAAAGCTCATATCACTCATCAAGGAGCTTTCAAGAGTAAAAAAAGAATATGATAAAGTTGAACAGGCACTTTTATCTGTAAAACAAACCGGCTACGGCATAGTATCACCCGGCACCGATGAACTGACATTAGAAGAACCCAAAATCGTCCGCCACGGCAGCAAATACGGCGTAAAGCTATGTGCATCTGCGCCGAGTATACATATGATAAGAGCCGATATTAAAACGGAGGTTAATCCGATTGTGGGCAATGAAAAGCAGTCGGAGGAGCTTGTAAAATATCTTTTATCCGATTTTGAGCAGAATCCGTCAAAGATATGGGAGTCGAACATATTCGGGAAGTCGTTGTATGAGCTTGTTAACGAGGGGCTAAACAACAAACTCTCACGTATGCCCGAGGAGGCAAGATGCAAGATTGCGACCACTCTTGAGCGGATTATAAATGAAGGGAGCGGCGGCCTGATTTGCATAATTTTGTAAAAGTAATGCTTGTTATTCCTGCGTTATTTCTGCTTTTTTCCTGTTCAGACAGTGTGGGTGTCAGTTTTGATGAGAGTGTGTATGAAACCGATAAAATAAGTGTGAATGCTATATTGCCGCAGGTTGAATGTCCTCAGAATCCGTCCTTTGCCGACAGCGTAAACGGCGAAATAAGGCAAATTGTATCGGCTTTGTCGGAGGATGTGGCAAAAAAAGCGTCGGAGCGGGAGAAAAAAGCGAAGCTTGAGATAACGTCGAATGTTACGTATAATGACTCAAGGCTTGTGAGCATACTATTGGAGTGTGAGGCGGATACGGGCGGTGCGCATCCTGAGAAATTCAGAATATGCCGCACATATGATTTTGTCGGTGCAAGGAGAGTTCTTTTGGAGGATGTGTTTACCGATGAAGAGTGGAAAAAAGCGGTAGATGCCGAAATGGAGCGACGTGCAAAAGAGGAGGATGAGTACAAGGGCTTGTGGGAAATTCCGTCTACAAAGCTTTTAAAAAATGAGAATTTTTACTTTAAGGATAACGGCGAAATAGTATTTTTCTTCCCGCCCTACGACCTTTCCTACTACCGCCGCGGATTTGTGGAATTTGAGTTTACAAAAGAAGAAATGTCGGGCTTTATTAAGCCGGAGTTGGGAATTTAATATAGTACCGAGACTTTGATTTTGTTTAAGTAGCCGTATGGGCACTGCCCCCCCCCTATATGGCTGAAGGATGCGGAGTGATAGTGAAGGGTCTGTAGCAAAATGAATATGAAATCTAAACCATTTGTTATATTTTGAGTGTTCTTATAAAAAGTGCCTGAAAACTGCTTATTTCAAGGGGATTAAGCAGTTTTCTTTTTTTGTGCGTTTCTTCTTATTTCCCCTTATTTACCCTTGCTTTTTCTTCTATTTACTGTCAAATCAACTGTCAAAAAGGCTATCTGCGTTTAAATTACAGATAGCCTTTTATTTTCCTGTTTGTTTCTTGCCTTTCTTTTTCTGCCCCTGTTATTTGCTTTGATTTAGGTCAGAGAGTGTAGCATTTCTGCTACATTATATTTTATAATTGCTTGTTTTCTTGTATTCCTAAAAACTGCTTTATATCAACATCAATATAATTTGAAAACTTTAAGCACTCATTCCAATCTTTTATTAAATGCCCGTTATTGTATTTTATCAGGTCTTGAATTATGCCCCTTAAATCATAAGTGTTTTTTATCATTTGCTTTTTAATTTGGTCTGTTGATTGTTTCCCTTTATAGTCATTATCAAGACAACAATAAATATTGCTTATACTTGAATAGTTATTTAGCACTTTATAAATATAGTTTCGGTTGTTTGCTCCGTTTAAAGATATACAACAATATTCTTCATCAACTTTAATTTTATTCTGCCAAACAAGTTGAACGAATGAAAACAAGTCTAAACAACTTTCAAATATAAATAATGCTTTTGGGGTTGTGGTGTTCTTGGTTTTGTAAAAAAAGCCTGTATATCTTTCTTTGGTGTAATTACATTTGTAATTGTTGTTGGTTAAAGTTCCTTTTTTAGTTATTGCTATAATCCTTGTTTTTGTTTCGTCCTTGTATGTAATGAAGCATAGATTATAATTCTTATCAACCATTAACCAATTTTGCTTTACCATATTTTCAATAACAAACCTTTCAAAGCCCCTTGAAGTTAGATAAGCATAAACACGACTAAAAGCCTTTGACCTTGTTTCTTCATCTTCTGATGTTAAAAGATTTTCTTTTATTATATATTGTAAATCAACATTAGAAGATGTTTCTTTTATTGTGTGAGTTGAAAGATATTTATTAAACTCTTTTTCAACATCTTTTTTATATACCTTATAATAGTAGTAGTTCAACAAATATAGCGACTGCCTAAAATCTAACTCCAAAAATGCTTGAAGAAAAAACAAAGGTGGATAATTAAAACCTGTGTAGTGGTCATAAGCCATCTCTTTATATATTGTTATGTTCTCATCATTTGAAAACCTATAATAATTGTGTTTGATAGTGATATAATCATTATCAAGCCAAAAGAGAAACAAAACAAAGTTTGTTTGACTTATTTTATCAATCTCTGCTTGTGAAATGTGCTTTAATGTGTAGTTGTTGTTTTTAACTCTTTTTAATATGGGGTTGTTTTTCATTTGTAGTAAGCCTCCTGTATCTTTTTATTTTTTATTGTTCGCATTAGCGATAGTGCCATTAGGTTTTTAACCTAATGTTCCAAAGGTTTCAACCTTTTATACAGTATGCTTTTTTAGTAGGGGTTTATAATTTTTAAGTGTTCTATACAATTTTTTGTTAAATTATGGACTTTTAGAGAAAAATATGATACAATAAACAAAATAAAAGTTTTGGGAGTTGGTTATATGGAAAACTATTCAATTACTATAAATAGGTTATCTTCAATGATTGGATGTGCCGTAAGATATAAAGTCAAGGTAGATGGTGTTCAAGTTGGAGAAGTTGCGAATGGAAAAAGTATTCAAATTAATGTTTCTGAAGGAGAACATCAGATTGAAATAGGTCCTTGGAATAAAACAACTGTTATACACATCAATGCTATTAAAAATATCAATCTAACAACAAAAGTAAGAAAAACAGATGGTGGAGTTAATATTCTTGCTGATGATGCGAGTATTGTTGTAAATAAATCTTCAAGTATTATATCTTCAACTCAAAATAAAAACACCTTGCCAACAGGTGCTATAATCGCAATAGTTGTTGTAGTATTCATAGCAATGTTTTCTATTATAGCTATTTTATCAAGTCCTTCTACATCTAATACAGGCATTGATGCTATAACACAACAAGAAGATTTAACACCTGACGAAAAAGCAGAGCAGTTAATTCAAATAGCAACCAAAGAGTTTGATGAGGGAGATTATATAGAGGCTGTTAATATTTGTAATAAAATTGCTTCGGAATATCCAGAAACAGAAAGTTCAAAGAATATGCCAAACTATCTAAATGAACAATATGGAAAGTTCAATAATATCTCTGCTTCAAGGCTTATGAATGAATACACAGAAAATATTGTTAATGCTGACAAGGAATATACGGGTCAAATATTAGTAATTGATGGTGTTGTAAGTTCTATTGATAAAACTAATAATGGAAATAATCTTTGTGTTCTTTTGAAATCAAATACATATTTCGCAAATGTTCAGCTTAATTTTGATACAGACCAAGAGGACGCAGTTTCAAAGTTATCTGCTGGAAATAGCATTAAAGCAATAGGTAAATGTACTGGAAAAAGTGGTAAGCACTTTATTATATTAGATGGAAATAATGTAATGATAGAAGATTGCTATATAATTAAATAAATACGGACATATAAAGCACCGCCTACAATCTGTAAGCGGTGCTTTTACCATTTTGTTTCTTTCCCTTGTATTTAACCGCCTTTAATGGCGGTTTCTTTATATTATACAAACGACTTTTATATAATATTCAAGATATCAATACAATTCAACCTAAAAAAATGTATTTTATCTAAGATATACCAATATCGCCCGTCTATATGCTTTAATATCTTGTTTTTCTGTTCTTCATCATATAGACGAATAGAGAGCCTGTAAATTGTATTGGTATCAGCTGCGACAATATTATTATAAAAGTTTCTTATAAAAATAGCGATAGTCTTGGGATTTGATGACTTGGGGAAATAAACAAAATGTATTGTTCTTGGGTTATCGGTCAAAAAACGGATGTAGCAGTTTTGGGAGTGTAGATAGGTTATATAATCTGTATATTGTGTGGGGTTGTATTGGTATAAGTTGCCTTTGCTGATAGTCTTTATAATGGTTTGTGCGTCGCTATGACACAAAAGCCAATATTCAGCCAATAGACAAGATTTTTTAAGGTTATAAGCATTAAGCCTATAATTTTGATTTATTCCAAAATGTTTGAATACTGCGTTTTTACAGATAATGAAAGCCTTTTTATCTATATATGCTATTTTTACTATGTTATATGTAATCAAGTCTTTCAATAATGGCTCTGTTGCTTCTTCAAGCCCCATTATTTGCCTTTTGCTACAAGCACCACCAAAAGCAAATAAGAGAACATATAAAAGGTCAGAATGCTTATTTAATAGGTTTTGTTGTATTTCTTTCTTTTTCACACTCTCACCGTCCTTAACTCAATATTGACAGTTTGACAGTAATTTTCTTTCATTTCAATGCGTTGCTCGTTGTAGTTCTCTGTAATAACCTCTATTGCTATCGTTTCCCCTGTTTCTGTTGTATAGGTTATATCGGGAACAGAAAGCATTTTTTCAAGTTCTGCGGTTGCTTGGTCTTGCTTTATGGTTTCAGCATATAAATCTCTTGTTTGGGTTTCACTCATACAAGACATTCTTTCATTCGGTTTTAATTGGGTATATTCTTTGAAAAGCCTTGTATCGTGGTCGGTTGAAGCGGTTTGACGAGAATAAAAAGCCTTACCTTTTAGACTATCAAGATTTTTTATAAATGATTTCCCTTTATCTGTATAAGTATAAACGGTTTCATTCTTTATGTTGGTTTTGCTTTCAATCAAGCCTTGTTTAAGCATTTTATCAATTCTGTTTGATGTAATGATTTTCAATAAGTCTTCTCGGTTTGCGTAACCACAAACACGCAGGCCATTTAAGGCTTGAACATCACGAAAATTAATATGATTAATTTTTGCCATTTAATATTCCCCCTTGTTCCTTTGTATATTATATTCTACTGTTATATTTGCTCTCTTATAAAAGGAACAGGGGGAACGAAGCAATTTTTGAAAAAATTGCTTCTGCTTTTAGCAAGGTCGCAACCTTGCTAACGCACCGCACGAAGCAAAGCACGAAAAAGAACAATATCAACTTGTTGTATTGTGGTTATAAAATGTATTTCGTTTTATAACTTTTTCAAGCGGTCATATACTAAAATCTCTGTTCCACTTATTAGAACAGAGATTTTTTTGTATTGATTGCGTAGTAAGGTGCGGTACAATTTTTTTATTATGTTATAATTTCCCATTTTCCATTGTAGTATATAAAAACATTATTAGGAAAGGGAGTAAAACAGATGATGGTAAAGAGAGTTTTTATAGGTTTAGGAAAGGGGGAGAATTTACTTTTCATAATGAAAAAATTAATATATTAATAATTGAAATGTTCAAACGAAGATTTTTAAAAAAGTCAAGTAAAAGTTTA
This sequence comes from Clostridia bacterium, assembly GCA_045647245.1. Taxonomy (GTDB): domain Bacteria; phylum Bacillota; class Clostridia; order UBA1381; family UBA1381; genus HGM11525. The sequence goes on from JAZRMB010000005.1 coordinate 7,180, forward strand.
ACGAAAATAAACTTTTTTATAGGGCGAAATGCTGATTTTACTATGACTTTTTCAAAACATTTCGGTATTTGGCATTTATGTGTTATACTAAAATTGTAGGGTTTTAATCTTAAAAGTACTTTTATAATCTACATATTTCACTATAAAAAATTATTATATTAAGGAGATTTTCACTATGGAAAATATAAGAATGAATACAATGAAAACAGAAGTCGCAAGCGACTTAATGACGGTTGAAGATTTACAGTTCAGATATGGTATAGGCAAAAATAAGGCTTATAGTCTTGTTAAGTGTAAAGGCTTTCCCGCCTTTCAACTTTATGGCAGATACTATATAAGAAGAGAAGACCTTATTGCTTGGGAAAAGAAAGCAATAGAAACAAAGGTAAAGCAAGGGGGTCAAAGACTATGGTAATTGGTGTTCCTACATATTATAAGAGAAAAGACGGAAGATGGACTGCGGAAGTTAAAATTAAGTCGGGCTTTGATGTAAAGCGTAAATATTTTTACGGAAAGCAGAAAGGGGAAGTCGTTCTTAAAATGAACGACTTCCTACAAAGTCCTGAAATTGTGAAAGTAAGCGAAGGTATTTTGCTTTCAACCTATGCTGAAAAGTGGCTTGAAAGCAGACGAAATAACTTAAAACCCGCTTCGTTTGATAGGCTTGAACATGTTGTTCATAATCACATTAACAGACTTTTGGGAGATTATGAGATTGCTAAAATTGATAACTTTGATATTTCAAAGGCTATTAGCATTTATCAGGCTGAAGGAAACAGTTATTCTTCTGTGGCTAAGTTTTATAGTTGTTTAAACAATATTTTCAAACACGCAGTTCAGACCGATACGATTAGAAAAAGTCCTGTTATTGAAACAGACCACAAACCAAACAAGAACAAACTTGAAGCAGAACGAGAAACCAAACCAAAGGAAAGGATATTTTCAAAGGAAGAATTAGAACGCTTCAAAATAGCCTGTTTTAGTCAATACAAGAATGGGAATTATAGATGTTCTTTAAGGTGGGCATTTCAGTTTATGTTGAATACAGGCGTAAGACTTGGCGAAATGATTGCCTTAACCTATGGCGATATTGATTTGAACAAAAAGACAGTATATATTAACAAAAATGTTGTTTGGATTAAAAACCGAGATAAAGACGGAAAGCATATCAAGGGAATGCATCCACAACTACAATATACTACCAAAGGTGGCAGAGATAGAGTAGTTCCACTAAACGCAAAAGCAATAGAAGCGGTTTTGGAAATGAAAAAGAAAACATATAAAGATGATACAAGTCTTTTAATTCATAGTAAAAAAGGCGGTTATGCTAATCCAAACGAGTGCGACCAAAGATTTTATATTGTTTTGAAAAATGCTAATATTGAAAAGGTGGGATTACATACCCTTAGACACCAATTTACATCAACTTTATTTGAAGCGAAAATGAATCCAAAACGAATTAGTGAAATAGTAGGTCATAAAGATGTTTCTACAACTATCAATATTTATACACATATTATTAAAGGTCTTGAAGATGAAGAAGAATTAAAGATATGCGTATAACACGAAAACAGGGCGAACGCCCTGTTTTTCATTTGTAAATATAATGTTATTGAATTATGCTATAAAATATGGTATAATTAAACTGTGAATTATTAGAAACATTTTCTCAACTGTCAAATAACTGTCAAGCAAAAAATAAAGTCTTGAAAGCCTTGATTTTACAGGGGTTTGAGATATTAACTAAATGTCATATAATCCATTTAGTGGGGACGGCAGGCTGTGTAAAAACTCAGTTTTTAGTTTTAATAGTATGAATAAAAGTTTAAACCATAAGTTTCTAAGGTGCTTTTTTTCATAAATTTTAGTTTGGCAAAAATGTTCTTTTGCGCCCGTGCAAAAGAACCAAAACCCGTCCGGGGGTTTCGATTCCAATGTCATTAACTTAAGAAGCACAAAGGAGACTATCCCAAATTTTGTGTAAAGTCTATACAAAACCTCCAAAATGATATATGGCGGTGTGAGAAATTTTCTGTAAATTCAATTTTTCTATGATAAAATAATCATGATTTTGGGCAGGAATAGCCATATTTTGGCTTTCCTGCCTTAACTACAATATAGCACGGATTTTATGCCATGTCAAGGGCAGTCTCGCAAGAGACCGTGTATTTGAGAGTGTGAAAAAAGGGGACAATCCTATACGGTTTGTCCCCTTTTTTGCGTTTCTTATATTATTTCTTGCCTTTTGAAACGGTATCATCCGATTCATCATCATTCTTATCACCGGTGTACATCTTCTTACTGCTAAGGTCTCCGTATGTGTAATGATAATCGTAACGGTAGCCGTATCTGTATGAATACTTATATCCGTATCTGTAGCGATAGCCACCGCCTCTTTGTGTCTGTACGTCATTGATAAAGAATCCGAGAATTTTAGCCTTTGCAATATTCAAAAGGTCTACACCCATTGCAAGGGTTTCGTGGTCTGTATAATTCTGACGCACAACAACTATCACACCGTCAACAAATGTTGAAAGAGCTGATGCGTCTGTTACGACAGTAACAGGCGGTGTGTCAAAGAATATATAGTCATATCTTTCTGACAATTCTTCGATAAGAGCTTTCATCGATTCCGAAGCTAAAAGTTCAGCAGGGTTCGGGGGAATTTCTCCCGATGCAAGAACATCAAGACCGTTTTTGACATTCTTATGAATTGCTTCATCAATCGTTACCTGTTTGGAAAGAATAGAAGAAATACCAATATTTTTCTTAATTCCGATGTATCTGTGCATTCTCGGTTTTCTGAGGTCACAGTCTATAGCCAGAACTCTTGCTCCCGTCTGCGCAAATGTAATGGCAAGGTTAAGTGTAGTAGTCGTCTTACCTTCACCGGGGTTTGCACTCGTCATCGCAATAGTTTTACAGCCTTCCTTAAGCATACCCGAAACCGAGAATATAATATTAGTTCTCGCAGTTTTATAGCTCTCTCTTATTACGAACGGTGTATCATCACCTATAATCGCTCTTTGATTGTCTTCAATAGATTTTCTTTTCGTATCAGGAGCTTTAAATCCGAAAAGTGCTTTTAAATTATTATACTTTTTCATCTTATCACAACCTGTCCCCTTCTTTAAGAATTATCCGAAAGATTCGGCACCTCTCCGAGAATGGGGAGCTTGTACCTCGTTGTTAACTCATCTGCAGATTCAATTCTTGTGTCAAACATACTTATAACGAAAAGTACTGCCACAGCAAGTGCTGCACCAAGGATAAAACCAATAATTCCTCTTCTGAATGAATTCGCCGCGATAACTGTAGGAATTTCTTCCGGTCTGTCAATTATCTTTACCGAACCACCTTCAAAAACTCTCAGAATTTCATCAACAGCTAAATCCACCACGCTGTCACATATTCGGTAAGAATCCTGCTCATCGATACATACAACATCAATCTGCATGATATTTGTTTCTTCAACCTGATTAAGATATATCATTGACGAAATTTCGCCGTATGAATATTTATTCTCTAAAGCATCACTCACCTTTGTACAGAAGGTTCTGCTTTTTAGTATCTCTATATAGGTAGGCATAAGATCCTGCGCACCCATAAGTGCCATTGTGTTAACGTCACCCGTCTCCTGCTCTCTTTGCGTATCTATATACAAACTACATGTCGATTTGTAAGTAGGTATCGTTGTTGTCTTGCTGTATGCGTAAACGGTCAAAGCCATAATTCCGCTAATCAGAACAATAACCCACCAATTTTTCATCACAAGATATACCAAATCAATAATTGATATCTCTACTGTTTCGTTGACCGAAGTCTGCAGTTCGTTTTCCTGTCCTTGCTTATTCAATGAATTCACTTATTATTCCCTCCACTTTCTTTTATACCCGCCATTACAGACATTATCCCTGATAATCACTGTCGATCCCTTTAAGGATTTCCTTCTTCTCCTCTTCAGTAAGATCGTCCATATCTTTTAATACCTTTTCGGCAAGCTTTCTATTGGCAACATTCACTCGTTTTGCAACATCCTTGGATGTCCCGTCGAACAATTCATTCAATGCTTTAATTATGCGATTATTTTCATCAACATGTACACGCAAATTGTCTGTTTTATCTCCGTTTCTCTCAACAATCTCTACACAAGCATTTATAAAACTATCTTTATTATTCTTTATAAACGAAACTGCAAACTCATTTTTCTTTTCAAAATATTTCAGAAGTATTGTACTTCTTTTTTCTGCAACGTCACCCTTTTCAAGCACGAAATCCGCATAGTCAAGAAAAAATTCCAAAACTTCATTTCGTCTTTTTGTGATATACGTCTGCATATTCTGACAGTCTTTTACATCCATCAGTATAGAATACATATTCTGTGCAAATATGCTTACACATTCATCATTAAGCCTGCTTCTCGTATTATTCAGCTCGGACATAAGCTTTGATTTTGTTATATCCCTGAATTTATTTTCATACATCCCATATCTTGTTTTTTCATATGTTTCACAATATGCAACACAAAGAGCGAGTTGTTGCTCATAAACCGCATCCCCTATTTCATCGACTGATGTAAATCCTCCTACCGTTTCAGGAAAAGTGGATTCTATATCAATCATATCCAACTCTTTTTTCATTTTGCTCACATTACCGCAAGATGTCAGCAAAAGCACCATCAACAATAAGCTTGTCAGTATTTTAATTCTGCGTCTCACTCAAACCGCCTCCTTCCGACAGCTTCACCATTTTATCTATGGTCATTACTACTAATTATATCACAGCACTTATGGTTTGTCAATTTTTTTAACAAATAAATTTACATTTATTCAGCATTTCACAGATTGTTTATCAAAGCTAAACAAAAAAGGACGGCACTTTTATACGCGCCGCCCCAAAACATCTTTATTTCATCTTGTGAGATAGTTGTATATCATAGCAAGTGCCTCGGCACGTGTAGTTTTCGCCTGCGGATAAAGCATACCGTCCGAGCCGCCTATTATATTATACCCCTTTGCGATTGCGCAGTAACCGATTCTCTCTTTTGAAATCATATCCGCATCCTTAAAATCGCATACATATATGCCTTCAATTTCTGCGACTTCCCCGACACCCATGGCTCTTAAAAGATACCTCACCGCATCCTCTCTTGCAATCAATGAGTCGGATTCACATTCATCCTTCGATATTATATTACGCATCTGAAGATTTCTGTACAGATCCACCGGCTCCGGCTTCCAAAATTCACCGCACACTCCGTTTAACACAAGCATCAAAAATTCTGCCTGCGTAATCTCCGTATCCGGCTTAAGCTCTTCACCTTCGATATAAATATTATATCTTGCAAGCTCTTTTGCGATATTTTCCACCCAATGTCCCGAAATATCGGAATATATACCCTGATTTTTCTCCTCGTCTTTTTCGCCGAGATAATTGACAGTCTCGCCGCTGTGTGCATTAATTCTTACGGTATACATATCAAGAGTATACATCACTTTATACTCTCCGCCCGATTTTACATACAATTTCCTGAGCGGATATCTTTCATATCTTGCCTTATATGCCGCCTCGGCAGTTATAATGTTATCTGCAGACGGAAGCTTTGTGATATCCTCATCCCATGTTATATTAAAGTTTTCCACATACCCGGTTTTATTATTTACCGTTGCACTTATTCTGTTATTCTCATACGGAATATTGTTTACAATTCTCTGACATACCGCACTGTTATTCTCATACTTCACTTCACACTCTGCCGTCTTGTCAGAAAAATATTTTTCTAAAAACGCATATGCTTTCTTGGCGTTTTTCTCATCAGCCTTATATTCTCCGTCGTCGCTTGAATAGCGGTAAAAACTCAAAAGCTCACCCGTCCCGGCATCAAAAGTCGCATTAACCGACGTTGATTTAACCGTATCATTTACCTTCTTGTCCTCATATGCCGAAAGCCTCGTCATATAACCGTCCTGAGTTTTGTATGTATTATTTCTCACAAGCGGCCGCAAAGCCTCACTAACCCCAAGCTCCGACATATTTACAAGGCTTGTAAACAATTCATCGGTACTTTTTAGTGCCGCCGCCTTGTCAAGTTCGTCAATTTCCACCTGCGTAAGCCTTGCACCGCTACCGCCCCCTGCTGTATTTGCGGCATCCATGGTTGCAGACTCCTTTAATGTAGGGTACGCCTGTGCCTCGTCTTTGTCCTCTTCCTCTTCTTTTCCTTCCTCTGCGTTTATGTAAACTGTGCCGTTTGAAACATATTCAAGCAAATACTTATCCTCGTATGTTTTGCGGTAGATAAGTTCAAGCGGAAGCTCTTGTGTAAATAGCTTTTCTGCTTCTTCAATACCTATATCGGAATCCGCAGACGAAAAAGATGCATCATAATCCCACGAAATATATGCATCGGACACACAAAAACCGTTTTCCGTCTTAATAACGGTAACTCTTGCAACATTGTCCTTCACCTTAACATCGTTCTTTACTCTTTCAAAACTGAAGCTGTAACGCTTGCTTCTGGTATTAAGTGTACCGTCCAACCCATCAGACTTCGGCTCATCAGCTTGTGCATACAACTCGGGCGCCGCCTTCAAAAGCCATTTCTTTGCAAACTCTTCTGCTTCTTCAACTTTAAAACTTGTATCAATACGCAAGCTGCCGTCTGCATTATTCCACTCGGGGTTATACTCCGAAAAGGACAAAATACGTCCCTCGCCGTCCGACTCTATATAAATGCTATTTTCTTTTTCTTTGCTTGTCCAGCCGAATGAATACTGACGCCTGCCGCTTCCAAGCTCGGATGAGCCTGTTTCAAACTCATCAAGGTACTCGGGGATATCAACCTTGCCCTTTACCGAAATAAGAGCTTTTTCCATAGACTTATCCTCTGCAAATACAACATTCATCTGCATAAGTAGCATGATTGCAGATAAAATCACACAAATCGTTCTTTTCATCTTCAAAACCCTCTTTCTTTTTTTATATTTTATGTAAAAAATTACCTCTATACCTGTTATGACGGCAAAAGAGGTAATTTTGTTCCCTGATTTTCAATTTTTTTCCAAAAGCGGTTTAAGACTTCTTTCAAGTATTCCGCTAAGCTGTGCAAGGAGTACGCCGTAATTCACAATCGGTATACCCTTTGCATTTGCCTCCTTGAGCCTGCATTTCATCTCTCTCTCATTAAGCATACAGCCTCCGCAGTGTATTATGAGCTTGTAGCCCGAAATATCCTCCGGGAATTCTCCGCCCGAGGTAAAGTCTATTTCTATCTCCTTTTGGCAATAGGCTCTTAACATTTTCGGAATCTTCACCGAGCCTATGTCCTCGCACTGTCTGTGGTGTGTACATCCCTCTGCGATTAATATTCTGTCGCCGTCTTTTATGTCTTTAATCGCTTCTACTCCGGATGTAAGAATCTTTAAATCGCCCTTATGACGTGCGAAAAGGATAGAAAAGGATGTAAGAGCCGTATCCTCAGGCACAATTTGTGAAACCTTTTTAAATACCTGCGAATCTGTTATAACAAGCTTCGGCTTCACCGCCATCATATCAAGCGTCGATTTCAGCTCACTGTCACGGCAGACAAATGCCGATGCACCACTATCGAGAATATCCCTTATCGTCTGCTGTTGGGGAAGAATGAGCCTGCCTTTGGGTGCCGATGAGTCAATCGGTACCACAAGCACAACCGCATCGCCCGGATTTATCAAATCACTCACTATCGGGAACTCCGGCTTCTTTTCCTTTATAAGTCCTGCAATGAGTTCTTTTAAAGCATCAATATTCTTGCCCGTCTTACCTGAAACATATGCTGTGCTTTCACTCTTATTCCTTACCTCGCACAAATCAGCCTTATTAAATACGATAACGTAAGGTATTTTCCTTTTTTCAAGCTCATCCCGGATCTTCTCATCCTCTTCCTTTACCCCTTCGGTGCAATCAATAACCAGTATTGCCACATCGGTTTTTCGCATAGCCTGATAAGCCTTTTTTATTCGTTTCTCACCAATCTCGCCCTCATCATCAAGCCCCGGAGTGTCTATCAGCACAACAGGACCTATCGGCAAAAGCTCCATCGCCTTTTCAACAGGGTCGGTTGTTGTACCCTTTAAATCCGATACTATTGCTATTTCCTGCCCTGCTATAGCATTAATTAGACTCGACTTCCCCGCATTTCTTCTGCCGAAAATACCGATATGAATACGATTTGCCTTAGGCGTGGAATTCATATTTTCCATATTTCTTCAACCTTTCTTATCAAAAGGGGTTGTTGTGTTAAACATTTTAAATAAGTAAATATTCAGCCTTGTAGTACCTTGTAACACTTAAAACTTTACTTATAAAGGCTTCTCCTTGAGGAGCACCCCAGGGTGGCCTCTCTTGACCTATGGTCAATTCACCTTCAGGCTCCGCCATTTGGCGGTGGTGAGGTGTAGCTGCTAAAGCAGCGTTGAGAATAAGATAATTACTGTATTTTTAATGACGGAACTAAAGTTCCTACACCTCATCCGTCAGCAAAGCTGACACCTTCTCCTCAAGGAGAAGGCTATAAAGAAATGTAAAGTTTAAATTGTTACAATGTAGTAGGGGTCGATGCCCACATCGACCCGTTTTTCGGACAGATGTGGGCATCTGTCCCTACAAAAACCGAAAATTTTCTTCACGATTATGTTTAACGCAACAGCCCTTTCCATCATTCTCCTTGTATTAACTCTTCACTATCAACTCCGCCGCTTTCAAACCATCAACGGCAGACGACATAATTCCTCCTGCATATCCGCCGCCCTCGCCTGCGGTCATAAGACCCTTTATTGAAAGCTCCATTCCCTCATCTCTCACAAACCTGACAGGAGATGAGCTTCTTGTTTCGGGTGCTGTCAGAATTGCTTCCTTATCCGCAAAGCCTCGGATTTTCTTGTCCATTTCAAGAATTCCTGCCCTCATCGTTTCTGTAACAAATGACGGCAGTACCTTATCAAGCTCGGTCATTTCAACGCCCGGCTTATAGGTAGGAATGACACTTCCTATAACATTTTCGCCGATACCGAGAAAGCTTCCGACCGTCTGGCAGGGTGCTTTATTCCCACACAGATTGTATGCTCTTTTCTCTATTTCTCTCTGGAACTCAAAACCCGAGAGGGGATTTTCATTCGGAAAATCCTCCGGTGTAATACCAACAAGTATAGCGCTGTTTGCATTTTTGCCGTCTCTTTTTGAATAACTCATACCATTGGTAACAATTGTGCCCTTTTCCGATGCCGCCGCAACAACGTGTCCGCCCGGGCACATACAAAAGGTATAAAGCGACCTTCCGTTTTGCAGATGCACCGCCATTTTATAATCGGCAGGAGGCAGAAGCTCTTTCGCCTCGCCGTACATTGCAGAGGATATGAAATCCTGCGTATGTTCAATTCTCGCACCGACCGAAAACGGCTTTTTCTGCATAATAACGCCCTTATCATAAAGCATTTTTGCAGTATCTCGTGCACTGTGTCCGATTGCCAAAAGAATTATATCCGTCTCAAATTCGTGTATTGTTCCTTCCTTTTCATATATTGCAGAACACACTCTGCCGTTATGAATACCAACATCGCACAGCTTTGCGTTAAAAATCACTTCGCCGCCTGATGATATTATCTCATTTCTTATATTCTTTACAACCACTCTTAATATATCTGTACCTATATGCGGCTTTGCATCTATGAGAATATCCTCGGGTGCACCATGCTTTACAAATTCCCGAAGCACCGTCCTGATTCTTATATCCTTCGTGCCGGTATTAAGCTTTCCATCGGAAAACGTTCCTGCACCGCCCTCTCCGAACTGCACATTTGTTTCCTCTGACAGCTCTTTGCCGTTCATATAAGCCTCTACCTTAAGAGTACGGTTGTCCACATCGCTTCCTCTTTCAAGAATAAGCGGACACAGCCCCGCTCTTGCAAGATAAAGTCCCGCAAAAAGTCCCGCAGGCCCCGTTCCGACAACAACAGGTCTCTTCTCTCTTTTTACACCCTTTTTAAAGCTGTATGACATATCCGGCGTACGTCTGACATTCTTTATTCCTTTGTCAAGAATTTTCTCCTCGTTATCGACGCAGACATCAAGGCTTATGACATAATGCACATCATTTTTCTTTCTTGCATCTACGGTACGTCTTGCCAATTTTATTTCTTTGCATTTTGTGCCGAGAAGCTTCTCTGCCTTTTTCTTTATATCCGCTTCATCTGCCACGAGAGAAACCTTCAGCTCTGTTATTCTAAGCATTTCACTCTTATCTCCCTTTTTCCACGCAGCTGTCTGCCGCAATAAGTGCAGTTATCCACGCCCAACCGAGATTGTAGCCGCCACAGTCGCCGTCGCAGTCAAGCATTTCTCCGATTATGTAAAGCCCTTTGGAGCATAACGATTCCATAGTATCGGGTTTCATTTGCGCAAGAGGTACACCGCCCCTTGTAACCTGTGCATTGTCCCACGAAAGTGTGCCGTCAATATCAAGTATAAGCCCCTTCACGCAAGCGGCAATTTTATCAAGTGTCTTGTTGTCAACATTTGATGAACACTCGGCAAGGCTCATATCCGAAACAGACTTTATAATCTGCTGTGCCACCCTTCTGGGCACAATTCCGAGCAGTATATCCTGCAATTCTCTCTTTCTTCTTCTTGCTTCAAAAAGCCGCTCTTTTATATACTCTCTACTGCACCCGGGTGCCAAATCAATACAAAGACTGTGTGTGCCGTCTGTCATATAGCGTGAAATCTGCATTGCAGCAATTCCGCTTATACCATACTCTGTAAACTGAATTTCACCGCCGAGTTTTTTAACACTCTTCCCATTCTTCAAAAGAGTTACGTCACATTTGCATCTCGTGCCTTTTAAGGCACGCGGAATTGGCGATTTACTCTTTAAGGGAACAAGTACCGGCAAAAGCGGCGTTACACTGTGTCCGAGTGAACGTGCAAAGGTAAAGCCCGAGCCGTCAGAGCCACTTTTAGGTGCTGCTTTTCCGCCGCAGGCAAGGATTATCTTATCAAAATATTCGCATTTTCCCGAATCATCCGAAACGACGTATTTACTGCCTTTTTTTGTAATAGTATTTATTTTTGCATCTGTTATTATTTCACTTCCGCTCTCGGTCGCGGTAAACCTTAAAACATCAAGCACCGACGCCGCCTGATTTGTAAGCGGATATATTCTTCCCTCGTCCTCCTGCCTTAAAACAAGTCCGAGCTCTTCAAAAAAGCTCTTTATTCTCACTTCACAGCCTGACAGAATTTTTTCCGCCGCTGACATATCATCACAAATAAATCTGTCAGGAGACATAACAGCATTCATCACATTACATCTGCCTGCACCCGTCTGCAGTATTTTCTTCCCCACTCTGTCCGAGTGTTCATAGAGTACCACTTCTGCCCTTTCGCCAATCCTGCAGGCAGCGGCAAGTCCCGAAGCTCCTGCCCCTATTATACCGATTCTCATTCTGTCTCCTCCGCCGTCTCTGTGCAAACCATCTTCTTTTTCTCTCTCGACGCAATTATATCGCCTATTATCATCTTCAAAACCATCACTACCGGCACAGACAGTACCATTCCCCACACGCCGAAGAGTCCGCCGCCGAGGGTTACTGCAAATATTATAAGAAGCGGCCTTGCCTTTAGCATATTACCCATTATTCTCGGTCCTATCAGATTACCGTCTATCTGCTGAAGCACCAAAAGCAATACTGCCACCCACAACGCCTGCACCCAGCCGCCGGTTATAAGCGTTACCACTATCGTTACAAAAATCGAAATTATCGCACCAAAATATGGTATGAGATTTGAAACACCAATAACCAACCCGAGCATTACTGCATATTTCACCTTCAGTATACTCATTATAACAGCCGCCAAAATACCCATAACACCGCCGTCGATTACTACCGATATGATATACTTTGTGAAAATATCGTTTATTCTGCCCGCATAGCCAAATACCGTTTCAACAGTGCGTTCATTGAAAAATGCATTCAAAAATCTCTTTATCTGTCTGGATATAAGGCTTTTGTCCGATATCATATAGATTGAAGCAATTATTGCTATGAATACGTCGATAACGCCGCTTGTGATATTAATCACACCCTGTGCATACTTTCCAAGCTCGGTCACCTTCATATTGGTTAAAAATCCCTGAACAGCGGAAATTGCAGACTCCTTATCAAGCTTTATCATTTCTATGCCGAATTTTTCCTGTAATGCGTTTATATCCTCTGAAATACGGTCAAAGTAGTAAGGGATATTATAATATAAATCAAGCAGATTTTTATATATCGCAGGAATTACCATCCTTAAAATTATAAAAACAAGAAAAAGTGCAAGCAGATATATACTTGCTACGGCAAGCGGCTTTTTAGCCTTTCTTATACCCTTTATCTTCGATTTATCATACACATTCATCAGCTTTTTTATCGGCATATTCAAAAGATATGCAATTATAAAGCCGGTAATAAACGGGCTGACAGAGGTAACTACCTTTGCAAAAAACGAAAATATAAAATTAAAATTGTCAACCGTTTTATACACTATAATAATGCCGACCGCAAACAAAAAGGTCAAAAGCCCCGAACGGTATTTTAAAAATCTGCCCATTATTTTTCCAACTCTCCTTCTTTGGTACGTTTATCTATGCAAAAACGGGGATACCGTAGTTATAATTTACGGCACCCCCATTAATAGCTTTATTTTGCATCACTTACGATAATAACAGATGTTGCCTCAAATGCACCGTTTGTGATAGTACCGTATGCAGAAATAACACTTCCTGCAACGATATCCTTGAATGCCTTTGACTGACCCTGTGCTGTTATAAATGTAGTCTTGTTATCCTTGCAGTAGATTGTCTCCTCATAAGAAGCACCGCTTGCATCGGTAACTAAAAGCTTTATAAACTTATATGAGTTATTAACGCTTGTTACAGTACCTGTTGCATTGCCCGATGTGGTTATTGTCGATGTGCTTGCAATCTTGATAACAGCTTCGCTTTCGGTTGTAAGTGTAACCTTATCGCCCACTCTGAATGCATATAAATCAGCATCCTCGCCGTTTACTGTAATCTTGATATCCTTTGTGACATCATAAGTAACCTCACTGCCATTTACCATTACCGTAATAGCAGGGTTCTCTGCAATCTTGATTTCTCTGATTGTGCCCTCAACCGTCTTTCTGTTGCCGGTTGCCACAATCTTTGCAAGCTCGCCGTATTCGAGTGTGATGCTTGCATTGTCGCCTCTGTAAACAGAGTTCATATCGGTTACATTTCCGTCCTTTATAACTTCAACGTTGTTACCTATAACAAATACCTTGCCGTCATACGCCTCATCTGCGTGTGAAATTGTAATTGTAGGAGCATCACTCGTATGGTCTATAGCTTCAATTACAGCGTTTCTGATAACCTCATCCTTGTTTATAGCCTCAATTCTTACAACTTCGCCCTCCGTCAATGTAACAGTTACAAAATCGCCTTCCTTGATATCACGGATTGTGGCATTATTGCCTGCCTTCACAACCTTAAGTGAACTGCTGTTTACAGGATATGAAACGTTATCCTTTGTTTTCGCATCTCTTACAGTTATTGAAATTTTACCCTCAACACTCTGGTAGCTTACATACATTGCCTCAATAACCTGATCGGGTACTGTTGAATGTATATCAACATACATTACTTCGTCACCGACCAATGCAACAATTGCTCTTACACCCTCAGGAATCTGCTTTGCCTGACTCTTTTCTCCTTCGATGAAGAATGCCGAATCCTCAGTATAGCTGAGCTTATACTCTTCATCACCGTCATCGACTGCGGTAAGCTGCATACTGTCTGTGTCAATTGCATTAATTTTTACCGAATTAACACTAAGCTCCATCTTGCCTACGGTATTTGAAAGCATAACTGCAATCTGCGATCTTAAAACATCAGTATTGGGTGAGAAGGTATTATCTCCCATACCACTCATTATTTCTTTTTCCGTCACATAATATACATACTTTTTAGCAGATGAAGGAATCTCCGATACGTCTGTATATTCAAGGTCCATAACAAGATTTCTCTTAGCCTCTGCCTCTGCTCCCATAGCCTTTGTGATAATTGTTGCCGCCTCAAATCTCTTCATCGGCTCATTCTTTGCATCATCCTTAAGATACGCTGTAGCCTCTGCCTCGGTAAGTACACCGCGGTAGAGCATATATGCAACGTCCTCAGCGCCAAAGTTAAGTTCAAAGCCGTCAATCACATCAGCATACTTTTCCATAGCAATGCTGAGAGTCTTTGCGTTTATATCCTCTCTTGAGCCCATCGCTCTTGCAAATAACGAAATGGTTTCAATACGAGACACCGTCTTGCCCGGCTTAAAGGTTCCGTCCTCATAGCCGCTGATTAATTTCTGCTCTGCCATCTCCTCTATGTAAGGCTGTGCCCAGCTGTACGGTGTATCTTCCACATCACTGAATGTTGCACCAAGTACAGACACCGACATGCAAGCCGTTGCCGCCGCAAGTGCAATTCCTGTTAAAAGCTTCTTCATTTCCACTCCTCCAAATCATAGGTATTTATGTTGCTATCATAGCACAAATAAATAAATGATGCAATATTTGTTTTGAATTTGTAGAAATATTGTAACATTTGTATAAAATTTTTTCAATATATGGGATGAAAAAACCCTTGAAACGGTGTTTTTTCCGCTAAATGCTTTTTATGGTTTTTTTTGTTACATCTGCAGTCTGCAAACCGAAACCTCATAGGCGGTTTTTTCCACAACCTCATCACCACCGAGCCGTTTCTGATATGTCCTCGACTGTATCCTGCCCCACACCTTTATATTACTTCCGACAGTTGCATGGCGCAGGAATCTTGCATTTCTGCCCCATGCGATTATGGGTATATAGTCGGATTTATTATAGGTTCTGTTCACCGCAAGAAGTATGTCGCATATTTCACGTCCGAACGGCGTGGTTCTGTACACCGGTTCCTTGCACACGTATCCGTTAAGATAAAGACTGTTCGCCGCACCCTCGTACATTTCTTCCCCAACATCTGTTATTTCCCTTGCAAATACGCTCAGCACAAGATGGCTCGAATCCCCGTCGCAGGAATTATAGGAACGAAACTGCCCCGTCACCGCCAGACGACATCCCATTTTTATACTGCAATCTGCCATAATTCGCTCCGATACAATAACCCTGATATGGTCGCCCACCCCCGAAAGTCGCGGTGAGCATAATATAAACAAATAAAATTCCTCTCCAAATATTTCGTGGCTGAAAACCGGCTCCACTTCTACAATTCCCCGAAGCTCGGCACGGTTGTTTGTGTCATTCAAATCCATACACTCTTCCCATCCTTTCGACTTGTCTTTTAATATCATATTCAAACAAGCCGCTTATTATGCCCGATTAGAAAAATATATGAAAAGAGTAGCCATACGGGATATGCCCATATGACTACTTTTGTGGCTTCGGATTATCGACTCTTCCGAGAATATAATCAACTGTAGTGTTATAAAAATCAGCAAGCGTAATAAGTGCAGAAGTCGGAATGTCTCTGTACCCTCTTTCGTAAAGAGAATACTGCTGTTGAGTAATTAAAAGCAATTGTGCTATTTTTGCCTGTGTCATGTCATTATCTTCTCTTAAATCCTTTAAACGCGGATAGTATGGCATATGTTCTCCCTCCTAAACATTCAATTGGATGTATTACGAGTCATTTTATCATACCGAGCAGGAATTCAAAATGCAAACTCCGATTGTTGTCACACAGGCTGACAATCCATGTTTTGGTAACAATCAAGTGATTTCAACATCATCAACGGAATTTTCAAGGATAATATTAATCAATTCATTTCTTGAGCGATTACTTTTTTCGGATAGTTCATCAATCTTCAAAAGGGTGTTTTCTTTTATACGTATTGATATTACTTCATAATTGTCATTGTCTTTTTTATTGATTTTTATAATGTTTTTGTACATCCTTTTACCACCTCTTGTATTTATAATACACTATAAATCAATAAAAATATATATTACAAATATATTCATTTTGTATTCGGTTTATATCCCAATTATAATATTGACTTGAAATATTCTTGTGCTATAATAAATGTGTAAAACACAAAAATGTAAACTCCGATTGTTGTCACACAAATAAAAACGGAAATGAGTTTGAAAATTATATCAAACTTCATTTCCGTTTTTATTTGATTATTTCACAAAATACGCTTCGCAAATCGGTTTTTGAGCTGTTATATCCTGCCACAGCATAAGCTTGTCGTCTGTGTCGGGAGTAATACCCTTTTCGCTTGCCTTTGTTATTTCTCCGATTTTTTCATCCGTAACCGTAACAGTCACAATATCCAAATCCTTTAGGCTTCCGCCGTCATAGTCGGCAAAAATAAGTGTATATTCACCCGCTTCGGGAATGTTTATCTTTGCACCGTCTGCTGTGTAATCTGCAAAGCCGAATTTCAATTCATTTGAATATTCGTCTGCATATTTATATACCTTACCGCCGCCTAAAATCGGATAATCATCCGTACCGATTGTCTGTCCGTAGACATCGCCCAAAAGGTATGCAGCCTCACCGCTTTCAAGCTGTTGTTTGCTGACAGAAAAAACCTCGGTTGCCGACGGCTTATAGGTTGAATTATTATTAACACCCGGCAACCCGTTTTCGTCAAGATAGCAGCAGTTTGTAATGCTCTTTATTTCCGAAAGACAACCGAAAGCAGAGTAATCAATCTTATCTGTGATATTTTCTCCAAGCTCAACACTTCCTGCAAAAAGACAATTTTCGATAATGGTATTTGTTGGGCGTGTTTCACTTCCTTGAACGCTCCAACCTGTGAAACCGCCGATAAAGATGTCATTGTTATTATTGTATGTACCCTTTTTGTAATTGGTCTTGACTGTGCCGTATGCTGCACAGTTTCTTATGGTAGCATCAGAGTTTTCCTGTACTCTGCCGATGAACCCGCCTACACCTGCCTCGGCACGGTATTCGCCTAAGTCTAATGTGCCGTACCACGAACAGTTTTCAACAAGTGTTTCGTGGTTTGCATAACCCATAAAGCCGCCTATTCTGCCGATGCCGTGAGCGGTTGTTGTTACATTCACATAAGACGTGATATTCTGAATAATTGCACCGTTGCGTTCAAGGTCGTTTTCCACATTTACGCCACAAGCAGAACCAATAACACCGCCTACATAAGCATATTTGCCCGTAACCGTAACTTCACCGTAAATAGTAAAGTTCTTAACCGTTCCCGTTCTTGCTTCGCCGAAGAAACCCATACCATTTTTAGCACCTGTTACATAAAGACCTTTAATAGTGTGTCCCTGTCCGTCAAATACACCGCGGAAGTTGTTGTTGCTTTCTCCCGTTGTGCCGATTGGTGTCCACGGTCTTGATTCAAGGTCAATATCCTTTGTTAAAACACCCTTGATTTCTCTGTTCCCAAAAACATTTACCTGCTCTGCAAACCAGAACATATGCCCCGGATTTTCAATTTGGTAATAGCCGTCTTTAATCTGCGGCTCTTCATATTTACCGCAGGCACAGATACCGTTCACATAGCCTTCGTGGGCATCGAGGTTTGGTTTACCATATCCTGTTTTACACTCGTCACACACCGCAAGGGTATTGCAGGTTGCTGTGCCGCCGGAGCAAGCTACTATCATTGCAGCTCCTATAACTCTATAATTGCAAAAACAAGCATCTTGATGAAAACCGGCGCCAATATTTACCGCTACAATTTTATGGCTTTCATACTCTTCTAAACCGCAATCGGGACATTGACGCTTGTGTTCCAGCTGATGGTCAACACCTTTATCTTCATCTAAAAACGAAGCCCAGTCACTCATATTGGTATGAGGGCAGACATTACCGCATAAAGTACACTGACCGTTTGAAAACTGATGCTCCGGGCATACATAAATTACCAATGTGAAATTATCGCCTTCGTCAAACTGTGCCGCAAGAAAATTTTCTCCCTCCGAAACCTCAAATACTATCGGATATGTACCCTCTTCTACAGCATCGCCAATAACCTCAACATTTTTAATCTCGCCCATACCTGCGATACCGTCTTTAACCTTCACGGATGCAGTTTTCTTCTCACCGTTATAATACCTTATTGAATCGTTTACAAAGTGCTCTGCCAACGGCTCAGCCTTGGCAATTTCGTAATCAACAGCAACCGTAGCTCCGCCTATTGTTATCGACGCAGTGTAACTGCCTGCGTTCACACTCTTGCCGTCTGTAAGATTATCACCTGTATATACAACATCTACAAAAACATCTGCCGGGAAGGTATTTTCAAGAATTGCTGTATAAGCCGTTCCGTTATATACTGCGTTTTCAGGAGCAATCAGCTTTGCCGAAGCATTCTTCATTTCGCAGTTTCCGTCCTCGTTGGAGCAGGTCGCTGTTATAATATTACCGTCTGCCTTAAAGTCTGTCCAGCTATGTCTGTGAAGAATTAATCTTAACAACCCCTCACCGTTCATCTCACCCGTACCGCTTATCGCTGCAGACGAGTATATTTCACCATTGTTGGTAATAGTACCATTATTTACAAGGCTGCCCTCGTTATAAAGCACTCCGTCGACGGTAAGTGTTCCTTCAACAGCGAAGGTAACACCCTTTGCAATAGTCACAGATATACCGTTTGGTATAACATAAGACATATCTGATGCAACGGTTATATCCTCATCAACAGACATCGACGAATAAACAACGGTTTCATTCCCCTGTGTTACGATACCGCCTTTGATGCTTCCAAGTCTTATATGTACTTGATAAGGTGGGGAGAGATATTTTGTCTTTGCAGTAACGTTTCCTCCGTATATTTTTACGTCACCGGTTCTGGATGAGTATGAAAATCCATATCCGATAGCATCTGCACTTGAATGACAAGATGCATTGACATAACCGCCGTATATCTCAATACCCCGAATTGAACCGTTTCTTGTGTAGTCACCGCCGCCTATACCGGCACCGCCTCTTGATACTGCAAGCGAATGTGCTTCAACTCTTCCACCCTTAATAACTATCAGCCCGCTTTTGCTGAGGTCTTTGCCATCAATGTATCCGCCATCGGCACCAATTGCTGCGTGATATTGGGAATTCGTCGTTGCCGTCAAGCTGCCACTGTCTTCACTCTGGCCATAGATATTCAAGGTGTTGTCCCACAACACACTAACGCCTTTATCAGCAGTAAGATGTGCACCGTCTGCAAGGATAAGATTAACAGCTCCCGTTACCGATATACGTTCCGTAACAGTTACATCCTCTTTAACAACATACCAGCCGTCGGTCATTGAGGTTGTTCTGCTGTCTACCTCTGTGTAATCTGTAATGCTTTTGATTGTTTCAACCACCTGACTGTTTGCTTCATCCCATATGCGGTCCACGTAACTTACCTCACTTGCCGCACCTGCACCAAGCGTAAATGACGTAAGCAGCGACATCACCATTGCGATTGTTACCAAAACACTTAAAAATCTTTTTCTTTTTACCATAAAAATCCCTCCAATCTTTTAAATGCAAAATGCAAAATGCAAAATTATTTGTTTGTTTTTTTACATACTGATACTAAAATTGCTATAATCTCTTTTATATCCTTTTCTATACTTTGAAATTCGATTTCTAAAAGGTAATCCGTTCTGTACAGTAATTTTAACCAATACTCGGTTTCATTTGCCTCTTTTAATGCTATGTTCATTTTGGCATTAAAGTCCGCTTTTGTCTGTGCTTTTTGTGCCTCGGCTACGTTTGCACCAATACTCGTTCCACTTCTTAAAAGTTGTTTTGCCAAAACATACTCTTTTTTCTCGCTTGTTAAATGCTTGTATAAATTCACCGTTCTTACCGCAAAATCAAAACTCTTCACTTCTATAACATTTTCCATTTCCATACCTCATTTTGCATTCTGCATTTTGCATTTTGCATTTAATTAAGTTTGTTTACAAACTTTTCAAACATTTCCTCCGCTATTTTTTCATAGTCAAGGCTTAGAACTTTTTCTATAGCTTTTGCTCTCTCATCATCTTTGATGTTATACGCCTTCATCATAAGGTCGAGGGTGAGTTTTATTTTTTCTTCTAAGGTGAAATATCTGTCGCAGGGTGATGAAAGTGCCGACAGCTCAATTCCCGATGTGAAATTTTCTATATTTCTGAAATCATCTTCGTGAAGATGCGGTGCTTTTTCAGATAGCAGGTGATAATTTTTTCTTGCCGCCCACTCCTTTATATAATGCATTGTTTCATGGTGGTTATATGCCGAATGATACAAATCCCACGCCTTTTTGTTATTTTCACATAGAGCAATCTGTATTGCAATTTCAGTTGCATAAGAGAAAAGAATGTCTTTGCTTTTTTCTTCAGTTTGCTCTATTACATCAAGATGAAAGTCCATAAGCTCTTCTATCAAAAGCAACAGTAAATCCTCTTTCGTTCTGTAATGGTATGTTATCGTACCAAGACCGATTCCCGTTTCCTCCGCAATCATTCTGTGGGTTGTTTCGGTATACCCCCTTTCTAAAAACAACCTTGTTGCACAAGCAACGATCTTAATCTCCGTTTCCTTAAGCGGCGTCAGCTTATTGTGCCTTTGTATAATACTGTTAAGCATTTTATGTCACCTCTATAACCATTTAGTACAAGTACTATTTTAATATAAAGCTTTTGTTTTGTCAAGAGTTTTTTATTTTTCATACTTTTACAATGAATTTTATTTTATCGCAAAAAAATATGAGCGTATGAAAAAATAAATCATTTCCCATACACTCACATTTATTTATCTTAGTTGAACAAATGCTTTTCTGCAATTTCGGTACAAAGTCTTACAATTTCACTGCAAGGTCTTTTCTTATAAAAGCTGTCTGTTCGCTCTGTCGGTGTTGCTCCATTGTCCTTCGGGAGCTGTTCGCCCAAAAGCTCGGCACATATCGTTGTGCCCATTTCCGCTTTAAATTCTCCTATCATAGCCTGCACAGTCGCATAAATTTTCGTTCTCGTCTCCATATCATTGGCAACGCCCTTTGACATTTTAAGGCCCGAGAGCATAACCATACCGCTCACCGCTCCGCAAACCGAGCGTGTTCTTCCCATACCGCCGCCGAAGCCCTCGCTCATAATCGCACACTCTTCCTCCGAAAGTCCCAAATCCTCACAAAATGCCATCACAACCGACTGTGCACAGTTGTAACCGTTATTGAATTTTTCTACCGCTTTTTCCTGTCTGTTCACGTTAAATTCCTCCGTAATTTATAATTATTTTTGCAACTTTTTCTCTCCTCATTATACCGCTAATGTAAAATTTTTTCAAGTATAGAAGCTTAATTAAAAGAAAAAATTATAAACAATACAATATAAAAAAGAAGGTTCGACAAAATGAGTATGTTTATAATGTTGGCACAAGGGTTCTTTTTCATTCTCGGAGGGTGGTACTTTTTAGAGATGATTACCGCAGGAAATCAGGACAGAAAAGCCATCGGCGAAGAGGACAAGGCAGAGTGCGAAAGGATTAACAAATCGGAGAAAATCACACTCGGCTCGCCCTTGACGGAAAAGGCACGCCCCTCTTCATTTGATGAAATAATCGGGCAGGAAAAGGCAATAAAGGCACTTCGGGTAGCACTTTCGGGAAGCAGTCCGCAGAATATCTTAATTTACGGCCCTCCCGGAGTCGGAAAAACCGCCGCCGCAAGAGTGGCACTAAAAGAGGCAAAGCTCTCTGACGGTTCCCCTTTCCTTCCTGATGCAGGATTTATTGAAATAGATGCCACCACGCTCCGCTATGATGAGCGTTCCTTTGCAGACCCTTTGATGGGAAGTGTGCACGACCCGATATATCAGGGTGCAGGCGCATACGGCTCGGGCGGTATTCCGCAACCAAAACCGGGAGCGGTATCACGTGCTCACGGCGGCGTATTATTCATAGACGAAATAGGCGAGCTTTCCCCTACACAGCTTAACAAGCTTTTAAAGGTTTTAGAGGACAGACGTGTGTTTTTTGAAAGTGCATACTATTCAAGAAATAACAAGAATATCCCACATTATATACACAGTATATTCAGAAACGGTCTGCCTGCAGATTTCAGGCTGATTGGGGCAACAACTCGCTCTCCTTCAGAAATCCCCGGTGCACTTCGTTCACGTTGCTGTGAAATATTTTTTCTCCCCTTAGGCTATTCGCACGTTATGCAGATTGTAAATAACGCCGCCAACAGACTTTGTATGCATATAGAAAAGGATGCCGCCGAGCTTTTGTGTATGTATATTTCAAACGGACGTGATGCGGTAAGGGTAATGGAAACAGTTGCAAGCCTATGCCGTATAGAAAAAAGAACTGTTATTAAGAAAAGCGATGTGAAATGGGCGATTACAAACGGTAGATTCGAGAAAAAAAGGAACGACACACCAACCGTCTTCCCGCAAAACAATCCGCCAAAAAAGCGTGAAACCGAAAAGATAATTGATATGTCGTCCTATATAAAATAAACAAATTAATCAGTCAGCATCAAACAAGGAGAGAATCTCTTCATTTGTAAGACTCGAGATGCTTGCATCGTTTTTCGTGATTATATCCTCTGCAAGACTTCTTTTTCTGTCCTGAAGCTTGAGGATTTTCTCCTCTATCGTACCGCTCGCTGCAAGGCGTATAACGTGAACCGCTTTTGTCTGTCCGATTCGGTACGCACGGTCGGATGCCTGGTCGGTAACGGCAGGATTCCACCACGGGTCGTAATGAATTACAGTATCGGCACCCGTAAGATTAAGACCCGTTCCGCCTGCCTTGAGGCTTATCAAAAAGACCTGCTTTTCACCGCCGTTAAAACGGTTTGCAAGCTCTAATCTTTCCTTCGCCCCGGTTGAACCGTCAAGGTAGAAGCACTCAACACCCTTTGCTTCAAGCTCTTTTCGGATAATACCGAGCATAGACGTAAACTGCGAAAATACAAGCAATCTGTGACCACCTGCTATGGCAGATGTCACTATTTCGCTCAAAAGCTCTAATTTCGAACTGCCCTTGTGATAGCTTTCATCAAACAGCGACGGATGACAGCATATCTGCCTGAGCCTTGTCAATAAACTCAGTATCATAAACCTCGAATTGGTTTCCTTCATATAACTGTCTGCTTTTTCTCTTGCAATTTCAAGGAATGCAAGATACATCCGCTTCTGTTCTCCCGAAAGCTCTGCAAACATTGTCTCCTCAATTTTCTCAGGTAATTCCAAAAGCACATCTTTTTTCATTCTTCGCATTGTAAACGGACGTATTCTCATCCTGAGAGCCTCTGCGGCACCTTCAAACCCCTGCATAACGGGCTTTTCGTATTTTCCGGCAAAGGTGTTTTTGCTTCCGAGATACCCCGGCATTATATAGTCAAACACCGACCATAGCTCAAGAAGTGAGTTTTCAACCGGCGTACCCGTCAGTGCAAAACGGCTTTTAGCCTTAATTTTCTTCACGCCATGAGCGTTCATTGTTTTCGGATTTTTAATATACTGTGCCTCATCGATAAAGCAGTTTTCAAACTCAATCTCCTGATAAAGTGCACCATCACGCCGAAGCATCGGATAAGATGTTATAACAAAATCCGCACCCTGAATTTCTTGAAGCTTTTGAGCTCGCTCCTCACGTGTTCCGTCAATTATCACACATCGTGCATCGGGCGCAAAGCGTCTTATTTCACTGCGCCAGTTGTATAAAAGTGCACTCGGCACAACCACAAGCGACGGTGCATTTCTCTTTTCGCACAACACAAAAGCTATAACCTCAAGTGTTTTTCCAAGTCCCATATCATCGGCAAGTATACCGCCGAAGCCAAGCTTTTCAAGCATCAGCATCCAGTTGACAGCCTCTTTCTGATAGCCTCTTAATACGCTGTCGATAGCCTTTGGTATATTTGCTTTTACCGATTTTATATCTTCAATAAACTTATCAAAGGATTCATCCTTCTTTATCCTGCCACTTTCTGCAAGCCCGGACAGATAAAGTGCGTGATATTTGGGAAGAAGCTTTTTCCCTCTGTCAACGTCCTCTTCTTCTATGTTAAGATAACTCAAAAGCCATGCAGAATTGCTTTTACCGTCAAGGGAGAAGAATCGTCCGTCAGATGTGCGGTAGAAATCACTTCTTTGCTTTATCGCCGATAAAACGCCCTTTATATCTTCCGCCGACAGCTCACTTTCAAAGCCAACCTCCAGAAGGTCGGATTCCCCGGTATAGCTTGCAGTTATATCCATTTTGAACTCTTTTTTCGCTCTTATTGCATTAAAATCGCTGTCCGCCGTTACTGAGACATACTTTTCAAGCTCGGGAAGCTCCTTTGTGACAAACCTGAAAATCTCAGCATCATCATTAAGGACGTATGTTCCGTTTATATAATTGAAGCTTGTGAAAAATTTCAACACAGCATTTTCCGCCGTATGGTCTCTTACCACAATCTTACCCTTGTAATCAGGTGATTCCTCGGGAAGCCTGAGCCTTATACTGCCGTAATTAACCGTAACAACTGCGTATATATTTTTGCCGTCATAATCAAAATAAACCAAAAATTCCGGCTCACTTGTAACTACAATCTCTTCCACCCCGTCAAGCACGACACCGCTTGCCTTTTTAAGTCCCGGCAGAACATTTGATGCAAACAGTATGCTGTTCTCTCCCACAAAATCCACCTGTGTGCGTGCAGACTGCGACAACGTGCTGTATATCGGCATATGTCTTTTTCTCCATTCGGGCGTTGTTTTGTAAACATCTCCCGCATACAAAAACCAGCTTCCGTCGGAGAAAAGCGAATATCCACCCTCAGGAACACAAAGTGTTATACCGCTCTGCCGAGCCACAACGTCAATCGGAATGTCGGGGTCCTCCAATCTTACCTGCATATCGGTAAGACGTATATCATTAACATAAAATTCTGTATGTGCCTTTATGAGTAAAGGAAAGAGCCTTTTTGCCGTCATCTCGCCAAAATCGGTGAATATGAGCCTTTTTGTATACATACCGGCACCATTTTTGTTCTGACAGCTTTCGGAAAGAATGTCAAGAATTTGTTCATCAAGCTCGGAAAATTCATACTTTTCCCTTGAAAAGCTTCTGAATTTTGACAACTTGTACTCCCCGATGCCCGAGTAAGCAAGCAAAAATGCATCAACTGCATTTACACGCTCGGGCTGTTGTGAGCCGATGGCAATTCCTATGCTGTATTTGGGATTGTTGCAATCGGTAACGTCTGCCTTGAACACATAAGACGCGTTAAGATGTATCTTCTCCTCGTCCTTTTCGGCAAATGCAGTACACAAAAGCTTCGCCAGCCTGTCATTCTCATCGGCAAAGCCTTCTCCCTCCTCAAGCTCCTTCTGCCTCACCTTAAGACTTGCTACAATATGCTTGCAGGTGCAGTTCATTGTAAGGAAATACGGGCAGGTGCAATAGCTGTCGGTGATTTTGTGTTCCTCATCGAAATGAACTACTACATTATATATCTCATCATCGTCCACAACCGCAACAAGCTCGTCGGGATTTCTCAGCCTGATGTGTACACGACCCTCGTTAGAATACTCCACACCTCTTCTGTAAACGGTCTGTGAGCTGATACGTCTTATTTCCTCTTCTGTAATTTTCATCAGGCATCCCTCCTTTTTGCTCACAAAAACTGTTTTATGTATCTTAATATTATAGCACTGTTTTTTGCATTTTTCAATATTTTGCGTACAAAAAAGTGTTTTGTCAATAATTTGTAAAGAAAATTAATATTTTCACTTGACCTCGCCGTATTTTTGTGGTAGAATTAATTTGTTCGTCAAGAAAGACGGATACGGCGGTGTATGGGAGCGAAGCGACTCGAAGGCAGACGCGGCTGACAACTTCCGCTCGGACAACTTAATATTTATTCTTTATTTGCGGATATGGCGGAATTGGCAGACGCGCTAGATTCAGGTTCTAGTCGGGGTTCCTCGGTGCAGGTTCAAGTCCTGTTATCCGCACCAAAATCGGCAAGATTCGATAAGAGTCTTGTCGATTTTACTTTTTACTTATTCACTCTTCACTATTCCCTAAAATCCAACTTGTCGATTTGAAGTAAAAAGTAATATGTAATAGTGAAGAAGTAAGGTGCAAAATCGCAAGCGATTTTGTTTTGAATTTATATAATTTAAAAATCAAATCCCTAAAACCCTTTTTATTGCTGCATTTTTACATAAATCCTATACTTCCGCACCAGAAAAAACCGTTAACTTTGATACAAAGTTAACGGTTTTTTTCAACGAAATATGTCTTTCGTCAGTATCACTCTTCTATAACAGCTTCAGCCTCTTCAGGCACAGCATTTTCATCGGCAGGTACATCCGCCATTTCAATCTCCTCTTCCGGAATCTGTTCCTCATCAAAAGCCTCCTGCTCTGCTGTCGGCTCTGCCTTTTCAACCTTAGGGCTAACTGCCGCCATATCTGTATAGCGTCTGTCCAACATTGCAGTCGATATCGGCGCAATGCCCGGCGTAAGATTCAATGACACGATTGCAAGCTCTGCAATAGCTTCAAGAATTTCCGCAATTTTAACAGCCGCCTCGGGATTTTTACCCCATACAAAAGCTCCATGCTGTGCCACAAGTGCCGCAGGTACCTCTTGATAGGAAACTCCTACAAACGCCTCGGCAATTGTAATACCCACATTTTTATAAAAATCATCGGCAAGCTCTTCCTTTGTAAGAAGACGGGTTACGGGAATTGTTCCGTGGAAATAGTCGGCATGAAGCGTTCCCATCGGCGGTATAGATTTACAGCTTTGTGCAAACGCCGCCGCATTTTTCGACCTTGTATTTGCAATACTTGTACATCCGGGGAAAGCCTTGTAAAGCTCACAATGTGCACTTATCTCCTTTGCAGGCGGATATTCACCCTCAATCAACCTTCCGTCAAGGTCACAAATTACAATCTGATCGGGACGAAGCTCCTCTAAAGGTATTCCCTCAGGTCTTATTGCGATAACTCTCGCATCCCTGTCCACAGCCGAAACCGAGCCGTATCCGAACATTGCAAGATAACTGTCTATAAGCTGTCTGTTTGCCTGACAAACATGAAATTTCAAATCCTCTAACATTTTATACACACTCCTTCTTGCATAATAGTATATCATACACACCACCATTTTATCAATATTAAATTACAAATTAAATATAAACTTTACAATTTATTCAATATTTGGTATAATATAACCCGAACAAAATCAGAAAGACGTGATATAAATGGGAAAATTCTATGCAGTAAAAAACGGCAGAAAGCCGGGGATATATGAAAGCTGGGATGATTGTAAGGCACAGGTTGACGGATTTTCGGGTGCAATATACAAATCCTTCAAATCAAAAGCTGATGCCCTTGAATTTTTAGGCACCTTAGAATCCGCAAAGGAAGTAAAAGAGCAAAACATACCTGTATGGTACGTGGACGGAAGTTATAATATAAACACCAGGGAATACGCCTTTGGTGCAGTTTTGTTGTGGAACGGCGAAGAAAAAACCTTCCAAAAAAAATTCCCCTCCGACTCACTTGCCTCAATGCGTAACGTCGCAGGGGAGATAAAAGGGGCGGAATTTGCCATGGAATATTCAAAAGAGGCAGGCTTTAGCGAAATTTCAATTTACTACGACTATACCGGCATAGAAAACTGGGCACTCGGAAACTGGAATGCAAATCTCGAGGGCACCCAAAGCTACGTTGCCGCCTATAAAAAAATTTCCAAAATGCTCAAAGTGAATTTCCAAAAAGTAAAAGGTCACTCCGGCGATAAATATAATGACCTCGCCGATAAGCTTGCAAAAAGTGCTCTTGGTATATAGGATAAGATAAGAAGGAGATGGCAGTAACCGCCATCTCCTTCTTTATTGCCCGATTTGGGGCTTTTTTTATCTGTTAGTGTTATCAGGGATGTTTATTATCAGTTTGTTATCAAGGACGTGCCTGATTTTACACACTTTAAACTCTACTTATAATTCCCCTTGATATTCCGGTGTGTAGAAACAGGCACGTCCACAATCCCTTCGAAAAACTTCATTGAAATTTTATCACACATTTTTGTCCCTGGCAACACGCCTAACTCTTCACAGCTCCTAACTCCTTAATACCATCCAAGCGGCGTCCACTTTGTTGCTGTCTTCTTTTCAAGCGGCTCCGATGCAACCGGTACTGTCATAAGAAAATATCTTAGGGCGTCGTAAATATGGTCCTCGCAAGAAGAGTCCACATCTTCAACATTTTTAGAGTCGTACACTAATGAAGGCAATGTTCTTATTGTGTTTTTGCAGGTTTTAAAAACATACAGCCCCGGTTTTTTATCACGGTCAAATGCGAGGCGGCGGTGCACCTGCATTTTGCCCGACAGCCTTCGGTTATCGCCCTTTTCAAAGTATATTCCCTGCCTTTCAAAAAGTGCAATAATACGGTTATCCTTTCCCCTCGATTCATCCCATATAGCAGGGTCGGCAACGCCGAAAATCTGCCTGCCTCTTTCACATTCGTCCTCAATTTCCCTGACTCTTTGTGCCTGCTGTGCCGGCTCTTCTCTGACTCCTATATTATTACCGTCAGCTCCGTAAAGCTCACGGTAAAGATACGCTCTTCCATCCTCATCGACAGCAAACCACAAAACAGCATACGGCTTTGAATAGCCGAAGTCGTACGCACGGTAGCGTCTCCAGTGGGACGGAATCTTAAACGGTTCTATAACGTGAGTGTTTATGCCGCTCTGATACCCTTCGGGGTTATCCTTCCATTCCGAGAACACCTGCCCCGAGAAGCTGTCCCAATCACCATACAAAAGTGCTTTCTTCTGTGCCTCGGGAAGCATCGCAAGGTTTCCGAGATAGGAAGGGTCGTTATTCATAAGGATTTGGTTATCAAACACCGAAGATGGAATAAATATTCTGCTTCTTTCAATCTCATATTCGAGTCCCTCTGGCGATACAGCCTTTGCCTTGTAAATGATCGGTGTATTGGGAGCGGCAGCTGTCACAAACCGCTCCTTCACCCACCCATGCCCGATACCGCCCGGGTTTGCCGTTGCTCTTATGTACACCCTCGCCCCGGGGCCGTTAGCACGATTTCGTGAGATGAGGTAGTCATATTCACACTTTTCAAAATGAGTAAGCTCATCAAAGCCTATAAATTCATAAGATAAGCCCTGATAGTTTATATGACTTGTCTTATGCGGCATAGAGCCGAAGAAAATCTCCGCACCCGACGGAAAAACCCATTTGTGCTTTGTCTCAACGTACCTTGCCCCGGGATATGCCGCACTGTAATACCTTCTTGACTTTGAGATAAGCTCTTCAAGCTGAGGAAATGTCTTTCTGAAAATAACAGCTCTGTAAAACGGCAGATGTACCTGGCGAAGAGCCTCTATTACAAGAGCCTCACTCTTTCCCCCACCTGCCGCACCGCCGTATAATGCCTCATACTCAGGTCTTTGCATAAATTCCTTTTGCCGCTTTTGCGGCGTCCATATTGTTTTCATATTTACCTCCTGTAAATTATAATATTGAAATTATAATTTATATTATCACAAAATTGCTCGGTCTGCTTGGCAAATTTCAAAATGCCGTTACTTGGCATACCTATGCGGAAAACAAGCATAATTTTATGTTAATTTCGCACCTCGAAAATTTTCCAGTTCTTAAATCATTTCATAATAATACCCAATTCAAAATAATAACTGCTTCCAGAATAAAAAAAGACCTTTTTGATAGTTCCTTCAACTTCAAAAAGATCCTTATTTATAGATATATGAATACCAATTAGGGACGTACATTTTCCGATATATTTTTTGCCTCAAACCATCAAACACGCCCCGCATCTGTCCTTTTCCTACATTTTATTCCTCGTACATTACCACCAAATCAGGAATCAACTCCCTCAACCGGTTAATTGCCGGCAGGTCATATACCGTTTTGAACATTATACATTCGTGGTATCCCCATCCAAAACATTCATGGTCTCGATTATACGTGAGCATATCATCATACAGTTCTTTTAAAAATATCATACAGTATACAACATAATTACCATTTTCATCAACTCGCGGCACGCTGTATGTAGCACCCCAAAAGCCTTTGTTGGTCTTAAGCATAGTATCTTTTGTAATTTTTATGCCTTTCATACTCATTCTTCATAAATAACGCACTCTCCGATACACCACTCGATAACACGCCGGAAACAGTACCATTGACAAATCCATCAACAAAGTCCTCTCCGTTTGCCGCATATACCAACCCTGTTGCCACACCGCTGACTATTCCTTCCTTTGCCATAGTCTTTGCAAGCTGTCTGACGGTTTTTCCGCTTGGCAACAGCTTATCCATATAGCCGTTTTTGTCTTTTTGATTTGCGGAAATTTTATCCGGCAGTTCACTTACCTCTTTATATACTGTCCTTATATCAGTTTCGATTTCCTTAATATCCAGATTATCGCTGTATTTTGCTTCTTATTGTCCTCCAATCGTCAAGTTCACCTTGAATACTTTTTGCTCTTTCAGGCAGAGTCATCAGCTTTTTATTTTTTAATTCTTTTTTTGCATCTCCGGTAATCATAGCAAAAGTAGAACCCCCAAGCAATATCTCAATCGGGTATCCTAATTTTGCTCCTATGTATGCATATGTTAGGTTCCCAAGTTCTTCAGGGGTTATGACTTCCCCATTGAATACCACTTCCGATTGTGAACCTCCCGGATATGTCGATCCGATTGTTTCATCCCATCCTTTCTTTCTCTTTATGTCCCATGCTTTTCCGTGATCCATTATATTATAAAACCACAATGCATTACCAATAATATTTCCTGTTTTTGCTCGTAATTCAGCCTCATATGCCGCCTTAAATAAAGCCTTATTCAACGGCTTAGTTACATCCTTGTAAAACTTTCCATTAATATTGGCTACAGTCACTCCAACAGCCTTATCTTCTTCTGTCAACACATCATCAAAATTAATCACATTACTTTTATTTTCGAGATTTTTCTTTGCTTCGACAAACAATTTTCCTGCTGATATAAACAATGATTCATCAAAAGCATTAAATATTCTATTATCCCTTTCATTTCTATTATTTTGTTTTAGTACCTTATCAGTACTTTTTCTTTTACGATAATTATCCCCAATTATATTAGTAACCTTTTCATTAGTCTTCATTAATCTTCCTGCCACATATCGCCCGGCATCAAATCCACTTCCGGCAAAATTATTAAAAGTTCTTAAGGGATTTATCACCGCATCCATTTCAGTTACTGATACCAACGGAAAATCTTCTTTATAATCAAAACTTTCTGAAAGTTTCTTGCTTCCTCTCATTACTTCTTCATCGCTAACATAATATGGTTCTTTCCTTTGCATCCCCTCATCAAAATAGCTTTTTCCGGAATAATAATTATTCAGCCCGGAAAGAACATCATATTTTCCTAAATACTCTGTAGGCAAAAGATAATCAAGTGTAGAAAACACACCCTGATTAAATTGATTAATACCTGCCATAGAATTTTTATATGCCCATTCAAAAATATTATCCTTTTCGGGATTAACTTCATTCTCTTTAACAGGTGCTTTCTCCGGCTTCTTTTTATTATTTCTCCAGTATATTTCCGTAATATTTCTGCCGTCGGGGGAATAGTATTCTTCTCTCAGGGTTTCACGTCTGCCGTTTTTTCCGCTTCTTGCTACAGGTGTTAATGGTGTTAAACATCTTATTTGATTTATTATCCTTTATCATTATATTCCCTCGCTTTCTTAATATTGTTAAATATAAGATAAACAGGAAATATGTGTGATAAAATAATCTTATAAAATTTTATCACACATTCCCTGTCATGTCAATAAAACAAAAATTACTCTGACACTACTTCCATTGCCCACTTGAACAATTCAAAATAATCGGTAGTATCAGGAAGTCTTCCTGTTCTTTTATAAGCTTCTCTTATAATCGAATCATAAAAGCTTGCACTCAGCTTATAGTTATACTCGTCTCTTTGCAATTCTATTTCCTTCATAATCTGCGGAAGCTGAACATTATTGTACAGCTCAAGCTGACGGTCAATTTCCGCTTTATTTACACTCGGATAATTGCCAAATTCATCCTTTCCGACTCCAAGAACCGCCGCAGTTTCATCTGTATAATACCCCAGTGCACGTGCCTCTTCAAGTGCCGCTTTTTTGACACTTACCTCATACGCCTGACGTGCTGATTTTAGTCTTTCGTTATTGTACGCCTCATTAAATTCATTAGTGCTGTAGAGCGAATCAAGCTGCTCTTCCCTCAAAAATCTGTTGAAGCTGTCTTCCTCTGTTTTTTGCTGATTTAAAACCGAATCACGGCTTGTATTATATGCCATTGAAAAAAGTCTGTATGCATCTTCTTCAATTTTCTCACTGTTTTTGTAATCATACTGCTGTCCCGTCATAAAGCGGTTATATGCCATATTCGCAATCTCGGGTACGACTTCGTTCATCCTCTCAAGGTATCTGTTAAAATTAGCGCCTGCCGCCCCGATAGCCGCGCTCGACAAATTACCGCCGTTTCTTGCCGCCATATCATTGATTGCATTGTTGTACGCTCTCATACCGTCCCTCATATACATTTCTTTATATGTATTATACACAGGGTCGTTTTTCAAATCCTCATATGTAAAATCCCAGCCTTTGATATTGCTTGCAACCTGCTCTCTTTGCGACTGTGCCTCTTGGGCATTTTCTTTGTATTGGTTTAAAAGCTCATCCGGGGATTTGATATTACGTCTTCTCGCTGCATCGTCATATGCAAAATCAAGTGCCTGACGTGACGCCCACGCATTTCCGTCACCGTCGATATATGCATACGAAACCTCATTTCCGTCAACAGTCAGCCTTTTATTCGTATCGTCAAATCCTATAAGCCCCGTCATACCGTATTTATTGTTATACTCATTAACCCTCACAAGCGGGTCTCCCTGTGCATCCTTAACTTGGTATATGTAGTTGTCAAGCTCATCTTTTTTTGCATAGGTTGTCCCATCCTTGTTAACCGTCGGCACTAAGCTTACTCCGTGAGATACAACCTTTCCGTCATCCCATTCAATATCGGTAATTCCGGCATTCTCCAAACTCTGCCTTACCGCATAGGAATCACTTTCTTCGTCATATAACGGCGGCTTTGAATCCGCCTTATCTGTGCCGTTATCGACAGTGATGCCGTTAGTTTCTTCAAGTTCTTTTTGTGTCCCTTTATTATTTGTAACCTCTGTATTTATGCCGTCAGTCGTATTAAGGCTTTCAACATTCCCTCCTTCCTGCTTATTTACATCTTCAAAACTGCTTTCATACTTCTTGCCGTCAACAGAATAGTCTCCGTAGATTTCAAAATCTTTGTTCTTCTTAATTTTTTCTTGATTATTCATATTATTATTTTCCTTTCTTTTTTATTTTTTCTTTATTAAGATGCACTGATATCCTCTAAAGGCTCATTGACATTCACTCCTCCTTGTGATATAATATATTTGATAAGAGTGTCTTCAGAAACCGTCGCTGGCAATTGCAGCCTGTCGGTATGGAGCTGTTTGATGCTCTTATCATTTTTTATTCGGTTATTCTTTCTGCTTCCTGCATTTTATACAGCTCATTCATATACTGTCTGTATTCCCCTGCAGCGAGTCTTTTTGACTCTTCTTCTATCCAGCTCTCGAATGCACCGATATCCTCTAAAAGCTCATTGACATTCACTCCTCCTTGTGATATAATATATTGGATAAGAGTGTCTTCAGAAACCGTCGCTGGCAATTGGAGCCTGTCGGAGAGGATTTGTTTGATGCTCTTATCATTTTTTGTGTATATTACATCTTTATAAATTTCATCCGATGGTGTACCATACGCACTTGCCACCCTGTTTTCAAGGCTTACCGCGCCCTGCTTATCAATATGTATCGGTATAATAACCGGCGAACCGTATGCATCCTCCCATTCGGTCAGTACAACCATACTGTTATCCTGCGTGTTGGATTTTTTCAATTTCCTCGGTCAGATATCGCATCCCAGCATTAATCTCCTTTATCACATCGACGATATCTGCAACAGTCTCTTTTGTGTCCCCTTTGATTTCAGGGTCACGCACCGCCCAGTTTAACATTTTCTTTCCCTCCTTGTGCATTTTCTAGTGGCATTTTCATCTGCTCCTCTTTCATTTTTTCTATTCTTTCGCTCATGGCACTAACCACCGCATCCTTTCCGTCAAAGTGTATGAACGGAAGTGCAAGCACGCTCATTTCAAGGCGTTTCGGGTCAAAGAAACCCGATTTCCAAAGCGTTATAATAGTCTGATTATTTGCTTCTCTTTTAAATGCATTCTGTTTTTGCGGAACAATGTCAATATCAAATTCAATATTTTTGTATTTCGAGCCGATTGCAAAACCAAGCGCATCGCATACATTCTCTTTTTTTATAAGCTCCTTGCCGTTAAAGCTTTTGTAATCGTTTGAACCGTCGGGATTTGTTATCCTGAACACTCTCTCCGAGTCAAAAAACTGACGCATAAGAGAAATCACCATTGACACAACCTTTTTGTATGCATCATAGCTGTCGCTTATCATAGCTCGGCTCTGCTTGTCTCCTGCTTCCTGAAGAGCAGTTATGGCACTTGCCGCAGTCACGCCCGAAGCAGTTCCGCCTGATGAAACATCTCTGTTCGCAGACACCTCCTTAAGCTCCTGAATTTTCTGATTGCGATGCTGCATAATGCCGCTTGAAATACCACCAGTTTCAATGCGTCTTACATGAAGCTCATCAACGCTGTTCGCTTCTATTATTTCTCTTCCCATATCGGCAAACTCTTCCTTGTTTATACCGCTGTTGCGGTTAATAAGCCATTTGGGAGACGAGGAAAGCAGTGCATTTTTTAAAATCGCGGCATCAAGCCTGTCGATATACTGTTGTGGATTTCTTGTGGTATCAACAAGTCCGAACCCGAACGGATTATCAGCCTCGGGGTACATAACATCAAACACAACCGGATATAATCCGTGTGCATAAAGTCCCTTTTCATACCCGGGAATGTCCTCGCTTGCTGCAATCACGTTTTCGCGGCAAAACTTTATAAGATGTACACCGCCCTCCGGTTTTTTGTAGTAGCAATCAACAATTTCACTTCTGTCGGTTCTGTTTTTATCCGATTCATAACCGTCGCAGGTTACATCTCCGTCAAACAACTCTGCAAAATCAGGGTACTTTCTTTTTAATATACTGTTGTCAACAGCCTCTGTTATGAAAAGAAACTGCGAATTCTGTACATCTTTTACATTCATATCGCAAAACACATTAAGTATGTCAAGATTGCGTATGTTAATTTCATCGCTTTCTCTATCATAGAACACTCCGTAAATGCCGGTACCGCATATAAGCTTCTGCCTGATATCTCTTTTATACGCCTCTTTAAAATCCGATATATCAAGCTGTACCGGGAGAATTTTAGATAAATTCCTCGCAAGCTCCTCATCATTTCGCTCTCTCGGCAAAAAATTAGGGACAGGAAAATTATCCATATAATCGGCGTACTTATTTTCAACCGTCGATAAAATATAGGCTGTTCTCGGGACGGTATTATTGGTACGTTCGTCATACATTGCAGAATACGCCGCCCTGTATGAGCTCATATTCATTTTAATTCTCGCATGAAGATTTTCCTTGTCGCTTCTGTATCTTATATAGTTGTCCCACGCCTTTTCGATAAAGTCATTCTTTACCTTACCTTTGTAAATATTCATTTAACTCACCTTCCTTTCAAACAATTTACATCCAATTCCTGAACACTACCGTATCGGTGCCATAGGTACGAATATAGTAAGACATATAACCGTTTCTTTTTGTATAATACTGTTCTGTATGCTTTTTATAGCTTTCAAAATCCTTTTGATGATATGCTATTTTTGCTAAAATATAGTATTTGTACATAGAATCATATGGTGATGGAACAATTGCATTTTCCGTCCCTGAAAGCTTTGTATGCATCGGCGGCTTTTTCTCTATATTGCGCCTTATATCACCGTTTACCTCGCCAATCCAGCAAAGCATCTCCTCATCGGTATACTCATTGGGATATAAATCCCTGACCGCTCCTATTATTTCATTATATTTCATAAAATCACCCTTCCTTATCTCCTCTTTCCGCCAATATAGCTGCTTCTCTCAATAGCATACAATACACATCTGCCATTGCCCTCTACCCTTATTCGGTAGTGGTTTTTGTGCTTTAGCCTCACCGGAATTCTCCACACCTTAAGTCTCATTGTATCGTCTGCTATTTCGGTATGCACAAACTCCTCATCATCAGA
>JAZRMB010000006.1:0-15081 GCA_045647245.1 Clostridia bacterium
CGAATTTTCCTTGTGGTTTCTTGCTTTTTGCCAATTTGAACTCTACCGTACCATCGTACGCCGACGAATTCAAATTGACAAAATATAACTTCCTTTTTCGATATCTGCCAGCGTGTCGATAGGTTTATCGACACGCTGAAACCGCCACACACAAGTGACGGTTTTTGTATATAAAATATCAGTCATCTATACTGTTATCTGTTGCCTTTGCAAAAATCGCTTCAACATCAGCAGACGGAGCTTTATCAAGAAGTGTTACTATAATTGCAACAATTCCTCCTATTATAAATCCGGGAATAATTTCATATATACCCGTAACAGCTGTAAGTGCTGCACCATCTGCAACAGGCATCCACAACCAAAGCATATCTACCAAGGCACCTGCAACTATACCTGCAACAGCACCTTTATATGTAAATCTCTTCCAGAAAAGTGAAAGAAGTACTGCAGGGCCGAAAGCCGCACCAAATATTCCCCAAGCATTTGATACAAGGTCCATAATAGCCTGAGCAGCTTTACCCTTGCTACTTGCAATAAAGTATGCTACCAAAGCAATAACAAGTACAATTGCACGACTTACCCAAAGCATTTCTTTATTTGAAGCCTGCTTTCTTATAAGCGGTTTATAAAGGTCGCTCGAGAAAGAGGATGCCGCAACAAGAAGCTGTGAATCAGCTGTTGACATAGATGCCGCAATAATTGCCGCAAGCAAAAGTCCTGCTATAAACGCCGGGAATACGTCACGTGCCAGCTCAACAAATATCAATGACTGCTTACCCTCGCTTAAAAGTATCTTAGAAAGGTCTGTACCATCGGAATAAACAAACATTCTTCCGAAATATGCGATAACAATTGTAGCTGCAAGTGAAAGTACCACCCAAATAATAGCAACCGTCGCTGACTTTTTCACCATAGAAGGCTTTTCAATAGCCATAAATCTTACAATAATATGAGGCATACCGAAGTATCCGAGACCCCAGCCAAGACCGGAAACTATGTCCTTCCAGCTTGCATTGAAGAAGTTTGCAACAAACTCAAATTCTTCTCCGTTCGGTCCCTCATAAATCGTTGTTAGTGCAGCCGGATCAAGATCTTTTACAAAACCTACAACAATCGGAACAATGAGAAGTGCTGCTATCATCAAAAGTCCCTGGAAGAAGTCAGTCCAACAAACTGCGTTAAAACCACCAAGGAAAGTATACACAACGACTATAGCTGCAAATATAAGCATAGCGGCTGTTCTCGAAAGCTCGGGAACAAGTGTTGTGAACACATCCGCACCTGCCACAAAAGCTGATGCAACATAGATAGTGAAGCAAACAAGAAATACAACTGCACATATGATACTTACAGCAGGGCTCTTAGAGAGGAATCTGTTTGAAAGATACTGCGGAAGTGTGATTGCATCGTTTGACGCCTTTGAAAACTTACGAAGTCTCTTAGCAACCAATATCCAGTTAGCCGCAGTACCTATAGCAAGACCGATACCAATCCAAGCCTGTCCGAAACCGAATGCGAGTATACTGCCCGGGAGACCCATCAAGAGCCAGGCACTCATATCAGATGCCTGCGCGCTCATTGCAGTAACCCAAGGTCCCATCGCACGTCCGCCGAGAAAATAATCCTTTTCAGTTACATCCTTCGACTTAAAGAAGAAGAATATTCCTATAGCAATCATTGCTACAAAGTAAAGTACAAATGCAAAAATGTCCATTTTTTTTGACCCCTTTTTTTATATATTTTTTTGTACGTTGTCTATTATAACACAAGTTTTTACAAAAATCAATAGAGAACTAAGTATAGACTATATTCTATACTTAGTTCTCTATACATTCAGCAACATATGATTTAATAAGCATTGTAGCATAGACGAATTTAAGAACGAATACCTGATATAATTTTAGGCATTGTATTCTTAGCATGGGAGGTAAGCGAATATTCTCCTCCCGAAAGACACCACTCATATATCAAGGCACGTTCACACATAGCATACAGTTTTACTATTTCATTTACCGTCATTGTGTCGGTCAGCTCTCCTTTTTTCTGACCTTCGGACACAATTTTTCTCAAAAGCTTGTAATATAGTCTTTTACTGTCAAGCAAATGCTTCTCTCCCTTTGTAATCAACTGCGTTGAATAAAGTCTTGTTAAAAGTTCAATATCAATTCTGTCCTCAATCACAAAAAACAGTTCTCTGTTCAGATACAAAAGCTTATCAAAACTCGACATATCATCGGGCATCTTATCAGTAAGCTTTGCATATTCCTCATCGAAAATATATGAAAGCGAGCCTAAAAGTGCGTCTTTTCCTTCAAAATAATGATAGAACGAACCTTTTGATGTGCCCGATTTTTCAATTATCTCTTCAACTGTTGTATATTCATAGCCCTGTTCGTAAAACAAATCCCAAGCGGCATTTATAATTTTACCTTTTGTGTTTCTGTCATTCTTCTTAGACATATTTAACCCCTCATCTTTTTTATTGTATCTTATCAAGCGTATCTTTCGTAAGAATTTTATTAATGTTTATCACAAACAATGTAATTGCAGTCCCTGCTGAGACAAAATCCGAAATCGGCTCTGCAAAATAAACACCGTCCGTCCCCCAAAAATGTGGCAGAATCAGCGCAAGCGGCACAAGAAGTATAATCTTTCTGAGCGTTGCAATGAACAGCGAAATTTTTGCCTGTCCGAATGCCATAAATGTCGGCTGTATACCCATTTGTGCACCAAATAAAAGCATACCCGATACAAAGAGCGGCATTTTTCTAATGCAAAGTTCAATCAATTCAAACGAATTTGTAAAGAGCCCCGCAAAAAATCCCGGGAATATCATAATCAAAGCTGTCCCGACAAAGGAAAAAGCAGTACATACAGCTATCATAGCCCTATAAGCCCTTCGTGCACGTTCAAACTTTCCTGCACCGAAATTATAGCTGATTATAGGCTGTACACCATGAGTAAAACCACTAAGAGGCGCTGAAAAGAATTGCATTACACTCTGCATAATTGTTATTGACCCGACATAAACATCACCGCCAAAACTTTGCATAGAACTGTTCAAGGCAATGCTGACAAGGCTCTCTGTTGAACGCATAACAAACGGAGATATGCCAAGTGCCGAGATTCTTTTTATAATCTTCAAGTCAGGCTTAAGATTTTTAATACGTATTTTAAGAGTTGCTTTTTTGCCTAAAAGAAATACAACAACCCAGAGAGCACTGACAAACTGAGATATAACAGTTGCAATCGCCGCACCTGCGACGCCCATATCAAGCACAAAAATGAATATAGGGTCAAGAACTATATTAATCACAGCACCAATCAGAACTGAGAACATTCCGGTCCGAGATGCACCCTGTGCTATAATATAGGGATTGAGTCCAAGTGATAATTGGACAAACAATGTACCTGCAAGGTAAATCGAAAGATATGTCATTCCATACCCAACCGTCGCATCACTTGCACCAAACATATACAAAAGCGGCTTCATAAAAGCATAAAAAGCAATCATAAGAATAACAGTAAAGGCTATAAGCATAGACACACCATTACCGAGTATTTTCTCAGCTCTGTCATTATCTCCCTTCCCCTGGCAAATTGCCGATAGCGGTGCACCGCCGGAGCCGACAAATGCAGAAAAAGCAGAAATAAACGTTACTATCGGAAAGGCAACACCAACACCCGTCAATGCATCCGCAGATGCATCGGGTATATGTCCGATATAAATTCTGTCCACTATATTATATAAAATATTTATAATCTGTGCTATAACCGACGGAATTGCCATCTTCGCCATCAGCACGAAAATTTTTTCACTTCCGAGAACATCTTTATTTTGACTCAATTCCAATTACCCCGTTTCTGTTACTGTTTTGCATCATCTGCCATTTTTTAAAGAATATCTCAAATTATGCAGTAATATAATATCATATATATAACTATTTATCAATACAAAATTTACATAAAAAGAACAAGACAGTAACAGAATATAAAACTTCTGTTTTCTGTCTTGTTTCGTTTTTAAAATTTTTCAAGCTCCTTTTTGTTACTTCTGCCGACAATATTCCTTGATGAACTTTCTTCCTTATCAAGCTTTTTGTTAAGGTTTTCAAACGCAACTGCAATCATAAGCTTTATGCGGTTCAACTGATTGACCTCGCTCGCACCCGGGTCGTAGTCAACAGCCACAATATTAGACTCAGGATATTGCCGTTTAAGCTCCTTTATCATACCCTTTCCCGTAACATGGTTCGGCAGGCACGCAAACGGCTGTACACATACAATATTAGGTACTCCCTTTTTAATAAGCTCAATCATCTCACCGGTCAAAAACCATCCCTCACCCGTTGAATGTCCGAGCTGAAGAACCGTCTTTGCTCCTTCTGCAATATTTTCGATAAACTCAGGTGCACGGTCTTTGTACTTTGTCGCAAGCAGTGCTTTTCTCATTGCTTTTCTGTACTTTTCCATAACCCATATACCTGCATTGCACAAAGCCGCAGTACTCATTTTAGAACCCAAGTTCTCACGCTTGAAATTGCTGTTATAAAGGCAATACATCAAAAAGTCCAAAAGACCCGGCATTACGGCTTCTCCGCCTTCCTTTTCAATAACATCAACAATATTATTGTTTGCACCCGGATGGAACTTAACAAGGATTTCCCCGACAATACCAACTTTAGGCTTTTTAAGTCCGTCGTCTGTCGGTATTGCAAGAAAAGCATTTATAATCTTATTAACAAGTATTGACATTTTAAGCTTTTCTCTTCTTTGCGATACTATATTTTCATAAACTTCAGCTAGAAGATTGCGATACACACGATCAGTACTTCCCTTATCAAGCTCATATGGACGTGTCGCAAGAAGCAATGTCATCAATAAGTCGCCAATTATACAATATTTCGCAAGATCTCCAATGAGTCTCGGCGTAAGCTTGAATCCGGGGTTACCTTCAAGCCCCGATATATTAAGGCTCACAACCGGAACATCCGGATATCCCGCATCCTTAAGTGCCTTTCTTATAAACGCAATATAGTTTGTAGCACGGCAACCTCCGCCGGTTTGCGATATCATAAGAGAAGTGCTAGCAGGGTCACACCTACCTGATTTGAATGCATTAATAAGTTGTCCCGTAACAAGAATTGAAGGATAGCATGCATCGTTATTAACGCTTCTCAAGCCTTCTTCAACATCATCAACCGATACCTTATCAAGAACAATTGCGTTATAGCCGTTAACATTCAAAACAGCCTCAAAGAGCC
Organism: Clostridia bacterium; assembly: GCA_045647245.1. Classification (GTDB taxonomy): domain Bacteria; phylum Bacillota; class Clostridia; order UBA1381; family UBA1381; genus HGM11525. The sequence continues at coordinate 5,265 of JAZRMB010000006.1, forward strand.
TGAAATGAACAGGACTCATCTGCGGAAAAATGATTGTGTGTCTCTTTTTTTCTTCATCTGTAAACGGAACACGGCTTATTGTATACGGCTCAATCTCTTTAGGCGAAAACGCATTTTCGTCCCTCTCTACAACAGCCGCCTTCAAAGAACGTACCCTTATTCTTGCAGTGCCGAGATTGGATACCTCATCAATTTTCAATGTTGTATAAATCTTCCCGTGCGACTGTAAAATCTCCTGAACCTGGTCACATGTCACTGCATCAAGTCCACATCCGAAAGAATTTAATTGAATCATTTCGAGATTCTTATTTTTTATAACCTCTGCCGCCGCTTCGTAAAGTCTTGTATGATATGCCCACTGGTCTACAACTCTTATGTCTCTTTCAAGCTTTCCCAGGTGTGCCACACTGTCCTCGGTAAGTACCGCAAACCCGAGCGATGTTATCATTTTTGGTATTCCATGATTTATTTCAGGGTCGATATGATATGGTCTGCCGGCAAGAACAATCCCTTTCTCATTATTTTCATTGAGCCATAAAATTATCTCTTCGCCTTTTCTTCTTATATCATCTTTAAAACGTTTGTATTCTGCATACCCTGCATCAACAGCCGCTTCAATCTCGCTTTTCTTTATCCCTGATTCTTTAAAAGCTTTATAGAGTTGCTTTTTAACGGAACTTTTATCCTCAAGGTTTAAAAATGGATGTATGAATTTTCTCCCGCTTTCTCGTACAACATCCATATTGTTATAAATAACCTCGGGATAGGACGTGACAATCGGGCAGTTATAGTGATTTCCTGCACCCTTATATTCTACCTGTTCATACGGAACACACGGATAGAATATTACGTCTACTCCATCCTCTATAAGACTCATAATATGACCATGCACAAGCTTTGCAGGATAACAAGCAGATTCAGACGGAATTGTATCAATACCTCTTTCATATATTTTATGCGAACTTTCAGGCGAAAGCTTAACAGAAAAACCAAGCTTTGTAAATACTGTAAACCACAAAGGATAATTTTCGTACATATTAAGAACTCTCGGCAAGCCAATAACACCGCGTTTAGCTTCATTTTCCAAAAGCGGCTTATAGTCAAACAATCTGTCGTATTTATATTTGAATAAATCAGGTAATGTATTTGCCTCTTCCGCAAGACCCGCTCCCTTTTCACATCTGTTACCCGATACAAAGCTTCTTCCGTCGGAAAATTTTGTAACTGTAAGCCTGCAATTGTTTGAGCAACCCTTGCATCTTAGAAGCTTGCCTGAAAAACCAAATTCATCAAGCTCGTTCTTTGAAATAATCGAACAACGATCTTCCGCAGCTCTTTCCTTTGCTATTAACGCCGCTCCGAAAGCTCCCATAATGCCTGCAATATCGGGGCGTATAACATTTTTTCCTGCCAAAAGCTCAAACGCTCTTAAAATCGCATTATTGTTAAACGTACCTCCCTGAACGACTATTCTCTCTCCCATCATAGAGGTATCGCGAAGTTTAATAACCTTATAAAGTGCATTCCTCACAACAGAATACGAAAGACCTGCCGAAATATCTCCGACTGTTGCTCCTTCCTTTTGTGCCTGCTTTACACGTGAGTTCATAAAAACAGTACATCTTGTACCGAGGTCTACAGGATTTTTTGCCATGAGTGCTTCTTTTGCAAAATCAGGTGCTGAAAAACCGAGCGACTCTGCAAAGGTCTGTATAAAGCTTCCGCATCCCGAAGAGCAAGCCTCGTTAAGCATTATTGAGTCAATCACACCGTCACGGATTTTCATACATTTCATATCCTGACCGCCGATATCTATAATAAAATCAACGCCCGGCATAAAAAATTCTGCCGCCTTATAGTGAGCTACAGTTTCAATTTCGCCCTCAGGAATCCGAAACGCCGCCATCATAAGCTGTTCACCGTAGCCTGTTGCACATGCATTGCGTATGTATGCATCTTTGGGTAATTTTGAGTAAATGTCCGAAAGAATCATTTTACCCATATTTACCGGGTTTGCATCATTCTTGGAATAGTATTCATAAAGAATTCTGCCGTCATCATCTATCAAAACAGCTTTTATCGTAGTCGAGCCAGTATCAAGTCCGAGATACAATCCACCCTTGGCATCAAAAAGCTCTCCTCTTTCGGCTTTTTCTTTTGAATGTCTTAAATCAAATTCTTTATACTCTTGCTCATTTTCAAACAAAGCTCTCATTCTTGTAATTTCAGTCTGCGTCTCGATATTTTCATCAAGCTTACCAAGAAGTGAAGAAAGCCGGACTTCATTAGTTTTCTGCTTTGTCATTGATGCTCCAAGTGCAACGAAAAGCTGTGCATTATCGGGGATATTAAAGCTTTTTACTTTCCCCTTTAATGTTTCTTCAAATCTTTTCCTGAGCTGTGAAAGAAAATACAACGGTCCGCCAAGAAACACGACATTTCCGCTGATGGGACGGCCTTGGGAAAGTCCGCTTATAGTTTGAGTTACAACTGCCTGCAATATCGATGCGGCGACATCTTCTCTTGCTGCACCTTCATTAAGAAGCGGCTGTACATCGGATTTTGCAAAAACACCGCAACGTGCCGCAATAGGATATATATTATTATGCTTTGATGCAAGTTCATTAAGACCCGATGCGTCGGTTTTTAAAAGTCCTGCCATCTGGTCAATAAAAGAACCCGTACCGCCTGCACAAGTACCATTCATTCTCTGTTCAAGTCCGTTTGTCAGATACAGAATTTTTGCATCCTCGCCACCAAGCTCAATCACTACATCTGTATCAGGCAAAAGCTCTGTAACTGCCTGCTTTGTGGCAATAACCTCCTGAACAAAATCGAGAGACAAAAGCTTTGCAATCAAGAGTCCGCCCGAGCCCGTCAAAAACACCTCTACGCTTATATCCCCAAGCTTACGGGTAACATCGCCTATTAACTTTTTCACCGTACTTTTTATATCAGAATAATGTCTCATATAATCGGCATAAAGGATTTTACCTTTATCTGTAACTACCGTTTTTACCGTAGTAGAGCCGACATCTATTCCCATTCTATACATTATATCGCCCCCGCAATAAATATATGTTTCGACAATATTATACCATTTCCGACAAATTAATTCAAGAAAAAATAATGATAAAAAATATTTTACTGTTTCTTAACCGTAATTAATATATTAGTTCGGCAAACGGCATTTCGTTAATTGAATATTCCTTGCCACAAAGATATTCAAGTATTCCCGACGGTTCTTTAAACGCAAACCTTACCTTATATGAGCAAAGCGCCTGATAGGATAAACCAAATTTTCTGTTAGCTTCACCATTCCCATACTTACCATCTCCGATTAACGGATGCCCGATATGTGCCATATGCGCACGAATCTGATGCGTTCTGCCCGTATGCAGTTGAACATCAAGAAGTGAGCTTTCCCTGCCCTCTTTAATTACTGTGTATTCTGTTATAACAGTTCTTGCATCAGGCTTCGGTTCATCGTATATATACACCTGTTTATTCTTTTCATCACGTCGTAAAAATGCCTTTAATGTATCATGCTTCTTTTCCATAATACCAAGCACGGCACAAATATAAAACTTTTCCACTTCACGTATTTTGATTTTTTCATTCATTATCCTTAATGCTTCGGCATTTTTAGCAGCAATTACAATCCCTTTTGTGTTTCTGTCTATTCTGTTACAGAGTGCAGGTGTAAAGCTTTGCTCATTTTCGGGGTTATACTCACCCTTTCGCCAGAGATATGACTTAATACAGTCTATAAGCGTAACACCGCCGCCCGTCTCGTCTTCGTGCACACACATCCCTTGCGGCTTATCTGCAAGTATTATATTCTCATCCTCGTAAATTATTACAGGTTCTATCTTTATATTCTTATATCTGTCATCCGAGGGATTTTTCTCAAAAAATTCATCTTTAAAATAAAGCTTCAGTGTATCTCCTTCAGAAATCTTAACACTTCCGTCACGCACGTGTTTCCCGTTCAAGCGCACGCAATCCTTTCTAAGACCTTTATAAAGCATAGAATCGGGCAGGTTCGGCATAAATTTATGTAAAAATTTATCAAGTCTCTGCCCCGAATCATTCTTTTTAACAATTATTTCTCGCATTTTTCTCAACCTTTTACAAAAAATTTTCATTTTATATATTGTATCATATTTTAAAATGTGATACAATATCAAATAACGTATTTTTTTAAATAAATTCAAGGAGAGAATTAAAAATGGGTATTTTCAGTTTCAACTATTCAAAGCCGGGACCCGGCGTCGATAAGAATGCACCGCAAAAGAAGGGTATTTTCCGCTATTTCGAGATATTTTTCCGTAAGTTCTGGAAGCTTTTACAGGTAAATATGCTTTATTTTATATGCAGTATTCCGATGATAGTAATTTTATTCGGTTTAGTTCCCGTAAATGATGTAAAACTTTTGGAATTTATACAGGACGGAACTCAGGAAATGACAGAAGCAGCTGCAATGGTACCTCTTACAGTAAGAAGTATCTTTACAATTATGCTGTTGGTTTTCCTTGGAAGCGGTCCTGCAAGTGCAGGCTATGCATATGTGACACGTTGCTTCACAAGAGAACAACACGCTTGGATTTTGTCTGATTTTAAGGACAAGTTTAAGGAAAACTTTAAGCAAAGCATAATCGTCAGCATTGTTGACCTATTTGTTTTGTGGTTCGGTTCATTCGCTGTAAGATTCTATTTTTCACAGTACAGTACAACAGGCTCAAATATGTGGCTGATACTATGCTGTCTGCTCTTTACGTTGCTTGTTCTGTTCACCTTTATGCATATATACATATATCAGTTTATGGTGACCTTTGAATATAAGATATCACAGCTTTACAGAAATGCATTCATATTCTCATTTGCACAGCTTCCGATAAATATTTTTCTTTCAATAATAGCAATCGGTATAAATGTGCTTATGTTCAGTTACCTCCACCCGTTCTTTGTAGTATTTATAGACCTTATACTCGGCTATTCGCTTATGCGTTTTCCGATGGATTATACAGCTGCAAGAGCTATTGAGAAGAAATTGCTTCCCCACGCAACAGTAATTGAGTATGAAGAAGAGGAAACCTTTTTCGGCTCGGATAACGATACCTCAAACGAAGGCGAGGAATAATTTTGTATAACTATATAGAGGAATTTGATGTCGCAGTTATAGGTGCAGGTCACGCAGGCTGCGAAGCGGCTCTTGCAAGCGCAAGGCTCGGAATGAGAACTGTAATGTTTTCAATAAGTCTCGATGCAGTCGGAAATCTCCCCTGCAACCCAAGTATCGGCGGAACTGCAAAAGGACATCTTGTAAGAGAAATAGACGCACTTGGCGGTGAAATGGGAAAAGCCGCCGATGCAACATTCATTCAGTCAAAAATGCTCAATCGGGGTAAAGGTCCTGCCGTTCACTCCTTAAGGGCACAAATAGACAGAAAAGACTATCACAGGCAGATGAAAATGCGTGTTGAAAATCAGGAAAATCTGCAGCTCAAGCAAGCTGAAATTACCGAGGTATTAACAGATAACGGTGTGGTTTGCGGCGTTCGCACACATCTCGGTACCGCGTACGGTGCAAAGGCTGTAATTATATGCTCGGGTACTTACCTTAAGGGCAAAATCTTAATCGGCGAATATGAAAGAGAAAGCGGCCCTGACGGCACATTCCCTGCAAACGAGCTTTCAGAAAGCTTGAAACAGCTCGGAATATCAATAAGACGTTTTAAAACAGGTACACCTGCAAGAATTCACGGCGATTCGCTTGACTATGATAAAATGGAACAAGAAGGCGGAGATGACAAAATAACTCCGTTCTCCTTTGAAACAAAAGAGCCCGGTGAAAACAAAGCGTACTGCTGGCTTACATATACCAACGAAACAACGCATAAAATTATAAGAGATAATATTGAAAGAGCGCCTATGTACTCAGGACGTGTCAACGGTGTTGGCGCAAGATACTGCCCATCAATTGAGGATAAGGTTGTTCGTTTTTCCGACAAACCCAGGCATCAGTTATTTATTGAGCCGATGGGACTTGATACAAAGGAGATGTATGCACAGGGTATTTCAACAGGTCTTCCCGAGGATGTTCAGCTTGATATGCTCCGTTCGATACAGGGTCTTGAGAATGTTGAAATTATGCGTCCTGCATATGCTATAGAATACGACTGCTGTGACCCCACCCAGCTTTATCCTACTCTTGAATTTAAAACAATACCAAGCCTGTATGGTGCAGGACAATTCAACGGTACAAGCGGATACGAGGAAGCCGCTGCACAGGGACTTGTAGCAGGTATAAATGCCGCTTTGAAGCTTTCAGGAAAAGAACCTATGATATTGGAAAGAAGCGACGGTTATATAGGTACTCTCATTGATGACCTTGTAACTAAAGGCACAAATGAGCCATACAGAATGATGACATCACGCTCAGAATACCGTCTTCTTTTAAGACAGGATAATGCAGATGAAAGACTGACACCGATTGGTTACCGCGTAGGCTTAATCAGTGATGAGCGTTATTCTGATTTTCAATACAAGCAAAAGCAGATTGAAGATGAGCTGAAAAGACTTGAAAAGGTTGTATTACCGCCCAAAAAGATAAATCCGATACTCGAAGAGCGTGGCGGCACAATTGTTTCTACCGGTCTTAAGATAAGTGATGCAATACGCCGTCCCGAGCTTGGATACGATATGCTTGCATCTATCGACCCGGACAGACCCTCGCTTCCCGATGATGTACGTGAAGAGGTTGAAATCAAGCTCAAATATGATGGATATATAAAACGTCAGGTTCAGCAGGTAGAGCAGTTTAAAAAGCTTGAATCAAGACTTCTGCCTGAGGATATTGACTATAATAGCGTGTACGGCTTAAGAATTGAAGCACGTCAGAAGCTTGAAAAGATACGCCCCCGCTCGCTCGGTCAGGCGTCAAGAATTTCAGGCGTTTCACCTGCTGATATTTCGGTGCTTATAATATGGCTCGAAGCGCAGGAACACTAAAGATAATTTTGTAACTTACGGAGGATGCTATGCTTTTTAATTCACTTGAGTTTATGCTGTTTTTCCCGATTGTAACGCTGTGTTACTTCATAATACCTCATAAGCTCAGATATTTATGGCTTCTTTTTGCAAGCTATTATTTCTATATGTGCTGGAATGCACAATATGCTCTTTTAATGGCATCCTCTACATTTTTTACATGGCTTGGCGGTGCTGTAATATCGAAAGCAAAGAACCCCGGGGTAAAAAAGGCGGCTGTCGGTATAAACTTTATCGTAAATCTCGCCATACTCTTTTTCTTTAAATATTTTTGGTTTACGGTTGACAATATCAACGCTGTGCTTTCGCTTTTAAACTTTAAACCGATAACACCCGGCTTTGATATCATTCTGCCGGTCGGTATATCATTCTATACCTTTCAGGCACTCGGGTATACGGTAGATGTCTACAGAGGCGAAATAGAGCACGAAAAAAATCCGCTAAGGTATGCACTGTTTGTTTCATTCTTCCCTCAGCTTGTTGCAGGACCGATTGAGCGATCAAAAAATCTTCTTATACAATTAAAAGAAAAGCATACATTTAATTATGACCGAGTGGCAAACGGTCTTGTTTTGATGCTTTGGGGATATTTTCTGAAGCTGGTTATAGCAGACAGAGCCGCCATAGCTGTTGATACTGTATACAACAACATACCTTCATATTTCGGAATTCATTTTATAATTGCAACATTTCTTTTCTCAATACAGATATACTGCGACTTTGCAAGCTATACTACAATAGCAAGAGGTTGTGCAAGAGTTATGGGCTTTGAACTGATGGACAATTTCAATGTACCCTACCTTTCAAAATCAATTTCCGAATTCTGGTCAAGGTGGCATATCTCGCTCTCTACATGGTTCAGGGATTATTTATATATCCCCCTTGGCGGTAACAGAAAAGATACTTTTAGAAAATATATAAATCTTATGATTGTTTTTATCACAAGCGGTCTATGGCACGGTGCGAGCTGGAATTTTGTTATATGGGGACTTTTACACGGCATTTTCAGAGTAGTTGGCGAAGCAGGTAAAAACACAAGAAAACTTATTTGTTCCCTTATTAATATCGACCGCGAAACGCCCTGGTATCACGCCTTCCAGACAATACTCACCTTCCTGCTTGTAATGTTTGCTTGGATATTCTTCAGAGCAGATACGCTCCACAACGCACTTTTCATTATAAGAAGAATATTCCTTGACTCAAGGCTATGGCTTATTACCGATGGTGCACTTGTAAATCTCGGGCTTGATATTCCGAACATTATGCTGTTATTCTTATCAATTGCCGTACTCGGATTTTTTGATATGTTTAAGTACAAAAAGATCAGCATTTCAAAAAAGCTTTCAGATATGCACATAGTATTGCGTTATGCATTAATTCTTGCATTACTTTTTGCTGTTCTTATATTCGGAATATACGGTCCCGGCTACAGTGTATCGCAGTTTATATATTTCCAGTTTTAGTGAGGTGAGCGTATGAAAAAAGTATTAAAAACAATTATATTTCTGCTTGCCGCTTCTTTTATCTTTTCAGTATGCGATAAATTGCTTGTAAGAAAGTCAATATACGGCTGGTGGAATATGACCACAAAGGTGAATAGCTTTTTTAATTCACCAAAGAATAATTACGACGTAGTATTCTTCGGTTCATCCCACGCATACGCAAGCTTCAATCCTCTTGTAATTTACGAGGAAACCGGGCTTAAATCCCACGTTATTGCCACACAAAAGCAACCGTTATGGGCAACATATTTTTACATCGAAGAGGCAATAAAGCGTCAGGACCCGTCTTTAATTGTGCTTGACTGCTACGGAGCAACATTTACAGATGAATATTCAGATGAAGCAACCGTATATACCTACTGTGATGACTTCCCCTTCGGCATTAATAAGTTAAAGATGATAAATGAATCAACTGACAATATTAAAAGAAAGTTTGACTATGCCGTAAAATTCACAAAGTATCATTCAAGATGGAATGAGCTTAACAAGGATGATTTTTCTTTCAATCCCGATAAACTTCACGATTGGCTATACGGTTATTGTAAGCTTACAACAAGAGGAAAGGATATTACACGTCCTGACACTTCATCTGTTGATTTTAAAACCCCCATTCCCGACAAGAATGAAGAATGGCTTATTAAAATTATTGAGCTTTGCAAGGATAAAAATATTGACATCGTCCTTGTTAAAACTCCCGACAATGAAACAGGCACAGAAAGAAGCTACTACAATTATATAGAAGAGCTTGCCGGTAAATACAACGTTAGCTTTGTAAATTACAATAATTTCTACACTGAAATCGGTCTTGATATGACAAACGATTTCTTTGACAAAACTCACTTAAACCAATACGGTGCAGACAAATTCTCACGTTTTGTTTCAACTGCTCTTTTAGGCGGCACACTGCCAAAAGATAAATCAGCACATGATGAGTACGAAAGAGCACTTATAAGATATAAACGTGAAATCGTCGGCAATCATAACCCGTTTTCATATACTCTTTTTCCGTACAAATAATACTAATATAAAAAATTCAAGCCTACCAATTAAACAGTAGGCTTGAATTTTTTATTATTACATAATCATAATAACAACTGCTATAACAATTGCAGCCACGCCACCGATGCGATTAAATAAAATAGCGGGGATGTCCCCGATTTTGTGTAAACTCCAAAATGATAATATAATCTAAGTGTTTTTTGAGGGATGAAATCCACATTTTAGGATTTCATCCCTTAGCTACAATATAGCATAAAAGTGCA
>JAZRMB010000007.1:0-29141 GCA_045647245.1 Clostridia bacterium
TGCCCCGGAACGGGGTGAAACCAAAGTGGCCCTGTCCCCACAACCGTTCAAACTACCACACAAGATGGGGACAGGCACGCTTTGGTTTCATCCTGCGGACGAAACGTCGCATACCAGTCCCCGTACCTTCGTTCCAACATCCCGACAAATTATAATTTATCAGTATTTCTCACAAAGAGGTGAAAGTGAGGAGAAGGAATCAAGCACAAATATATTGTAATGCTCGCTTTCGTGTGTGAGGTTATCAAAGCTTACATTCTTGGTTGATGCGGTGTCAAAGTCTTTGCACTTTACCGATAAAAGCCTTCCGTCTTTATCGTATTCTGCGAAGATAAGTGTACCGCTTCTGCTATCGCTCTGATTACTTGTAAGTGTAACACTTGCTGAATTATCGCTGAAAGTTACATCGTTAAAGGTGATTTTTTCATCACTCGTTGGTGAAACTATAGCTTCCGTAACAACCTTTTCCGAGTTGGGAAGGGTTATTGTTATATTGGCATTTCCTATTGCTTTTGCTTTTAGGGTAATATAGAATATACCGTCTGCCGATGTGACATCATCTACCGAAACCACGCTGTCTACATTTGATTCTACACGGATGCTGTCATTTTCCTCAAAGCCCGATGATTCTACCTTTATTCTTGATATCTCATCAATTGCAAGCGGAATGCTTTCGGGGATTGAAATGCTCATAAAATCATCGGATATTGCTAACGTATAATCTTTATCATTCATTGCGACATCTGCATACGACATAATATCGCTGCTTAGACTCACAATATATGACGATGCATCTTCGGGGACATCGCTGAGCTTTAACACATATGATTTTGCAAGAACTTCACCAAATAGAGTTGTTTCATCCTCGGGGTATGTGAGGGTGTAGGAAAGATTCTCTTCGTTACAACTTACTTTTATATTCTCCATCGTTTCAGGCTTCATATACTGTGTGAATATAATCTTTACTTCATCCCTTGTTGCCTCAATGCTTGCAATATCGGGAGCAGAAAGAGAAGTCATACCTATATTCACATCCATCTGCGGTGGAGGTACGGGAAGCCATTCGGAATATGTTGTTTCATAGCCGTCAAGCTCATATTTAACCTGCCATAACCCTTCGGGTACCATCCACGAATATCGTCCGTCTGCGTTTGTGTAAAGCGGATTTTGCTGGTCGTATTCTTCGGCGTTCCATAATACAGCCTTGCCGGTTTCGCTGTCCTTATAGTATACGGTTGCTTTAACGCCCTCAAGTCTGTTTGATGTTACACCTTCGTATACATAACCGCTCGGGTCGATACGCCACATAAGATGTATAAATATGCCGGGTCCGTCTGTTAATCCGGAGGCTCCGCGTATCATTGTTAAAAGTTCATTCCACAGAAAATTTACTGCGGAAGTCAATTCGCCAAGACACGGAAACGGATCGCCGATCGCATCACACATTCCAACGAAATATGTTATTGTATATGTAGTTAACAAAAGTGCTTCGTATGTACCTATAATTGACATAACAGCGAGAGATTGAGGGAAATCCAGCTGTGTCGCTTTAAATTGCATTTCTGTAAGCGTGGCTATATCCTCAATAAGTGACACAGTATTCATTGCCAGACCGAACGGCGTATTTTTTAATGCTATTGCGTAGCAGATGTTATCTGATATATTATGAAACAATATCTTTTGTTCTTCGCTGTTCATATCACCGATGAATTTCAAGTAGCCCCCCGGGGTCTTTATTGTGTTTTCGTCAATACTACCGAATTCATTGTAGTTCGAATCGGGAGTATGTGTGATTACAATTTTGCTCGGAGTGCCGCCATCTTTAGGCACAAGATTGGCAGAGATTTGTTTTTTTTCGCCATCTTCAAAGGATTCCTCCGGGAGAACAACCATATCAAGCTTTTCCTTGAATTCGGGAAAATCAGATACCTTATCCATAAATTCTTCATATTTTTCTTCATAAACTTTATCGGTGAGCTTTAAAGTGTATGTAATCTCAATATCTCCCGGCACATAGTTCATATTATCCGGGTCAAAAATATCATATGACTCGAACAGACCGGATTCTTCGTTATACTCTGCAACTATTGTTTTTCGGTCGTTGCCCTTAACGCTTGTGATATACACCTTCTCGATTGCATCCGGATTGGTATATTCAGCCTTGAAGAAATAATGGTAAACGGGCCAGAAGTCAACACGGATTATTTTGCCGTCCTGCAAAAGATTTATACATTCTCCGGGGTTTATGTGGTTATTCGGATAAAGCACGAAGCTTTTAAGCACCGGCTTTTCCGGGTTATATTCGGTTACTGCTTCGCGCATTGTTGATTCGTCGTTGTCTATTATTGCACGGATTGTGTAATCCTTGCCTGCCTCGGGATCGGCAAGGGGTACGTCTGCGGAATAGGTTCCTGTTTTGTTGGATTTTGCGGTAAGTGCATATTCGCCGTCAACATATATGTTAACATCTGATGACGGTGTGGCAATACCGCTGACAGTTATAGTGTCGCTGTTTGTATATGGCTGGGTTCTTAATGATATAGTGCGTACCTTATCACATACAGTACCGAGGGTCTCGGAATATGAGGTGTATCTTGCACCAAAGGAGAGAACAGCACGTGATACTACATCTCTTGCGCCTGCTTTTTCCAAACGGATTGTAACATAACCGCTCGTTCCCAGACCTGAAACAACAACATAATTTGAGCCTAAAGCTACATTTTCTGCCTTTTCTCTGCCGATATATGCCGAGCCTTCGATATATCTGCAATCCTTCGGAATTGTGAAGGCAAGGCGTATGTTGTTGCAGGCACCTGTACGAGCAGTATCAATGCTGTACTTTGCGATGAGGGTTATATAGTTATCTGTCATAAGAGTTCCTGTATCGCAGATATAGTAAGTGTCTCGGCTGATAAGCTCCTTATATGTCCATCTGCCTGAGAAGGTGTGATAGATATCATCAGCGGCGGCACTTGATGCTGCACCTGCGTTTTGGTTGCAGTGTACCGTAAGGGTGTCGGAGCAACCGATAAACACGTTATTACCAAACTCTTTTGCGGAGTTGGGGATATAAACGTTTTCAAGTGAAGTACAGTTAGCAAATGCTTTATCGTTTATTCTTGACAGATTGTTGGAGAATGTTACAATCTTAAGAGCGGTACAATCACTGAAACAACTGTTTCCTATATATGTAACAGCTTCGGGTATTTGTGCAATGACAAGACCTGTGCAACCTGAGAACGCACCCTGGTTAATCTGTTTAACGGTCGGAGCAAGATTGTCAAGGGTTGTAAGTCCGGTACAACCTAAAAAAGCATATTGTTCAATCGATGTGATTGTTTTAGGAAGTATACCAAGATTGGTGAGCCACTTCACGTTTTTAAAAGCACTTGCACCTATTGTAGTAATAGTGTCAGGGAGGATGATTTCTACATCCTGACATCCTTCAAATGCGTGAGGGGGTATAATTGTTGCACCATCGTTAAATGTAACCTTTTCAAGCGATGTACAGCCGCTAAACCATTGACCGTAAATGCCGTTTTCGCCATAAGAATCATCAATGGTAGAAGGGATGACAACTTCTTTAAGAGATGTACAGCCCATAAATGCTCTTCCACCGAGTCTTGTCATACCTTCAGGAAGAGTGATTGACTCAAGCTTTGTGCAACCTGAAAATGTTGAATGATTAAAGCCGGTAAGAGTGGAAGGAAGTGTGACAGATGAAAGGGCGGTACAGTTTAAAAAAGCTCTGTCGTTAATAGAGGTTATTCCGTCCTCGATAATTACCGTTTCAAGCTTATCCTTGTTCTTAAAGGCAGCTGTTGCGATTTTCGTTACCGAAGTACCGTTTGCGACAGAAAGAATTTTTATCTCTTTTGCATCATCGTCGCATCCAACAACCTCAAAACCGCGATAGTACACGCCGTCGATTTCGGTGTAATCTGCTGCGTGTGCCGGGGCTGCAGGCAAAACAGATGCCAAAAGTGTGAGAGAAAGCGCAGAAGCGAGCATTCTTTTGAGACTTTTTTTCATTTTTTCATTTCTCCTTATCTTGTTTTTTTATTTGGTATGTTATGGATTATAGCATACAATTATATCGTAAGTTTTGAGGGGGGGTAGCAAGCTGTAACAGCTTTGGTATGAAAATTCGACTGTATTTTATATAATATGACAAAATTTCAACATATGTATTGACAAAATACACTAATGGTATTATACTATATCTAAATTAAATATTGTTGCTAAGTGAAGTATGCAGGAGAAAGACAAATGTCTTGCCGAAGGAGTAACGCTCTCAGGTGCCGCAAGCGGCATAGACTGCACACGGATAGCGCTCCGGAGAAGTCCGCTCAAAAAAAGAGCAAAAAGGATGCCGAAGGTGTAAGGCCATTTTTTTGGTTAATCTCTCAGGCAAAAGGACGGAGTTAAGAGTCATAAAAGGCTTTTATTTACTTGCGGAGTTTTTTTGTGTGGAAAAGGCTTCGTTTTTTGTTTGCTTTTCTTGGCAGAAAAAAGAAAGGAACGGTAAAATTTTATGGACAACTTTTTTGCAACACTGACGGATTATAATAACGTCATTAACAGCTTTGTATGGGGAAAGGGCTTGTATCTTCTTCTTGCAACGGGTCTTTTGATGACTGTAATTACAGGAGTTTTTCAGATTACTCATATCAGACACTGGTTCGGAGAGACTCTCGGAAAGCTTATGAAGAAGGACGTTTCGGGTCACGTTAAGGGTAAGTCAATTTCACAGTTTCAGGCACTTTGTACAGCACTTGCGGCAACTATCGGTGTTGGTAACATCGCAGGTGTTGCGGCTGCTATCGTAGGTGGAGGCCCCGGTGCGGTATTCTGGATGTGGGTTGCAGCATTCTTCGGAATGATGACAAACTATTCGGAAAACGTTCTCGGTATATACTACAGAAGAAAGAATGCTGACGGCGAATGGTCAGGCGGCGCTATGTACTATCTTGCAGAGGGTCTGGGAAGCAAAAAGGGTTGCAAGCAAATTGGTAAAATACTTGCAGTGCTTTTCTCAATTTTCTGTATACTCGCATCATTCGGTATCGGTGCTATGGGTCAGATAAACAAGATTGTTGTAAACGTAGTATCTGCATTCGATATTCCTGCACTTTCATCAAGTGTTGTTTACGAGGGCGTATCTTTATATCACGTAATCATCGGCGCTGTACTTACAATTATTGCGGCATTAATCATTCTCGGCGGTCTTAAGAGAATTGCCAATTTTGCAGAAAAGGTTGTTCCTGTAATGGTTGTGCTTTTCGTGTTGGGAAGTGTGATACTGGTAGCAGTTAACTATGCTAATATCGGAGCAGCATTTAAATCAATCTTCAAGTATGCATTTACAGTTCCTGCGGCTCTTGGTGGCGTTGGCGGTATTGTAGTTAAGGATATTGTTACACAGGGATGTAAGAGAGGTGTGTTCTCAAACGAGGCAGGTCTTGGTTCATCTGTTATGGTTCACTCAAGCTCAAACGTTGTAGAGCCTGTTCGTCAGGGTCTTTGGGGAATATTTGAAGTATTCGCAGATACAATGGTTGTATGTACAATGACAGCACTTGTTGTTTTGACATCAGGCTTTATTAATCTTGATACCGGTGCACTTGCAGAGGGTATAAGCGATGCAACACTTGTTGCAAAGGCATTTTCATCTGTTTTCGGCATCTGGGGTGAAAGATTTATTGCAATAGCAATCCTTCTGTTCGCATTCACAACCGTTCTCGGTTGGGACCTTTACGGCGGAAAAGCATGGGAATATCTCTTTGGTGTTAAGTCGAAGAAGGTATACGGCGTTATACATCTTGTAACAATTATGTGTGGTGCACTTTTAACATCTTCGCTTGCTTGGGATATTTCAGATACCTTCAACGGTCTTATGATGGTTCCCAACCTTATCGGTGTTATCGCACTGTCAGGACTTGTTTTGAAGATTACAAGAAACTACATTGACAGAAGATTAAAGAATAAGGATATTAAGCCTATGATTTCAGCAATTCCCGAAATTCAGGCGGAAGAAGAGAAGAAGCTGTAATTAGAGAATAGTTTAATAAACCGCAGAACTTGAGCAAATTTTCGGCTCATTTCTGCGGTTTTTTGCATTTTTATGATTATATATTATATATGTGATTATACTATATATAATTACATATGCAATTGAGAAATGTTAAAATATTTTTGTGCCATTCGGGGACGGTTGCTGATAACGATAGTTTTTGGCACAAAAAGTAAGGTTTTGGTGCCAAAACAGCTCCGTCCCCACCTTAAATGGCATGAAAATATTTATTTCACAATTGCCTATATAATTACAAAAAAGCGAGGAATTTAAAATGAATAACACAAAAGCAAGAATATCGGCAGGTATTTGTATTACTGCGTTGGGGTTGGCGGCTGCGGCTGTTTCGTATATTACAACGAAACATCTTGTAAGTGTCGGAATGGACAGAAATATGCCAAAGAGGGCAAAAAATAAGGATATTTCAAAAACAAAGAAAAGCGAAGAGGTTGAAAGAAAAATTGAGGAGGCGGCAAAGCAACTTGAAAATGCAGGGCTCAAAGAGATAAATATAAAGAGCAAAGACGGCAAAAGGCTGTGCGGTCATATGTACAGCAGTGATGAGGATAAACGAATTATTATAGCAATGCACGGCTGGCGTTCCTCGTGGTCGAAGGATTTTGGTGCAATATCGGATTTCTGGCATAAAAGCGGGTCTGCTGTTTTGTATGCAGAGCAACGCGGACAGAATAACAGCGAGGGTGAATATATGGGCTTCGGGATGGTGGAGAGGTTTGACTGCCTTTGCTGGATTGATTGGGTAAGAGAGCATAACGAAAAGGGACTGCCGATATATCTTGCAGGAATTTCTATGGGAGCGGCGACGGTGCTTATGGCAAGCGGTTCAAGACCGGGTAGTGATGTACACGGAATAATTGCCGACTGCGGATTCACTTCTGCGGAGGCGGTGTGGAGACACGTGATACGTGATAATATGCATATACCATACAGAGTAAGAAGCAGGCTGATAAACGACCTTTGCAAAAGAAAAATAGAGGTAGGGCTTGAAAGCTACACGGTTTTGGAAGCAATGAAAACGAATAGTACACCGATACTTTTTATTCATGGAACGGATGACAGCTTTGTACCTGTTGAAATGACTTTTAAAAACTATAAAGCCTGCAATGCACCGAAGGAGCTTTTTATTGTTCCGGGGGCAGGGCATGCGCTGTGCTATATTGAAGATAAAGAAGGCTATGAAAGGGCAGTAACAGGCTTTTTTGAAAAGTACGATTGATTATTTTTTTCTATTTATGTGAAAGATATATGGCATATAAGCCTGATATTGAAACGGTTATTGATTCCGAGCTTAATGTAGACGGATGCATAATGATACTTTTGGCATAATGTACGAAAAAAATACTTTAATAAGTTAAATTTATTACTTGAAGTTTTGGGATATATATAGTATAATATAATCGGTATGATTTTGAGATATTGAAATCACATATTGATATTTAACGAAAGGAAGAGATAAGATGTTGGAATTTAAGAATCTTAAAGCACAGGACCAAGAAGTTTTTGATGCTATGCAAGGTGAACTCTCACGCCAGAGAGACAAGATTGAGCTAATTGCATCGGAGAATATTGTATCTGAGGCTGTAATGGAGGCTATGGGCTCACACCTTACAAATAAATATGCAGAAGGTTATCCCGGCAAGAGATACTACGGCGGCTGTGAATGGGTAGACGTAGTTGAAAATCTTGCAATTGAGCGTGCTAAAAAGGTGTTCGGTGCAGGCTATGCAAATGTACAGCCCCACTCGGGTGCACAGGCTAATATGGCAGTGTTCTTTGCACTTTTGAACCCCGGCGATACAGTTCTTTCTATGAGCCTTGCTCACGGCGGACACTTAAGCCACGGAAGCCCGGTTAATATGTCGGGAAAATATTTTAATATTGTACCCTATGGCGTAACAGAGGATACAAATACAATTGATTATGAAGAGGTTAGACGTTTAGCGATAGAGCATAAGCCCAAGCTTATTTTAGCAGGTGCTTCTGCATATCCGAGAACTATCGACTTTGAAAAGTTCTCCGAGATTGCAAAAGAGGTCGGAGCATACTTTATGGTAGATATGGCACATATCGCAGGTCTTGTTGCGGCAGGCTTGCATCCCAATCCGATGCCTGTTGCAGATGTTGTAACAACAACAACTCATAAGACATTAAGAGGCCCGAGAGGCGGCTTGATTCTTACAAATAACGAGGAGCTTGCAGTAAAGTTCAATAAAGCAATATTCCCCGGAATTCAGGGTGGTCCTTTAATGCACGTTATCGCATCAAAGGCAGTTTGCTTCGGTGAAGCTTTGACTCCCGAGTTTAAGGAATATCAGGCACAGGTTGTAAAGAATGCAAAGGCACTTGCTGACCAGCTTGTTAAAGAAGGCTTTAAGCTTGTATCGGGTGGTACGGATAACCATCTTATGCTTGTTGATTTAACAGATATGGGTATAACAGGAAAAGAGGCAGAGCATAATCTTGACGAGGTTGGTATTACCGTTAACAAGAATGCCATTCCTTTTGATAAGCAGAGCCCGTTTGTAACAAGCGGTATCAGAATCGGAACACCTGCAAGCACATCAAGAGGCTTCAAGGAAGAGGATATGGTAGAAGTTGCAAAGCTTATCAAGCTGTGCGTATGTGATTTTGAAAATACAAAGGATGAGGTTTCAAAAAGAGTTGCGGCTCTTTGTGCAAAGTATCCGTTGTATGAATAATTTTAACAGTTGATTGTGAAAAAGACGAATTACGGAGAGAGTATGCCCACTTCTTGCAATGTATAGATAATCATTGCAAGGAAGTATACATTTGTAGGGCAAGGGCTTGCTCTTGCCGTCGTTTCTTAAATAAATAAAAAGGAGAAAAAGAAAATGAAAATTGCACTTATTAACGAAAACAGCCAGGCGGCTAAGAACAGCATTATTGAAGCTACACTTAAAAAGGTAGTTGAGCCTTTAGGTCATGAGGTACATAACTATGGTATGTATTCAGCAGAGGATGAGGCACAGCTTACCTATGTACAGATTGGTATCTTGTCAGCTATTCTCTTAAACTCAGGAGCTTGTGACCTTGTTATCACAGGTTGCGGCACAGGTGAGGGCGCTATGCTTGCTGCTAACTCATTCCCGGGCGTACTTTGCGGACACGTTGTTGACCCGACAGACGCATATCAGTTTACTCAGGTAAATAACGGTAACGCTATTGCACTTCCCTTTGCAAAGGGTTGGGGCTGGGGTGCTGAATTAAATCTCCAGTACGTATTTGAAAAGCTCTTTGTTGAAGAGTGGGGCGGCGGCTATCCGAAGGAGAGAGCAGTGCCCGAGCAGAGAAATGCAAGAATTCTTAACGAAGTTAAAAAGGTTACTCACCGTGACATTTTGGATATTCTTCCTGCCCTCGATCAGGAGCTTTTAAAGGGTGCTGTTGCAGGCGAAAAGTTCAAGGATTTGTTCTTCGCTAACTGCAAGTGCGATAAGATTGCTGAGTATATTAAGACAATCGTTGATTAATATAGTGATTTAAAACTGCTAATGATATATCCAAGGGTGTCCTTGGGGACAATAAAAGGTCGTAGAAATTTTCTGCGACCTTTAATCATTATATAAACAATCCTTTTCCAATCTTGCAACATTTGTATCAATGTATTCCTATATTTTCTGATAATCTTTTTCACCGCGGATTATGTGGTCATAGGAACGAGGTTGCCATATATTTTTTCCGTATTCCTTGTTGGAAAATCTTTTAAATGTGCTGACAAATTGTGCGATTAATGAATTTGTAGGGACCGGCGTCCTCGACGGTCCGTTTTGAATATTTGAATTAACATATGAATATGATTGACATTTATAACCGTAAGTGATACACTATAAATAAAGCTTGATATATAAGGGATAAAATTATAGATTAAAAAACTATGTAAAGGAGTTTTTTAGTATGAAAGATAGAAAAGTCCAAATAAGAAACAGTACTGTTGATTTTTTGGTGTTTACACGAGATGCCAAAGAAGAAGGTATGGAAGTTCGTGTGCAAGATAATGATGTGTGGCTTACACAAAAAGCTATTGGACAACTATTTGATGTTGACAGAAGTGTTGTTACGAAACACCTGCAAAACATTTTTAATGATGGAGAAATAGACGAAAATTCAACTTGTGCAAATTTTGCACAAGTTGCTGATAACGGAAAAACGTATCAATATAAATTCTATTCGTTGCAAGCTATAATTGCAGTTGGATATAGAATCAATTCGCACAGAGCTACTGAATTCAGACAGTGGGCGACAAAAGTCCTTGATACCTTTACAAAACAGGGATATGTATTAGATAAAAGCAGACTTATAAACGGACAAGTTTTTGATGATGATTACTTTGAACATTTGGTATCTGAAATTCAGGAAATCCGTGCAAGTGAGCGTAGATTTTATCAAAAAATTACTGATATTTATGCAACCAGTGTCGATTATTCTCTTGATAGTCAAATTACAAAAGAGTTTTTTTCAACCGTTCAAAACAAAATGCATTATGCTATTCACCATCAAACGGCTGCAGAAGTTATTGTAAGCCGTGCAAATCACGAAAAACAAAATATGGGACTTACTAATTGGAAGAATGCACCTAATGGGAAAATTGTGAAAGCTGATGTTTCTATTGCAAAAAATTACCTTTCAACAGAAGAAATGACTGAACTGAATGAAATAGTTACAATGTATCTTGACTATGCCATAAGACAAGCCCGAAGAAGAATTCCTATGACTATGGCTGATTGGGTTAGTAAATTGGATGCTTTCTTAAAATTCAACGATGCAGACATTTTGCAAAATAAAGGTAAAGTTACTGCCGAAATAGCAAAAACGTTTGCTGAGAGCGAATTCGAAAAATATAGAGTTATACAAGATAAATTATATGAAAGCGATTTTGACAAGATGTTGAAATTAATTGCGGAAGATGATGAATAAATTTTCTGTATTAACTTGACAAAATTATAAAAGAGTAAAAACATTAAAAAATCACGAGGGGGAAACGAAAGTGAAAAAAATAATCATTTCTACCATATTCTGCATTTTGCTTTTTAGCGGAATAACGGTATCGGCAGAAACGTATGGGAATTTGACATATACTGTGTCATATTCAGGCAAGGTTGAGATAACTGGTTGCGATACTTCCGCATCTGGAACACTTGTGAAATCTAACAATCATAACAATTCCAGACGGTGTAACAAGTATAGGTGATTCTGCATTTTATGGTTGCAGTAAGCTTGCAATTGTATATACACGGGATACCGCAAAGTGGAATTATAGTTTTGATTCTGGTGTAAAAATTATATACACTAATATAAGTTATTCAGTAGCATACATAGGTGATTATACCCAAACAATAACCGTTGATTATGGTGTAACAGTCATATTTCCTACACCATCGGAGAGTGGATATATCTACACATTTACATCAGACGGAAAAGAATGGGACGGCTACGTAACCGGCGACTTAACCGTAACCGTTACAAAGGTCTGCGACCTTGCGGAAGTTATCGGAATCGGGCTTGACAATGTTAATATTGACAGAAGCAATATAACGGGTGAATGGCTTTATAAAATTTTCGATGGCGAAATTGCTGTATCGGACGGTGCATCGTATGCAATATATGATTCAAAAGAGTGCATAAATGCTGTTGACAGCTTGGTTTTAAGCGAACAGACGGAGTATTTTATAAAGGTGACGGCAGAGAGTGGCAGAGAAAAGCTTTATACGTTGAATGTAACGAGAAGTGCACCAAAAACACTCGGAACGCTTACGATTGAACAGATTGCGGGTGGGAGTCTTGTAATGAGCGTTGAAGAGGAAGTACCGGGCAAGCCGAAGCTTACACTTGTCTATGGGGAAGAAATGGATTCAATGACCGATTTTATTTTGGCGGAATATGACGAGGTGAATGGAAAGCTTTATGCAAAGGGCTTGCCGGAGGGCAGGGAATATTATTTCAGGCTGATTGCTTGGTATGATGATATACAGGCTGAAAGCAGCATCGTGCTTGCAAGGACGGGCGTAACCCTTTCAAGTGACTGTTATGTTATAAGAACCCTGACACCGCCGGGTGGAAAGATTGTTCATGCGGAAAATGAGAGCGGAACAGGCTCTATTTCGGGACTTCGTGTAATAAACAGCTACGAAAGCGTAGAGATTGACGTTGAGGTGAGCGCGGGTGCAACCTGGGGACTTTACCGCACCAAAACTTCTACAACGCCGATTGAAAAGAATATCAGCCTTGCCAACTATGCAGGTCGTTCAATCACAAGGTATATAAGAGTGAAATCTGAGGACGGCGAGCATGAGAGAATTTATTCAATTGAGATTTACCGTCAGAGTAAATCGTCGGAGCCTGAAATTACTCTTTCGGGCAATAAAGTGACGATAACTGCAGAGGGTGAAACGATTCTTTACACGACAGACAAATCCGTACCAGGCGAAGAAAATGAAAATACAAAGATATATACCGAGCCGTTTGAGGTATCTGGCGGTACTGTGATAAAGGCAATTGCAAAGGAATCGGACAAGGACGAATACAGCAATATGGTAACTTATACCGTTCCGGCACGTCTTGAAGCTGAAATAGTTACGCTTGATATGTTCAGAAACGGTAAAGAATACATATACGCATTTAATGTGGAGTCGGCACAAGAGGTATCGGGAAAATTTATCATATGCCTGTATGACGAATCGGGCAGATATGTAGCAGCTGAAATTCAAAACATTGATAACGAAGTGGAATACTGTGCCGAGGGAGTGATTGTCTCGGATACGGTGGCTACCGATTTTAAAGCATTCCTGTGGAGTGATATGGCGTCAATGACGCCGCTTGCCGAATTTGCGGACGGCAAAATTGACTGATTTAAAAGGCTATATAAAGGCTCTGTTGTATCCTTGAGGTACAGCAGAGTT
Source organism: Clostridia bacterium (assembly GCA_045647245.1). Classification (GTDB taxonomy): domain Bacteria; phylum Bacillota; class Clostridia; order UBA1381; family UBA1381; genus HGM11525. The sequence goes on from JAZRMB010000007.1 coordinate 13,012, forward strand.
TTATTATTATAGCGTGAAATACTTGAAATAGTCCGTAAAATGTTGTATAATTATAATGGGTTGGTATGGGATTTTAATGAAAGGGAATTAAAAATAATGAAAAAGAAGATTTTATCTGCCTTTATGAGTGCAGTGATGCTTGCTGTTCCGGTTAGTGCTACACAGTTTGACTGGGCGAAGGAAGCGGTTGATTTTTGTCTTGAGAGAAAGATTATGAGCGGAATGGAAAACGGGGATTTAGCACTCGGGGATAACCTTACCCGTGAGCAGATGGCAAAAATGCTCTGCGATGCGTTTGGTATTGAAGCAAATTTCGATATGGAGCCTGTGTTCAATGATGTTGACAATATACGTTGGAGCTATGGTTATATCGGAGCGATTGCACCGCTTTTGTTCGGCGGTGAGGAGAAGAAGAGCCTAAAGCCTGAGGAAAAGGTGACACGTGAGGAATTTTGTGCAACAATGGTTCTCGCATATGGGCTTAAGAACGGAAATTTAAGAAATTCCAAGCTTCTTGATGTTAATTTCAAGGATGCGGACGAGGTTTCAAAGGTGTATAAAAAGCTTGTCACAATAGCGGTTGAAAGAGGTTTGATGTCGGGAAGTGATGGAGAGATACGTCCCCAAAGCCTTTTAACAAGAGCCGAGGCGTGCTCGTTTTTGTACCGTGCTGTGTCGGTAAAGGAAGGAAAGCTTACAATTGAACCTAAAAACCTAGGCGTGATACAGTCGGAAAATTCAATGTTTGGTGATGCGACGGTATCTGTAGAAACGGCAAAGGCGTGGGCAGAGAAAAACGGTGCAACGGAGAGTTTTATAGCGGCGGCTGACCTTTACTGGCAGTACGGAGAGCTTACGGGGATACGTCCCGATATTTTGTATGCACAGTCGGCAAAGGAAACGGGCTATGGAAAATACGGCGGTAACGTAATACCTGAGCAGAATAATTTTGCAGGAATAAAAAAATACGGCAGAAACGGCGATGCGATGGAGGACCACGAGGATTTTGCCACTCAGGAGGACGGAGTAAGAGGACATTTCAATCATATGAGTGCATATCTCGGTCTTGAGCCGATAGGAGAGGTGCACGAAAGATATAAGTCGGTAAAATCAATGCCGTGGGCAGGAAGTGTAAAAACTCTTGAAGAGCTTGGCGGCAAGTGGTGCCCTGATTTATATTACGGTTTTTCGATTCTCCACGATTATATAGAGCCGATGATGGCAATTGACGAATGATAAGCATTACAAGGAAGGAATGTAAAAATTAGTGTTAATAAGTGTAAATTCAATAAGCAAAAGCTTTGCGGACGAGCTTCTTTTCGATTCGGTCAGCTTCTCGGTTGAAGAGGGAGACAAGATTGGATTTGTCGGAGCAAACGGTGCCGGGAAATCAACTCTTATAAGAATACTGATGGGCGAGATGGAGGCAGACGGCGGCGAGATTTTTAAAAACAGATTCACAAAAATCGGATATCTTGAGCAGTATGCGTGTGCTGATTCTGATAGAAGTATGTACGATGAGCTTATGGAGGAATTTAGTGAGCAGAGGGAATGCGAGGAACTGATTGCAGAAATCAATCTCGACCTTGAGGGAAGCAGAAAGGGCGATATTGATTTAATAGAAAAGCTTACAAGGCTTAATGAGCGTTTTGGAGAGATAGGAGGCTTTACATATAAAAGCCGTATCCGCTCGGCGCTTATGGGACTTGGCTTTTCGGAGGATGAGTTCAAAAAGAAGGTAAGTGATCTTTCGGGCGGACAAAAAACCCGTGTTGCACTTGCGAAAATTCTTTTATCCGACTGCAACCTGCTCTTTTTAGACGAGCCTACAAACCATCTTGATACCGATTCGATTCAGTACCTTGAGGACTTTATAAAATCCTCTAAAGCGGCATTTATAATAATATCACACGACAGATATTTCCTTGACAGAGTTACGGGAAGAACATTTTCTTTAGAGGATAAAAGATTTCATTCGATGAACCTGCCGTACAGTGCATTTCACGCACAAAGAGAGATAGAAAAGCTTACAGAAAAGCGTAATTATGATAACACAATGCGTGAGATAGAGCGGCTTGAGAGCGTGATTGAACAGCAAAGACGCTGGAACAGAGAGAAGAATATCAAAACTGCCGAAAGTAAGCAGAAGGTTGTTGATAAGTTAAGAGAAACGCTTGTCGAACCCGAAAGCGAACAAAAGCGGATGCTTTTCGGCTTTGGCGGTGTTGCGGGCGGCGGTGACAATATTTTAATATGCGAAAATATCTCTAAAAGCTTTGGTGAGAAAAAGATATTTAAAAACTTTAATATGCATATACGACGTGGTGAAAGAGTGTTCCTTTTGGGTGCAAACGGGTGTGGAAAAACCACGCTTTTAAAGATTGCACAGGAAAAGCTTTCTTCCGACAGCGGAAGTACAACTATAGGTGCCAATGTTCATATCGGCTACTACGACCAGATTCAGGAGGGACTTTCTCCCGAAAAGCGTATTATTGACGAAATATGGGACGAATTTCCCAAGCTTACTGAAACCGAGGTAAGAAATGCACTTGCCGCATTTTTGTTCAGGGGAGAAGAGGTTGAAAGAACGATTAATAAGCTCTCCGGCGGTGAAAGGGCAAGAGTAGAACTTACAAAGCTTGCACTAAGAAAGGTTAATTTCTTAATCCTCGACGAGCCGACAAACCACCTTGATATCGCATCAAGAGAAGCTCTTGAAGAGGCACTTAGTGGTTTTAGCGGCACGATTCTTGCTGTCAGCCATGACCGCTATTTCATAAACCGCCTTGCAACGAGGATTGTGCATATGAATCAGGACGGCTCACAGAGTTATGAAGGGGATTATGACTATTATATAGAAAAAAGAAAAGACGGCGCTTTGAAAAAACAGGAGGTGCTTCCTAAGAAGACCGCCGCAGATGACTATAAGGAACAAAAAATGCAGGCGGCGGCAAAGCGTAAGGCTGAAAATGATGCAAAAAAAGCAGAGGAAAAAATTGCTCAGCTTGAAAATGAGATAGAGTCTTTGAACGAGGAGCTTGCAAGCGAAGCTGTTGCAACCGATTATGTAAAGGCTCAGGAAATATCCGAAAAGATAGACAGCCTGAATGAAGAGCTCGGGAAGCAGTATCAAATATGGGAAAATGCAATGTCCTTCAATGAAGGAGGAAACAATTAATGTCAAAGAGAAATCTGGGAATATTAAGTATTCTTGCATCATCTGTCTGCTTTGCACTGATGAGTTTCTTTGTAAGACTTTCGGGCGATTTGCCTACGATGCAGAAAGCTTTTTTCAGAAATGTAGTTGCAATGGTTGTTATAGGAATATCGCTTGTAAGAAGCGGTGACGGCTTTTTGCCGCAAAAAGGTAATGTCCCTTATCTTTTGCTCCGTTCTGTGTGCGGTATTGTCGGCATTTTAGGTAATTTCTATGCAATTGACAAAATGAATATTTCAGATGCCAATATGTTAAATAAGCTCTCGCCATTTTTTGCTATAATCTTTTCGTGGCTTCTTCTTAGAGAAAAAGCAGGTAAGAAGGAATGGGGTGCTGTTGCCGTAGCATTTTTCGGTGCAATGCTTGTTGCAAAGCCGAGCTTTGATATGGAAAGTATTCCTGCAATGATTGGAATACTTGGCGGCTTGGGTGCCGGGGCGGCGTATACCTTTGTGAGAATGGCTTCACAAAGAGGAGAGAGGGGAAGTGTGATAATATTCTTTTTCTCGGTCTTTTCAACTGCCGTTACGCTTCCGCTTATGCTTGCGGATTTTAAGCCTATGACGGCCGGACAGCTTCTGTGCCTTTTAGCGGCAGGGGCTGCTGCAACGGGAGGTCAGATTTTTATAACTCGTGCATACAGCTTTGCACCTGCAAGGGAAATATCTGTTTTTGACTATTCGCAGGTGATATTTGCCGCAGTTTTAGGCTTTGTATTCTTAAACCAACTGCCCGATATATTGAGTGTTATCGGATATGCAATAATTATCGGGGCGGCTGTATGGAAATGGCGATGCAATAATGTAAAATGAAACGATTGTAAAAAGGACGGCTCGCTGTAAAGTGCCGTCCTTTTGGTTTGCAGGTGTAAAGGTGGGGATAATTTGACTTTTACCTTCAAATAGACAAGTTTGATTTTAGGGAATAGTGAAGAGTGAATAGGTAAAAAGTAAAATCGACAAGACTCTGTCGAATCTTGTCGATTTTGGTGCACCTGAAAGGACTTGAACCTTCACGTCGGGGACACTAGATCCTAAGTCTAGCGCGTCTGCCAATTCCGCCACAGGTGCATATTGAACTGTCTTAACACAGCTTATTTATTTTAGCACTTATTGATGAGTTTGTCAAGAGTTTTTTTGATTATTTTTGCTGAATATGCAGTTTTTGTAAAGTTTTGTCGATGAAAAAGATATTTTGTTAAAAAATTAACAAAACTATATGTGTAAAATTATGCATAATCGACGAAAAAAAACAATAATTATTGTAAATGGCAACATTGCATATGATGAAAATTTGTGATATAATTATATAATGCAGAAAGAATTTGCACATTTGAATTTTAACATTCCGAAAGGGGATATAGCTCTTTCGGATGTATAGAGAAAGGAAGGGTATGTAAATGGCATTTACATTTAAGGGCGGAATGCATATTCCTGACCACAAGGAGCCTGCGGCATCGAAGCCGATACGTGCACTTGATGGTGATAAGGTACATATATATCCGCTGCAGCAGCATATTGGTGCACCTCTTGAGATAAAGGTTCAAAAGGGTGACGAGGTAAAGATGGGACAGGTACTTGCGGACAGCGATGCGTTTGTGTCGGCTCCTGTTCACAGCTCGGTTTCGGGAAAGGTGCTTGATATAAAGCCGTATCTTCATCCGTCGGGAGCTAAGGTTACGGCAGTATTTGTTGAAAATGATTTTGAATATACACCGTGTGAGAGCGTGGTTGCACGTGATCCCGATAAGATGTCTGCAAAAGAGCTTCTGGATGCTGTAAGAAATGCAGGTATTGTAGGTATGGGAGGTGCGGGATTCCCGACTCATGTAAAGCTCTCTCCGCCACCCGAGAAGAAGATTGATTATCTTATAGTAAACGGTGCGGAATGTGAGCCGTATATTACAGCGGACCACAGAAGAATGCTTGAAATGCCTGAGAGAATTATTGACGGTATTCATATTGTAATGAAGATTCTCGGTCTTGAAAAAGCATACATAGGAATAGAAACAAATAAAAAGGATGCTATAGAGGTTATGAAGGAGCACGCCGCAAAGTCGGGCGATATTGAAGTATGCCCCTTAAAGCCAAAGTATCCGCAGGGAGCAGAGAAGCAGCTCATATATGCAATAACAAAAAGACAAGTACCTTCGGGCGGGCTTCCGGCGGATGCAGGTGCTATTGTTATAAATGTTGACACAGTAGCGCAGATTTCGCACTCAATACGCACCGGTATGCCGCTTACAAAGCGAATTGTAACGATTTCAGGTGATTGCATAGAAAATCCTGAGAATTTTGAGGTATATACAGGTATAACATTTGAATATCTGATAAATGCGGCAGGCGGCTTCTGTAAGGATGTAAAAAAGCTTGTTATGGGCGGACCTATGATGGGTATTGCACAGTTTTCAACCGAGCCTCCTGTTATAAAAACTACTTCATCAATACTTGCTCTTTCAGAGGATGAGTGCGGTTATGATGACTATTCACCGTGTATTCGATGCGGAAAATGCGTTGACCATTGCCCGATGCATCTTGCACCGCTTTATCTTAATAAGTATGCTTTGGCAGGAAATCTCGAAGCGGCAGAGGAGTATAATATCCTTGACTGTATAGAATGCGGACTTTGCTCGTACCTTTGCCCGGGAAAACAGGGACCGCTTCATAATATACGCATTGCTAAGCAGAAAATTATCGAAAACAGGAGGAAAAATAAATGATAGGACATAAATTAATTGTTTCCTCATCACCGCATATTCATCAGAAGGAATCAATTGCTTCGATAATGCTGGATGTTGTGATTGCTTTAATACCTGCATCCTTGATGGGAATATACTATTTCGGCTACCGTGCGGCACTTGTTATACTGACGGCAATTGCGGCTTGTATGGCATCTGAATATCTTTATGAGAAATTAACAGGGAAAAGAAATACCGTCGGAGATTTATCAGCGATGGTAACAGGACTTTTACTTGCATTAAACCTTCCGCCGTCAATTCCCTTGTGGATGGTTGTGATCGGCTCAGTATTTGCAATAGTAATTGTAAAACAGCTATACGGCGGTCTCGGTAAGAACTTTATGAACCCTGCACTTGCGGCAAGATGCTTTATGCTGATTGCGTGGGCAGGAGCAATGACCACCTTCCACGAACCGTTTGCAGGTATCACACAGGATGCAATATCCTCTGCAACACCACTTGCAGTTTTAAAAGGTACATCCGAGGGAATGATTCCTACTCTTTCTGATGCATTCTTCGGAGTAGAGGCAGGAACAATCGGCGAAACATCTGCGGCAATGCTTATACTGGGTGGATTGTATCTTCTTTACAGACGTGTTATAAGATGGCATATTCCTGTGATTTACATAGCAGCATATGCGGTTTTGACATATTTGTTCGGTACAAATCTTACGGGAGAGGCACAGCTTTATTACACACTGCTTTCGATTTGCTGCGGCGGATTGGTACTCGGTGCTGTATTTATGGCAACCGATTATGTAACAACGCCGACAACGGTGAAGGGTCAGATTGTATTTGCTGTCGGTTGTGCTATTTTGACTTTTGTAATCAGAAAGTTTGGCGGATATCCTGAGGGAACATCCTTTGCTATTATTCTTATGAATGTTGTATCTCCTCTTATAGACAGATATATCAAGCCGAAAAAATTCGGATTGGTAAAGAAATCTTAATAGGAAATAAATTCAGAATATAACAGAGAGGAGAGTACATATGGAAAGAAAAGATATTTTTAATATTGCAAAAATCGGTGCCATACTTTGTGCAATAACTGCTATTTCAGCAGGTATACTTGCATTTGTGAATGATTTGACGGCTCCGGTAATTGCGGCAAATAATGAAAAGAAGCGTGATGCGGCAATGATGAGAGTATTGCCTGATGCAAAGGGCTTTGAAAAGATTGATTTTGAGGGCGACGAGCTTGTGACGGAGGTTTATTCGGCGGGCGACGAAGGTATGGTAGTGCTTTGTGAGCCGAAAGGCTACGGCGGTGCTATATCTATGGTTGTAGGAATAGATGCTGATGGTAAGGTGTCCGGCGTTGATATTACAGGTCAGTCGGAAACCCCGGGACTCGGTGCAAACTGTGTAAATGATGAATTCCGCAGTCAGTATATTGGAAAGAACAGCGAGATAAAGGTTGTAAAGAATGCATCAAAGGCAGATGAAATTGATGCAATATCATCCGCAACCATTACAAGTAAGGCTGTAACAAAGGGCGTAAATGCCGCGATTGAGGCAGCTGCTAAGCTGAAAGGAGGAGCAAACTGATGAGTAAGAAACCTAATCCGTTTATTAACGGTCTCATTTTTGAAAACCCTACCTTCGTTCAGCTGTTGGGAATGTGTCCTACACTTGCTACTACAACAAGTGTTAAGAATGGCGTTGGTATGGGTCTTTCTGCAACTGCAGTACTTATTTTATCGAATATGCTTATTTCACTTTTAAGAAAGCTTATTCCCGAGAAGGTAAGAATTGCAGCGTACATAGTAATTATAGCGGCGTTTGTAACGATTGTTGAGATGTGTCTTAAGGCATATGTTCCCGATGTGGCAGATCAGCTCGGAATCTTTATTCCGCTTATAGTTGTTAACTGTATAATTCTTGCAAGAGCAGAAGCTTTTGCATCTAAAAACGGTGTTATTGCATCGGCACTTGACGGTGCGGGTATGGGTCTTGGTTTTACCTGTGCACTGGCACTTATTTCAGCGGTGAGAGAATTTTTCGGAGCAGGAACAATTCTCGGAGTTGAAATATATGGCGAGACAATCACTCCGATGGCTATTATCGGAATGCCCCCGGGAGGATTCATCGTACTCGGACTTTTAATTGCACTTATTAACTATCTTGTATCAAAGAGAAAGGCGGCTTGATGAATATGATGAATGTAATATCTGTTATAATAGCCGCACTCTTTACCGAGAATTTTGTGCTTGTTAAGTTTTTGGGAATATGCCCATTCCTCGGAGTATCGAAAAAGACAGAAACAGCAATGGGTATGGGTATGGCGGTAACCTTCGTTATGGCGGTTGCATCTGCAATCACGTGGGCAGTTAATCATTTTCTGCTTGTTCCGTTCGGGCTTGAATATCTGCAGACAATTGTATTTATTCTCATTATTGCGGGCCTTGTTCAGTTTGTTGAGATGTTTGTTAAAAAGAGTATGCCGGCACTTTATAATGCACTCGGCATATATCTGCCGCTTATTACAACAAACTGTGCTGTGCTTGGTGTGGCACTTTTAAATGTACAAAACGGCTACGGCTTTTTGATGTCACTTATTTACGGAACCTTTGCGGCACTCGGTTTCTCTCTTGCAATTGTACTTTTTTCGGGAGTGCGTGAGTTTATTGAAGAGAAGGAAGTTCCCGCACCTTTTAAGGGATTCCCGATTGCACTTGTGACAGCCGGACTTATGGCAATAGCCTTCACGGGCTTTTCCGGCTTTTCGATATAATATGGAGGTGGCAGTATGAGCGGTATTTTACTTCCCATTGCGATTGTGGGCGGAACCGGACTTCTGTTCGGATGTCTGCTTGCGTTTGCGGCAGTGGTTTTTAAGGTCGAAAAAGACGACAGAATAGAAAGAATAGAAGAAATTCTTCCCGGTGCAAACTGTGGTGCTTGCGGCTTTGCAGGATGCTCCGCGTATGCGGCGGCAGTGGTTGAAAAGGGTGCGTCGGTATCCTGCTGTAGTGTAGGTAAGGATGTTGTTGCAAAGAAAATTGCAACCATTATGGGCAAAGAGGCAGAGAAGGTTGAGCCGAAGGTTGCAAGAGTTTTGTGCGCAGGTACCTGCGGTGTGGCAGAGGATAAGTATGAATATGCAGGTATTCGTGATTGTGCGGCTGAAGCAAAGCTTGCAGGCGGTGCAAAGGCTTGTCCCAACGGCTGTCTCGGACTCGGAAACTGTGTAAGAGTATGTCAGTTCGGTGCGATAAGCATTGTTGACGGCATTGCAAGAGTAGACGAGGAAAAATGTGAAGCGTGCGGAATGTGTATCAAGGAATGTCCCAAGCATCTTATCGTGTTTGTGCCTGCGGCTAATAAGGTATGGGTTCCCTGTATGAATACTGAAAAGGGAGCAGAGACAAACAAATACTGTAAGGCAGGATGTATCGGCTGTAAGATGTGCGAAAAGGTATGTCCGTCCGACGCAATAAAGGTTATTGATAACCACGCAACAATTGATTATGATAAGTGTATAGGATGCGGACTTTGTGCCGATAAATGTCCCAAAAAGCTTATCCATAAGACTGCCAAGGCAGGAATTTAACGTATAATACAAATAAAATAACAAATACTACCCGTAACAGAAATTGCGGGTAGGAAAAGAAATGCTATGCCCGCAAGTGGTTGCAGTAATTGCAGCTTGCGGGCATTTCTTTTTGAGAAAGGATTTTGTTATGATAGGTGTTATTATGTGTATTATATCGGGAGCGGCGATGAGCCTTCAAGGTGTTTTTAATACAAGGCTGTCCGAACAGACGGGACTCTTGGAGTCGAATTTTATAGTGCAGGCGACGGCGTTTTTGCTTGCAGTAATATCGCTTTTCTGGGCAAGGGGGAGTATGACGGAAGCTCTTTCGGTGAATAAACTGTATCTGAGCGGCGGCGTGCTTGCAATGGTAATAACCATTACCGTTATGCTGGGGATAAAAAATCTCTCGCCTGCTGTTGCAATAAGTATAATACTTGTATCACAGCTTCTGGCGGCGGCATTGATAGATGCGTTTGGTTGGTTCGGGACCGAGAGAGCTGTGTTTGGACTTCGGAAAATAATAGGGCTTGCAGTTATGATTTCGGGCATATTGATTTTTTCGGTAAAAAAATAAAAACCGATTGACAGCATTTTTTTTAGGGTGTATAATGTAGAAAAAAATATCGGAGTGGTTATATATGAAGATAGGAATCAGTGCGAGTACCTTTGACCGTAACGGATACGGCAGGTGGGGAGAGGACACATATAAAAAGCTTAAGGAACATGGATTTTTGTATTCTGACTGTGACATTGCAGATACTGACGAAAAGCTTTACAGTGTGTCAGATGAAGAGTTTGAAAGAATACTTCTTGATGAGAAAAGACTTGCCCAAGATGCGGGTGTAACGATAAATCAGGTTCACGGGCCGTGGCGTTGGCCACCGAGGGATTATACCGCCGAGGACAGAGCAGAGCGTATGGAAAAAATGAAAAAATCAATACGTGCGGCGTCTGTTATTGGATGTAAAAACTGGGTTATTCATCCGATAATGCCATTTGGTGTTGATGACCTTGATACCGGAGATGCTGAAAAAACGTGGGATATGAATGTTGTATTTATGAGAGAACTGTTGGAAACAGCAAAGCAATACGGCATAACAATATGCCTTGAAAATATGCCGATGCTTAGATTTTCGCTCTCTACTCCTGAACAGATTTTGAGACTTGTTGAAGAAATTAATGATGATAATTTCAAAATCTGCCTTGATACGGGACACGTTTCGGTGTTCAGGGAAGAAATTGATCTTGCCGAAGAGGTAAGAAGATTGGGTGATAAAATTCGTGTACTTCACGTTCATGACAACAGAAATGGTATTGACTTACATCTTATGCCGTATTACGGTATTATTGATTGGAATGGATTTTATGAAGCACTAAAGGATATAGACTATAAAGGCGTATTCTCCCTTGAAACAACGCCATCAAGAAAGCTTCCTTCATACCTTTTTGATGAAATGGGTGTTATGCTTTATAAGATTGCAAAAGAAATTACGAAAGAAGATTAATTTTTGTAACAAAACCTCCTGTTTCAGCGTATTGTGTAATATCAGAAGAAAAAAGGAGGGTAAAAAAATGTGTTTGTTTGGAAATAGAGGCTTTGGCAGCGATTCATGGATTTGGGTTTTGATTATCATATTCCTCATCATGGGTTGTGGTCAGGATACTGCAAACAGCTGTGGCTGTGACAACGGTTGCGGTAACAACTGTGACACCTGCTGCTGATAAATGAAAACACCGCATCGCCTTTTGGCGGTGCGGTATAATTTTTTGTTGAGAGAGGTCCGTTAGGACGCAAATACAAAAAATAACGACTATTCAAACAGAATAGTCGTTATTTTTTTGGTAGCGGTAAGTGGATTTGAACCACTGACACCACGGGTATGAACCGTGTGCTCTAGCCAACTGAGCTATACCGCCAAATCAAATGACAAATAATATTATACACGATGTGTTATAATTTGTCAATACTTTTTTTGAAAAAAATTAAAATATATTAATATTTTTTGCATTATTTAATATAAAATAACCGGACAGGTATATCATAACCTGCCCGGTAAGTTATTATATTGCTTTATTTTTCCATTTTCCTATTTTGTATGCAATGATGGTCATAAATGCGCCAAGTACCCAGGAGGCGATGAGTGAAATATGTATACACTCAAATCGTCCGACGGGAAGAGACGGTGTTCTGGTGAGATACGATAATCCGTATGCTACTGGAACTCTTATGAGAACTGTGGAAATTAATGAAATCCACATAGGAGTCATTGTATCTCCGGCACCTCGCATTATGCCTGACAAGCTTTGTGTGATTGCAACCGCAAGATAACCTAACGCAATTATTTTCATAAGATAATAGCTCATATCTACAAGTGCCTGAGTTTCGGTAAAAACACCCATAAGATTTTTTCCGAACAGAAGAATTATTCCTGTAATAACAGCCGAACAGCCAACTGCAAGAAGAGTACCTTGTTTTGCACCCTTTACCACTCTGTCATATAAGCCTGCTCCTACATTCTGTCCTGCATAGGTGGTAAGAGCAGTTCCGAATGAGAAGTTCGGCATCATTGCAAAACCGTCAACACGCATTATAACAACATTTGCTGCTATAAACATTTCTCCGAACTGATTGGTGAGCGATTGTACTACAATCATAGCGGATGAGAATATAGCCTGTGTAAGTCCTGCCGGAAGACCGAGGGTTATTATTTTCTTTACAAAATATGATTTCGGCTTCAGATAGCTTATACCAAAATCAAAGTATTCGGTCATTTTAGAAAGCTTTATAAGGCACAGAATTGATGATACTATCTGTGCAATAACTGTTGCAAGAGCAACTCCGGCAACGCCCATTTTGACATGAGCCACAAAGAATATATCAAGAATTATATTTATAACAGTTGCAACAAGCAGATATATTAATGCTGAAACAGAGTCCCCAAGTCCTCTTATTATACCGCTCAAGATATTGTAATAAGCCATCCCTGCAATACCAACAAGTGAAATTGTAAGATAAGCCGCACAATCGTTTAGAATGGTTTCGGGTGTGTTTAGCATACGCAGTACGGGCTGAATTGTCCAAATTGCCGCGGCAATCAAAATCACACAGGCAATTGCCGCAACGGTTATACAGTTTCCTACGGTATAAGAAAGATTTTTTCTGTTCCTTGCCCCAAAGTACTGTGCCGACATAATACTTGCACCTGCTGAAATGCCTATAAACAGAACAAGCAGCATATTTAAAATCGGGAATGCACTTCCAACTGCGGCAAGGGCATTATCGCCTATGTAGTGTCCTACGACGATGCTGTCAACTGTGCTGTAGAGCTGTTGGGCAATATTTCCTATAAGCATAGGAAGGGTAAAGGTAAGTATACTTTTCCATGGTGCGCCGACCGTCATATCAGTCGGTGCAAATAGTGATTTTAACATTATTTTCCACCTCGGATTTTTTATTTATCATTTGTTAATGTACATTCCATAACGGTTTTCATAGGAATCATACCCATTTTTTCATAAAAACGCTTTGCTCCCGGGTTACATTCCCATACATTAAGTGTTATGCTGTTGCATCCAATGCTTTTTGCATATTCTTTGACATATTCATAAAGTGCTTTTCCGATATTTGTACCTCTTGAATTTTCGTCAACGCACAAATCATCAATATAAATGCTTTTTGAATCATAAAGGATATTGTCACAGACAGTTTCTTTTATTACACAAAAGCAGTAGCCTGCAACAACGCTATCCGTTTCTGCAACAAATATGGGAGTCTGGTCGTTGTCGATAATTGCGATAAGCTCCTCATCCTTGTATTTGCGGCAGTTTGGCTTAAATATATCGGGTCTGCCGTTGTGGTGAACCATCAAGACCTGCGATAAAAGGTCTTTTATTTTTTCTATGTCTTTGTGCTGGGCACGTCTTATAAGCATATTAACACTCCCGGATTATGAACGGTAATCGCCGTTGATTTTTACATAGTCATATGTAAGGTCACAACCCCACGCCTTTGCGGTTGCATTGCCGAGGTTGAGGTTAATGTTTATAAAAATGTCTTCACAAGAGAGCACCTCTTTTGCCTTTTCCTCGGAAAATTCAACGCCTGCACCATTTCTGCATACTGCGATAACGCCGTTTTCCGATGCAATATCAACGCTTACCTTATCAATATCAAATTCAGCCTCTGCATATCCTATTGCACATAAAATTCTGCCCCAGTTAGCATCCTCGCCGAAGATTGCACACTTTAACAGCGGTGAACGTATAACACTTTTTGCAACAATAATTGCAGTGTCAAGGTCGGGAGCACCGTCGCAGGTGCATTCAATCATCTTTGTTGCACCCTCGCCGTCCTTTGCCAGCATCTTTGTCATTTCGCTCATTACAATGTAAAGTGCCTGACGGAAAGCTTCATAATTGTCGCCTTCCTCGTTGATTACAGCGCACGACAAACCGTTTGCCATTACGCATACCATATCGTTTGTTGAGGTGTCGCCGTCAACGGAAAGACAGTTGTATGTGATTTTTGTGATTTCAGAAAGTGCCTTTTTAAGAAGCTCATTGTTTATACCGACGTCGGTTGTGATAAAGTTAAGGGTAGTTGCCATATTCGGATGAATCATACCGCTGCCCTTTGCCATACCGCCCATACGGCAGATTTTGCCGTCAATTTCAAATTCGACTGCAACCTCTTTTTTTACGGTATCGGTTGTCATAATTGCAGTTGCGGCACGCTCGTTGCCGTCATATGTAAGACCTTCTGAAAGCTCGTTTATATGGTTCTTAATCGGTTCAATCGGTAAAATCTGACCGATAACGCCGGTTGATGCAACAAAAATCTTATCACTTTCAATTCCGAGTGCATCAGCGGCTAAGCTGCACATTGCCTCTGCCTTTTCAATGCCGTCTGCATTACAGGTGTTTGCGTTTTTGGAGTTTGCGATAACTCCGCGGCTTATACCACCCGTCTTTTCAAGATGCATTTTTGTAACCAGAATCGGTGCACCCTTTACCTTATTGGTGGTGTAAACAGCTGCTGTTGTTGCATCTGTGTCGGAGAGTACAAGGCATAGGTCATTCTTTGCCTTGTTCGGGTTAAGACCGCAGTTAAGACCGTTAGCATTAAATCCCTTTGCGGCACATACGCCGCCATCAATATATTTATAGCCTTTATATTCTTTCATTGTAAAACATTCCTTTCTTTTAAATTCATTTTTTCTTTCTAAGCTCTCTGGCACGCTTTAAAAGGTATTCTCTTGTGTTAAGCTCGGGGTTTATTATTACTTCGCCCAAAAGAACCTTTAGTGTGTCGCCTATTTCTCGCCCGGCTTTAAAGCCGAGCTTGGTTAAATCCCTGTTATTAACAACAAGATGTGACATCAGATAGGGTTGTCCCTCTGCAAGTACCGTTTCGTAAATACGCCTTACCTCGTCAAGTTTGTGCTTTTTATCGGGGAAAAATTGCGGATTTTTTGCAAGGTTGTCTGCTATTTGCAGACTTAAAAGCTGTAGGAATAATTTGTCTCCGACTTTTGTAAGCATACGTTTGACCGATGGGGGAGACGGTTCTATTCTTACATCGTGATTTTCTATCAGCATAATAATGTCACGGCTTGATTCTCTGTCCATTCTGAGCCTTGATAATATAGTTGCGGCTATTCTGGCACTATCACGGTGATGACCGAAAAAGTGTATAATGCCTGCGTGGTCACGGCTCATACATACAGGCTTTCCTATATCGTGCAGGAGTGTTGCCCATCTGAGTATCAGATTTTTTTTCGTTTCACTTACTGCGTGGAGAATGTGTTCGCCGACGTTGTATATATGATATTTATTGCGCTGAGGTGTTTTAAAGCAAACATTCAGTTCGGGCATTATATGTTCTGTAAGGTAAAGACACGGCTCTTTCCCTATATATTCAGGGTGCGGCGAGATGAGAATTTTATTAATCTCACCGAGTATACGCTCGGGCTGTGCTTTTTTAATAAGGTATGCGTATTTTTTTAGTGCGTCCTTTGTTTCCTCTTCAATTTCAAAACCGAGTGCGGCAGAAAAGCGTATGGCACGAAACATTCGCACAGAATCCTCGGAAAAACGCTTTTCGGGATTTTCCACAGAACGGATAATACCTGCTTTAATGTCTTTGCAGCCTCCGAATGGGTCGATGAGTCCTGATTCGGGAGACCAACCCATTGCGTTTATTGTGAAATCACGCCCTGACAGGTCGCTTGAAAGCTCCGTTGCAAAACCTTTTGATACGTCGGTATGCTTGTTACGGTAGGTGGAAACATTGTACCCGATACCGTTTATTATAACAGTAACGATGCCTACATTCGCACTTGTATTAATTGTGTTTTTAAAAAGAGCCTTTACCTCATCGGGCAGAGCATTGGTGGAAATGGTGTAGTTATAAGGTAGCTGTCCCATAACGAGGTCACGCACCGTACCGCCTGTTACATATGCCTCAAAGCCTGATGAATTAAGGGTTGACAGGACATCAAAAACGCCCTGCGGTAAGTCAAAATTCATTATTTCCACCTCCTGTTTTTATATTTTTTCATACCTTATTAGAATATCATATATTGATTTTTTTGTCAATGTAAAAGAGAGATAAATTATAATTTATCGCTCTTCGAGCG
>JAZRMB010000008.1:0-51656 GCA_045647245.1 Clostridia bacterium
ATGATTGATAAAGAAATGCTTCGCATTTCTCAATATTAAATATCTGAAAACCGCAAGGTTTTCTACCATAACTCCTAACTCCACACTCCTAACTCCACACTTTATAATTTGGCGGTGCAACGCACCGACAAATTATAATTTATCTATGGAACGATGCATTCAAATCCTCTACTCCGCCTTCGATTGTCTTTTTTACATATGTTGAATTTTTAATCTTTTCATTGAGCTTGTCAAGGAATTCATCCTCATCGAACGGGAATTCAACCCAGTTGTCATTCCACGCAGAAAGGTAAATCGCATTTGAAAGCGAAAGGCTTTTTATACCCTCACAGCCCGGTGCAATAAGCTCTTCCTTACCGAGTGCGGCACCTGCCCAGTTGCTGACCATTGCCGCCTGACATTCGTTAAGGTCAACCGGTGAAGCCTCAACATCACATTTCCATACAGGAATAGGTCCAAATGAGGTGTCTGTCGTTTTATTGAACTCAGGCTCACTTATTGTTGTTCTTGTAAATGTGATTTTATCATCTTCATACACAATCTTACCTCTGTCGCCTGCAATTTCAAGGCGGTTTGTGCCGGGAAATTCGCTCACCGACGTGATATATGTTGCAACAGAGCCGTCCTCATATTCAAAATATGCGGTCGCCTCATCTTCAACCTCAACATCTCGGTATTTTCCGAAATAGCAGGTTGCTCTCACGCGCTTGGGCATACCTGTTATCCACTGCAAAAGGTCAAGCTGATGCGGATTCTGATTTAGAAGAGTTCCGCCGCCCTCGCCTGCCCAGCTTGCACGCCAGCCGCCACGATCAAAATATGTTTGAGTTCTGTACCAGTTGGTTATAATCCAGGTAACTCTTTTAACCCTTCCAAGCTCACCTGCATCAATCATTTCCTTTATCTTTTTATAGTAATTGTTAAGTCTTAATACAAAGTTTATTGCAAATACCTTACCGCTCTTTTTTGCAACCTCATTCATCTGTCTCACATTTTTAGTAAATACACCCGCCGGCTTTTCGCAGAAAACGTGCAGCCCTGCTTCCAGTGCCTCGATTGCGATAATAGGATGGTCATAGTGCGGAGTTGCAATTAAAACGCCGTCAACACAGCCGGATTTTATAAGCTCCGATGCATTGTCAAAATATTTCATATCCTCGGGGAGCTTATCCTTTAGTCTGTACAAGTTCTTACTGTCAATATCACAAAGAGCAGTAACCTTTGCATTTTTTATGTTACCGTTTATAAAATTATTAAGATGCATGGAGCCGATATTGCCCACGCCGATTATACCTACTCTTAAGCACATAATTTTTTCCCTTTCCTTACAGCAATTTTGCCGCGCTGTCGCTGTCGCAGTACATAACTGCATTTTTATGATTTCTCATAATTGTAGCCGGAACCTCTTCGTTAATCGGAGAATTTACGGTGTTGTAAACCGCCTGTGCCTTTGTCGGTGCCGGAACTGTGCAGAAAAGATAGTCCGCATTAAAGAGTGTCGGAACGGTTAAGGTGAGTGCAAATTTCGGCACGTCGTCAAGTTCTTTGAAGCAACCGTCATTAACCTGCTGATTGCGGCATACCTCGTCAAGCTCAACTTTTTTTATAATCTTTGAATCGTTAAAATCTGCCACCCAAGGGTCGTTAAAGGCAATGTGTCCGTTCTCACCTATACCAAGGCATACTATATCAATCGGATGACTCTTTATAAGCTCACTGTAACGGCGGCAGATTTCTTCATCACTCTCGCCGTCTGCCGCTATGTAATTAACACTCTTAAAGGGTACCTTGTCAAAAATAGCCTCTTTTAAGAAATTACCGAAGCACTGCGGTGCTTCCTTTGAAAGTCCCACGTATTCATCCATATGGAAAGCATTTATTCTTCCCCAGTCAATGCCTTCTGCGGCAACCAAGCCTGCAAGAGTCTCATTCTGCGAAGGAGCAGCAGCAAAAATCATATTGATTTCATCCTTTTTCGAAAGAAGCTTTTTGATACATTCAGCCGCCTCTAAAGACGCACACGCCCCCATCTCATCTCTCGTCTTGAATATCTTTACCGTTAAATTATCCTTTTTAATTTCTTTTATCATTTTAATCTTCCCTTCTTGTAATAATATTGTTTTTGTCTTTATTATATACCGTTTGATTTGCATTGTAAATTGCAAATAGTTGCATTTTGCATTGCAAATAATCCACACCGCACAAAACACAAAAGGCGGCCATTCCAGGATACTGACCGCCCGTTTACTATGTTTATATATTTTCGTATGAAGCATACACAGCCTCTTCAAAGCGTACGGCAGACTTATTTGCCGCACCTCCGTCAAAACGTGAGTTTTTCATAAATACAGCTGTTACCTTATTTTCAGGGTCTACCCAGAAATGCGTTCCGTACGCACCGCTCCAACCGTATGTGCCGACGTGAAGCGACGGATATGAGGAATCGGTTATAACTCGCACACCAAGCCCCCATTTTTCATTGCCCGGCATTATCTCATCCGTAACATTAATTTTTGTAAGCAAAGCGAAAGTCTCCTCAGACAGTATACGTCCGCCCTCCGCCAAGCCTTTATTTTGAAGCATCAGGGCAAATTTTATGTAATCGTTAAGCGTAGACACAAGCCCTGCACCGCCAAGAAAGTGTGTCATAGGAAAATTCTGGAACACACAGCCCTCAAATGTCTCACCAACCGCATTTTTCCCTTCTTCTTTATTATGCATTGTAATCATTCTGTTCTTTTGACTCTCATCGGGCAGGAAGGTGGTATCTGCCATATTGCAGGGTGTGAAAATTTCACGCTTTAAGAAGGTAAGATAATCATCCCCCGTCACCTTTTCGATAATTGCCGTCATAACGTCAAACGCACCTACTCCGCTGTATTGTTGATGGCTCATCGGCTCAAAGCCAATGCCTGTGCGTGCATAGAAAGCAATCATATTTTTTATACTCTTTCTGTCCTCATCGGTCATAAAGCCGTCAAGAACCGGTGTTCCGATACCCGATGTATGCGACAAAAGGTTTCGGATATATATAGTATTCTTTGCTTCTCCCCGGTCTGTAAGCTCTTCGTTTTCATTCACCTCGGTAATATGAATACCTTTAAATTCGGGAATATATTTTGTAACAGGGTCATCTAATGAAATCAGCCCTCTCTCAATCAGAATTAACGCCGCCACCGCCGTTATCGGCTTTGTCATTGATGCAAGACGAAATACTGTGTCCTCACCGACTTGCGTATCTCCCCGAGGTGCAGTCACGCCGAAACAACCCTTAAAAAGCTCCTCACCGTCCTGATAGACAGCATATGCAGACCCGAAAATATTATTCTCGGCAATATCATACATTGCCACATTTTCAATCTTCTTACAAAGCGTATTTTTATTAAGTCTTTTCATCGTATATTCTCCATCGTTTAAATCGTATTTATATCTATATATTCCGTATCGAGCTTCGAGTATACTATTTTCTGACTCTTATAAAGACCGAAGCATCCGCTCATCATATAACTGACAGCAACCACAACGGCGAAGTATATCATACCATCACCGCCAAAAAGCTCCGCCGCAAGCAATATTGATGCAATAGGACAGTTCACAACACAGCAGAAAAGTGAAATCATACCAATTGCCGCCGCAACCCCCGGCTCAAGACCGATTAAATGCGACACAGTACATCCAAAGGTTGCACCTATAAAGAGCGTTGGTACAATTTCTCCGCCCTTAAACCCTGCCGCAATTGAAACCGCAGTAAAAATAATTTTTAAAGCAAACGCCCACGGCTTTGCATTTCCCGAAATTGCATCTTCGATAATTCCCATACCTGCACCGTTATAGTCATAGCATCCGACCAAAAGCGTAAGAATAACAATAACCGCACCGCCCGACAAAGCTTTTACATAGTTATTTTTAATCAGCTTATCCGTATAATGCTCGCATTTTTTTACAACCGTTAAAAATATAATGCTCACAACCGCACAAAGAAGTGACAGTACAACCGCTCTTGCCATAACACCTGCCGAAAGAACATTGGAAAATGTAACCGCAAAGCGTACAGGCTCTACACTAAAGAGCATCGACACACCGTATGCAACGGTAGCCGAAACAATACAGGCAAGCAAGCCTGCATACTTAAAAACGCCTACATTTATTACCTCAAGTGCAAAAACAGCCGCCGCAATCGGTGTTCCGAACAAAGCGGCAAAAACACTGCTCATACCTGCCATTATGATTATGTGCATATTTCTTTCGCTAAGTCTTAAAAGCCTGCCGAAATTATAACCTATACTTCCTCCAATCTGCAATGCCGCACCCTCTCGTCCTACAGATGCACCAAGAAGATGCGATATAACGGTACTTACAAATATAAGCGGAAGCATAATAAGCGGAACCTTTTCATCTTCTCTTACAGCCTCTATAACTCTGTTTGTATCTATTTTCCCCTTCTTTTTAAATCGGTTATACATAGCCGCAATAACAATTCCACCAACGGGAAGGAGATACAAAATTTTTGAATGTTCATTACGAATCTCTGTAGCTATTTCTACCAAAATATGAAAAGCACTGCCCACACAGCCGCCGATAGCTCCTATTATAACCGCAACCCCGAGCCATTTTAAAAAGGTCAGTATGTATTTTCCCGCTGACATTAAGCTGTTTTTTATATTTTCCACCTTTAAAACCTCTTTTTTTAATTTTATCTTTTATATACCAAGACACTCTTTTATTCTTTTTATAACCTTATCCAGATAAGGAAGCGGCACCGAAAAGTAATCCATCCCCATATCAACAAGCCTTTTTGTAACCTCAAAATTACAGGCAAGTTCTCCGCAAATGCCGATTTGTACACCTTGGCTTTTTGCCGCAGCTACCGCCATTTCAACAAGCCTTAACACAGCCTCATACTCAGGATTAATACCACCGTCAGCACGGTCATATGCAAGAGTATATTGCGTAAGGTCATTAGTGCCGACACTGAAAAAATCAACTAAAGGTGCAAATGTATCTGCCATAACTGCCGCCGCAGGTGTTTCTATCATTATTCCCACTTTTATATTATAAGCATACACTACACCTTCATTTTCAAGTTCCGCCTTTGCCTCATTAAAACATTCAATTGCTTCTTCAAGCTCTTTTTTCATTGAAACCATCGGGAACATAACGCCAACATCAGCCCCCTCCGACGCTCTTAAAATTGCACGAAGCTGAATTCTTAACATTTCCTTATTTTCAAGGCACAAACGTATTCCTCTTTTTCCTGAGGGCGTAATCCCCATCACTCCCGCACCAACAGCCTTATCATCCGAAAAATCAAATGTACGGATAATCACTCTTTCACCGTTCGCCGCACCAATTATTCTTTTATATACATCAGTCTGCAATTGTTCATCATAGAGGTCATCTCTACCGTCAAAAAGAAGCTCACTTCTTACAAGGCCAAATCCGAGACCGTATTGCTTTGCCATCTCTGCCTCTGCTATACGGCTTATATTTGTGTATACCTCGACAGTCCTTGTACCTTTTTTTAGCACGCCGTCAGGTATCACAGCTTCATTGTATTTATTTTGCAAAAGCTTTTTTTCTATATCAAATAACGTATTATTGTCAGGATTTATGTATACTGTGTCTTTATCAATCGCAACCGTATCACCTGCTTTAACCGACGAAACAAAGCCCTCTCCGACTCCCACAACCGATGAAATACCAAAGCCTTCAAGAAGAATTGCCGCATGCGAATTAACCGAACCTCTTTCGACCACAACCGCCAGAGCTCCGCTTTCGCACAACGCCGCAACATCGGCACACGTAAGCTCTTTTGCACATATCACCGCATTGCAAAGAACATTTTTATTCTTAATTTCATCACCGCCAAGGCACTCTATTATTCTGCCTGAAATTTCACGCATATCCTCTGCTCTGCGACTGATGTAATCATCCTCTACCGCTTCAAATATGCGTGCAAATTTTTCCCCTGCCTCATACACCGCATACTCCGCATTAACGCTCCGGTTTTCGATTATCTCCGTAACCTCGGCATTATAATCCTCATCTTCAATCAGCATCCGATGAATTTCAAATATGGCGGCATTTTCTTCACCTATTCTTTCATATGTACTTGCCTCAAGCAATTCAAGCTCTTTTTCTGCTTTTTCTTTTGCCGCAAAAAAACGAAGCAACTCTTTCTTTGAGTCGCTTGTTTTTTTCATCACATTATTTTTTTCCATAACAACAACAGCATTGCCTATTGCCGCTTTGTCATATATACAATTCCCTTTAAAAGTCAGCATATTGCCGCCCCATTTCTCTTTTTAGAGATTTTTACAAAAGAATTCAGATACTTTATCAAAAGCCTCCCACTCGTCCGCACCGTCAAAGGTCACCTTTACTGTGTCACCACAGGCAATGCCCAAAGCCATAAGCATAATCAGCTTTTTCGCACTCACAAAAGCCTCACCCTTTGAAACAGTAATCTCACACTCAAATTCTTTTGCAAGCGAAGAGAGCATACCTGCAGGCCGTGCGTGGATTCCGACCGGGTTTTTTACAGTATAGCAAAATTCCTTCAATTTTTCCCGTCTCCTTTAAGGCGATTACTATTCAATATAGTACTTAGCCTTGTATGCCTCATACATCTCATTGAATCCTGTTGACTCGCCGTGCTTGAAATTGTTGAGATACTCGTGAACCTCAAACGAATCATGTGCAATCTCAATAACGCATACAGCAATATTTGAGCAATGGTCTGCGATTCTCTCAAAGTTTGTCAAAAGGTCAGAAAGCACGAAGCCAAGCTCCATTGTACAGTCGCCCTGTCTGAGTCTTGAAATGTGACCGTTCTTAATCTTTCTCTTTAGTCTGTCAATAACCTGCTCAAGCGGTTCAACACTCGTTGCAACTTCAATGTTATCCTCAACAAGTGCCTTTGTTGAAATAGAAAGTATCTCTGAAACTGCGTCCGATATCAGCTTGATATCATCCTTTGCCTTTTCAGAAAAATCAATGCCCTTTGTATCAATTTCCCTTGCCGCCTTTGCAATATTAAGTGCGTGGTCAGATATTCTTTCTATATCACCGATGCAGTGCAGAAGCTCGGTAACAACCTTACTGTCCTTAGCAGACATATTATGCTCTGCTATCTTTACAAGGTATGTGCTGGTTTTATCCTCATATTTATCTATCTTTGTTTCAAGCTCTCCAACCTCGTCAAAGCCTTCAAAGCTGAATGATTCAAGGAGTGCTGTCGCCTTTTCAAAAGCATCTGATGAAATAAGTGCCATATCGCACACTAAATCCTTACACTTTTCAACAGCAAATGTCGGCATTGCAAGAAATCTTTCATCAAGCATATCAAACTCATCCGCCTGACGCTCGTCCTTTTTGCTCTTAATCGTTACAATTGCAAGCTTTTCTATCTGTGAGCAGAAGGGCATAAGTATTACAGTTGAAATCACGTTAAACAGCGTATGTACAACCGCTATATTAAATGCACCAGCTCTTTGGCTCATAAATTCAAAGCCTATGATAGAATGAAGCAGATAGAACGCACCCGTTACAACAACTACGCCTATCATCTTGATGTAAAGACAAGTCATCGCCACTCTCTTTGACTCGGTGTTGCCGCTTATCGAAGATATAATCGGAGTTATTGTTGTTCCGATATTCTGTCCGAGTATAACCGGAATTGCCGTACCGTAAGGTATTACGCAGGAGAGTGCAAGCGCCTGCAAAACTCCGACAGAAGCAGATGATGACTGAATAATCGCCGTAAAGAGAGTACCCACCAAAATACCCATAATCGGATTCTGGAACATAGTCAGAAGACTTGTAAATGCCTCGTTGTCTCTTAATCCTTCAACCGCACCGCTCATTGCATCCATACCGAACATCAAAATTGCAAAGCCGATTAAAATTGAACCTGTGTTCTTTTTTGTGTCCGTCTTTGCCATCATAGTCATCAAAAGACCGACAGCCGCAAGAATAGGCGTGAAAGAATCAGGCTTTAACAGCTTTAAAACAAATGCCGTACCCTGAATGTCCGCTGTACTCAAAAGCCACGCCGTAACCGTTGTACCGATATTCGCACCCATAATGATACTGATTGTCTGCCCGAGCTTCATTATGCCCGAGTTTACAAATCCGACAAGCATAACCGTCGTTGCAGACGAAGACTGAATAACCGCAGTTACAATAAGACCAAGTAAAAAGCCTTTGATTCTGGTTGATGTAAGCTTTGCAAGCACCGACTCAAGTTTTCCACCCGCAAGCTTTTTAAGGCTGTCGCCCATAAGCTCCATTCCGTAAAGAAACATTACCAGTCCGCCAATAAGATTTAAAATGGTGAAAATATTCATATTACCCTCCATGAATTTTCAGAATTTTATTTTATTTATCTCTGCCGTTCCAATTATAACATATTATTACCGTTTCCGCAATCGGTATATCAAAAAAATATTACAAAAATTTTCCTTACAGCGAAGTGTTAAAAACAAACACTTTACATAAAAAAATATCTATTTGAAATACATACCTTTGACCATAACAAAAGGACCGCCCAAAGAACAGTCCCTTCATAATACTCATATCAAATAAGCTGTTGTTCATTTATTATAAGCTTAAACTCAAGCCCGAGCTTTTCAGCTGCCTTTCTGCAAAGAATCATACGCTCTAAAAAGATTTCAAAATAGTCCATAACCGTTCCCACATCGGTATCAATAAAGAGCTTGAGCTTTATTATGGTATGTGCATTATTTATTTTAAGCTCGGATTTTGTAACCGAATAATTAACTCTGTCGTGAATATCAAAATTAGTTATGTCGCTATTTCTCACACGTGTTCTTCTCACATCCGACTTATCTGCTAAAATCAACGCCGCTGCAATCTCGTTTACAGGCACACCCGTACCCTCGTCGTGGTTTCCTATTGCAGTTGTTATGAGCGCAATTTCCGAAGGCTCAAACCCGAGATTATCAAGAATACGAAACGCCATCACCGCTCCGCTTTGTGAATGTTCAACACGGTTTACAAGATTTCCGATATCGTGCAGAAAGCCTGCAATCTTTGCAAGCTCTACAGTTCTTTCGCTGTATCCGAGAGTTTTTAAAATATATCCTGCAGTTTCCGCCACTTTTGTTACGTGCGCAAAGCTGTGCTCCGTATATCCGAGTGCAACCAAAGAAGCATCTGCCTGCGAAATATATGTTCTTATCGCTTCATTGTTTTTTATCTCTTCAAATGTCATCATATTTACTTACCCCATCCGTTTCTGTAATGCTTTCCAAGCAAAGCGCTCATATTGATACGTTCTATTATTTTCTCTTCCGATATAACGGTGTGGTCATCCTCACTCTGGAACATCCACACACCGCCGATTCCCGCAATTTTCGGGTTGGAAACAAGGTAATTATATCACAATCAGACTCATCTTGCAAGTATCAAAAAACATTACTGTTATTTACACCTCATATATTGACTAACACCAACATCTGGTATATAATACCTTTTGAACTTGTCGCATTTTGCGGCGAAAAAATTTTATTTGGAGATGATTTTAAATGCCAATGGTAGATATGAGCGTAGAAGCGCTCAAAAAGTATAACGGAACAAATCCCAAGCCGGCTGATTTTGATGAATACTGGGAAAAGGCAATTGCCGAAATGAAGGCAACAGAGGCAAATGCAGAGTTTGTACCTGCAGATTTTAAGGCTCCGGGAGTTTTATGCTACGATTTTTATTTTACAGGCGTAAACGGTGCAAGAATCCATTGCCGCCACACACGTCCTGCAAATATTTCGGGTAAAATTCCTGCCGTTCTTGTTTTTCACGGCTATACGGGCAACTGCGGTGATTGGACAACACAATTCCACTACTCTATGGCAGGCCTTGCAGTTTTTGCAATGGATGTAAGAGGTCAGGGCGGAAAGAGTGAGGATGTCGGCGGCGTTGTCGGCAACACTCACCATGGTCATATTATAAGAGGTCTTGACTGCGAGGATCCGCACAAGCTTCTTTTCAGGGATATTTTCCTTGATACTGCACAGCTTGCAGGGCTTGTAATGGATATGGACTTTATCGATGAAACAAAGGTATACGCAAAAGGCGGCAGTCAGGGCGGTGCACTCACAATCTCATGTGCGGCACTTGAGCCGAGAATTGCAAAGGCATTCCCCGTTCACCCCTTCCTTTGCGATTATAAGAGAGTATGGGATATGGACCTTGCTAAGGATGCATATGCAGAGCTTCGCGAATATTTCAGACGCTTTGACCCCAGACACGAAAAAGAAGAAGAAGTATTTACAAAGCTCGGATATATAGATTTGCAGTATCTCGCCCCAAGAATAAAGGCAAAGCTTACATTGGCAACAGGTCTTATGGATACTATCTGTCCGCCGTCAACTCAGTTTGCGGCATATAACAAGATGACTTGCGAAAAGAATGTTATCTTCTACCCCGATTTCGGTCACGAAGGAATGCCCGATTTAGAGGACATTATATTCAAATTCCTTTTGGAGGATTAATAACAAAACAAAGAAACGGCTGTTGCACTCCACTAAATGCTGCAGCCGTCTTTTTTTATTCGTTTATCATCCGCATAAATACTGCCGCCATTTCGGCTCTTACAGTATTATCCTCAGGGCAAAGCTCTGTTTCGCTCTTACCGCTCATAAGACCTTCCTTTATCATCCATCCCATTGCATCAACCGCATATGGGGATATTTGTTCTTTATCGGAAAACTTTTCATACAAAGCGGCAAAGTCATTATCCGAAGTCTCACCCTTACTTTGTGCATAGCGGTACAAAATTGCCGCCATCTGCTCCCTTGTGATATTACTGTCGGGGGCAAATTCATCTTCCGAAACACCCATCACAATACCGTTTTCACTTGCCCACGAAACAGCCTTATTGTACCAGCTGTTCTCGTCCACATCCGTAAAGCTGTGTGGCTTTGACTCCTTTTCACCATCATAGCGATAAAGTACAGTCACAAACATCGCACGTGTTACCGGGTTTTTCGGTGCAAAAATATCTTCTCCCACGCCCATCATAAGACCTTTTTCCACAACAAAGCTTACGCTTTGGAAAAACCAGTCCTCTTCATTGACATCTGCAAATAACATGGGCTCTTTATCGGCATCTTTTTCCTCTTTTTCTTCCTCCTGCGGCTTTACTATCGGCTTTAATCTACCACCGCCACCGGACGAGGATGAAGGCTTTTGAGCTTCCTCTTCTTTATCAGACGCTTCCGGACTGTCTGTCTCTTCATTTTTCCACACAGCCAAAAGCTTTCTTCCGTTTGAATCGGCAATCTTGAGCTTATCTATTTTGAGATATTCTTTCTTAAACTCCGCACCCTCTGCAAGGCTGAAGGTAACCTTAATTACAGTTCCCTCTGTGGGCATCACTTCCGTTCCCGCCCAGTTCACACGTATTGTATTTTCGCTGAATTTATCATTTATAAAATGTGCGTTATTTTTTATCTGCTCTCCATCCTCGCAAAAAACAACGCCAAGAACCTTATTATCATACACGAGATTCAGCGCTCCTCCGCACATTCCCACAGCATTCTTATAGCCTACAGCGGCAGTAACCGTATTTTCACCCGGCTCTGTCTTAATCTCAAACTCCGCCTGCATTTCCTCTGCCGTCGCTGTTATATACAAACACAACAGCAAAGAAATAACAATATTAAGTAACCTTTTCATTATAAAGTCCTTTCTTATTTTGCATCACTTGCTGCACAAAGCGGTGTAATAGTATCAGAGTCTGTCCAGAGCATAACCCTCAACGTTTCAAAATCCACAGACGGAATTTCGGTTTGTACTCTGTTGTCACTGCCAATCTCTTCTACAATAACATTAAGTAATGCATCACCTTTATACAGCGCCGTATACAGCTTCGCTTTTTCCGGGCAGTTATATATTACGGTATTTGTTGCTTTACCTTCTGCGTCAAGTGATGCTGTAATTTTTACATCCGAATCCTTTGAGAAATTCACAATCCTGCCTTTAATCTCACAGTCTGTTTTTTTAGTATCCTCATCTGCAACACGTGCATCGCCAAGCGTAAAGCATGCCTCCTCTTTCGAGGTGTCCGCAACATCGAACAGGATTGTCACAAGACAGCCTCCGTTCATTTGTGCACCTGCACCTGCCCAAGTAAATTTAATCATATTGTCCTTATAGCTACTATTTACAACATTAAAGCAACCGCTCACAAGCTCGCCCGGCTCGTAGGATGAATAGGTAAAAGCACTGTTATCATATATAAGACAAAAGCCTCCGCCACAGGCACGGGATTTTTCCGAAAGCATAACGCTTATGCCGATTTTATCCCCAATAACAGCTGTCGATGCAGATTTCACCGTCATAACCGGCTTCGGCTCTGCCTTTACGGTAAATACAGCATTCTCCGATGCTGACGCTATTACAGCCGTGCTTTCATCCGCAAGCTTAAGGTTTTTAATTTCAACTGTCTCTTCCCTGTCCTCATAGCTGATCTTTGCAAAGAAAGTAACGGTTATAACGGTGCCGCCACCGGTATTTCCTTTAGTACCTGCCCAGATAACCCTTATGGTACCGTCGGCATAATCTTCATTTACCGTCGGTGTAACCGAATCAAGCACCTCTTTATTCTCAGTCTTGACAAATTCAAGGCTTTCGGTATCGTATACGATATCAAACTTACCGCCTGCCGCACCTGAATTTTCCGACAGTACAAAGTCTACGGTAAATTCACTGCCCGATACCGCATCCTCCGGGCACACAGCGGTTAATACAGCAGTACTTTGGGCATTTGCTGAAAGAGACAATCCCACAGCACAGATTGCAACAAGAATTGAAGTAATCAACTTTTTCATTATTCACAATTCCTTTCTGCAATCATCTTATTTTATCAACAAGACCTGCTTCATACTGAAGTATCAGTATGGCATCGGCAAAATCCGAGTCCGAGTCGCCGTTCACATCAGCTGACAAAAGCTGTGTCTCGGTAAGCGATATAATTCCGGCATCATATCTTAAAATCAGTATTGCATCAGCAAAATCAATGTCACCGTCGTTATTTACATCACCATATACAAACTCATCGGTGGGAGTGTTGTATACAACCGTTACGGTAGTAAGCTCATCTATTCCCTTTCCGCTCATTTTAACCCACAGGGTTTCACCCTCAATTTCCTCCTTGCCGAGGCATGCGGCAATTCTGCTTTTTTCAACAGGGAATACATACATACCGTCCGACGGTGTAATTGCCTGATCCATATAGATGATTGCAGACTTTGTTTCATCGCTTATTTCCGATATATCCTCACTTGTAAGATAAACACTGACCTGTTCTGCATCGGAGGGAGCCTCAAATGTCACTCTGACGTTTACAAGAGTTTCATCCTCCATACCCTGCGAATCTATATACTTTTCAAAATCAACAGATTCGATTGCTACAGCTTCTGAACAGAATCCGGTCACCGCCGCTGTCATAGCTATGACAGCGGCAAATATTACGCCAATTATCTTTTTCATTTTAATCTCCATTCCGCCGCACTGCGGCACAAATTATAACGTGGAAAAGGAGCGGTGCAGATTGCGGCTTTGACGCGAGCGGTGCCGTACGAGGGTACTGCCCCGAGCGAAAAGCAGTGATATGTGCCGCTTATTTTTCACGTTAATCTCCATTCTGTACCAAAACGTACCTTAGTTAATTTCCAGCTCTATAACATCTGTTACAGGTCTTAAGCTTCCTCCGTAAACCGATGTCATAACCTTCAGGATAATCTTCTCACTCTTTGCAAAATCCACATTATTTACTACGATATTCTCAAATTCAACCTTATTCTCGCCCGGTTTTATATTTGCTTCCTTCGGTATAATATCGAGCATTACACCTCTCTGGTCATAGAAGCAGAGTGCGAACGCGGCTGTATCATACCAGGGAATATTATTTGTAAGAGTGATGCTCATATCACCTTCGATACTGTTTCTGTACTGTCTGATACTGTTTTGGGTAATCTCAGCAATATGGTGTGCAGTATCGCTTTCGTTGTCCTCTTTTACGGGGATACTGTCATTCATACCCTCCATACAAGCTCTCATAATTATAGTCTGACCCTTTGAGAGAGTAATTTCACTGCCGTCATAGAGAATTGCACTGTCCATAAAGCTTAATTCTTCAGTTTCCTCTTCCGATACCTCGGGTACTTCCTCTACAAGGTTATTATCTCCCTCACCGTAGATTAATTCAAGCTCTTCTTCAACAGACATAAGCACCGGTTCATGCTCGTCTTCTATTATGTAGTAAATGTCAGCACCCTCTGTTGCACTTTCAAGGCTCACACTGTATGTTCCGTCGCTATTTTGTGAAAGCACATTCATCTCGGGTGCTTTTACCGTAGCTTCATATACGAATACCGGCTTGAAGCTTGTATCACAGGTAATATACGAATATGAACAATCACCAATCCAGTCGGCAAATATCATATTATCCTTTTTAGGTGCCTCGGGAAGTGTTGCTTTTTGTCCGTAGCCTACTGTTTCAGTTGAAATAACACCGTTTTCATCCGAGAAGGTAACGGTAAATTCCTCCATAACCGCAACTGTTTCTATAATCATATTTTCGGTCACCTTTGTGATACCCTCATCAAGCTTGTTCCAGCTTCTCTTTGCAACGCCCTCTATCGGTGCAAGCTCGGGGTATACAATAACGTCATTGTATTTCTGTACCTGAGTTGTAACTGTATTGCTTTCCCAGTCAATAAATACAAGGTTGTATTCTGCAGGCACGAATTTTGCGTGGATTACAGTATCAAGCCTGATACCGGTGAGATTCGCATCCCAGCCTGCGAACACATAGCCCTTCTTTTCGGGGATTGCAGGTGCCGTTGCACTCTCACCCTCTGCCACAGTCTGCACATCCCATTCTGCTCCGTCCACTTCAAATGTCACCTTATATTTAGGCTTATCAACGTCAATATAATCAACATTTACCACTCTGTCCGCCCCCTCAAGACCCAGTGCAACTATAAAGCCGCCTGTTTCGGTTGTTGGCATTTCCTTCGGCTTGAAGCTGAAGCTGTAGCTGTTTCCTTCTCCGATTGTAGTCACGCCTACATATTCGAGCTGTTCCTCAGTCGGGTCGGTGTTACTCTTTTTATATACGAGTATTGCGGCACTCTTTTTATTAAAGTCCTCTTCAACCTCTTTTATATTACCCTCGATTGTGATGAACTCACCCGTTGTGTCCTCAGGCTCGCCCGAGTTGTCGCTGTCTCTGTAGCGGTAGACGTATCTTTCTTCCATCTCATCTCCACTCACCTCGGTATCGCTCCACTGTGACCACTCACTCCATTTACTGTACTTATAAACAGGAATCCAATCACGGTAGCGATATTTTGTTACATATATAGGACTGTTATAATTTGGAACGACCTGGGTTTCCTCATTATACCAGAATATGTTTTTGGTTGTATCAATCATCTTCTGACCGTACGCCGCACCGCATTGATGTGGTGCCTGATACGGAAGTGCATAGTCAAGCCAGCCTGTTGACTGATAGGTTAAACAAACCCCTGTTTTCCACGCATACGCAACCCAGTAGCCTTTTGATGACCAGCCGTAGTATCTTGAATACCTGTACTGAGTCTTGTTATTATAACCCTCATGGAAGAGCTGCGACTCCACCTGTCTTGTTGATGATGCACCGGGATTCCATGTGTACCATCCGTCCCAGTTACCCCAGTAGCCTGTTGTTTCATAAAGCTCCCATGGTGCCGCCCAGTCGTTTGTGTTCGATTCGCCGTAGGACTTATTTCTGTAACGATACTGCTTTTTACTCTCATAATCCTCGTGCTTATATGCCTCGGAGGAATTATCCGTCCAGTCAGACCACGCACCCCAGGAGGAGGTGTCAACAATAGGCTCACTTACAACATTGGAATATATGCCGCCTGTTTTGGAATCTCCTTCAACAGCCACTGCAACGAATTCGATGGTAGTAGCCTTCTGAGAATACTTTATCTGCTTTTCAATAATTGGGCGTACCGTTTCTCCACCTGCGAGAGTCATTTCCTCAAGAACAACACTCTTAAGTGCTTTACCCTCGGCAGATTTTAAGGTACCGATAAGCTTGAAGCTCTTTGGCTCGGCAGACATATTGTATGCAGATACACAGTATGTATAAAACTTTGCTGTTTCATCTCTTTCACAACTTTGAATCGTAACTTTTATAGGAAGAGTTATTTCCTCCGGCTTCTGCGTTGCAATTACAGTCATATCACTTGTAACACAGTTATAGTCTGTACATTTACTGCCAAAGCCAATCTGCCAGCCGGCAAAAACATATGCCTCTGCCACCTTGACATTCTCGGGCGGTGTTGACTTCCCCTCAAATTCAACAAGCTCGGTTTTGAGTATCTGCTTTCCGCCGACATCATAATATTTTACCGTGTACTTTTCCTTCTCGTACACTGCATTAACCTCCATCGGCTCAGTAACATTATCAAATACCTTATCCCAGCCTGCAAATATGTAGCCCTCAAAATTGGGAACTGAAGGAGCCACCGCCGCGCTGCCATAGGCAACTCTCTGCTTTGAAATCACATTACCGTCTTTATTTTTAAAGGTTACTATATTTTCATTATGCACTACAAATTCATCTGATACAGCAGGGGGTGAAGCTCCGTATTCATTGGTCGCTACAAGCTTGATTTTGTAGCTTCCCGGAGAATCAAGTAAAAATGCACACACCGTTGATGTGCCGGGAATTTCTTCCTCCTGTACCTTTTCCCCTTCCACACTTTCCAGTATCACCTTGTATGACTCTGCAGTAGCTGCCATATTCCATGAAACATTAACATTTTCATTAAGCGTTAAGTCATTAGAAGAAAGCTTTATGCCCTCAACCGCATTCGGTGGCACCGGTGCAGGATATGGATAGTCAGGCGAACGAAGAAGCGTTACACAATGGTAGTCAGAAAATGCATCAAAGGTCAGTACGTCCTCTGTAACGGCACAGGTTTTCACACCGTAATTTGCGTGATATACCGTTACGCTTGCCTCGTTAACCTCTGTTACAACCATTGCATGGCCTGCAAGATTACACTTCTTCTTGGGCGTTACCATTACAATATCGCCCACCTTTGCACCCGATAAAAGCTTTTTCATATTTTCAGCGGTCATATCGCCGTCAATATCACCCTTTAAATGTCTGCACTTTGATGCATAACGTCCGATTATTTCTATCTTGTCATTCATATTGCCCGGGTTACAGTGATAATCATACTCGGGTATATCCCCGAATATGCTGTAATGCACAAATTTTGCAAAGCCCATAGACTCCCACAACCCGCCGAAACGGCCGTGGGAATTGTTTACACTTTTATCCTCACAATCCTTTGTTTTGTCACCCTCCATATTGTCATAACCGACCCACTTCTGGTCAGAATTTGCCACGAAATAGCTTTTCCCCGGCTCATATATCGTTTTTATTTCTTCTATCACTGCACCGATTTCCTCTTCACTTTGTGCAGCGGCAAAGCTGATATTCGGCACCTGCATCATAAGCATTACCAATGCCAATACTGCAGATAATGTTTTTATTTTCATCCGATATTTCCCTCCTTATATTTCTTCACCTTCGACGATTTCATAATATATGTCACTATCATCTTCTGCAAACATCTGTGCGTCTGCTGTTTCGAGCTTCGTCTCCTTATAATCGCTCAAGGGCTCCATAGTAATTGCATCAATCAATGTAACCTTAACTGTCGACACAGCTAACTCTGTATCAAATTCAGCATAGAATTCAATCTCGTCACCTGCCGCAGCTGATGCATCGGAGATTACTGTATCAATATATATACCTCTTTCATCATAGGCAGTAACAAGCACCTTACAGCTTTCGATATCATATTCCGTCTCGTTCCTTACCCTGCCCGAAACCTTCTGCTTAAATTCGCTCATAAGCGAAATTTCATCTGTGGCAGAGGCATCAATAAGCTCAGCTTCTGCATCTATTACAGGGTCTTCAATTGCTACTGCATTCTTCATAAACACCGAAACTGTATTATACTCCTTATTTGACTGCTCAGCAAATGGAATGATTCCTATTATAAATGACTTATACATACTGTCGCCGAAATCCTCAGGTGGAATTTCAATAGTACAGTTATAGGTTTCGTTATAGCCTATTTCGTCTATATTTTCACTGAGAATCTTTTCTATGTTGTAATTATCATCATAAAGAACCAAAGACCCGCCCGATGCTTCATAGCCCTTATTTGTAACGGTTACGTATATAAGATTTCTCTCATCCTCCACAGAACGCTGTGCCTCTATTATAAAGAACGCACTGCCTGCGGTAAATTCTGCTCTGTTGTTTGAAATATCTGCGT
Organism: Clostridia bacterium; assembly: GCA_045647245.1. Lineage (GTDB taxonomy): Bacteria > Bacillota > Clostridia > UBA1381 > UBA1381 > HGM11525. The sequence continues at coordinate 18,378 of JAZRMB010000008.1, forward strand.
CAATGTTTGTGTCCTGCTCAACGCTTACGGCATAGGTTTGCTTTTTGACTTCCTCAGGCATTGTCACAGAGGTTTCAAGTGTAATCGTTTCACCCGGGCGGATAAGTGTATCTCTGACCTCTTCTGTAACGGTGTGTCCGTCTGCTGTCATAAGAAGCCTTATCGCCTCGCATCTGACAGTACCGTTATTTGTAACCTCAACCGTTACCGGATAGGTGGTAAGCGGCTGAAGGTCAAGGTCATCAAATATCACGTTTCTTATAACAAGGTCGTTTCTCTCGCCAATCAGAGCACAGCACAGATTGTTCTTTTCAAACAAGGTCTCCTGAGTTACATCTGTCTGATTGAATACCGATACAATCATATCATCGTAATATGCACCGTTGAAATTCTGGATATATTTATCCTGCTGAGTAACCTTAACGGGCAAGCCCCATTCATAGGTATCGCCGTCGTGGAGAATTACATAGGCTTCCGCTTTGCTCTCCTGCCTGATTGTGTATAAAACAGCCATATCTCCGCTGTCAGCCGATATAATGTGATATTCATTATTGGGAATCTGAGCATCGTTATAGAGTATTATAGGTTCATACTCCGGGTCAATGCTGTAGTAGATATAGCCCTGATTGAACCATGTAAGTGCAGGGTCACCGTAAACGGTTGTAAATTCTACATTCATAGCCTTGTCTGTATAACTGATAATTTCATTTTCAGTGTTGGTATTTGTCTTAATGAGCTTTATCATCTGGTCATCGATAGTTGATAAATCCCTGTCCTCATCAATTGTGAATGCAATATATCCGTCCTCGTACATATATCCGACAGCAAGTGATGTAATCTGCGGCTGATTTTCGGTTGCCTTTTGTGCTATCCACTCTGCTACCGTCTCTTCCGGCTCTTCAACTGCCACAAAGCCGTCCGGAACCGACTCGGTATCGGGAATTGATTCCTCGTCAACCTCTTCATCTGTCACAGCACTTGAATCAACATAGTATTCTTCCTCAGGAGCATACTCCTCCTCTGCCTTTTTAGCATAGTATACATCATTGGTGCCCTTAATTCCAAATACGTCATCGGCACTGTTTACAAACCACGTAACAACAGTTTCACCGCCGACTCCCGAAACTCTCGGCATCATTTCACACACGTTGTTATCCTTTGTTATTCTTTCGACGTTTGTAAAGCTCTGCATAACTGAATCAAATTTCGCAACATACAAGTCGGTATTCTTTCCGATTTCTTCAAGATTCCAGTCGGCATCGTTTAGCGAATTTGCGTTCTGCCATACGATATATATACTCTCACCGTTTGAACTTACGCTGAAATTATAGTCCGCTGTACTGTCGTCACAAATCGCCTTCGGTTCAAGCCATTTTTCTGTAGCCTCATTATAAATCGAGTAAACAAGCATAGTTCTGTCGTGCTCACTTCTTTGTGCGTTGTCATCGGCATATACCATCATTATCACACCGTCACAGCTTACAACCTGAGGTTTGATATCTGTATAGGTGTTGCTCTGCATCACTTCAAAGTCAAACTTTGAAAGCACAACATTGTTTTCGACATCTTGACTTTCTCCGTCCTCTGTTATCTCTTCGTCGCCTTCACTCATTAAAGATATTGTTTCTTTTTGTGTGTCTTCGTACCAGCCCGAGCGTTCCTCAAGATAGCTTCTGTCCATTGTGCGGTAGCGTTCCATATCGGTCAGCTCATCAACTATATCGTTATATGTCATAGGCGGACCTGAATCCATCAGACTCAGCGTATCGCTGTTTTTATACAGGTAGTAATTCCCCAGCTGTATAACCTTTACATTAAATGCATCCTTTCCGAAAAGCTTTGCCTTTACTCCAAAATTAGCTGATGCATAGACCGCCTCAATCATTGGTTTCGGAAGAATGGGGATATCTGCGGTAACAGTTCCCTGACCGTAAGCTCCGACCGAGAAAAAGCCCGCCATACCGATACCCAGATATAACGTTATTGCACCTTCAATTGTAATATCAAGACTTGCATCTTCAATAACCGCATACTTATTTATCTTAATAGTACCGTCCGCCTGTGCACTTCCCTCTATTGCAAGCTCAAACACAAGCGGTATGGGAATTACCGGTGCTGTAAACTGGAATTCCTTGGACACTCCTGCCGATAACATTACAAAAAGACGTCCTGCAAAGTGATTATCCTTTAATCCACCCTCAAGATAACCGCCGAATTTTACGTCAAAGGAAAGGTCATCCGGCTTGAGCTTATTATTATCCTTCATGGCATTTTTCTTATAAAACTCCTTGAATTTCCCCTTATTCATACGTTTTAAATAATCCCATGCCTTTTCATTGTCCTCCGGGGACTTAGTTCCGTCATATGCCTTGAAATTGATACCGATACGAATTATATCTGTATTTACCGTAACATCAAGAGGAAGAACGGGACAGTCAAGCTCAATTTTAAGTCCCTGGAATGGGAACGGAGCACTTTCGGGTAAGCTGATAGCGATACTCTTACCAAGCGAAATCGTATCGGGCACATCACTTACCTTATGCACAACATTCAAAAGCAGCTTGCGGTTGACTCTCGTTTTTGAATTACTGTCAATTACCTTTACATAAATTGCCTTGTCCTTATCAAAGCCATTTGCCGTAAGACTCTTAAATATACCGTCTGACGATCTGTACTTAACCTTACTGCCCTGAACAAGCTGAAATTCCTTTATATTGCTGACATTTGAGGCAAGCTCAATATCAAAGTTAACATATTTGTTATAGTCGCTGTTATGCTCAGCCTGATTTATCGTCTTTTCATACAATCTTAAATCTGTTTCGGTTTTGTTGTACTTGAGAATTGCCTTGGTAAGCTCATCCTTGCCTGATTTTGCAAGAACAATTTTATCGTGCATTTCCTTCTTCATATTATATGAGAAAACCTCATATGTTTCAAAGCCGCCGGCAATGACCTTAAGGTAAACACAGCCCAAAGGCTTTGCAACATCAGCATAGCCCTTTTCATTTGTTGAAAGCATAGCATCGCCAAAGGTAATTATAGCACAGTCTATAGGCTTGTTATCGGTGTCTACAACCTGTAATGTATATGTATTTACCTTGTTTTGCCCCGATTGCGTATTGGATGATTTGCTCTGCTTTTTGATATTTTCAGAATAAATCCAGTAGCCGTCGGAGGTTTTGTTCCATTTCCTGCCGTATTTATTGCTTGCTTCGCCGATTATTACAACCGTTGTGCCCTTTTTGGAAAGAGTTGTTATTTTGCCGCTGTTGCTGTAGGGCAGTTTCCATACCGGTACATTGTCATTTTTAGTAACATACACAGTAGCCGACAAATTTGTAACCTCAATTGGCTCAACAGCATAACAGCTCTTACAGGTTCCGGCATTAAATTCATGCTCATGCTCCTCAAGATTACCCTCATAAATCCAATAGCCCTCGGTTGTTCTGTACCACGTATGCTTGTAATAATTATCAAATTCAGCATCCGCCACTATTACCGTTTTACTTTTGTCGTACTTCTTTGCAACACCTGAATCATCATATGGCTTATTATATGCCGGTACATCAGCTTTGTTGGTTTCAAAATACTTTTTTGCAATTGTAACAGGCTTTATACCATGAATATAGCTACAGCCCTTACTGGTACATTTTCCCGTTTTTATATGATGGCTGTGCTTTTGAATATTTCCTGAATAAATCCATCCTCCGTTTTCTGTTTTATACCACAGGTTTTCATGTGCATTCTCTGCCTTATGCGTAACCTTTACAATCTGATACTTTTCGGGAATAGTTTCTTTTACTGCTCTGACATCATACGGGCCTACTCTTACAACCCTTCCGCTGCCTACAGTTTCATAAATTTCTGCCTTGCCGCTACTGTTAAGCTTTTCTTCCTTAATCTTGAATTCATCCCCACAGCCTGCATAATCACAAAAGCCGCCGGTATATTTATGTTTATGCTCAGTCAGATTTCCTGCAGGTATCCATTTATTATCGGTTGTACGGTACCATGTAGGCTTCCAGTATGTAATACCGTCATATGAATATGCGTTTATTTTGAAAACGTGCTCCTTTGCGTATGTCCCTTTAGCTGTTGCACCGGGGAATGGCATATCCCGCAAGGTCGTTTCCTTTGTGAGCTGAAAAAATTCCTCAACCTTACTCTTTTCCTTGTATGAATCCTTCTTTCCGCAAACACATTTTCCCGTATGATTACTGAAGGTATGGGAATGCTTCTCGATATTTGCACTGTAAATCCAGCCGCCGCTGCTTGTCTTATACCACTTGTTTTCATGGGCATTTTCTGCCTCTCCCACAATTGTCACCAAATCATATTGCGAATATTTTGTGCTCATAGCTGCCGCGTCACTGTACGGCTCTTTTCTAAGAGTAATATTTTTAAGAGCCATATACTCCTTTTCAAACCAATACTCATCGTAGTTAAGCTTGAATTTATATCCGCACTGCTTACACTGCCCTGCATTAACCCATTCATGCTTCTGCTTCTGCTTGGTTGATGATTTTTTCTCATACACCTTATCGCAGGATTTTCCGGTACACACCTTTGCAGCTGTTTCGGTATGATATTCGTGTTTAGTATTATTGTAATGCTCATACCATTTTTTTGTCGATGGAGAATTCGCCTTATGACTGTGCTTTTTAAGATTTCCACTCCATACCCAGCGTCCGTCGGTATCCTTATACCACATATTGCCCGACTTATTTTCCTTCGAGCTTACCATCTTAAGAACGGTTCCCTTTGTTTTATATGTATGTATATGTTTGGAATTCTTGTATGTTGAATCACTGCCGTATTTACTCCACGCCCATACATCCGCTTTATTTGTTTCAAAATACTCAGGGCTGAATATTGACGCCATAAGACTGATGCCGCCATTTTCCTCCGTCGGCTTATATTCAATTATTTCTTCGTCCTCCGGAATATATTCCTTTATCGGTTCAATGATTTCCTCACTGCTTGTCTGTGCCGCACCAACATCCGGCTTAGTTTCCGCAAACCCGACAGCCGGTATGCATTCCAAAAGCATCACTGCCGTCAGTAATGATGTCAAAAACTTATTAAGCATAGCTCCGCCCCCCCCATTTTTATGTATAATTTTCCTTATTATAATGATACCACATATTCTCAAACAAGTCAACAAAAAAAAGCTACTGTATTAAGCTTATACAATAGCTTTTTAATTTCAATCATACCTTCCACAAAGATGGTTTTAAAAGTACCAGAATCGGGAACAGTTCAAGCCTTCCCATCAGCATATTCAATGCAAGAATAAGCTTTGAAAAATCTGACAGATGCGAAAAATTCCCGACAGCACCGAGTCTTTCAAATCCGGGTCCTACGTTATTAATGCAGGTCACCACAGACGAAACCGACTCAATCAAGCTCACATCGTCGAAGGATATAAGAAGAATCGAAATTGCCATCACAAACATAAACACTATAAGATATGCCGAAATTCCCCTTACAATCTCGGGGTCTACAGCCTTTTTATCAACCGAAATCGACTTGACCGTTCTCGGGCTTCCTGCAATCTTTAATTCTCTTTTAGCCAGCTTTGCCAAAACCATAATACGTAAAACCTTCATCCCGCCGCCCGTTGATGATGTACAACCGCCTATAAACATCAGGAAGAATATTATCGCCTTTGCGGCAGTCGGCCACATCTCATAGTTGTCAACAACATAACCTGTTGTACTTATCGTTGATGAAACGGTAAAAAATGCCTTTCTAAGCGAATCACCCACACCGTACGTCGGCAGAATAATAAGTGCAATAAGAAGAGTGGCAATGAGTATTATCGTCGCATACCACCTGACCTCTTCGTTTTTCCACATATCCTTTACTTTCCCCCTCAAAAGAAGGAAATATATCCCGAAATTCGCACCGAACAAAACCATAAACACAGCTATCATATACTCTGCATACGCACTGTTATATGCCGCAATGCTTGCATTTTTAATCGCAAAACCGCCCGTTCCGGCAGTTGCAAATGCATTTACAATCGAATCATAAACCGGCATACCGCCCGATACAAGAAGGAGCATCAGCAAAACAGTCAGGAACACATATATAAGATACATAATCCCTGCTGTGTGCTTCATTTTCGACACAAGCTTGCCCGCCTTCGGCCCCGGTGATTCCGCACGCATAATATACATAGTGCGCATATCCTTACCGGTTGTGAGTGCAAGTAAAAAGACAAGCACACCCATACCGCCTATCCAATGCGTAAAGCTTCGCCAGAAAAGAAGCGAATACGGAAGTGCCTCAATATCGGTAAGTATAGTTGAGCCGGTGGTGGTAAAACCCGATACCGTCTCAAAAAACGCATCAATAAAGGACGGAATATACCCCGATATAACAAACGGAACCGCACCGAACACCGATATAATAAGCCACGAAAGGGTTACAATCAAAAATCCTTCTCCGATATATACGTTTCTGTTATTTTTTGGTATTCTGCTCAAAAGAAAGCCGCCAATTACAAGAACCGCCATCGGTGCAAAAAACGCAAGCTCCATTCCTTCAGAGTAAATCATGCTCACTATTATCGGGAGTATCAGCATAGCACCGGTCACATACATTATTTTACCCACTACCTGGGCTATTGCGTTATAGTTCATATCCGTTCTCCTCAAACATCTGGTACAATGAACCTGTATGGCTGTTTGCAGTTACCACCATCACACGGTCGCCCGCATCTATCACACTGTCACCATTGGGGATAATAACCTTATTGCCCTTAACTATGCCGGCAATAAGCGCACTTTTTCTGATGGGAAGGTCTTTAAGCTTTTTACCTATATACTTATCGCCCTTATTCGCACGAAGTTCAAGTGCCTCAAGTCTGCCTCCTGCAAGCTTATACACCGTAAGAACATTACTTGTTTGAGCATTTTCCTTTGCACGCACATATGTCGTTATAATATCGGCTGTAATTTCCTTAGGGGTTACGATACTGTCAAGACCGATACTGTCGACAATAGGCAAAAGCATTGTGTTATTAACCTTTGTTATAACCTTATCAACGCCCTTTACCTTCGCAAAAAGAGATACAATTATATTCTCCTCATCAACTCCCGTCAATGACACAAGTGCATCTGTGGTCAGTAATCCTTCTTCAATCAGCACCTGATGATTTGTGCCGTCAGCGCAGATTATATCAGCCTTGGGCAAAAGATTGTTTACTCTCTCGCAGTTTTCACGGTCCTTTTCAATAACCTTGACTCTCATTCCGCTCTCGCTGAGCATTTTTGTAAGATAAAAACCAACGGCACCGCATCCGACAATCATTACCGAACGCACCTTCTGCGTGAATATGCCTGCCTCCTTCAAAAAGTTTGCAAGCTCTGAATGTGTTGCCGTAAGATTTATTCTGTCACCCTCACGTATGATAAAATCACCGCCCGGAATATATACCTCTTCCTTACGTTCAACTGCACATATCAGTGCACGTGATGTAAATTTCTTTCCTATTTCCTTAAGCGACCGGTCACAAAGCAAAGACTCTTTGTGCACACGCACCTCCGCCATTTCTATTCTTCCCTTTGCAAAGGTCTCTATCTTTGCCGCTTCCGGGAATTTTATCATTCTCGAAATTTCACACGCCGCATCATACTCGGGGTTTACCATCATCGAAATTCCCATTTCCTCGCGCATAAAACCCGTCTGCTTTCTTAAAAGCGGATTTCTCACTCTTGCAACGGCGTGCTTTGCGCCGAGCTTCTTCGCAAGCAATGCCGATACCATATTTATTTCATCAGACGCCGTCGTTGCAATGATAACATCGCACCGCTCCGCCCCTGCTTCGGTAAGAATTTCAATATTCATTCCATCGCCGCATATTCCCATTACATCGTATTCCTCAACAATTCTGTCCGCAATCGATGCATTGGTATCTATAACAGTTATGTTATGCCCCTCATTTTCAAGTTCGTCACATATCGTCGTACCGAATTTTCCTGCACCTATAATAATTATATTCATTCATTTTCACCCTCAATCGTGAATTCTGTTCTGATTTATTATATACCATAGAATACCAAATGTCAACAAAACTTATGCCTGCATCACTATCCTCTTTTTAAAAACGTGTTGTCCTTGTTGACTTAACATAAGAACAAGTGTATAATAAAGACATAAACTCTTCAAATGATAAGGAGTATGCCGTATGAATATTAATATTAACATAGACAACATAGACTATGACAGTATAATTGATTTTGTTCTTCCTCTTTTAAAGGAAAATGCAAAAAACAGCGATAGCATAGGAATGAAAGCACTTTCTAAAATTCTGTCCATGCCCGGAGATATCCCGAAGAAAATGCTCAGTGCACTTTCCGATGAGCAGAAAAACGACATAGTGATTAGCCTTGTAAATGCTAACAGTGAAAAGATTATTGCTGCTATCGAAAAATCCCTTGCCGAAAAGGGCATTACTATAGATATAAAGGACATTGAATTTATGTAATTCTCCCCCCTTTTTGTCTTGCAATACGGATATGCTATAATAAAATCCGTACTTAGAAATAAACGTTATAAGAAAGAAGGATAAATATGGCAAAACATTATTCAAAAAACAACGCATTAAAGGACGAATATCTAACCGCAAAAAGAAAAGCAACAAACGGTGCAAAGCTGTGCGGAATCTGCTTTATACTGTGGGCGGCAAATATTTTTATATTTCAAATCTCTCATCCGCTCTTTTTATTCCCATGCTTTATGGGCTTTGCAGGCGGCGGTGTGTATATGGCGTTAAACTCCCAAAAGATAGACAAGCTAAAATCAGGAGTGGAAGGTGAAGAAGCAACTGTCGATTTTCTGACCTCTCTGCCGGAAAGCTACAGTATCGTATCAAATGCAATAGTAAATCTTGAAGGCAGACAAGGTGAGCTTGACAACATTGTTATCGGTCCAAACGGTGTTTTTGTTATAGAAACTAAGAACCGAAACGGAAATATTACGGGCAGTCATCTTGACAACAAGCTTACACAGTATAAAGTCGGACGTGGCGGCACACCTTATACAAACGAGTTCTACAACCCCATAAAGCAGGTTTCAACACACGTCTATCTTCTCTCCAATATACTCAAGCAAGCGGGAATTAATATATGGGTCCAGGGCGTTGTATATTTTTCAAACCCCGATGCCGATGTCGATGTTGAATTTGAATATAACAAAACCCCTGTTTTTTCCTATTCAGACGACGGAGAGCGTGAAATGTATTCATACATAACCGAATATGAAACCGAAAAACCGCTTACCGATGAACAAATAACAAAAATTGTAAATATTCTTACAAAATAATCATTTACATTCCCACCTTTTTCCTTACATAAAAATTCCTTGTCTGTACAAAATAGCATTGTAAATAAAAACGGAACGGAAAAATCCGTTCCCTACGATTGCAAATTGTAGGGTGTGCATTTATGCACACCGTAAATTGATAAAGGAGCATTTAAAAATGAAAGCAACGGGAATTGTAAGAAGAATTGACGACTTAGGTCGTGTTGTTATACCGAAAGAAATACGCAGAGTTCTCCGCATAAGAGAGGGCGACCCCTTACTGATAACATTGACAGTATAGACCTTAAGTGGTTGATTAATCACTTTGGGGCTGTATTGGGCTGAATATGAGATATCTATACTGTCAAAGTTAAAATTTACAGCTTCCTCCCTGCCGGGCAAGGTTCCCGTCTTTAAAAGAGTTTCAATGTCTGCCTTTAGCTTTATTTCAATTGTTCCGTTTTCATAAACATTAATTCTGTCAACTATTAAAGCTATATCAGCTTTACCCAGCTTAGGCTTATTGAGAATGTTATCAAAAACATCAAATACCGTTTTCGATACTCTTGCAATTTCAACAACTTGACTTCTCTTGCTGACACTTGCTTTCAGCTGCTCCTGCAGTCCGTGTATACGGGCTGTTATTTCTTCCTCTATTTCGAGATATGTTTCCTCTATCAAACCGGGGTCCTCACAATTTCGGGCAAGCTCCTTAATCTTTTGCTTTTTAGTAGCTTTTAATTCTTCCTTTGCTCCCGCAATCTGATTTTCCAACAGCTTTATAACCTTCTCGCTGTCCTTTACCGCATCCGCCTCACTCGCAATTGTTTTTTCAAGCTGTTTAATCATATCTCTGCAGTTATTCTTGACAAGTCTGATGTAATCCTTCAATACACCATCGAGAAAATCAAAGCGTGTGTGATGTGAGGTACATCCCTTGAGCCCTCTCCTGTGATATGTTCCGCAAATATACGACGGTGCAAGACCGGGACGGCTTCTGCTAAACATTGGTGATTTACATTCACCGCAGAACAGATAGCCGGTGTAAGGTGTATCGTACTTCTTTATACCACGGTAATGTGTAGCGGCTTTTGTTCTTTGCTCAAGAACCTCCTGCGTGTACAAATAGGTTTTATCATCAAGAATACTTTTATGGTGTTTTTCAATAACAAAGTGCTCACTTTCATCAAGCTTTACATCTGTGCCGTTGATTTTTGCCCTTGTATACTTATGTCCTCTGTAAACACCGATATAAAAATCATTGCGAAGCATTCCGTCAAGCGTCTGAACACTCCATGCAGTACTGATTTTTCTTCTGTAATCCATACCGTTTTCTTCCGCTCTCTGCTTCTCCTTCATTCTCGGCGTAGGTATATTTTTCTCTGTAAGATAATTTGCAATCTTTTTATACCCCCAGCCCTCATATGCGTAAAGTCTGTAAACCTCTTTTACAATTTCCGCCTCATCGGGAACTACAGATATAATCTGCTTGTTTTTTATCTCCTCCAAAGTATACCCATAAGGAACTGCACAAAGCCATTGTCCCTCCTTCTGCATTGTAACGATACTGTTTTTAACCTTTTTACTCGTATCGGTAACAGGTAATTCGTTTGTCATAAATCTTATTGAGATGTTGAGCCAATCATCGTGTGTCGGATAATCACAGGCATCCATTACACTTATTATCCTGACTCCCGCATCTCTCATTTGTTCAAGCTCCCACAAGCCAAGGCTTGTACGACGTGAGAAACGGGAAAAATCCTTTACAACAAGTATTTTTGACTTCCCTCCAAGCAAAGCTTTTCTCATTTCCTGATAATTTTCTCTCTGCTCAAAGGTGTATCCGCTTCTGTCACGGTCTATATATTCCTTGTATGTGCATTTTGGGAAATGCTGTTTAATATAATTATGAATTATTTTCAGCTGATTATCTATACTTGTATTCTCATCCGATTCCTTTTCTGTATCAACAGAAATTCGTGCATACAAGGATATCTCTCCAGACAATTCAATATCCGGAATCTTTATATCCATATTGTTTTTTCCTCCCTTATATCAAACTATCAACATTGTAACATAATTATTTCGAAAAATCAATACAAAACTAAATACATATCAGTATTCCCAAAATATTACTGTTTTAACCCAATCTATTCTAGCACAGAGCGGGATGCATAACCTCTGTTTTTTACAAATCAAAAGAAAGACTGTATAACACTGATTTTCAGCATTTACAGCCTTTCTCCGCGGCAGAGCAGGAGCTCTGCCCGTCATATGCACAATATGTCATTTTTGGTATGGCAGTGCCATTTTATCCAAATTTTCAGTATCGGAAATTTGTACAAAAAGTATATGTTTAAAGCTCTTAAGTATCAAATAACATTTTACACATCATTTTCGTCGATATTAAAACATATAACCTCAGGACTTGCATCATAATATGTAAATATACATCAACTATTATCGATAATACAAACAAACATAATCCTAAAAGTATAAAATATCAAATGTACTATTTTATATTTTACTACTAATTTCGTATATTACTGCATCTTTTTTTCTTCCATCTTTGAACACATGCTTATAAGAATATTGTTTGGCATATAGCATAACTGAATCGTCATTATTTATTTGTTTTGCTATATCTTCTGTCGCAATAACCTTCCTTCCAATGCCTAGTAAGTATATTGTCTCATACCCTTCATTCGCTGCTTTCCTTATCTGTTTCAAATACGGCTTTGTACCAGTCTTATTTAAAACCTTATTTTTTCCAGCCAAAATAACTGCAATTTTAAAATAATTGTTTTTCAACTGTAAATTTGTATCATCATTTTGCTCTCTTGTTGCAATATCGTATAAAAAGCTAACTAATTCTCTTGATTCAGCAATCAAGCAAGGATCTGGCTCTTCACCAAACAAACAATCAGATGCCTTTAATAATTCCTTCAATAATATATTTACAAACATTCCATTCCTATCCAACGCTTTTAGTCGTGCAAACATTTCATTTATATCTTCATCTTGGGTAATACATTGAGGAAGATATTCTTCTTCAAAAAATGTCAAAGCCGTTTTTCCAGTATTCTGAACTATTTTTCTAATCATTGTAAGCTTAGAGGCGTTTATAACATTCTTATCCAAGTACCTCTTATGATTATACAATAGCCCCGCATTAACAAATGCAGCTGTCGCTAAAATGAAATTTTCTTGAGGATTTTCCTTCTTCTTTATCCTAACAATCACACAATCTTCACTTAAAAAGCTACTAACATTTTGTTCCGTAACCCATTCTACCTTAATATCAGGCGGTAAAATTTCTTTCTCTAAACCATCCATTTGAGATTTTGACTTTAAAATACTTCCTCTTACTTTGCTTGATAATGCTTTTTTATCTATTTGCGGAGATATCCAAGCAAAGAATTGACACAGTGCACCTTTTAATATCATAATATTCTCGGCATTATTAATGATAACGAAAACAAGAATAACAATCGCTATCGGCATCCCAAAGTATTTTGCTATACATGTAATTTGTTCCATAACATTACCTCAACCCTATTAATTCTGTATGACATTCTTTCTTGTCACAAGTAAATTGAACTGTACCTTCAAACGGAACAATTGAATCAATATTATCCAGAGTTATTATGGAATTACAAAACAAGCACCTTTTTTCCCCAGAAACAACAGAATCATAAACATCTAGAGACTTCAGTAAACTCTCCAAATCATTATCATGGACCACATTCAATGTATTTTTCTTCAATAGACTCGCCTTCAATCTACGTTTATTAAACATAACATCGCCTCCTACCATTAAATTATTATCTGAACAACCTAATGATAAACGCTAATTTATGTACAATTTTATTATAACATAAATTTCTACAAAAATCAACAAAATTTGCATTTATCATACTCACGCCTTATATCAGTCCATAAAAAGATATTTTACCTCATTGCTTTAACAACAAGCCAAACATATGTTCGTATTATATCACATTTTATTTCATTTGTCAAATTATATAATTTGATATTCAAATATTTTCTATTACAAGCATTTTATTTATGAAAAATAATCAGTTTCACCTCAATGGGAAATATTTATATTTAATGTAACTCATAAGAGAAACTGCGATGTAGTAAAAAAGCACACATCCCGTATTTCTCTCACTAACGAGAGCGGTACCTCAAAGTTCGTCCCATCACTATTTTATTTATTCTATTAAAACACTATTTATGCTCTTTTTATCGCATATAATTTCGCGCTCATCTGCCCTGAAATTTTTAAAGACCTCTATTTATCTGTCCAGCTTCTATTCCTTACTCGAAACTCTTGCATAGCATTTTTTTGTTTCCCATAGTTACCCCAAAATAAAAGTCCGAAAAGGGCAGCGAATTTCGGGAATCGAGTAGGAGGCTAACCATTAATTGATTATAGTGCATACCATTCGCTACACGGCGGTTCAACCATATTGAGTGCAAGTCTTTCCTTTGTTATGGTGTAGTGTAGTATCCCACTCCGCGCAATAGCCCAATATCCTTTCCGATTATTTCCGTTACGATACGCTTTCCATTCAGGCATACCAAGTTTGACTAAGTTCTTTACTCTTGTCCTCGGTAATTCCCATTGTTTCCAAATGTACATCCGTGTTCTTCCGCGTAACCATTCATTCCAATCTTGTATTTCGTTCTTCATATCTGCTATTCCGTAACATCCAAGCCATCCTCGCATAAACACCTTTATGTTGTAAAACACGGTATCTAAACTTCTGCCTTGACTACAGGAAGTTAGTTTTCGCAGTTTGTCTCTGTGTATGAGACCTCATCAGGTAAGCGTAATCACCTTCACCTCATATATCCGCTGTATTCACGCCTTGAAATCTGGGCAGTATTGGACTTTGTTTTGTATAGCAAACTCGTCCGTTTCAAGTACGCCTTATATACAATTTCTGTTCGTCAAACCAAGGTTTTACCTCCGACCTCCTTCAGAATCCGCCTCACGACGGACGCCCTTGTCTTTGGCTAACAGTTCCTACTGCCAATCCTGTAGCGGACTTTCACCGCCAAGTTATTACGCGTGGCGAGCACACCATATAAAAAAAACGACCTCCCAATCGTTAGATTTTTGGTCTAACTTTTGGGGGTCGGCTCACACATAAGTATCGGTTTTTCTTTTCTCATAAACCATTACAAAAATCAGTCTCTTATTTTTGTAATTAAACCAAAAGTATAATAATCAATTTTAAGACATAATTATTTCTTCAAGTACATCTGCGTTGTATAAAAACATCTATTTATGTTCCCATTTCCACCAACGTCGTCCGTCCACTGTTTTCGCCTTGCGGCATTGTGACGGTTATATTTTTTGGGGTATCTTTTTCCTTATCATACAAGGTCAAAATCATTTTACACTTTTCCTTCTGCAACGGGTCTGACAGCGCGATGCTTAAGCTGTCATTTTCTTCCTTTATAAGCATAACTGCAGGTGCAGACGCCGAAAGAGTATATCGCTGTGTATCAAGGATTGCCGTTTCATCATAGAACACCGCCCCGACCATAGCATTACACCTAACAGCCTGAAGCTTTTTGGTATTGGATATAATTTCAGGCTTACAGCCTTTTATTCCGTCTGTGTCATCTCCGGTATACATCATATATGCATATGCTTTTTCCTCTTCTGCCATACCATGATTGATATAGAGCCTGAACATATCTACATCCTCGTCAACACCCTCTGGATTTGATGCGTTCAAAAAGTGTCTGTTCGTTCTCTCTCTTTTTGAAGAAAGTATCACCTTTCCGTCGGTAAATTCACTGTATATATAGTAGGAAATTCCGTCCTGACTTACGAAAACATCATCTTCAAGCTCAATAAAGCATTCATCCTGATTCTTAATTACGCTATCCACGTCCTTATTATTATATACAATTGCTCCCCTTCTGCTCGTTTGATTGACAGAGGTTGTGATATTTCCATCAAGCGAAGTGTTAAGATTTTTAATACCCGCACCAAGACATACTATTGCTTTATCAAATATGAAACAGCCTTTATATGCAATTACGTCATAAACCTCGGGGTTTGCATCGGTTGCCAAAACGCCTGCGGCATCCACACTCTTTGTTTTATCCTTTTCAAAAATAAAGCCCGATGCACCGTATTTTCCGCTTACTGCACCACCGCAGAAATCATGAACGGAATGAAAGCCCGACCAGTTAATTCCCGGCAAAAGCTTTTCATTTTCAATTTCTCTTGCGGTAACTCCAGGCATTTTCGAAAGCTTGAATGCACCCTTGCTTTTTGCATATTCATCGCCATTTTTCATTATAAGATATGCACCGTCAGAAGCGTAATAGTTACGGCAATCGGCAAAGGTATGGCAAAATTCCGCACCGTCACTTCTTTTTGATGCCATATGGAGCATAAAATAGTCGCTGTCACTTCTTTTTGCAAGAATATCGTTATTGAAAAAGAATCTTGCACCCATATATCTTCCGTCGGGCTGACCTTCCATTTTAAGGTCATATCTTTCGCTGTAGAGCTGTCTTAGTTCATTCCTCTGCTCCTTTGTTAAAAGGTCGGAAAAATGCATCAGTATGTTCGATGCAATATCTATGTACAAAAGCGGTCTTTTTTCGCCGTCATCCTTACTAAACATATTTCTTGTTGTAAGCGGCTGTGCCGGATGTCCTTTGTACTGATTCCAGGTTGAGCCTCTTATATAATTAATTGCAACATCAAAATCAATTTTTGCAATGTCCTTTTCCCATGGTGAATATCTCAAATGCTGAAGCGGAAACAGAGTATATCTCATTCCATCACCGGGATAGCTCTGAAATGCCGGCTGTCTGCCGTGTGCCCAGCCAATACCGTCCGCTGTAAAGCCTTCCTTCCAGAAAGATTCATCATTTGTATTATGGGATGTGACAGAAAAAGCTTTTATTGAAGTTGCAACCACAGCCTCCATCATCTCAGGCGACAAAAACATCACTGCCGTGTAGAACAAAAGACGGTATCCGAGACAGTTACCGCTCTCCCACCACAAATGCCGTCTCATACGTTCAAAGGATATGGGGTGAGAATCGGTATGGTCTCCCCTTAAAGGAAGAGTCCAGCATTGGAGTGAGCATTTTAAAAGAAGCTCTGCTGTCTTTTGATACAACGAATCTTGTGATATTCCTTCTTCTACAGCTTCCATATCGGGAAGCATTGCCATATAGATGTTTGCAGTACAGGTGGGAAGTGCAAACACAGAGTTTGTGAAGCGTGTTGCACCCGTATCAGTGCGTGACGCTTCAATATCACAGTAGTGAACTATTGCTTTTAAAAAGGCTTTTTGCTGTTTTGTTGTATATGTGTGATTATTTGCACTATAGCGCATTTTTTCAAAACTGCAGGCAATACGTCTTAAGGCAGTTAGTGCACCGTTATTATCATCGTCAAGGTCAGAAAATGTTCCGTCATCCTTCAAAAGTGCAATATCCCATCCGTCGCACATCTTATACTGACCGTTTCTGTACGGCGTTTCTGCTAATTTATGTCTTATTAATTTAAGTGCATTTTTCTTTTCATCATACTCTTCCTTGGAAAGCTTGGGAAGGAGATATTCGCACTCATCGCAGGAATATGCACTCTCCCATAAGGCTTTTGGAAGAAGCTTTTCTAAAATTGTCATTTGTTTTCCCCCTTGTAAATTATAATTTTGCGGTGCAAAATTATAATTTAAATGAAGCTTGCTTCTTGCGAAGCAAATGAAGTAGCCTGCGGCTATGAAGTGCCTTACGGCATGAAGCTGTGCCTTGCGGCACAATCAGAAGCAAGCTTTGCTTCATATTTGCGTAAGCAAATGCTTCATTATATCGAAGATATAACTTCATTTTGATCGTCAGGTCAAAACTTCATTAATTTAGCGTCAGCTAAATTATAATTTATTCATCTTCGCAAACTGCCCCGGTGTTACTCCCGTCATCTGCTTAAAGCGTCTTATAAAGCTTGATGTGTTTATATAGCCCACCTCTTCGGTTATTTCGGTAAGTGTTTTATCCGTCTTTACAAGAAGCTCCTGTGCCTTTTTAATTCTTAAACCCGTCACATAATCGTTAATAGTATTTCCTGTATGGTTTTTGAAATACTGACTTAAGTTCGTCATAGTCATACCGAACTCATCAGCCATCTTCTGTATTGAGAAGTTAACATCCGTATAATTTTTATCTGTAAATTCCATCAGCTCTGCAAGCAAATTATCCCTTTTTGCAGCTTTATTTTCCGTTATCAATGCACAAAGATTTGTACATATATTACGAACACTTTCCATAAGTTCTTCCACCGTTTCATATTTTGTTATGTGGTCTACATTTATATAGTACTTCTGCGGTATTATAAATTCCTGATTTATCTCCGCAACAGCCTCACATACCGTATTAATCAAATCAAAGCAAAGTCCTCTTGCTATATAGAGCGAAACATTACAGGTTATTACATAGTCGATTATATCTGCTAAAACCGTCTCTATCTCCTTTACATCCCCCTCCTTGAGCTTGAATCTGAGAATTTTCAGTTCCTTATGAGGATACTCATCAAAGGAATCGTCATAATGCACTACCTCATCATGGAAAATAACCTTGTCCGCACCCTTTATCACACGATAGTCAAGGGCTGTTGATGCCTGCATATATGAATTGGGAATATCCTCAATACCGAAGCAAACCTCTCCGACACCCATTGAAACCCTTTCCCCCGCAATCTCTTTTATATCCATATGCAGCCGGCTTATATTCGCATAATCAACCTCTGTTGTATCTCTTGCCAGTATAAGCACAATTTTATTGCGGTCATGGTAGTTTTTTGCCCAGCCGTTATAATTATTTTCAACCAACGCCTGTATCTTTTCAAAAAGTGTGTCTATATCCACATCGTTATGGAACAGCAGTACAGCCGTCAGATAATAGTCAAAACTGAAGCTCACACCGAGTTCTTCATACTTGTAGCCACTCTCAAGGATTTTTATATTACCCTTTAAGAGGTTATCAACAATATGCTCCTTAGTAATATCGTTGAAGCTACTGATGAGGTTTTTATTCTTATCGTTAAGATAATCAATGGTATCAATAACTGCGCTGATTTCGTCACTTCCGACATCCGGCTTTACCGATTTGGCGTAGCTTTTCAGCATTTTAATAGGCTTATAGTGCATCTTGGTCACATAGTATATTATAGCACCGCCAAAAAGTATCATAATGACAAACATAAGTATTACCATCTCTTGCGCTCTCTGGCTCTTTCCAAATGCCGACTTTTCCTTTGTGAAGGAAACGTATCTCCAGCCGTTATTCTCCGACTCAACCACCGAAACAAGGTAATTTTCACCGTTTATTCTTTTTATTTTCGAGGAATCATTTTTCTCTATCGTTTTGATAGTCTCTTCAAATATATCGCTTTCCCATGCACATCTTGTAATTATGTTATTGTTTTCGTCAAGTATGTAAACTGATGAACTGTCTACGCCGAAATCAACCGCCGCAAGCTTACTTATCGATTCCTTATCAACAAAGAAAATCATAGCTCCACATTTTTTCGGAAATGAGTTATAAATCGGATAGACAAAGGTTACAAGCTTTTTTTCATCTACGCCCAAGCGCGTAACTTTTTCCTCCGCTCGTATATATGGACTTGTAAGCATAGAAAGATCTCTTACCAACTCCTCCTCACTCCAGTTCTCATACCTGAATGCAGTTTCTGTAAAAAACGGTATTTTATGGGAGCTTCGGCTCGTATAAATATATTCGTCATTATCAATATATATAGCTATATCCTCAATAAAGCTGTTTGAGTTGACATACATAGAAAGCTCATTTTGTAAATCCATTATCCTTGCCGGCTCTTTCATTTTGTAGTATGCACCATAATCACTGCCGAAGGCAACTCTGTCCCTTATCTCCTCAATCTCGGCTATATTTATGTCCACATTGTCTTTAAGACCGGAGAGCATATTTTCATTACTTTTTATAAGCACATCCTTAACTGCACCGATAAAATAAGTGTTTGTAAATAACACCATTCCGATTACCGATACAAGCAGTATAGCGAGATATGAATATAACAGTTTTTTGAACATTGATAAGTCACTAAAAAATTTTTTCATAATTTCCTTCCTTGAAGTAAATGTAATATTATATTGTTATAGTATTACTATTATAAAGCAAGCCGCGTCAAATTTCAATAAAAACCTCAAAATTTAACACGGCTTACTTTAAAATTTTACTCTTAATGCTTATTTAACCTCTACCATATCGCCAACCGGTATAAGTCCTTCAATACTGTTCCATACAAATGCCTTTGCTGTTATGCCTTCAAAGCTTGTGATATCACGAAGGTTGAGCTCAACTCTGTTATAGCCGGTTCCGCTGCATCCTACTGTAGCCAAATCAACCATTGTACCCTCTTCATCATACAATGCAAGAACGCATACCGTTACATCCTCGTCATTCCATTTGTTCATTTCCACAACAGCCTGAAGTCCTGCTTTTTCTTCCTGTGCAAGTACAGGAAGCTCGGTTACCTCGATGCCGTCAATGTAGAGCTTCGGTACTTCAAAGCTTGATACACCCTTCGGAGTAACTATCTGATAATAGTGAATTGCACCGCCGGGAGCATATTCTGCCATCCATGCACCTGTAGTAATCGGCAGAACCGCTTTGCACTCTGTAGTAAAGGTTGCATCGGTATAGAATTTAACCGTTGTTCCCTCTGCCATTACAAGTGCTTTTTTGAGAGTTGTCGGATTATATGCTGCCGGAATGCTGATAATTCCATTTTCAACCGTTACGTCGTCATTAATTGAAGAAACAGTTGCCGCATCCTTTTCGGCATCATAATATCCGTTGTAAATCTTTATATCGTCAAATGCAGAATAGCCGTCAAGCTGTTTTGTATTTGCCGACCAGGTTCTCAGCCACAACATTGAGATACCATCAATTTTCCCTTCAGGAATATTACCTTCAGAATCTTTATAAACAGGCTGCGGCTTCTCATTCATCTTAACACCGTCAAGATAGATATCTGCGGTTTTGGTCTTGGGGTCTATAACAAGTGCCACCTTCTGCCAGAGTCCCTGCTTCTTTGCCTTTGCAACATCAATGCCACAGCAGTTGATAACAGAATTTGCGGCTACAGAAATTGAGTTTGCCTCATACTGCTTTCCGCCTATCATATATCCGATTCTCATCACAGAAGATACATAGTCCTTCTGTGTATTATTAAACATTGCCTCAATAACAAGCGGAGCGTTCTCATCTGCACAGTGAGAAATTACATTTTTCTTACCCTTTACGTAATCACCAACCGGAAGCCATTTATAGCCTTCTTTATCAGGTATTAATATACTTTCAGTACTTATCGCATAGCTCTTCCCGCTTTTACCGCCCACATTTTCAACAATTGCAGGCTTTGCATCAGGAGCATTCTTCAAATCAAAGCTTTCCCAGTACTTATATGGCTTACCCTCAATAAAGCCATCATCTGCTTCAAAGTCCTCACTGTAGAGCATTATCTTCCCTATCTTATAAAAGATATCTCCAATGCTTGCATCTGTAAGCTTGAGCATTGCTTCATCTACAACATCTGTGTTCTGAAGAGTCTCTCCGGTTACTGCCGAAACAATTGAAATAGTAGCCTTTCCTGCCGATATAGCATTCTTTATCTCACCGACTGTCATAGACTTGGTGAGTACAACCGCACCGTTTAAAACAACAGCATTCTCATCGTTGCTGACAAGATTTATCGGGCTGTGTTCATAATCAGCATCAAGATAGGGAGTCCATGAAATGTCGTCTATATAATGTGAGACATTCAGCAATGCGGTCCCATCATGTGCCAGACATGGAGCAATAACCTTATTATCCTTGTTTGTTGCAGCAAGAATCTGATAGCTATAGCTCATAACCGCATACATAGGCTCTATCGTCGTCTTACTGAGTGAAAAGTCTGCGGACGCCACTTTTTTTCCATCGAGATAAAGCACTGCGTTATTCTTTACTGTCGTGCTTCCTACTGTGAAAATTACGTCAGCCTTATACCACTTTTCTTCATACACATTATAATCTCCGATAATTCCATATTCAGAAAGTTCCTTGCCAAAGAAATACAGCTTACCATTTGCCATTTTAAAGAATGTTGATGTACCATGGTCTACTCCCTTATAGTTCACACCATCAGTTGCTTTTGACACACCATCATTGTCTGCCTGCATCTGTATATACATTTGATATGAATTGGTGGATTTATCGCCAAACGCAAAAGAGAACGAGTGCTTTATTTTGGTGCCAGGATCAAACTGTCCGTACCATGTAGCATTAGAATGGTTCATTGCGTGTGGAACACGTGTTTGTGAGATCTTTGTTATATCGCTGTTGGTACGTGTAGCTTCTAAGGATTGATCCGTTGCTGTTTTCCCGAAAAGTCCGGTTTTTATTGTTGCTGTCGCACCGCTCAGTTCAACATTTGATACTTTAAATGAGTTATCTCTGTCCTTATCATTATAGGTTGTTATTATAGGCTGATTATCACTCATAACACCTGCATCATTCTTTCCAAAATCAATTGTATATGACTTTGATGTTAAATCAGCCGCACTTGCCATGCCTGACAGACAACCTGCTGTAATCACAGCCGCAGCTGCGATAGAAATAATTTTTTTGGTCATAAAATTTCCTCTCTTTCTTAATTTTGGTATGTGTAGATATTGTTGTTGAGCGGTTTACGGCTCGCCCAGTCATCCCAGATGACAGCTATTATATCAACATCCTTACCATCCTTTGAAACAGCAGGAGTTGTAATCCTTGCTCCGTCATCGCCGACCTGTGCCTCTGCACTTTGTGCATCGGTCATAATACCGTCCTCGTACTTGATTATAAGAACAAGCACGTTTTTATCCTCACCCGAGTCATTCTGAATATCTGCAAAGAAGCTTACACCCTCCGAGGAAGTGGTAAATCCGGTATTATACGCATCAAAGCCGCCTGCGGCAGACTTGAAGGATATGACACTCTTCATAGGGAATCCGTTATATTTACCGCTCACAAGCAACTGATATTCCGTACTGTTTGTAGGATAATCAAGCATTTTAGCAGATACTGCCGAAAGCTCCCCGGAATAAATGCAGGATTCAACAGCCTTTTCGCCGCCACCTGCCATAATCTGTGCTTTTTCAAGCACAAAGCTCTTTCCGATTTCCTTATTGAATATAGCAGTTATGTCTTTTGTATCAAGAGGCATACCGTTTGCATCCGCATCGGTGGAGATAAGATACGGATAGGTTGTTATGTCATAAACCTCAAAATTTGATATACATATTTCTGAAGCGTCAGCGGTTGTCGGTGCATAAGGGAATCTTAAAAGGGACACATCAGGAACCGCAACCTGCAGTGCATAATTATCCGCCAGCTGTTCTCCATCAAACCAGCAGGAATATGTACCTCTTTTGATATTATATTCAAGCTTCAGGGTATACCACTTATTTGCTTCATAGCTGACAGTCTTAACAGCCGAACCGCCGTCATGAATTGTCAGGATACCATTCTGGAATACGATCTCCTTCTGCGAAAATTCAGATGACGCAGGAGAATCCTTATTAGGACGAAGTACGCTGTTAAGCTGTGAATTGATATCGTCAAACCATATATCCATACTGCAGGTAAACTGTTCCTTTGGCATCTCGGTACCGCCAAGCCAGGTTATACCGAAATACGAGCTTTTGCCCTTACAGTTTTCTTCTGCACCTAATGCCATAGCCTTTTTTCCGTCACGTTCATCCGCTTCAACATAACCGATAACTTTTCCGTCTGAATCTTTATATAACGAACCATACATTCCCGCAGGCCATGCTGCATCGCTGCTTGCCGCAGTATATTTCGTCATATCCTGAACAACCTCTGTTTCAATTTCGGCTCTTGTGAAGTACGCTTTTACTTCTCTTCTTCCGACAGCACCTGCCGTATCATACGCCGCAACCGAAAGGGTCTGCATACCTAAAGGAATTGTGTCAGGGTACTTAAACTCTGTATCGGATATAGCATCAAGCTCAACACCGCCGACAAACGCCTTAACGTAGTCAAGATTGTCATTCTCATCGCTGACACTTATTATGAGATTATTATTCATCAGAACCTCGCCGCCGGCTGTTGCACCATGTATTGTGATAACGGGTGCGGAATTCTCAAGAACGTTTACCGTAATTCCTTCACTTTCTGTCACCACATCTGCCGCATCTGTAACACGAACAGTTAGTGTATGCTCGCCCTCTTCACCCGAATAGGTAAAGCTGTACGGTTCTTTTGTGATAGATTTTATAACCCTTCCATCCTCCAAAAGCTCTGCCTTTACAATTTCCTCAGAGCCCTTTTCAATACGGATTTCAACCTCAATCTCTTCACCTGCTAAAAGCTTTTTGCTATTTTCAGGCTTTGTGATTGAAACAGCCGGTGCCGAATAGTTTGCAGAAACCGTCCTGAATTCAATCTCTATCGGCTCTTTGGCATTGCCAAAAACGTCACTGCCGCCTTCTAAAGCAATTTTGTAGCTGCAGTTTTCCAAAAAGCCGGTATCGGGTGTGATAATAATTTTCGTTTCCTCTCTTATTGCCCTTACAGGCTCCTCGGTGCCGTTTTTATAAAGCTTCACCGAGCCGCCGTTTTTAGTGGCATAGCTTGTAAGAACGCCAAAATCAACATACGCACTTTCCACATCTTCCGCAAGAACTGCTTCACCGCTTATGGGATATGTGCTGATTTTGGGATTATTCCCGCTAAGCGAAATGATTTTCGAGAAAAACCAGTCTGCACTTGCCGTCTCACTCATAATATACGAGCTTATTGTCAAATCCGAGCTTTTTTTGTTGTTACCCGTAACACTGTCCGTCACGCCCTCTGCCTTAAGCTCACCGTCAACCCATACCCTTGCTGTTTTTGTATCTTCATCATAGGATATGTCAAGGTCAAACAAGGTATCAGCCTCGACGTTGAAATCTGCAAGGTCAAATACCGTGACGGTGGTTCCGGTTAATGTGATAACCGGAACCTCATCGTTTAAATACATAATTCTTACACTTTTACCGCCGTCATCCGAAAGCTTCATACGAAGGCTTAGTGTAAAGTCGCCCGAAAGGTCGATTTTGCCTGTTGTGACAGCCGCCATAGAGATATCGCCGTCGGTCTCACATGCTATCATTACACCCGGCTCACCGTCCTCATATTTGTGCAAAACAGTTGCTTCCTCTGTATAAATTTCCCAATCCGACGGGATTTGTGATGATAAATCCAATGTTGCCGCCGATACATTCAGAGACATGCCCAGAAGTATAATAAGCGCCATCAGTATATTTTTTATCTTCATATGCTCATGCCTCCTTAATTTTTCTTCAATGCCGCAAGCTCTGTGATGTTATTCCAGTCATTCACCGAGTTGCCGTAGCCTGTATACTTAATATATCTTGCCTTTACAGGCTCAATTTTGCGTATTTCGTAACCGTCGGTTAACATTGTACTCTTACCCGAGCAGACAGCCTCGAAATTAACTCCGTCATTTGAAACTGAAATTTCAAAAACCGTTTCTCTGTTATACGGGTCATGGAAGCCGATTCCTATTGCATCTATTTCCACACTTTCACCCATATCGATAGTCCCAAGCTCTGCACCTATTCCCTGAGTCGCAAAATTGGTTGTCAGGTTACCGTCTAAGATATTCTTGAAATCATCCGCAGCACCGGCGGGAATAAATGCCTCATATCTTGTATAACCATCAAGATTACTTCTGAGGTAAGGCATTGCTGTTATTATAGCGGAATAGCGACGGAAACTGGTTCTGTCCGACTTTCTGTAAGCCACTATATCCACATTTGTCTTTCCGTTCTCATCAGCCACAGACTTTTTGATTTCAACTCCAATATCGTCTGCCTGAGCTGTTGTAATCTCAGGCTCACTGCCGTCATAATCATATTGATAGGATACTGTACAGCCGTCTTCAGAGAATCCCTCTGCAGGAACGCCGTTGAAGAATATGTTATCAAGACGCGGTCTTTCCAAAAGCTCGTGTGTGGGTGCTGCCCACTCATCAAGGGGTACACTCTTTACCGGTGTTATATATTCAGCATCTCTCGGGTCGTACATTTTAACTGTTATATTAACTCTTCCGTTACCCTTAACCTTGATTCCCACCTTGCTGTAATTCTTTGTATGGTCGGTCTGCGCCGAAGGATTTGGGGAAGTCGGAAGCGGTGCCGCTTCCATTTTTAAAACCTCATAGGTTCCTCCCTCCACAATCACATCCATATAAAGCTGCTGTCCGTCGCGAGTTAGTATTGCACGGCTTGAGTCAGCTTCAATCTCCGCCTTAGTCTGCATAAACCAATAGATTTCGCCTGCACCTCTTAAGTCAATCTCATCTCTTATAACAACACTCTGTCTGTTATCATCAAGCATATAACCTCTTCTGTAACCGTCAACTCTGTTATTGTAGGTTTCATCAAGGTTCAAAATTGTAAATCCGCCTGCTTCACGGAAGTCACTCTTTTCGGCATAGCAGACACCGTAAAGATTTCTTTCAAGATTCTCATCGGGATTTACAACAATTGTGTTATGCCCCTCTGCCCTTGTTTTATAGAAGGTCCATCTCGCACTGCCGCTTCCGTTATAGCCGGGCACTGAGTATGCTTCTCTTCCAAGCTCCTCTGCCCATCTTACGCCGTTCATATCAAATATAAACGAGCCTGCCTCCTGCTGACCATGGCTGACCTTCGCCTTTCCTGCACGGAATGCCAGATAGATTGAATTAGAGTCGGAGGAATCACCGCGTATAACTGCCAGATCGCCGTATTCCGAACGGAAATATGCATTATTCGGAAGCTTTGCGTTACCGCCGTACTCCTTTAATGAAACAAAGTCTATAACGTAAGGGTTAAAGCCTCTTTCGTCAATCAGCTTGATTCTTTCGTTTGCCAGTTCAGGTCTTGCGAATATATTTGCAAAATATACAAGTCCGGGTGCATCACAGTATGTCATACCGATGGTATCGGAATACTGATACGCTCCGGCAGGACCGTTTATCTGCAAAACATAATCGCCCGAATGCTCCACGCCTCTGAAGCGTGAGAGACGGTAGTCGGTACCAAGTACACTTGTAAGACCCATCAATATAGAAACTAAATGCTCTGTTTCATATACATAGTAGCCCGGACCTTCAAACCACTGACCGTCGGGGCTGTATGTTTCAAGACCAAAGTCCATACTTCTTACACAGTTTGCTATAATGCCGTAGCAGGTTTCGGGATATACATCGGTAAGTGCCAAAGCCGCAATCACACCACTGTTTGAAACGTGATTCCAGTTTGATTCAATTGTTGTCCAACCCGAACCGCCGGCATATGAATTTTGCAAATATGCAAGGCTTCTTGTACTCATTATTTCTTCAATATACTTTTTCTGTGCGGTTGTGAACGCATCATAGCACCAGTCATATCCCAATCCGAGCGCATATGAAATCTCGCCTGCCTGAAGACCATCTTCCCAGATAGACCATTTAGTAGCCGCTTCCATCTCCAGATATACCCTGTCCGAATACTTCTTTTCACCCGTCATACGGTACATAAGAGACAATACCTGAACACGGTCGGCAAGCTCAGTTCTGTTTGAACCATTATTTCCGATACTATCCAAAACCGCCTTTTTAAGATACTTA
Source organism: Clostridia bacterium (assembly GCA_045647245.1). Classification (GTDB taxonomy): domain Bacteria; phylum Bacillota; class Clostridia; order UBA1381; family UBA1381; genus HGM11525. The sequence continues at coordinate 45,415 of JAZRMB010000008.1, forward strand.
TCCGCCATTACAGAAAGCTTTTCATACCACTGCTTATGAACGCCGTCTTCCTTTACAAGCACTTTCAGTTCTTCAAATCGTGCCGCATCAGCAAATATTCTCGGATGTACTCCTGCCTTTCCGTTCGCGAGATAATCCTCTTTAACCTTTTGAGAGTCAGGTCTTTCATTTACAAGATATCGGTTAATCTCAGTAAGCTCTTCCTTTGAATACTCCGTCGCATCAAGAATACAAACGCCCGCATCAGTTCTTAACGTCTCTACGCCGAAGAGTCTGTCCCTTCCGATAAGGTCGGACGGAATATAGGTTACGCCTTCCCTGATAACAACAGGTGCATCAAGGGATACAGTCTTACCCTTTATATTCACGCTGTTCATTCCGTCTTTAAGACTTACTCCGTCAACCGTAACCGATGCAGTTTCAGCATCCCAGCCGATTTGTTTTCCATACGCCTCACTCACAGTTCTAAGAGGAATATAAAATACATCGTTTTCAGTAAAGGCTGTTATTTCGGGATAGGATTTCTTGTTATTGCTCCACACAGCTCCCGAGGTTACATGGAACGCCGTAGTACCTGTAAGAAGATTCTCCGACACGCTGTTATCAGCAAATATACCGGAAATCTCCACAGATGTTTCCCCGGCATTTCCCTCGTTGCCGAAAATTTCTCTTGGCTTATCACCTTCATACACGCACATATTATCCACAAGCATCTGCACCTTGTCAGACAGTGTCCAATACAGCATTCGTGTTGACTCGGCAGTATCAAAATCAATCTGATGGAATGAAACATCATCCTTGACAAGTCTGCCGTTCACATATACATCAAAGGTTCTGTTTGCATAATCATATGCAAAGGAAAGTGTATACCACGTTCCCTTGTTGAGCGTCGCAAGCACTGTCTTGTTATCATAAAGTCTCAGCTCGCCCGTTCCATACAGGTATGCAGTTCTCATAACCTTTGTGTTCTGCATATACCTGAACTGACAAATTTCCGTAGTACCTGTATCAGATATGAGGCAGACATCCGCCTGATAAACCGTATTCACAGGCACTTTAAGGTTCTGCTGTTGGTTAAACAGGTTGTACTGACCAAAGGACTGGTCATTTACATACATACAGTTGGATTGTCTTTCCTCGTCGTAATAGTTCTCTTTATTACCCGTTCCCATCCAACTGAGCGTCGTTGCATCAACGCCCTTTTCAAAGTCCTCCTTAAGGATAACAGAATCGCCCATTGTAAAGTCAGTTTCCACAAATTCAACGCTTCTTTTGTTATATTCCTTCTTCTTAAATGCACTGTCGGGCAAAATAGTGCTTCCGCTGTAAACATAAATATCGTCCACATAGAAATTAACATCTTTCGCCGTCAGGCTTGTGCAGAATCTGATTTCTGCCATATTTTTGAAGTTAGCCGATTCAAATTTCCACTGCTCAAGCACCTTGACGCCGTCAATGTAAAGGTCGTATCTTGACCTTCTTTCTTCCGTTTCGTACATAACCACATCAAAACGCGTCCATTTGTTGTCTTTAAGTGTGCCGTAACGTTTTCCTGCACCTGTTAAAATAGCATTATTATCAAATGTGACCGGTGCTTCGATTGCGGTTCCGAAAAACTTGACACCGCCCGAAAAAGCACCACCCTCCGCCTTTACCTTAAAGGATACAACATAGGTCCCGGTTATCGCTTCAAACGACGCCTTTACCATTCCGGCATGACCTGCTCTCTTTACAATCAAAAGCTCCTTATCGTTTTTATCCCCCTCGGCAACGCATGCATTTATCGCACCGCTTGTCTTGAAGGATGAGGGAAATACGCCTGTTACATATCCCTCAAAGCTTTCGTTAAAAGCAACCGTTTTCTCTGCCGCCATTACAGCGGAGGGAACAAGCTGTATTAAAAATGTACTTATTATAAATGCAATTAATTTTTTCATTACACTTTCCCTCCTATCTGTAAATTACGAGAATATTATTGCACTGGAAGTAGCGGTGTCTTACCAGGAAGGTGCTCGCTTCTCCGCCTGCTGAGATGTAGTCGTTAATATCGGTCACATCTCCCGATTCAATCGTCTTTGTTTCTGTGTCGAACACAACAATCTTCGCACTCGAAAGGTCAAAGGTTCTTAAGTTCTCAAGACTGTAATCAAAGTCGTTTCCGGCTTTTACATATGTACCGATTACCGTATTTCCGTTCTTCTTATATGCTGATACAAGATTATATGAAATAGCATAGCGGTCCTTATTGAAATAGTTCTTACCTGCCGCTGTTGCCTTCATAGTCTCGGAATCGAAATCTATAACAACTTCATCAAGCTTATCCTTATCAACTCTGAATCTGATAATGTCACCCGGTGCAAGGAGCTTTCCTGTCTCCTTTGTTACCATGGACTTATCATCCGTTTTGTAGGTATACCACATACCTTCTACCCACATTCTTATCTGATAAACCAAGCCGCTTTCCTCGTCGTCATATACCTCTTTGCAGCTTTCAACCAATGCACTCTTTGTTGCAGAGCCGCTCATAGAAATGTTATATCCGTAAAGAACCATACAGCCCGGATTACCCTCATCATTTATGTCGAATACATCAAGCTTATATGCCCCTCCGTCATCGAAAAGCTGTGCACCGCCGAGCATAAAGTCATCCTCGTCATAGGACACAGGATCGGTATACGCCGGAACTACAAATATTGCTTCTGCATTTGCCTTGAAGTTTGAGAAGCTCTTTGAGGAATTCTGATATGTAAAGCTTCCTTTTTCAAAGTACAACTCCAGAGAATTATTAATCGGTTTGTTTGACGCATAAAGCTCTGTTGGCTTGGTATGCAAGTCCAGACCGCAGATATTTTCATTCTCATCGAGTTTTATTCTTACAACACGCTGCTTTGTAACTCCGCCGTCGTCCATACAGATCAGCTTAATTTCGCTGCTCTCTCTTGTTGATACACCGTCTATTACAACTCTTTCTGCAAAGGTGTATCTCTTAATTTCTCCAACCGAGTTAATAACCTTTACGGAATATTTATCATTCTCCTCGTCATAAAAGCTTCTTATTATATATGCATAGCTGTATTGGTTATCGGTAACAACCTCAACAGCAAATACTCTGCCTCTGTTATTGAGAACAAGTCTTGCAACGCATCCGAGAGGAACATTGATATTTGCATCATTAAGAGCCTCTTCTATTTTAAACTCTCCTGCTTTGGTTATTACCTTCTCGGTATCCATACCGTTTATAGTTGTTTTAATTATATTTGTCAGCTTTTCACCTATAACAACCTCACCGTCGTCAGATACAGAGAGTGCCCAGTATTCACCTTCATATATATCATACGGCTCAATTATCTTACCGTCGCTGACAAATAAGTAGCTTTCCTCGCCCGGTGTGCACTTAAAGCCCTTACCGTACTCTACTGCATATATTGTCCTTGATTTAAGATCGTAGGACGAAATCTTAACATAGCTTGCGGTAGTCACAAGCATAATGTCGTATTTTGAATCGTCATTATTATCGATAAGCTCAATTTTTGTAACATCGTCTCTTTTTACAAGAGTGTCAATATTTCCGCTGTAGAGCTTGCCGTTATGAACACAGATAATGCTTCCCGCCGTAGTCGCCTTCTTATTGCGTTCATTCTCCTCGTAATCAAGTCTGCCGCTTGTATAGCCTGTGGGCTCGTATACCGTAAGACTGCTGTTATCCTCAGGATATATAATCAGAATATTCTTGCTCTCATCTGTGTATGCCACAATATGTCTTCCGATTAAGCCTGATGAATTGCCGTTATATTTGTAGGTTATACCGTCAATAACAATATTTCCTTTTCCGGAAAGAACACCATCTCTTGTTATACTGAAAACAGGTGTTGCGGTTACAATTCCTTCAAGCTTTGAAAGCTCCCACTTTTCTGTAAGAAGTGTAACATCCTCAGAACGGACATATGTTGTACCATCCTTTGAATATTCCTCCATATCCATAAGACCGGTTGTAAGTGCCCTCATAAGAAGCACTGCCGCATTTCTTCCCGATACAGCAGTATCGGTTATACCATTGACATTTCTTGTAAGCCTTATATTGTTTGCTGTCTGAATATATCCTGTCGGAAAAGCAGCTGAAGACTCTGCAATCTGTCCGTAGCCTAAAAGCTTGATAACCATTCTAAGGGCATCGTAGCCACTGATTGCCTCATCCGGACGGAACTCACTGTCCTTTTCAATATAACCGAGAGTATATGCGGTTATAATTTCGTCCTTGAATTTTGTATCTTCTTTAACATCTGAAAACGGACTTTCTGCTCCATTTGCAAGTTCTGCTCCGCTGATTCCTGTAATCAAAGCCGCAAATTCGCCTCTTGTGACCGAATCAGCATTTGCAAACGCAGAGTCGAAGCCGAGACCCTCAATGCAAGCTATGGCAGCACTTTTGTATTCGTCGCCGTCGCTGTCCTGACTCTTTACCACATCATCTGTATTTTTTGCCTCTCCGTTGATGTGGTCTATTACCTTCGAGATAATAACAGCCGCTTCTGCTCTTGTGGTATTATCGTAAGGTGCAAAAATGCCGTCCTTGCCGGAGAGTATCGATGCACCTGCAAGAGCGTTTACAGCTTCTATTGCATACTCTGCTATTTCATCTGTAAATACATCAGAGCCGGCTTCGGGTGCTTTCCCTGCATATTCCATAACACGATATATTATAGCTGCCGCATCCTGCCTTGTTATAAGAGCATCGGGATTAAATTTCCCGTTTTCTCCCTTTGCAATACCTGCTTTTTCAAACTTTGCAACGCAAAGATAGTACCAGCTGCCTTCTGCAACATCGCTAAATTCGGTAGTGTCCGCTGCAGGAAGCGAAACAATACATTCTGCAAGCTTCAAAAATTCTGCTCTTGTTACAGCCTTATCGGGCTTATATGTACCATCACCATAGCCCTTCATATATCCTTTTTGAGAAAGTGAGAGTATGTATTCTTCAGCCCAGTGACCTTCCACATCACTTTTTGCTTCTGTGGGGAATTTCCCTGATGATGTTACTCCTGCCGTCACAACCACCTTTGATGAAGAGGAACCGCCGCCACCCGACGAGGATGAACCGCCACCGGAGCTTTGTGTTTCTTTAAGCTGCTTAACTGCTTCATCAAATGCAGTTTTTACATCAGTAAGACTGTTAAAGCCTGCACGCTTTTCATAAATTATTCTGTATACCTCATCGGTATTGCCAAGCTTTGAATATTCAGAGCCCTCCGATACATCCACGCCTGAGAGTGCAGGGTTTTCAACGAGTATATTCCCAAACTCAACCCAGCTTGCCGAGACTTTGAGCCTTGCAAGAAGGATACTCTTTTCAAAAATATCCGAGAATTCCTCTTCGCCATACTCAAGCTTGGAAAGGATTGATAATAATTCAGCTTTTTCACCGTCTGAAAGATTTTTATAATCGGCAAACTCTATGCCAAGCTCATCACTGTACTTTTTAAGTACATTCTCTGCATCATCCGATGCCTTGAGCTTCATGCATACATACGCCCTGCGGCATGCCGCAATCAAATCATCCGAAGAAGCATAGCCGGCTTCGGGTCTTTGAGCATACACAAGTGCTCCGATATCTCCCGGACCGGAGAATTCCTCATCGCTAAGCCCCAATGCCGTCGGGTCTGTTGCAAGTGCTGACGATACCGCGCCTGCAGTGCTTGCTTGGTTGACCTCCTGAAGAATTACTCCTGCCATATCGCTGTCCGGCACAATAAAAGTTGCCGTAGTATCAATGTACTTTGATGTTGCGAAAACCTCATATTCACCTGCCGCGATTGTCTCTGCAAGCTTTATTTCGGTGCTGTATTCACCGCCCCGGAAGGTCTTTGCAATCACAATGGAAGCAGGCATAACACTTCCCGGAAGCTTGCCTTTTTGCATAACCACAAGATTGACACTGCTTGCGCTTGTATTTCCGCTTTTACCGTATACCTTTACGGAATTGGTAAGAGGGATATATTTTACTGTTAATTCGCCTGTACTTTCTGCATAAACAGCCATATTAAGCAACGAAAGAAGTACAAGCAAAAGTGCTATAATACGTTTTGTTTTCATATATACCTCCGAAATTATAATTTATCGGTGCGTCGGGGACTGGTATGCGACGTTTCGTCCGCAGGATGAAACCAAAGCGTGCCTGTCCCCATCTTGTGTAGTAGTTCGACCGGTTGTGGGGACAGGGCCACTTTTGCGCCCGAGTCCAAATC
>JAZRMB010000009.1:0-5986 GCA_045647245.1 Clostridia bacterium
CAGATATTTAATATTGAGAAATGCGAAGCATTTCTTTATCAATCATTTCAAAAGCGTAAGCTTTTGTACATTAACTCCTAACTCCTAATTCCAAACTCCTAACTATTATAATTTTTCGCGAAGCGATAAATTATAATTTAAGTTCTCACACAAGAGAACCGTCCCTTTGTTTGAATTGTAAAAAAAGAGTGTGTCACCTCAAGCTTTTACCAGAGGCAACACACTCTTTTTTAAATCTCTTATTTAATCGGCTTTAAGTGCCAGATTTTATCGTTATAGTCGCTGATTGTTCTGTCGGAGGAGAAGAAGCCGCTTGAGGCTGTGTTCATAACTGCCATCTTGAGCCACTTATCCTTATTCTTATAGTCTCTTGCAATTCGGTCCTGAGTCTCGCAATATGCATCAAAGTCACGAAGCACCATATAGGTGTCGGCATAGCCGTAGTCGCCGAAAAGAAGTGTCTGATACAAATCGCTGAAAAGCTGAGGATGGTCAGGCTCAAGCTCACCCGAGGTAAGCTGTTCCATAACTCTTCTTAAAACATTATTTGTTGAATAAATAGTTTTAACCTCGCTTGAATCGCCGATACGCACTCTTGCTTCAACCTCGTCGGCTGTGAGACCGAAGATATAGATATTATCATTTCCAACCTGCTCAAGCATTTCAACATTTGCACCATCGAGCGTTCCGATTGTAACAGCACCGTTTAACATAAACTTCATATTACCCGTTCCCGATGCTTCCTTACCTGCGGTTGAAATCTGCTCGGATACGTCAGCCGCAACCACAAGCTTCTCGGCAATTGATACGCCGTAGTTTTCAAGGAATACCACCTTGATTTTGCCGCCTATTCTCTCGTCGTTATTAATTCTGTCTGCAATTGTGTTGATAAGCTTTATAATAAGCTTTGCTCTTACATAGCCGGGAGCCGCCTTCGCACCGAAGATGAAGGTTCTCGGTACATAGTCGATTCCGGGATTTTCAACGAGCTTGTTGTAATCTGCAAGAATGTGGAGAATATTCATAAGCTGACGCTTATATTCGTGAAGTCTCTTTGCCTGCACATCGAAGATTGAATCGGGGTCAATCTCGATTCCGTTATGCTCTTTGATATACTCTGCAAGCTTAACCTTATTATCTCTCTTGATTTTAGCAAATTCCTTCAAAAATTCCTTATCCTCGGCATAGGGCTTCAATTTTGCAAGCTCCTTATGGTTCTTAATCCACTTTTTGCCGATTTTGGATGTGATAAGTGCCGCAAGGTCGGGGTTTGCATTGCAAATCCAGCGGCGGAAGGTGATACCGTTTGTGATTGCGTGGAAACGGTCGGGGTTCATTCTGTAGTAATCAGCGAAGATATCTTTTTTAAGAATATCGGTATGAAGACCCGAAACGCCGTTTATTGCAAAGCAGGTTGCAAGGCAAAGGTTTGCCATAGCCACCTGATTATTATTTATAATTGCCATCCAGTCGTGCTTACCCTTATCGCCCGGATAGAAAGCTTCGAGCTTTTCCATATTACGACGGTGAATTTCTTCAACTATCATACAAATTCTCGGGAGTATGCGGCGGAACATATCAACAGACCACTTTTCAAGAGCCTCGGACATAACGGTGTGGTTTGTGTATGCAAAGGTTCTTGTGGTAATATCCCACGCCTCGTCCCAGCCGAGTCCCTTTTCGTCTAAAAGTATTCTCATAAGCTCGGGGATTGCAAGGGTCGGGTGAGTGTCGTTGATATGGATAACTGCTTTTTCGGGCAGGTTTTTCCAGTCAGCACCGTAACGGTCCTCATATTCTCTTAATATCCACTGCAATGTTGCAGACACAAGGAAATACTGCTGTTTGAGCCTTAATTCCTTACCCTCTGTGTGGTTATCCTCGGGGTAGAGAACCTTTGAAATAACCTCGGCAAGCTGTTTCTCCTCTACCGCACGTGCATAGTGACCGCGGTTAAATTCGCTCATATTGATGAACTCGGGCGACTTTGCAGACCAGAGTCTTAATTTGTTTACAATCTTTGAGTCATATCCTACAAGAGGCACATCATAGGGCATTGCAAGAATTGTATGCTCGTTTTCATAGCGGCATACGAATTTTCCGTCAATCCAGTCGGTGTGAACAGTTCCGCCGAACTTAACCTCAACCGTCTCTTCAGGACGTGCAATCTCCCACGCATTTCCGTTTTCAAGCCATGTATCGGGCAATTCCGTCTGGAAACCGTCCACTATCTTCTGACGGAAGAGACCATACTCATATCGGATAGTACAGCCGTATGCAGGAAGGTCGAGAGTTGTTAAAGAGTCAATAAAGCAAGCCGCGAGTCTGCCAAGACCGCCGTTTCCGAGACCTGCATCGTTTTCAAGCTCTACTATTTCATTCATTTTATAACCCATTGATTCAATGGCGTTGGTGTACTCCTCGCTCTGGAGAAGGTTTAAGATATTGGAGGTGAGCAGTCTTCCCATCAAAAACTCAAATGAAAGATAATAAAGCTTCTTTGAGCCTTCCTGCTTAACCTGCTTGTGGGATTTTGCCCACTTTTCCATTATACGGTCACGTGCCGTCAAAGCACATGCTGTATAAATCATCTTAGGTGTTGCCTCTTCTATAACCTTTCCGAAGTGACGGGAAACCTTTCCCTCAATCTCAGCAACAAGCTTTTTCTCCTGGGCTGTAAGTTTTTTCTTTTCTGACATTAAATACAATCCTTTCAAATTTCCATTAATCTATATTAACGCACCTTTTTATTTTTCCGATGCGGATTTTTTGGTTGTTTTCTTTTCCGTAGCAGATTTTTTAGTAGTCTTTTTCTCTGCCTTTTTTACCGGTTCTTCTTTTTTAGCGGAAGCGACTTTTTTAACAGTCGTTTTCTTCTCCGGCTTTACGGTTCCTGCTTTTTTTGAAGCAGTTTTTTTAGCGGTTGTCTTTTTAGCCGCGGTTTTCTTTTCCGTAGCTTTCGGCTCTTCCGACTCCTTTATTTCAGGATAAATTCCCGTAATCTCGCTGTACATATTAAGATACTTTTTAGCTGATATATTCCACGAAAAATCGCTCGACATCGCGTTATCGACAATCTTATCCCACTCATTCGGGCTGTTATAGTAAACATCCATTGCATAGTTGATAACATAAAGCATATCATCAACATTATAGCTTCCGAAGGAGAAGCCGTTGCCCTCGCCGGTATACTTATTATATGGGATAACGGTGTCCTTCAATCCGCCCGTTTCACGAACAATCGGAAGGGTTCCGTATCTCATTGAAATAAGCTGTGAAAGACCGCACGGCTCAAAACGTGACGGCATCAAAAATGCATCGCACGCCGCATAAATCTTATGGGACAGCTCATTCGAGAAATAGATATTACTGCTTACCTTATCGGGGTACTTCCACGCATAATGACGGAAAAGGTTCTCATAGTCCTCGTCGCCCGTACCGAGTATTATAAGCTGCATACCACCCTCACAAAGTCTCTCAAGTGCACCTGCAACAAGGTCAAAGCCCTTTTGGTCGGTAAGACGTGACACAATTCCGACGGTAAATTTATTCTCGTCAACAGGAATATTAAGCTCCTTCTGAAGAGCAATCTTGTTTTTCTTCTTCTTTTCCTTAACATCCTTTCCGGAAAAGTTTTCATATATGAACTTATCGGTTTCGGGATTCCAGTCTGTGTAGGAAATACCGTTCACGATGCCCGTAAGGTCGCCTCTTCTTGCGCGAAGAAGTCCGTCAAGACCTTCGCCGTACTCTTCGGTTGTAATCTCACCTGCATAGCTCTCCGATACGGTTGAAATACGATTTGCATATACAAGACCACCCTTTAAGAGGTTTGCATCCTTATAGTATTCAAGCTTATCATCTGTGAAATAATAGTCGGAAATACCCATAACATCCTTAACCTTTTCAAGATTCCATCTACCCTGAAACTTAAGGTTATGTATAGTCATAACCGTCTTTATTCCCTGATAGAATGGGTTATCAAGAAAGGTGTCAAGAAATACCGGGATAGCCGCCGACTGCCAGTCGTTACAGTTTATCACGTCGGGACGAAATCCGATTGTCGGCAAAAGTGAAAGCACCGCCTTTGAGAAGAAGATAAACTTCTCCGCGTCAAGATGGATATAATCATAGGGCTTATCGCCGTTAAAATAATATTCATTGTCAACAAAATAGAATGTTGTGCCATCAATATCAAGTGAAAACACTCCGCAATACTGCTTACGCCACGCCATATCAATATATATATGGTTAATGTATGTCATCTTTTCCTTGTACTGCTGTGGAATACAGCGGTAAAGGGGCATAATAACCCTTGCATCACAACCAAGTTCACATAACGCTGACGGAAGAGAGCCTGCAACATCACCCAAGCCGCCTGTTTTTACAAAAGGAGCCGCCTCTGAGCTTACATATAAAATATTCATAATGTTCCTCCTTATCTATCTTCATCAATATAATACATACATATATTATTATAACATATATTCTACTAAAAATACCGCCGCTTGTCAATTTAATATCAAACAAATCGGCTTAAAATCTACATTTTTCACAGTATTATTAACCATTCACTATTCAATATTTATTATTTTACACCCTAAAAAGAAGCTATTTACCCCCAAAACAACATAGAGGGACATTAAATCATTTACCGTCCCTTTGTGTTGCAACAATTGTGACATACTCATTTGATAAAGTGCAGAAGGTATTATACCCGTACCATGATCATCGTCAAAAAAGTGGCGAGATTTATATAACATTTCGCCTCCACAGAGCACCACGAGCCTCTGCATATACCGACGTTTCCGTCTTTGCCTATCTTTTTTCCATAAGTCCCTTATACGCATTTCGCAAACTTCTTATAAAGCTATATAAGTTCACCACAGTTTTTTATGTCCCTATTCTTGCAAAGTCAGACTTTTTAGAATATTTTAAAAACCCTTCACATAGTATGTAATAAATATAGGGCAGTAAGGGGTTTTTGTATGAAGGATTATATCAAAGAGCGAGTGCTGCAGCTTTCGGAGTATATAGTCACAAGCTCATCTACTGTGCGGGGTGCTGCGAAGAAATTCAACGTTTCAAAGTCAACCGTACATAAGGATATAACAGAGAGGCTCAGTATGCTTGATAAAAAGCTTCTTAACGAAGTGAACGCCGTACTTATGAAAAACAAAGAGGAGCGGCATATACGTGGCGGTATGGCAACGAAGGAAAAGTACCGTCGGCTTTCGGAGAAAAATTACATCGGATAATTTTATAATAAAAATAAGAGGCTCAAAGCCCCGAAAATGCAAGACGACTACGAAATCAAAATGCATTATGGTGGGGTTTTTGAGCCTCTTTTTTCGGGCACAAAGTTAATTTGTCGCCCTTTTTTACATATAACGAGCAAGTCTGTAAGCCGGGTTCTGTATTGGACAATCATCTATCTGTGGCGGTGCATTGCTGCACAGCTCAAGCCATTCTTTCGCACAGTGCCGAGCAAGCTTAATTGTGCTGTTGAATGTTGCTCCGGATGGGGTTTACACGGGAAGTCAGTTACCATATTCCCTGTGCGCTCTTACCGCACATTTCCACAATCACCGTAAAAATTACGGCATTTATTTTCTGTTGCACTATCCTTGAGGTCGCCCTCACCGGCCGTTAGCCGGCATCCTTGCTCTGTGGAGCCCGGACTTTCCTCACGCGACTTTCGTCGCCCGCGATTGTCTGACTTACTCAAAATTTATTTTATCATTAATGTGCGCGTTTGTCAACAGGAGGATAAATTATAATTTCGGGGACTGGGCTGCGACGTTTTGCCCCGGAACGGGGTGAAACAGCAGTGGCGTTACCAAAATCAAAGATTTTGAACGCTGTTGCATAGCTCTCGTTAACCAAATCAAAGATTTGGACTCGGGCGCAAAAGTGGCCCTGTCCCCACAACCGTTCAAACTACCACACAAGATGGGGACAGGCACGCTTTGGTTTCATCCTGCGG
>JAZRMB010000010.1:0-3663 GCA_045647245.1 Clostridia bacterium
ACGCTGGCAGATATCGAAAAAGGAAGTTATATTTTGTCAATTTGAATTCGTCGGCGTACGATGGTACGGTAGAGTTCAAATTGGCAAAAAGCAAGAAACCACAAGGAAAATTCGATGTTTTCCTTGTGGTTAGTTTTTTTGGTTCGAGATTAACACTACACCTCACCACCGCTTTCTGCGGAGCCTCTCCTCAAGGAGAATCCTCTGTTTCTTGCGGTAGAACGACTTTTTCGACAGTCTGAAAGGATGCCATTTGGCATCCTTAGCTTTTACACTTATATTTCAACTCTCAAAATACGATTTAAACTCAATCGGTACAACATCTCCCGGGAACAGCACTTTATATAACTCAAGGAAATAATCATCGGTCATACTTGCTATATAGTCAACCACTATCTGATTATCCTCTTCATCGATATAATTGGTTCTGTAGTATTTAAGCGCCTCATTTATGTAGTTAATATGATGAGAATATATAACCGACTCCTCGTTTCTCTTTCTCAAATCTTCAAGGAGCTTATAATACACCCTCTCAAACATCGGTTTTATAATCTCGTTATACTTATCAAGAATTATCGGATTGTTATATATAACGTCATAATTTTCCTGCTTTGCCGTCTTTAAATCAGCGTATGCCTCACTACTCAGCAGAATATGATCCTTTCCATAACTGTTTTCAATAATGTCTACTGTAAGATTATTTATAATAGCGGCATTCTCTGTGCCTATTTTTTCATTCTTATATTTATACCCTACATCTGTAATGTGTGCTGTCCTTGCATCCTGTCTGTCCTTACCGAGATATGCTATCATATCGCATATTCTTACCACGCATCCTTCAAGAGTTGACGGAATCAGCTTTTTTATCGCAACCGAGCCTTTGGTGTCACACGCATCAATCTCCATATCTAAATCGCAAAAGCTCTTTTCATACAGAGGTCTGTACTCCTTCAGTTCAAACTCACCGTTATGGCATAAAATTCCATCAAGAGTCTGCAACGATATATTTCTTGCAAACAGCTTATCAAGCACTCTTACGCTGTGTACATTGTGATTGAAATACCTTCCGGTTTCTCTATGATACAACTCATTCAAAAACCTCTCCCCTGCGTGCCCGAAGGGTGTGTGCCCCAAATCGTGACCGAGCGCTATCGCCTCTATCAGGTCAAGATTAAGCCCCAAAACAGCACCTATATTCCTTGCAATTCTCGACACAAGCTGAACATGAAGAGCACGTCTTGTTATATCGTCGTTATGGTAGAAGGAAAACACCTGGGTTTTATCCGCATAGCGATTGTAAAAAGGAAGATGGAGTATCTTCTCTGTATCCCTCACAAACGCAGGCCGCCACAAGTTCGCCTTGTCGTGCTCCACATCACGCCTTATCACATTCTCATCATAAAAGCGGTACGGATTAACCCATCCCGCTTTTCTATCCTCTTTTATCCTATTTTGAAGCTCTTCGCTAAGCTTATCATATTTCAATTTCTGCATATCAATAATTATCCCTTATCCTCTTTATGATATAGTTATAAAGAAGTATTCCCGCAATAACAAGCAGTATGCTCAAACTTGTTATATGAATCCAGGGTTCAACCGAATTTTCGATTTTTAAATCCTCCCAGAGACTGTTTTGAAGCATCAACGTTGCAGGTTCAAGACTTTCATAATAGGATACCTCAAAATCAAGGCTTTCGCCGTAGAGAATGTCCATAACATCCTCATTCCATTCGCTCATACTTGCTATATACTCTTCATTTTGACGCACATTGTCATTTGGCGATGCATATGCTATATATTCCGCATTTGCAATACCAATTTCGTCTGTTAGCATAAAGTTAATATACTCTTCTGCAAGCTCCTTGTTTCTCGCACACATCGGAATGCACATTGCATCAACAAATACGTTCGTCCCCTCTTTGGGATAATAGAAGCAAAGATTTTCGTTGCTGTCACGCATAGTCAGAAAGTCACCTGCATAATAAGGAGCAACCGCCGCAGAGCCGTTTTTCATCTTATTGAAAATCTCATCCATTACATAGCTCTGTATAAGCGGTTTTTGCTTTTTAAGCTTCTCTGCCGCCTCTTCCCATACTCTTTCCTCTGTGGTGTTGACATCCTCCCCCGCCCAATATATCGCAGTAGCAAAGGCATCTCGAGGGTTATTGAACTGCAAAATCTGCCCTTTATACTTTTCATTCCATAATAAATCCCAGCTTCCGGTATCTTCTTCATCAACCATTTCTGAATTGTATATAATTCCTACCATACCATATGTATACGGAACACAATACTCATTATTCTTATCAAAAAACAGGTTTTTGAAGCTGTCATTCACATACTCATAATTCGGAATATTTGAAAAATCAAGCTTTAAAAGCATATCCTCTTCAATCATCTTCTCTATCATATATTCCGACGGAATTATAACATCGTAGGATGCCGAGCCGCTTTTTATTTTGTTGTACATATCCTCATTGCTTGCATAGGTGGTATAATTAACCCTCACCTCTTTCCCAAGCTCTTCGAGACAGTATTTTTCAAACTCTTCATTTACGTTAAGCGTCCCCTCAGAGCCGTCCGAGATATACTCACCCCAATTGTAAACATTAAGAGTCTCTACCTCGCTTTTTTCACCGCAACCCGAAATACACAAAGCGGCTATTACTGTTATTATATAAATAATTCTTTTCAATTCAATGCCGCCTTTCTGTTTATATCCTTTTCCTTTGACGAGATATTTGAAAGCAACAAAAGTGTTGTAACTGCAAGAATCATAAGGGTTGAAAGTGCATAGATATCAGGCTTTACTTCCTTTTTTGTCATAGAATAGATTAAAAGCGGAAGGGTCTGAAAATCATTGCCCGTTGTAAAATAACTGATTACAAAGTCATCAAGCGAAAGAGTAAAGGCTAAGATAAAGCCCGACACAACTCCCGGCATTATATTTGGAAGCTCTACCTTAAAGAAAGACTCTATCGGCGTACAGCCCAAATCCATCGCCGCCTCCGGGAGTGCCTTATTCATCTGCAAAATTTTTGGTCT
The DNA here is from genome assembly GCA_045647245.1 of Clostridia bacterium. Lineage (GTDB taxonomy): Bacteria > Bacillota > Clostridia > UBA1381 > UBA1381 > HGM11525. The sequence goes on from JAZRMB010000010.1 coordinate 3,046, forward strand.
TACCGAAAGTATAACATAAGGCAGACAGAAGGTGATGTGTGCTATCAAAAGAGTTGAAAAGCCCAATTTATCCTCACTGCCGATTATCGTTCCGACAAAAACAAACAAAAGCATCATAGAAATGCCCGTTACGATATCGGGATTCATCATAGGTATATCGGTAACTGATAAAAGTGCCTTTTTTGCCGCCTTTGTTTTGAATTTAGTAATCCCCACACACGCCGCAGTACCAATAACTGTCGATATAACCGATGCGGAAATTGCCAAAATGAGCGTATTTTTAAGTGCATTAAAGGTATCAGGACTATTGAAAAGTTCCTTATACCAGTAAAAAGAAAGTCCCGTCAAATCTCCCGTATTTGCTGTAGAATTAAAGGAGAACAGCATTAAAACAAGAATGGGAATATAAAGAATAGTAAATACCAATGCGATATACACCTTCGATACAATTTTCATCTCAATATCAATCCTTTCCGTAAATTATAAAGTTTGGAGTTAGGAGTTAGGAATTAGGAGTTAATTGAAAGAAAAATGCAGGGCATTTTTCTGATATATTTTAAATAATTTCAACAAATTCAACTTTAAAAATATAAATCATTGAAAACCGCAAGGTTTTCT
>JAZRMB010000011.1:0-18318 GCA_045647245.1 Clostridia bacterium
GCCCGAGTCCAAATCTTTGATTTGGTTAACGAGAGCTATGCAACAGCGTTCAAAATCTTTGATTTTGGTAACGCCACTGCTGTTTCACCCCGTTCCGGGGCAAAACGTCGTAGCCCAGTCCCCGAAATTATAATTTCTCGCGAAGCGATAAATTATAATTTATCGGCTTTTCACCATTTCAATAATTCCGATTTCGGGGCGGTTGAAAAGGCGTGGTATAATCATCGGGTTTCCCAGTCCTCGGTTTACTATCATAGTGGTGTTATCTCTTTTGAACATACCCGAGCAGTATTTCGGGAAAAATATGCGGTAGCTGTCGGCAAGACCTGATTTTGGCGACACTACTCCGCCTACGCCCGGCACTCTGAACTGTCCGCCGTGCATATGTCCTGAGAGTATGAGGTCAAAGTGTCTTCTTTCTAAAAGTCTTTCAAACTGATTTGCTCTGTGGAATAATAAAATACTGAAATTATTTTCATTTTCGGGAAGTTCCGAAAATGCATTGTCTAAATTTTTTATAATCGTATCGCTTGCCTTTGTGTATGGGTCACGAAGCCCGAAAAGGTCTATTTTACTGCCTTTGTGCTCAATTGTAATTCTTTTATTGTCTGAATAAACTACCCCTTTTTCGCATGCTGTTTTTATAAATGAATTAAAATTATTGTTCCATAAATCGTGATTTCCTGAAACAATATACACAGGTGCGATTGTAAGAAGCCTGTCAAGCAGTGAGAAAACAGGGCGGAATGAACGCTCGTCATCGTGAATCATATCTCCGGTTATTACGATAATATCAGGCTTGTGCGCCGATATCTCTTCATAAACGCCGGGTATGCTTTCGGAATGAAGATCGGATATGTGCGCAATTGTGAAGCCATCGAAGCCGTCGGGCAGGTTCTCAAATTCCGCCTCATAGTGCGTCACTTCAAGTCTGTTGTCGAGCCCCTTTACTGCGATAAGAGCACCTGTTGCGAGTAATAGCTTTGTGGCTGTTTTCATTATATCCGACCTTTCCTACAGTTATTGTACAAAATTATATCATATTCCCGACTTATTGTCGACAGTTATTTAAAATAAATACATATAAATATTGTATTTTGCAGAAAAATGTGATATAATATTATGGGTTTATGTGTGAAAAAGAGAGATATATGAAGGGTGACGTCAAATGGCAAAGCATATAAGTAAAGAAGAGCTTAAGGAAATTGCAAAATACACCGAGCTTTTAAGACAGAGATGTGATGTTTTTGAAGCAGAATATTCCAGAAGACCGAGAGCCATGTGTGAAACGCACGGCTGTCAGCAGAATGAGAATGATACAGAGCGTATAAAAGGAATGCTCAAAGAGGCAGGTTATGATTTCTGCGACGATCCGCAGATGGCGGACGTCGTTGTGTTTAACACCTGCGCCGTAAGAGAAAATGCAGAGGATAAAATTTTCGGAAGAGTCGGAATATTAAAGCATATCAAGGAAAGAAGGCCGCATATGATGCTTGTTTTATGCGGCTGTATGGTACAGCAGGAGCATATAGCGGAGAAGATAAGAACGGTGCATCCGCAGATAGATTTAATTTTCGGACCTCACGCACTCTACACCTTCCCGAAGCTTCTTCATAATGCGTACAACAGCCGTAAAACGGTTGTAAGTATAGAGGATTCCGACGGTGCAATTGCAGAGGATATTCCGGTGCTTCGTGAGAACGATTACAAGGCTTGGGTTTCCGTAATGTACGGCTGTAATAACTTTTGTACCTACTGCATCGTGCCTTATGTAAGAGGCAGAGAACGCAGCAGAAATCCCGAGGATGTTTTAAATGAAATAAAAGAGCTTGCAAAAAGCGGCGTAACCGAGGTTACGCTTTTAGGCCAGAATGTAAACTCCTACGGCAAGGACCTTGAAGAGAATATTGATTTTTCCGACCTTTTAAAACTCGTAAATGAAATTGAAGGAATAGAAAGAATACGGTTTATGACCTCGCATCCGAAGGATTTTTCGGACAAGCTGATTGATACAATGGCGACCTGCGAAAAGGTATGCCCACAGCTGCATCTGCCCTTCCAGGCAGGCAGTGACAAGGTTTTAAAGGATATGAACCGCCGTTATACCAGGCAGGAATACCTTGAAAAGCTAAGAAAAGTAAAAGAGCGTATTCCCGGTATAGCACTTTCAACCGATATAATTGTAGGATTTCCCACCGAAACGCAGGAGGATTTTGAAGAGACAATAACCCTTTTAAAGGAAGCGGAATTTGACTCAATCTTTTCCTTCATCTATTCAAAGCGTGTCGGAACGCCTGCCGCAGAAATGGAAATCGTGCTCCCCGAAGAGCAAATAAAAGCCAATTTCACTCGTATGCTTGACGTACAAAACGAAATCTCGCTAAAGAAAAATCAAGCCTACGTCGGCAGAATATGCCGCGTCCTCGTTGACGGAGAAAGCAAAACCGATAAAAACACCCTCTCCGCCCGTACCGACACCGGCAAAATCGTCAACTTCCCCGGTGATGAATCCCTGAAGGGCAAGTATATAAATGTAGAAATAACAGAGGCTAAAACGTGGAGTCTTAACGGAATAATTTCTTCGGATGGATAATTTTCCGCATCTCGCCATTTCTCCCTCGGGGCGGTACCGATGTACAGCACCCTCGGTGCGAAACGGCAATCTGCAAAAAATTCTCTCATCCGAAGGTGGGGGAAAGGATAATTTTCCGTATCTCGCCATTTCTCCCTCGGGGCGGTACCGATGTACAGCACCCTCGGTGTGAAACGGCAATCTGCAAAAAATTCTCTCATCCGAAGGTGGGGAAAGGATAATTTTCCGCATCTCGCCATATCTCGCTTGGGATGGTACCGATGTACAGCACCCTCGGTGCGAAACGGCAATCTGCAAAAAAATCTCTCATCCGATGGTGGGTGAAGGATAATTTTCCGCATCTCGCCATTTCTCCCGCGGGGCGGTACTGATGTGTGCCCAAATGGGCAAATGCGGTGAAAAAAGTAAAAAATAAATATAATTTTGAAAGGAAAGATATAAAATGAACATTATTGAAAAGGCACACGAATTAGGACAGATGATTAAGGAATGTCCTGAAATGCTCGAAATGCGAAGATGTGAAGAGGCTCAGGCTAATGATAATGAGGCACAGGAGCTTTTAAAAGAGTTCAATTTAAAGAGAATGAACCTTATCCGCGATATGCAGAGTGAGAAAATCACACGTGAGGAAGCGGCAAAGGCGAACACCGATGCTTTTAATGAAATGCTTGAAAAGAGCAAGGTTATGAAGGACTATGTTGAGGCTAAAAAGAGTTTTGATGCGGTTGTAAATGAAATAAACGGCGTAATAAACTTCTATATCACAGGTCAGGAGCCGGGCGGCTGTACACATAACTGCAGTACCTGCGGCGGCTGTCATTGATAATGAACAGTAGAAGAGTGAATAATTAAGGTGAGAAAACACTTTGTTTTTTCTTTCTTATTTCCAAAAAGTGGACAAATGGGGACTGTCCCTATACGTCCACTTTTTGGAAATGATTAATATTGTATACTGAAGAAAGGTGAGTGAACCTAAGTGTCGAAAGAGTCCTTAAGTCCTATGATGGGTAAATATCTCCAAACGAAGGAGCAATACTCCGATTGTATTCTATTCTATCGTTTGGGCGATTTTTACGAGATGTTTTTCGATGATGCTATATGTGCATCCCGCGAGCTTGAGCTTACCTTGACGGGTAAAAACTGCGGGCTTGCCGAGCGTGCACCTATGTGCGGTGTTCCGCATCACAGTGCGGGTATTTATGTACAGCGTCTTGTGGAAAAGGGTTACAAGGTGGCAATCTGCGAGCAGGTTGAGGACCCGAAAACCGCAAAAGGGCTTGTGGAGAGAGAGGTAGTGAGAGTTGTAACGCCCGGAACGCTTGTCGATGAGGATATGCTCGATGACAAAAAGAACAACTACCTTGCCGTATGCTGCAAAATCAACGGCTACGGTCTTGCATTCTGCGACATTTCAACCGGTGAGATGTATTCTTGTTATGCATCCAAATCAGCCGATGTGTTTAATGAGCTTGCACGCTATCAGCCGAGAGAAATTATAACCGATACAAATACAAAGGAAGAAATCGGCGAAGCTTTAAAATCACGCTTTTCCTGCAATGTGGATGCGAAAGACACAGAATATTTTTCCGAGCACGACCTCGTAACCATGCATTTTGAAGAGTCTATGACGGAAGGTATGAACACCGAGACATACTCTGCCGTATCGGGACTTATGAAATACTTGATAGATACGCAGAAGAACAGTATCGAATTTATCAACCGACTTGTGGTGTACGGTATGCAAGACTTTATGGAGCTTGATTTATCAACCCGCCGAAGTCTTGAAATTTGTGAAACAATGCGTGACAAGGCAAAGGCAGGCTCACTTTTGGGAGTTCTTGATAAAACGAAAACCTCGATGGGTGCAAGAAGGCTCAAGCAATGGCTGGAAAAACCGCTTGTTAATCCTATAGAGATAAATAAACGACTCTACGGCGTTGAAGAGCTTGTAAACAACACAATGCTCCGCAGAGAGCTTGCACACGCCCTTGAGGGAATATATGATATTTCAAGAATTTTAACAAGAGTATCCTTAATGAGTGTAACTCCGAGGGATTTGGCATCTTTAAGGGAAAGTCTTAGAAAGCTTCCCGAGCTTAAATACCTTTTAAACGGCGGAAAAACGGTTATCATAAAGGATTTGTACAACCGACTTGACATTATGAACGACCTGTTCACCTTGCTTGAATCGGCTGTTATGGAAACGCCGGGCATAAGCATAAAGGACGGAAAGGTTATAGCAGACGGCTTCTCGGACGAAATTGATGAATTAAGAAGCATCCTTAAAAACGGAAAGGCGTATCTTGATGAGCAAGAGGAAAAGGAGCGGGAGCGCACAGGCATAAAAACCCTTAAATTTGACTACAATAAGGTTTTCGGCTACTATATAGAAGTTACAAAGGCAAATTCCGACCTTGTACCCGACAATTACATAAGAAAGCAGACGCTTGTAAACAGCGAAAGATATATAACCCCCGAGCTTAAGGAGTTTGAGGACAAGATTTTAAATGCCTCAGACAGAATACTTGCACTTGAGGCGGAGATTTATGAAAAGCTGAGGCTTACTATATATGAATCCTCGGAAAGGATAAAGACGGCGTGCGACGTTATATCGGATGCCGATGCGCTTGTGTCCTTTGCAGAGGTTGCGGTTAAAAATAACTACACAAAGCCCGAGATTTGTCAAAGCGGTGAGCTTATCATAAAGGATTCACGTCATCCGGTGGTTGAGAATATGCAGAGAAAGACGGTCTTCGTTCCAAACGATGTAATTATGGACAACGATGAGAACAGACTTCTTATGATAACCGGCCCGAATATGGCAGGTAAATCGACATATATGAGGCAGACTGCGCTGATAGTTTTAATGGCACAGACAGGAAGCTTTGTTCCGGCGTCATTCGCACGAATATCCGTAACCGACAGAATTTTCACGAGAGTGGGAGCGTCGGACGATATTGCACAGGGTCAGAGTACCTTTATGCTTGAAATGACCGAGGTTGCAAATATTCTTGAAAATGCTACAAAAGATTCACTTTTGATACTTGACGAAATCGGACGAGGAACCTCCACCTTTGACGGACTTTCAATTGCGTGGGCGGTGGCGGAATATGCGGCAAGCAGGAAGAAGCTTGGTGCAAAGACGCTTTTTGCAACGCATTACCACGAGCTGTGTAAGCTTGAGGGAAGTGTTGAGGGTGTTAAGAACTATTCTGTAGCCGTTAAAAAGCGCGGCGACGATATCACGTTTTTAAGAAAGATTGTAAGAGGCGGAACCGATGACAGCTTCGGTATTGAGGTTGCGGCGCTTGCAGGCGTACCTAAAGAGGTAGTGGCAAGGGCGAAGAAGGTTTTGAAGGAAATTGAAGAAAACGGCGGTGGCGGTGCAAGCCCCGTTATGACGGTAAAGGCGGACGACGGATTTGATATGCAAGTAGGCTTCGGTGATACCGAGTCGGTTGCACTAAAGGACGAGCTTGCTGCACTCGATGTCACAACCTACACCCCGATTGAAGCAATGAATAAGCTCTATGAGCTTAGTATGAAAGCGAAAGAGATTGATAAATTATAATTTATCCCTTTAGGGAGAAATTATAATTTCGGGGACTGGGCTGCGACGTTTCATCCTGCGGACGAAACGTCGCATACCAGTCCCCGTACCTTCGTTCCAACATCCCGATAAATTATTAATTTAGAAAGGTGGGTTAAAAAAATGAAATCACCGCTTGCGGACAGGCTACGTCCGACTGCAATAGAAGATGTGTCGGGTCAGAAGCACCTTTTGGGTGAGGGGAAGCTTTTGAGACGTATTATCGACGGCTCAAAGGAAATTCCGAATATGATTTTCTACGGCCCATCCGGTGTCGGGAAAACGACCGTTGCGAACATTATTGCCGCAAAGACAGGAAAAACCCTTCACCGTCTTAATGCCACGACGGCGTCTGTGTCCGATATAAAGGATATAATAAGCTCTCTTGACGGCTTTTTGGCACCTGAGGGTGTACTTTTATATCTTGATGAGATACAGCATTTTAATAAGAAGCAACAGCAGTCCCTTCTTGAATTTATGGAGAACGGAAGAATAACGCTGATTGCAAGCACGACCGAAAATCCATATTTTTATGTATATAACGCAGTATTATCCCGTGCGGTTGTGTTTGAATTTATGCCGCTTGATGCGTCGGATATCAAAGACACGCTAAAACGTGCGGTAAAAAAGCTTGAAGAGGATGAGTATAAGGGCATAAAAATCAATATCACCGACGGAGCACTTTGTCATATTTCCCAAAGTGCCGCAGGGGATGTGAGAAAGGCACTCGGTGCGCTTGAAATAAGCCTGCTTGCCGCTTCTTCCGATTCTGCTGGTAATATTTTAATAGATGAAGAACTTTCTGAGCAGGCAACACAGAGGAAGGTTATGAGATATGACCGTGATGGAGACAGCCATTATGACCTTTTAAGTGCGTTTCAAAAGTCTATAAGAGGCTCAGACCCCGATGCGGCGGTATATTATCTCGCACGGCTTTTGTCGGCAGGTGATATGGAAAGTGCAATGAGGAGAATGTTGGTTACGGCGGCGGAGGATATCGGGTTAGCATATCCGATGGCAATTACGATAGTAAAATCCTGCTGTGATGCGGCACTTCAGCTCGGTATGCCCGAAGCACAGCTTCCGCTTTCGGAGGCGGTTTTGCTTCTCGCGACCGCACCGAAATCAAACTCGGCTTCTGAGGCGATATGGGCGGCAATGTCCGATATTGAATCGGGTGATACGGGTGAAATTCCCAAAACAATCAAGGACACGCACTACGAAGGTGCAAAGAAGCTCGGAAACGGCGGCTATGTTTATCCGCATCCTTTCCCCGGGCATTGGGTGAAGCAACAGTATCTGCCCGACAAAATAAAGGACAAAGTATACTATAAGGCGGGCGACAATAAAACAGAAGTTGCCGCCGCAAATTACTGGAATGAAATTAAAAAAGACAGGAGGTAGAAGAATGTACTGTAAAGATTGTGGCTATGATATGGGAAACTTGAGAATATGCCCTTCGTGCAGTTGTGACAACAGAGGAAAATCACGCATAACTGCAGGGCTTTTGCAGCTTCTTTTGGGAAGCATCGGTGCAGGCAGGTTCTACCTCGGTTATAATACAATTGCCGTACTCCAGATTGTCGCAAACCTCGCATCCTGCGGAATTGCAGGAACGGTGTGGAGCTTTATAGACGGTATAATGATATTAAACGGCTCCTTGGCGGAGGACGCAAAGGGGAATAAAATATAAATTTTTCTTCAAAATAATAATTAGTTGCATTTTTGGGAAATTTATGTTATAATGAGCGTTGAATTTTTAAATTGCCGCAAAAAATGCGGCGGAACAGGAGAAATTATGAACAATCAAAACGAATTCAAGCCGTATGTACCGGCAGAGAAAATCACGCCCGAGATAACGGTGACATCTGTTATTATGGGTATAATCCTTGCCGTAGTTTTCGGCGCGGCAAATGCATACCTTGGCTTAAGAGTAGGTATGACGGTATCGGCATCGATACCTGCGGCGGTTATTTCGATGGGTGTAATACGTGTTATTATGCGTAAAAACTCAATCCTTGAAAGTAACCTTGTACAGACAGTTGGCTCGGCAGGTGAATCACTTGCAGCAGGTGCGATATTTACACTTCCTGCGCTCTTTTTGTGGGCAAGTGAAGGAAAGATGGACAAGCCCGGAATTTTGGAAATAACACTGATTGCACTTTTGGGCGGTCTTTTGGGTGTATTCTTTATGATACCGCTTCGTAATGCGCTTATCGTAAAGGAACACGGTATTCTTCCGTACCCTGAGGGAACAGCGTGTGCAGAGGTTCTTTTAGCAGGAGAAGAGGGTGGTGCAAATGCATCAACTGTTTTTGCAGGTATGGGCTTTGCGGCAGTTGTTAAGTTTATAATAGACGGCTTGAAGCTTGTTTCGGGTGAGATAAGTGCATCTGTAAAAGGCTTTGCGGGACAGATAGGAACTCAAGTATATCCGGCGGTTATGAGTGTCGGCTATATATGCGGACCGAGAATTTCTTCATATATGTTTGCCGGTGGCGTTTTTAGCTGGCTTGTGCTCATTCCGCTTATCGTTCTCTTTGGTGAGAATATCATAATCTATCCGGGAACAGAGACTATCGGCGAAATATATTCAGCAGGTGGTGCAAGTGCAATATGGGGCACATACATAAGGTACATCGGTGCCGGTGCTCTTGCGGCAGGCGGTATCATCAGCCTTATAAAGTCTCTTCCGCTTATCGTCAGAACCTTTGGTGATTCAATAAAGAGTATGGGCGGAGTAAAAGCAGGCAACAAGAGAACGGACAGAGATATAGATTTAAAGATAGTTCTTTCTGTAATTGCGGTTTTAACCCTTCTTGTATGGCTTATTCCTGCAATTCCGGTAACATTAATCGGAGCAATAATCGTTGTAGTGTTCGGCTTCTTCTTCGCTACCGTTTCGTCAAGAATGGTAGGACTTGTGGGAAGCAGTAACAACCCTGTTTCGGGTATGGCAATTGCAACTCTTCTTGTTGCAACGCTTATTTTAAAGCTTACAGGCTCTTCGGGCATCGGAGGAATGACTGCGGCAATCAGTATCGGTTCTATAATCTGTATTGTTGCGGCAATCTCGGGCGATACCTCGCAGGATTTAAAGACAGGATATCTTCTTGGTGCAACACCCAGAAAACAGCAGATTGGCGAAATGATAGGTGTTATTGCGGCGGCACTTGCAATCGGCGGCACACTCTATCTTCTCGATTCTGCATGGGGCTTCGGCTCGGAGGAGCTTGGTGCTCCCCAGGCAACTCTTATGAAGATGATTACAGAGGGTGTAATGGAGGGAAATCTCCCCTGGACACTTGTGTTTATAGGCGTATTTGTGGCAATAGTTGTTGAAATAATCGGAATCCCCGTTCTTCCATTTGCAATCGGTGTATATCTGCCGGTACAGCTCAATGCATGCATTATGGTCGGCGGACTTGTACGTCTTGTAATCGATAGAATGAAGGGCAGTGAAGAGAAGAAAACTGCTGTTACAAACGACGGTATCCTCTTCTGCTCAGGTATGATTGCAGGTGAAGGTCTTGCAGGAATACTCCTTGCACTTTTAGCTGTGGTAGGTGTTGACAAAGCTCTTGATTTGTCAGGTAAGCTTGGTATTCCGCAGCTTGTATCCGATATCGGAGGTATTGTAATCTTTGCAATAACCGTTCTTACTGTTTTAAAGTTCTCTCTCTGGAAGAAGCGTAAGTAATATGAATAAAAAGAAAGAAAATTATCTGGAGGTTGTTATAGTTCGCAGAGCCGATATAAAATGGTCGGCGGACAGTGAAGGAATTATAACGCTTGAGATTGAAAATAAAGGCATATTCAATAAAATAGCACAAAAGCTATTTAAAAAGCCTCCGATAAGCTATGTCCATTTAGACAAATTCGGAAGCTTTGTATGGCAGAGAATTGACGGAAAAAAGGACGTTTATGCCATAGCCGCCGAGGTTGAAAATGAGTTCGGCGAAGAGGCAAATCCTTTGTATGAAAGGATAGTAAAGTATTTTAACATCTTAGAGAGCTACGGATTTGTAGAACACAGTAGATAATTAAAAGAAAAACAAGGGACGAAAGAGTGCCCGAAAAATCTATAAAAACATCAAGGAAGGCAGGACCCCTTCCTTCAAAAAACAGCTGCAAAAGCTCGTCCGTACAGCCGGTAAGAAATCCGACTGCGGCGGTGTACGCGGCTGTTTTTTTCTTTTCTTTAAAGATTTCGTTAAAGAAAAGAGCGAAAAAGAACCCTTGTGCAAAAAACTCAGCAAAATGTGCAAGCTTCCTTAAGAGATTGTGTGATATATCAAAGGGCAGAATTTCAAGTAAAAATGAAAGTAAGCCCCTGCTTATTTCGGCAGACTCTGTTGCCGGAAGAGCTGAATTTGAAAATATAAATATAGTAACTGCAATCGCCGCTGTAAGATAAAGCCGTTTCTTTAGCATTTTAAATTCCTCCGTTTACTTCTACGCTTAGCATTGTATCGTTTTTAGGCGGATTTGTCAAGTGCGGGATATTGTAACACAAAAGAAATAATATAATTTCAAATATGTGTTGACATTTTAAAACAGTGGGTATATAATGCACTAACAATATAAAAACTCTTTCTTTTTTAAGGGGTGTCGGCATATGAAAAAGCGTAGCAAAATAAGAAAAAACGAAAAGAATTTTCTGCCTGATTATCAAGAATTTTTTAAAGGTACGAATGAGAAAAATGTTGTTGGTAAGCTTTTGTGGGGCTTTTTTAAAACTAATAAGTACAATTTCTTCATTTCGAATGTATTGTATATTATAAAACATTCGGGACTGTGGGCGGTTCCGATTGTGACGGCAAATGTGATAGACATCGTGAGTAATCCGGGCCAAAGGTCTCTTTGGGAATTGTTTTTAAATGGAATTATACTATGCATACTTGTGTCGCAGAATATGATATCACACGTTGCATATATAAACGCCACAAGCTCATCTTTAAGAAGTATAGGTGCAGGGCTCAGAAATTCTCTGATAAAAAAGCTTCAGCAGCTTTCGATTACATACCATAACGAAATGAAATCGGGTGCATTGCAGTCAAAATTTGTGCGTGATGTTGAAGCGATAGAGCAGCTTCTTAATCAGATAATGATGAACCTTATCCCGAGCATTTTGACGGTTATTTTAACGGTAGTTATAACTGTTTCAAAAAGCCGTATTGTGTCGCTGTTTTTCTTATGTCTGATTCCTGTAAATGTTATACTTGTAAGGGCGTTCAACGGTAAAATCAGCATAAAGAACAGAGCATTCAGAAAAGAGGTTGAAAATGTTTCAACGGAAATCACGACAATGCTTGAAATGATTCCGGTTACAAAGGCTCACGGACTTGAGGATAAAGAGGTTAATAAGATGCAGTCGAGTCTGAACCAGCTAAAATCTGCCGGGATGAGTCTTGACAAAGCACAGGCGCAGTTCGGCTCGATGGCGTGGGTTGTATCAACTCTTATGAGTGTAATATGCCTGATTTTTTCGGGATATCTTGCATATTGCGGAAAGATAACGGTCGGCGATGTGGTTCTTTATCAGACATATTTCAGTACAATTTCAGGCTGTGTGCAGGCGCTTCTTAATATATACCCCGAATTTGCAAAGGGAACCGAGTCGATAAAATCGGTGTCCGAGATTATGATTTCCGACAGAATTGAAAATAATGATAATAAAATAAAGCTTCGCTATGTACACGGCTCGGTGCAGTTTAATAATGCATCGTATATGTACCCGGGAAGTGAAAAGAGAGTTATAAAGAACCTTAGCTTTAGTGCAGAGCCGGGGGACTGCGTGGCGTTTGTCGGTGCCTCGGGTTCGGGAAAATCTACTGTTATGAATATGATTATCGGATTTTTGCAGACAACCGACGGCGAAATATTAATAGACGGAAAGCCGATAGATATGCTGAACCTGCACGATTTTCGTAAATTTGTTTCGGTTGTGCCGCAAAACAGTATACTCTTTAACGGTACGATTAAGGATAATATCGTATATGGTCTTGATAAGTATACCGAAAAGCAGCTTGAAAAGGTGCTTGAGCTTGCGAATATCAGGGAATTTACCGACCGTATGCCGGACGGAATTGATTCGATTGTCGAAGAGCACGGCGCAAACCTCTCGGGCGGACAGAAGCAGAGAATATCAATTGCACGTGCAATGATGCGTGACCCCAAAATAATAATCCTTGACGAGGCGACATCGGCACTTGACAATATTTCGGAGCATCATGTGAAACAGGCTATGGCAGAGCTGATTGCAGGACGAACCACCTTTATAGTAGCGCACAGACTCTCCACCATACGAGATGCGAATAAGATAATAGTTATGGAAAACGGCGAGTGTGTGGAAAGCGGAAACTTTGACGAGCTTATGGCAAGAAAGGGCAAGTTCTACGAGCTTAAAACTTTGAATGACGGCGTAGGGAAATGATAATAGTTAGGAGTTGTAAAAAGTAAACGAATAGGGACAGTCCCTATTCGTTTACTTCGTGAAGAAATTCTCACGCATTTTTTTCTCACATTTTTCATTGCAAACAAAAATTAATATAATTTTCATATAATAATCATTGAAATATAGGGAATATTAAAGTATAATATAAACATATAATAGCAGAAAACGCTTGTTGGGGGTTTTCAGGTGCCCGGAAAGGATGGGATTATATGAAGATATGTGTTTACGGTGCGGCAAGTGATAAGATAGATAAAAGCTTTACAGATGCGGCAGAGCGGCTAGGAGAAATAATGGCTGAGCGTGGTCATATGCTTGTTTTTGGCGGCGGTGACAGCGGAATGATGGGTGGCGTTGCACGTGGAGTTCATAAAGGCGGCGGCAGAATTATCGGCGTTGCCCCCGAGTTTTTCAATGTTGACGGAATTTTATTTGAAAGCTGTGACCAATGGATAAGAACGGAAACAATGCGTGAGAGAAAGCAGGCAATGGAGGATGAGTCGGACGCCTTTGTTGTAAGTGCCGGCGGAATAGGAACATTTGAGGAATTTTTTGAAATACTCACCTTAAAACAGCTCGGCAGACACGAAAAGGCGATTGTTATTTTAAATACTAACGGCTATTACGACAGTATGCTGACTCTTTTAAAGGAAGCAGCAGACAAAAACTTCCTTACTCAAAAATGCATTGAGCTTTATCATGTATCAAATTCTCCCGAGGAGGCTGTTGAATATCTGGAAAGCTATGTTCCGGAAAAGTATAATCTTCTTGAGGTAAGAAGTATTAAGACTACAAAATAATGCAAATCCAAAAGTAAACAAATGGGGACTGTCCCTATTTGTTTACTTTTTTGGAGAAAGACAAAAAAATAAGACCAAAATCAGAAGTGACCCCGCGGCTTGCATCTTTCACCTACAAAACCGGGGGTCACTTCTGTTCGCTCTTGATATCTAACATCATGTGGTTACCTCTCTTTCCTTGTCTATCCTTTGCAGCTTTTTTACATCCTATTTTTAAAACACCAACACTTCTTTCTCTACGGAGAACTACATTTGTTTTCTTTGTAAATAAAGATTGCAAAAGACGAAGCTCCTGACTTTTTATATTCTGAATCTTAAATCTATTTTGCTCTCCTTAAGCTTTACTTTCTTCTGTTATATATAAATGAAAATCTATGTTAAACGTGACACCGTCGTGTTTTGTCGAAACCCACTGTTCGCAAAAGGATTGCTTTTATTACCTCTTTTTAAACTTCTTTTTCCTCTTTTCTTCTTATTTAAGATTCTTAATATTAAAGTCGTTACTTACTTTCTCATTGGACTCTACCTCTCTTTCTTTATCTATAGTCTACCATAAAAAAACACCGATATCAATTGACAAATTGGTAAAAGTTGCCGTATTTCTTTTGTGCAATGGGCAGAAATTTGTGCAAATTTTTAAATTTCTCTTTACATTTGAAAGGGTTTGTGATAGAATGGTAATGTTGGGTGCTTTATAAGTAGGCATAAAAAGTGGCTGTAGCAAACGCTACAGCCACTTTTTATATTCTCCCGGAGATGCCCCGGTACTCCTTTTAAATATGCGGCAGAAATAATTTACGTCGTTATAGCCGACTGAGGAGGATATTTCTGTTACTGTCATTTTTGAATTGGAAAGCAGATATTTTGCGTGCTCCATTCTCAGCTCGGTTATATAACCCGATACCGACTGATTCATACAACTTTTGAAGAGGTGGCAGAAATAGGTTTCGGAAAGATGCGCCATCTTTGCAAGCTCTTTTGTTGTAATGGGGGAAGTGTAGTTCTTTTCTATGTAGTCTATTATTGTATTAAAGGTTTCGTGCTTTTTGTTGTGATGAGCAAATTCATTCTTACTCATTTTTGTACTACAATAATTTTCGCAAAGATAAGAAACAAGAGTGTATGCCTTTGCCTATGCCTGTGCCAGTGCATCGGGAACTTGGGAATGGTTTTAAATTCCATAAGCCTGAGCATAAATTTGTCATGCTCGGGTGGGATTATTTCATAGTTTGAATCGAACATAAATTATTCACCACTTTTCATAAAAAGCAAAATTGTGCTAATTCGTAACAATCAGGTTATTTCCTCGGTATACCACGACCTTAAAGACAATACCAATTATATTGTATCAAACTACCTGTACGATGGCTTTACAGTTTCGATAACGGGCACCTGGTACAATACTCCAATACCGTTTGCAGTTTCCTACAGAGCTGTATTTGAAAACGGATATGTGTTCTTTGAAAATGGTGTTGTAAACGATAACGGCGAAAAAGTTAATCTTGATACGGTGGATAATAACGATGCGGATACCGGTATCAACATTAAGGCTACAGACGGCTACGGTGACGAAATTCTTTACTTTATAGATTGTGTAATGAACGATAAAAAGATTGAAAGAGTAACGCCTGAAAGCTCGCTTGCAAGTATTAAGCTTGTAGAGGATACGCTTGCAGTTTGCAAAAAGAATTAATTTAAAATCGAAAATATACTTATTAATATAGTAAAAAGTCCGATTGCACACAGGGTAAGTATCAGCCCTGTGTGTTTTTTTTCGGGCTTTGAGCCTTTGTGATTACCTCTTCCCATATATGATGCCACTATTCTTTCCGCATCCATAATAACCTTCGTGTTTTCTCCGTCAATTCCGTCCTTTAAAATAAATATAGCTTGTGCGATGTAGGGCGAATTACAGTTTTCCATAATAAATGCTCGTTTGTTTATACTTTTCAATGCTATCTTGCCTCCGTACAATTTTGTAATATTTTTGTGACAATTCTTTTATATGTAAGTTATGCCCGCTTTTTATGAAAAATATACCTCTTTTTGTTCAAAATAGTGGAGAAAATCAATAAAATACAGTAACATTTTGCCTTTTATGAAGATGAAAAGAGGTTAAAAAGTGCCGATTTTTTGGTAATATTAGTCAAAAATGAGCAGTTATATATTGCAAACAAATGTAAAATTCTTTTAAATTGTAACAAATTCGTAATAAAATCGTTGACAAATGCATATTGATATAGTATAATAACGCTTGTATAGGATAGGAGGTTGGATGTATGTTTTCAACGAAAGCATGCGTAACCTGTCAAAAAAACACTCGCTTTAAGGCACTTTTGGTAATGGCGGTTCTATTAATCTCTACAATGCTTACCGGTGCCGTTAATGACACACGCAGAAAGGAAATCACATTAAGAATTTATGATGATTTTTCCGGAGTGGACATGGTGAAAGATGTAGTGACACACAAAGGAACAGTGGAAGAGTTTCTTTCGGAGCTGCAGCTTGAGCTTGGAGAAAATGACAGAATAAGCATGGCACCGGAATCTGCCATAAGAGACGGAGATTCTGTTGTTATACGCAAGGGAGTGGGCTTTAACCTTGTGTGTGACGGCGAGGAGCAGTTCGTTTCAACAACGCGCAGAAAAATCGGTGAGGCAATCCGTGACGCAGGCATTGTGCTCGGTAGTGATGATATAATCAATCCCGGCTTTGATGCAAATGCAAAGGACGGATTAACCGTAACCGTAACACGTGTTGCGAAGGCAGTGGAAAAGGAGACTGAGGTTATCCCCTTTACCGAAACCGTAGTTGAGGACGCTTCAATGTACAACGACGAAAGAGTTGTGCGTGTTGCAGGCGTAAACGGTGAAAAGGAGCTTTCATATGTTGTGACAACTCACAACGGCGAATTCTTCTCACGTGAACTCAGTGCGGAAAATATCACATTATCACCGGTTGAACAGGTGGTAGCAGTAGGAACAAAGCCGAGAAAGCTTACGCATAAAGGCTTTACCTACAAAAAGAAGCTTACAGTTACGGCAACTGCATATGATCCGTACCCGCCCGGAGGAAGCGGACTGGGTATTACTGCGAACGGAATGAAGGCGCAGTACGGCGTTGTTGCTGTTGACCCGAGAGTTATCCCTCTTGGTACAAAGCTTTATATCGAATCCCCGGACGACGGTGCTTCATGGTCTTACGGTTACTGTATTGCAGCCGATACAGGCGGTGCAATCAAGGGTAACAAGATTGACCTTTGTTATAACACAGTTAGCGAGTGTATACAATTTGGCAGAAGAAGCGCAAATGTGTATATTTTAGATTAAAAACAATTTAATTTTATATATACAAAAAGGATGGGTCACTGCATTGATTTGCGGTGGCTCATTTTTTTTGGTTTTATGAGGCGGTAATTATTGAATTTTATTCTTTGGTGTGATATAATGATTTCAAGCAAAGCGATTCATTATTATATACCGCATTCCCGTGGCGGAAATATTATACATACGGGAGGAAAGGTTTGGTAAAAATGAGTATAAGAGTAGGAATTTTCGGCTACGGAAACCTTGCGAAGGGGGTAGAAAGTGCCATTCGTCAGAATGATGATATGGAGCTTGTTGCGGTATTTACAAGAAGAAGCCCCGAAACGGTTAAAATCCGCACAGAAGGTGTTGCGGTTTGTCATACAAGCGAGGTTATGTCTTATGTCGGTAAGATAGATGTTATGATATTGTGCGGCGGAAGTGCAACGGATTTGCCTGAGCAGACCCCTGCTCTTGCAACATATTTCAATGTGGTAGACAGCTTCGACACCCACGCAAAAATCCCCGAGCATTTTGAGAATGTAGACAAAGCGGCAATAAAAGGCGGCAATGTCGGTATTATATCTGTTGGCTGGGACCCGGGTATGTTCTCGCTAAACCGTCTTTTTGCAAATGCAATTCTCCCCGACGGCAATGACTATACCTTCTGGGGCAAGGGTGTTTCTCAGGGACATTCCGATGCTATAAGAAGAATAGAAGGCGTTTTAGATGCAAAGCAGTACACAATCCCGGTCGAAGCGGCTCTCGACGCTGTAAGAAGGGGCGAAAATCCGACTCTTACAACAAGAGAAAAGCACACAAGAGAATGTTTTGTTGTGGCAGAAGAGGGTGCAGATAAGGCAAGAATTGAAAAGGAAATAAAAGAAATGCCCAACTACTTCGCCGATTATGACACAACGGTTCATTTTATCTCACAGGAAGAGCTTATTAAAGACCACAGCGGTATTCCGCACGGCGGCTTTGTAATAAGAAGCGGAAAGACCGGCTTCGACCTTGAAAACTCTCATATTATAGAATACAGCTTAAAGCTTGATTCAAACCCCGAGTTTACGGCAAGTGTAATTGTTGCATATGCACGTGCCTGCGTGCGTCTTTTTAAAGAGGGCGTCTCAGGCTGCAAGACGGTGTTCGATATACCGCCTGCATACTTAAGCTCCAAATCGGGCGCAGAGCTTCGTATGAAGCTGTTATAATTAAATAGTATAAACAAACACCCACAGAAACGCTTGTTATATAAAACGGCGTAGCTGTGGGTGTTTTTTCTCTTTAAGGATTTCACATTTACGCCTATATATCATATGATATAATATAATCGACATAATATGTAATTGCGAAATTCAATTTTTGCGGACAGTCGAGGACGCCTGTCCCTACAGAAACCGTTGATTTAATCGCACCGATAAATTATAATTTTGCGGGATGTTGGAACGAAGGTACGGGGACTGGTATGCGACGTTTCGTCCGCAGGATGAAACCAAAGCGTGCCTGTCCCCATCTTGTGTGGTAGTTTGAACGGTTGTGGGGACAGGGCCACTTTTGCGCCCGAGTCCAAATCT
>JAZRMB010000012.1:0-30258 GCA_045647245.1 Clostridia bacterium
GATTGATAAAGAAATGCTTCGCATTTCTCAATATTAAATATCTGAAAACCGCAAGGTTTTCTACCATAACTCCTAACTCCACACTCCTAACTCCAAACTTTATAATTTGGCGGTGCAACGCACCGACAAATTATAATTTACAAGGAGGTTCAACATGGCTATAGGCGGACTTGATGTCGGCACAACCGGGTGCAAAATTGCACTTTATGACGAAAATGCTCAGGTTGTGGCTACATATTATAATGAATATGATGCAGTTCATAGTGATGGACAGCACGAAATAGACTTTGCCGATATAAAAAATGGCGTTTTAAAGCTTTTAAAGCTTGCAGTATCGGAACATAAGATTGATGCTTTGGGTGTTACAAGCTTTGGTGAAACCTTTGCAATGCTTGACGAGGACGATAATATATTAGCCCCCTCAATGCTTTACACCGACCCGAGAGGCGGTGAGGAGGTTTTAGAGCTTTCTAAAAAGCTCTCAGAAGAAAAGCTTACCCTTATTACGGGCGTAAAGCTGCATCAGATGTATTCTATTGCAAAAATAATGTGGCATAAAAAGAACAATCCCGAAGCTTTCAAAAAGTGTAAAAGGGTTCTTCTCGGCGAGGATTTTGTTGTATATACTCTCTCGGGTGAAGCGAAAATAGACTATTCTCTGGCGGCAAGGACGGCGGCGTTTGATATTGAGAAAAAATGCTGGTCAAAGGAAATTTTTGAAGCATCGGGAATTGATGTATCGCTTATGTCCGAGCCTGTTCCTGCAGGAACTGTTGCAGGTGTTTTAAAGGATGAACTCAAAAAGGAACTCGGAATTGACTATGATATTAAGATAGTAAACGGCTGTCACGACCAGATAACGGCTATGATAGGCTCGGGCGTTTTTGATACCGATACTGCAATGGACGGTACGGGAACGGTTGAGTGTATACCTGTGTTTTTGAAGGAAAAGCCGCAGGATTTAAAACTCTATGACGGCGGCTATTCTGTTGTGCCATATCCGCTCGGCGGTTATGCCTGTTATGCATTTTCCTTTACCGGCGGAGCGACTTTGAAATGGTTCAGGGATAATTTTGCCGAGAAGGAATTTGAAAAATACGGCGATGGCGTGTATAAGGAGCTTGATGCTCTTGTAAAAGACGCGCCAACCGGAATACTTGTTCTTCCGCATTTTGCAGGCGCGGCAACACCATATATGGACAACGATTCAAAGGCGGCTTTTGTCGGCATTACTTTAGAGACCGACAAATTTGATATTTATAAAGCACTTATGGAGGGTACATCCTACGAAATGCTTCTTAATTTCAATACGATGAAGGAATTTACAGGCGAAATTAAAGAAATCCGGGCAACCGGAGGCGGAGCGCTCTCTGATGTGTGGCTTTCAATCAAAGCCGACGTGCTCGGAGCAGAGATAACAGCTCTTTCCTGTAAGGAAATCGGTGCGGCAGGTACTGCGGCACTTGCAGGAGTTGCATCGGGAGTGTATGACAGCGTAGAAGCGGTAATACCGAAGATGGCACCTGTGAGGAAAAAATTTACACCAAATCCCGATAAGCAGTGTGTATATGCCAAGTATTATAAGAAATATGCTAATTTGTATAATGCGGTTAAAGGCTTGTAATAACGGTATTCTTGTGCTATAATTGCTATAAATATTGAATGTGTGTTCTATTTGACACAGAAAGGATTGATAAAATGAAGGATTATATCGGAAACGGCCTTCAGATAAGAGGCGTGCAACGGTATGTTTTACAAGGTGGCAAGGGCGATGGAATGCACTTTGTCAATGTGAGAAACGGACTCGGACTCGATGTAATGATTTCCGAGGATAGATGTGCTGACCTTGCACAAGTCACTTTCAAGGGCGACAATATGGGCTTTTTAAGTCCTTGCGGATATGTTGCACCGCAGTATTACGACCCTGTGGGAGCGGGCTTCTTAAAGTCTTTTTCAGCAGGATTTTTCACAACGTGCGGACTTACTGCTGTAGGTTCGCCTTGTGTTGACGACGGCGAGGAGCTTCCGCTTCACGGTACGATTTCCAACACTCCCGCACAGCTTGATGCGGTATTGGAGGATGATACGGGCGTGACGATAAAGTTCACCGTTAATGATTCGGGAATTTTCGCAAGAAAGCTTGTATTAAAACGTGAGTACAGATTCTCATATCTTGAAAATTCCGTTACGGTATCGGATAAGGTTATAAATGAGGGTGATACCGAATCGCCATTTATGATACTCTATCATTGCAATATGGGTTATCCGCTTCTTAGCGAAGAGAGCGTTATAAAGATTCCGAACAAGGGTGTAAAGGCAAGAAATGAGCACGCATTGGAATATATAGACAGTGCACTTACTATGCTCCCGCCCCAGACCGGGTATGAGGAGTGCTGTTACTACTATGATGTTGAGGAAACAGCAGGAGTGGCATCTGTTTCGATTTATAACAAAGCCATAAACAGAGGTGTGGAAATAAGCTATAATAAGGAAGAGCTTCCGTACTTCACAGAGTGGAAGATGATGGGAAAAAGGGACTATGTTTTAGGGCTTGAGCCGGGTAACTGTACTCCCGACGGAAGAGATGTTATGAGAAAAGAGGGTAAGCTTCGCTTTATTGCACCGGGAGATAGTGCAAAATGCGGTGTTACGTTCATTTTTACTGAAAAGGAGATATAAAAAATGCTTGTTACATTAAATGAGATACTAAAAATTGCAGAGGATGAAAAGGTTGCAATCGGCTCATTCAATACGCCGAACCTTGCATCTTTGCAGGCTGTTATTGCAGCTGCGGAGGAGATGAATAAGCCTGTAATTATAATGCACGCACAGGTGCACGAGGAAATGGGCTTGTGTGATATGGAGGAAATTGCTCCGATAATGATTATGTTTGCAAAAAAAGCAAAGGTGCCCGTATGCGTACACTTGGACCACGGCACAGACCTTGACTATGTAATAAGAGGTTTAGAGCTTGGATTCACATCTGTTATGTACGACGGCTCGGCACTTTCGGAGGAAGAGAATATAAAGAATACAAAGCTTGCAGTAGAAGCGGCGAAGAAAACAGGTGCATCTGTTGAGGCTGAAATTGGCTCAATGGGCGCAAGAGAGGGTGGCGGCGGAAACGACGAGTCAATCTATACCGACCCCGATACAGCAGTTAGCTTTGTTAAGGAAACGGGAATTGATGCCCTTGCCTGTGCATTCGGTACGGCTCACGGCTTCTATAAGGATACTCCCAAGCTTGACTTTGAAAGACTCTCAAAAATCTATTCAATGATAGATGTACCCATCGTAATGCACGGCGGAAGCGGTGTAAGCGTTGAGGATTACCGCGAGGTTATAAAAAGAGGCGTTAGAAAAATCAACTACTACACCTATATGGCAAAAGCCGGTGCGGAAGTGGTAAAGAACAAGGAATATTCACAGCTCCACGACATTTTGACCGACGCAAAAGCGGCAATGAAGAAGAATGTTATGGATGCAATCAAGGTTTTTTCAGAATAATAAATATTAAGAGCAGCAGGGGCTGTAGCGTTAAACATTTTAAATGAATAAATATTCAATATTGTATGGGTCGATATCGCTGTCCCTTGCCAAAAGGGAGGGGGACCGCCGAAGGTGGTGGAGGAGATATTCTATCTTTACGGACATACGAATCCGAGCGGATATATTTTTACCGCTAAAATGATAGACTCATACATAGATTATATAGTACGCCATAACCCGAAGGATTTTAAAAATGCAGGACTTATAGGATACAAATTTTAAATGAAAATATGCAGGGCAGAGCCGGAGAAAAAAGCTTCTGCCCTGTTTTTGTGTCTGTTTATCAATACAAATATATCGTTTTTCGATAAATTTATATTGACAAACAGAATTTTTTGTGTTATTATAAAAATGTAATTGAGGAAAACATTGCTAGTAGAAGAAGATTAATGAAAGGGTGGTATATGTTATGTACGGTAAAAGTTTAACTCATTATGTTGCGAAGATTGTGGTGGAGGTGCTTTTGTATGTTGCCATTGCGGCGGTTGTTGCAATTCCGTTTGTGGTGAAAGGGTTGTTTTTCTGGATAGGGTACAGTAATCCTGCGTATCTTACGGTTTTTGCGACGGTTTTGTTTTTGTCCGGGCTTTGTTGTGTGTACATACTTTATCATTTAAAAGTTATGTATAAAACCTTGCTTATTGGAAATCCGTTTGTGGAAAGCAATGTTATACACCTGAGAAAAATTGCTCTTGCGTGCTGTTTGACGGCTGTTATATATATTGTAAAGAGTATAATTCTGTTTACGTTCGCATCATGTGTGATAGCCTTTGTATTTATGGTGGGTTGTCTGTTTTGTCTTACGTTGAAGGATTTGTTCAAGCAGGCGATAAACTATAAAAACGAAAACGAGCTTACGATATAAAGGGAGGGGAACTGAAATGCCGATAATTGTAAATCTTGATGTTATGATGGCTAAACGCAAAATCGGGCTTATTGAGCTTAGTGAAAAAATAGGTATAACCCCTGCAAACCTTTCAATTCTCAAAAATAATAAAGCGAAGGCGATAAGATTTTCGACTCTTGAGGATATATGTCGGGTTCTTGACTGCCAGCCGGCGGATATTCTTGAATATTCAAAAGAGGAATGAGCAAATGAAGAGCATAATTAAAGGCGTAATATTTGCAATTGCACTCGTGGCTGTTGCTAATATATGCGGAGCGGGTGAGCAGGTGCCGTTACTTTCAGGAGTGTTGATTTTCTTTGTAACTGCATATGTGTTTTTAGTGGAGGAGAGTATTGCGAAGCTCCTTATATGCGGATTTTTCGGAGCAGGCGGAATGTTTGTGCTTCAGATATTTCTTTTGTTTGCACTTGATGATATGATATCTCCAAACCAATTTGAAAATATGCTTTTAGCCTATGTCGGAGGATTTTTCGGTTCGATGGCGGCACTGGTCTTTGCGATAGTTGAGACGTTAAGACGGGAAAGGAATGTGAAGATTATGAATGAAATTCAAAAAAAGGATATCGGAAAACTTCTGTTGTATACACTGCTTACGGCAGTCAGCTTCGCTATGTTTGTTATGCCACGTAATTCGGGTATCGGACTTATAATTTTTGTACTCATTCAGGCATTGTGTTTTAACTTTTTTGTGAAAGTAAGAAAAAAACTTGTATTTTTCATCCCGATGCTGATTACGGCTGTCAATGGTTTTGTAAGTGCAAACACTGCGTGGAGAATTCCGAATTTTATAGTAGGGGTTGTGATGTATGGCTGTATTTTCTCAAGTTTTGATATTAAGGACGACAGCTTTTCGTGGATAAGTGCACTTATGAAGAGAATGGTACTTCCCGTAAATAATCTGTCTGAACCATTTTATATGGCTATGGAGCTTGGCAATAATAAAAGTCGGGTTATAAAACGCGTGATTACGGCTCTTGCGATTTCCGTTCCGCTGGCATTTGTGTTAATAGCAGTTCTTGCAAATGCAGATATGGTTTTTTTGCTGAGAACAGGACAGCTTATTGAGGCTGTGCTTGATGTTGTCAGTCTGCGGAGCATGTATGTGATAGTGTGCAGTATACTTGCGGCACTGTATCTTTTCGGCGTTGTGCGAAATGGTGACAAAGAGATTGAAGTTAAAAAAACGGCGGATAAAAAGGGCGACCTTATTATAATAAATATAATTATGGCGGTAGTTATTTTAATATATGCAATGTTTGCAGTGATACAGTTTAAGTATCTGTTTGCAACGACACAGCTCCCCGAAGGGCTTTCCTATACCGTATATGCACGAAAGGGTTTCTTTGAGCTTCTCGCCTTGAGCGGAGTAAATATTGCAGGAATACTCGCAGCCGTAAAGTGTACGAGAAGCCAAAGCGGAGCAGGTTCTGTGATAACTAAAGTATTTTGCCATTGCCTTTGTGCGATGACGGTGATTCTTCTTGTATCATCCTTCTACAGAATGTGTCTTTATACAAATGACGGCGGACTCACAAGAATGAGATTATATGTCCTCGGTTTTCTGATATTTGAAGCGATAGGTCTAATCGCAAGCTTTGTTTATATACAAAAGCCGAAGTTTAATATAGTTTTAATCTATTCGATAATTGCACTTTCATACTATCTGCTTTTAAATATAGTGCCGACAGATTCGGTTATTGCATATGATCAGGTACACCGTTTCCTTGACGGTAGAAGCAACGATATATCATATGCCGCAACCCTTTCGGCGGATGCTGTGCCGGCTATGGAATACCTTATTGAAAATACCAGGGATGAGTATGCAAAAAATATCGCGTCTGACTTTATAAAATACAAAAATCGTGATGAACTGCCAAAAAGATGGCAGAGATTTAATATTTCAAGACAAAGGGCAGAAAAAATAAAAGATAAATTGATAACAAAATAGTTATAGCGGTGCATCGTAAACGCTGCACCCTACGATAAAAGGAGTTGTAGCAAAATAACAAAAATATGAAATATGAGCCATTTGGGGACGGCTCCTGACAGACCTTTAAGGTCTTTTGGCATAAAAACACTGTTTTTTGTGCCAAAACAGGACCGTCCCCACTAAATGGATTGTTTATTTTGCTACAGCTCCTTTTGAAATTACACTCCTTTAAGGTATGCCCCCCATACGGTGTGGCTTTTTTCTTGATAATCGTAAATTTCACCCCCCTTCCGGGGTAGCGGAAACGATGTGTGTATAATGGAAACATAATCCGGAGAGGGGATGAAATGAAAGATATAGGATTAACAAGAAAATTATCAAAAAAATATGTTATTAAAGAAAGAGGAATTTAAAATGAAAAAAATAGTTAATAAAATAATATCAGTAATCTCATCAGTTTCAATTGCAATGTCTCTTATGGTACTTCCTTCGGCAACGGTAAGTGCGGCTACGCCTACGTTGACGGGAGGGTGTCATATGCAGAACTACGGCGACAGACCTATTGTAAGTGCACCTGCAGGCAAATCAATAACACTCGGCATAACGGGAAAGAGCTTAAGGCTTGAATCTTATTGGCTCAAGGTCAGCGGTATGAGCGGTGGTATAACCTATCAGAGCCACGTGCAGAATATAGGAGATCAGGGGACACGACAGAACGGAGGAGTATCGGGAACCTCGGGACGGTCTTTGCGTGTGGAGGCTGTAAGAGCCAAGCTTACAGGTACGATTGCAAATCATTACAAGCTTGAGTACAGAACACACGTTCAAAATATCGGATGGACTGCGTTTACCTCCGATTATAACTGGAGCGGTACGACGGGAAGAAGTCTCAGAGTCGAGGCGATAGAGTTGAGGCTTGTGCCGAAGGGGAACACGTCAAATAATACCGCTGTTTCGTCAAATGCAGGCACGTATACACAGAAGATGAACTCGTTTATAAGCCAAAGTAGTTACAGAAATGGTGCAAGCTGGTCTGCATCCAAGGGGCCAAAGCTTTCTTCCTACGGCTCATCGGGATGTGCGGCTTATGCGGCTGATTTTGTGAAGTATGTGTTCGGAAAATCTTCTCCGAGGGGAGGCAATGCGTTCTATTCGGCAAGTCAGATTAAGGCAGGTGACGTAATTATTGTATCGGGCAGCACGCATTGGTTCGTAGTTCTTGAAAGGAACGGTAACCGCTTGAAAACTGCTGAAGGTAACTGGAGTGGCAAGGTTGTTGTATCAGACAGTACATATACGGTTGTAAACGGTCAGCTCTGCCGCAATGGTCAGAAGTTCAGAACCTTCTCGGTTGGTTACCACTTCATGTAAGCTGAATTAATATATATAAAAAGGTGGTGAAATGAAAAGTCTCCTCCTGCAATCTACAAGGGCTTGCAGGAGGAGTTTTTGCGATTTTAGGCAATGCTTTTCTATTGACAATGATTGACATAATATTGTATAATAATATAAATGGAAAATATGAAACAGGAGTGGAATTGATGGATAAAGAGCCTTTTGTTTTTATAAGTTACAGTACAAAAAATCAAGATTATGCAGAGGCGGCGAGAAAGCTTTTGATTGATGAGGGTATACGCTGCTGGATGGCACCGTATGACATTCCGCCCGGATCACGCTATGCGGAGGTTATCAATGATGCTATAAAGAGCTCAAGCTGTATGCTTCTTATGCTTACCGATGCGGCGCAGAAATCAAAATTTGTGTATAACGAGGTGGGAAGAGCCTTTTCAAACGGCAAAAGCATTATTCCCATACAGCTTGAAAAGCTTGAACTGGAGTCGGGCTTTGAATATTATATAGGTGAAGATCAGATAGTGCAGGTAGAAACAATAGACAGAAACAATCCCGAGATAAAGCGCATACTTGAAAGTATAAAAAGCTTTTTGAGCACGGAGAATAATCCCATAACGGCAGAGTCGTCGGGTAATTTGCAGGATGAAAAGGAGATATCTTTCAAAGCTCCTGAAGAGCCTGAATTTGCCGAAGAGGAGGAGCAGTGGGAGGATGAATGGGAACGCGATGGCGGTGATTCTGAAGCAGTTTTTGACAGCTACAGAAATATCCGTAAGTTAATCAATGGTGATGACATCTTTGATGTTGTTAAAGAGCAGGATAAAGAGGAAATAAAGAAGAAAAAGCCGAAAGGTGGTCTTTGGGCGTGCGGTATTATTTTACTGCTGTTCGCTTTTGTGACTTTTTATATTGCAAGACACAATCTTTATCTTTGGCAGATTGTTGAAAACCTTGAATACTTCGGATATGAAAGCGAAGCACTGTATTCGAAGGTGCTTGCAGGCTTTGTGATACTTCATTTGGTATTTTGGCTGTCAGGTATCATTGCAACAATAAGAATTACGATGCAGAAGCTGTATATACGTTCAATAGCTATGATAATGATTATGGGACTTTTTACCGTTATGAATTTCAATAATGCGGCAGTTGTGGCATCGAGGGAAAAGTGTACCAATCAGATAAAGATTGGATACAGCACCGAAAGCATACATAATGAAATCCTTCAGCGAGACGGACATCTTTCGGATTTTATCACAATTGAACGTGCGAATGAGCCGATTATGGTGGACGGTGAGTTTTATCATATGGATTATCTCGTTCTTACTCGTAATTATACCGAGGAATGGGAAAACGTAACAAAAGATATGAACCTGCCCGAGGATGCATTTGCCATTTATCTTCCGAAGAAAAATATGAGACGTGCGGCTATATGGGGGCATTAATAAGGATTGGAGAGATTAAAAATGTTCAATGGAAAAAATAAAGCAATAACCTTCAGCTATGATGACGGCGTGACGCAGGATATAAGGCTGATTGAGCTGTTTAATAAATATAATGTAAAGGGAACATTCAATATAAATTCGGAGCTTCTCGGAAAGCCGGGAGAGCTTATAAGAAATGAAGTAAAAATAAGCCACAATAAAATAGCACCTGCTGATTTAAAATACATATACGAAGGTCACGAGGTTGCGGTGCATACTCTGACTCATCCGAATCTCACGCAAATTGAGGACGATAAAGAGGTAATAAGACAGGTTGAAGAGGACAGAATAAAGCTGTCCGAGCTTGCAGGCTATGAGGTTTTCGGAATGGCATACCCCTGCGGCGGAGTTAATTGTGACGACAGAGTTGCCTGCCTTATAAAGAATAACACGCCGATTGAATACGCCCGTACAATTACGGTTACAAAGAGCTTTGAGCCGTATGAGGATTTGTATCAGTATAAGGGTACCGTTTATCATCATACCGACTGGGATGAAATGTTCCGCCTGGGAAAAGAGTTTGTTGAATTGAAAACGGATACGCAAAAAGTTTTCTACATATGGGGTCATTCCTATGAATTTGATATCTACCCCGAGAGATGGCAACAGCTTGAAGAGTTTTTGAAGCTTGTAAGCGGCAGAGACGATATATTCTACGGCACGAATAGGGAAGTTCTGAGATGATTTTTACGGCGTAGCGGCTTATAAAGCTGTTACGCTGTTTTAAAAAGGTTCTAACATAACGAAATACAGTACACGGTATAAAAAGCTAAAAAAAATCAATAAAATACTTGAAATATAACAAAATATGGTGTATAATAATGTACGATGGTATTAATTTAATCAAATATATAGGAGGAAAAAGATTATGAAAAAGATTATTTCTTGGGTACTTGCGGCAGTAATGCTCTGCGCAACAGCGGCTTGCGGAGGTAATGCAGGCGGTACAAAAATGACAATGGGTACAGGTGGTACAGCAGGTACATACTACGGCTACGGCGGTGTACTCGGTCAGTACATAAAGAACAATGCAAACATTAATGTAACTGTTGTTTCAACAGACGGTTCAAAGGCTAATATCCAGGGTATCGATGCAGGTAACTATCAGCTCGGTACAGTTCAGTCAGACGTTATGGCATATGCTTGGGAAGGTACACGTTCATTTGAGAAGGAAGGAAAGATGGATTCCTTCAGAGTTGTTGCAGGTCTTTATGCAGAAGCTCTTCAGCTTGTTACAATGAACCCCGAAATCAAGAGTGTTGCAGACCTTAAGGGTAAGTCTGTTTCAATCGGTGCTCCCGGCTCAGGCGTTTACTTTAATGCTGTAGACGTTTTGGCGGCAGCAGGTCTTACAGAAGAAGATATCAACGCTCAGTATCAGTCATTTGCAGACAGTGCTGACGCTTTGAAGGACGGCAAGATTGACGCGGCATTCATCGTTGCAGGTGCTCCGACACCGGCAATTACAGAGCTTTGTACAACAAACAGTGCATATCTCGTTCCTATCGACGGCGATATTGCAAAGAAGCTTATGGAGTCATGCCCGTTCTATACAAGCTATAAGGTTCCTGCAGGAACATATAACGGTCAGGAAGCAGATGTTGAGACTGTAACAGTTAAGGCAACACTTATCGTAAATTCAGACGCAACAGAAGATGATGTATATAACCTCACAAAGGCTATCTTTGACAATGCCGAGGCTATAACAAAGGAAAATGCAAAGGGCGCAGAGCTCAGCATTGAGAATGCAACAAGCGGTATGACAGCTCCCTTCCACAAAGGTGCTGCAAAGTACTTTGCTGAAAAGGGCGTTGAAGTAGCAGTTGACTGATTAAAAGTATAGTATGATTGGCTGCGACGGTAACGCCGCAGCCGATTTTTATATTCCCCGAAGGAGGTTTTAAGGTGCTTTTTGGTAAGAAAAAGGCAACTGCTGTTCAGGAGCCGATGGACTTGGACGCAGTAATGAAGAAATTCGACAGAGAGTCGAATGTGCGTATATGGGAGGGTGTGCCTAAAATTTTAGTAAGCTGTGTGCTTGCGATTTTTGCACTCTTTTGTATTTATGTAACATTGTGGGCAAAGTGGCTTGAAGAAATACGCCTTACATCATTTGTTGCATTTATAGTATTTTTGGGATTTTTGGTATATCCGGCTAAAAAGGGTCAGCAAAGAGTGAATTATATGCCCTGGTACGACGTACTTTTGATGGTATGCGGAACGGGTGCTTTTGTGTATTATACAATAAATGCAATGACCATTATCCAGCAGGGCAGTAACTTTTTATGGTATCAGATTGTAATTGGTATAGTCGGTATAATTGCTATAGGTGAAGTGTGCAGACGAAGCGTGGGTCTGCCTATTGTAATAGTGGCAAGCTGTTTCATCGTATATGCACTTATATGGGGACTTTCCAATCCTACAATGTGGGGTAAGCTTAATTATATTGTACACTATCTTTTCTACGGAAAAGAGGGTATACTTTCAACCCCGGTTAATGTGTGCTCGAAGTTTATTGTTGTATTCATTATCTTCGGTGCATTTTTGGAAAGAACCGGTATTGCAGATTTCTTTATACAGATTTCAAACTCTGTAGTAGGCGGATTTTCGGGCGGTCCTGCAAAGGTTGCGGTTGTGGCAAGTGCGATGGAGGGTATGGTTTCAGGCTCATCTGTTGCAAATACAGTAGGTTCCGGCTCGGTAACAATCCCCCTTATGAAGAGAACGGGCTATAAGCCTGAATTTGCGGCGGCGGCAGAAGCGTCGGCTTCAACCGGCGGACAGATAATGCCTCCGATAATGGGTGCGGCGGCGTTTTTGATGGCAGACTATGTCGGAGTTCCGTACAGTAATATTGTAGTACGTGCAATCCTTCCGGCAATCCTATATTTTGCAGGAATATTTATCACAGTACATCTTGAAGCAAAGAAGGAAGGCTTAAGAGGTCTTACAAGGGAAGAGCTTCCGAGATTTCTTCCGCTTTTGAAAAAGTCTTACTTGCTTCTTCCGCTTATAGTACTTATATATCTCGTTGGAACGAGTCAGCGTACAATTCAGTATGCGGCGGCTATTGCGATAGTTGTTGCGATTGCGGTGAGTCTGTTCAATAAAGGCAACAGAATAACACCAAAGCGTATATGGGAAGCACTTGCCGCAGGTGGTCAGGGTATGATAACCGTTGCGGCGGCGTGCGGTGTTGCAGGTATTATTGCAGGTACAATCACTATGACGGGACTTGCCAATGTTATGATTAACGGTATCGTATCCCTTGCAGGTAGTCAGGTTATTGTTGCACTATTTCTTACGATGCTCTGTTGTATCGTGCTCGGTATGGGTGTTCCGACTACTGCACACTACTGTATTATGGCGGCAACCTGTGCACCTATTCTTGTAAGAATGGGCGTACCGCAGATTGCGGCACACTTCTTCGTGTTCTACTTCGGTATCGTTGCTGACCTTACGCCACCTGTTGCCCTTGCGGCGTACGCAGGTGCGGCTATTGCTCAGGCGAACCCGATGAAGACGGCAATCACTGCGACAAAGCTTGCAATCGGCGCGTTTATCGTACCTTACGTATTCGCATTAAACCCGGCAATGCTCTTTATTGACACAACAGCACCCGAGGTAATACTTATCTGTATAACCTCATTGATAGGTATATTCGCGGTTTCAGCAGGCTTGGAAGGATATCTACTTCGCCATATGCCCTGGTATCAGAGAATAATCTCGGTAATCGGCGGACTTCTTCTGATTTACCCCGGAGTTGTAACAGATTCGGTAGGTGTGGCACTTGTGGCAATTGTTGTGGTAATGCAGTTTGTTGCAAAAAGAAAAATGAAGGTTGAATAAAACTATCATATGAAAAAATCTCCCTTGCATGGGAGATTTTTTTGTGCGAAAAAGGTGACAAAAATGTACGTCAGGAAAAATTCACCAAATAGGGATTGTCCCTATTTGGTGAATTAAATGCAAAATTGTAAATGCAAAATGCAAAATGATGGATGAAATGCTCTGCATTTCTTATATTTAATATAGGAAAACCGTAGGTTTTCAACATTCACTTTGCATTTTACACTTTGCACTTAAATTATAATTTATTTTGTTCTTTCTATTATCATATCCTGCCACTCCTTTGAAAGTGTGGCGAAGCGTGCGTTCCAGCCTGATACCCTTACCGACAGATTGGGATATTCGGTGGGATTTTTCTGTGCGTTTATCAAAAGTTCTCTATCTGCTGTGTCTATCTGCATAAAGAAGCCTCCGAGTGCACAAAAGCTTTTAATAAGCCCTGAAATTGCGTCGGTTGCATTTTCGTTATCGAGTGTGGACGGCACAAAGCACAAGTCAAGTGCCGCACCGGTATACTGCTTTTTTAAATCTGCTTTGCAGTGTGATTTGATTACTGCCGCCGCTGTGTTTTTATCGGTTCCGGGGGTGGGGGAAAGATTTCCTGAAAGAATTTCCCCTTTTTTTCGTCCGAAAGGAACCGCATTTCTGACCGGTGCCCATTCGAGCTGTCGTCCGAAGGTACTAACACCGCTGACAAAACGCACCTCTGTTTTTTTGTCATATTCCATACACATATCGGAAAATGCATCAAGGATATCGGCGGCAATTTGGTCAGCTTCGTCATTGTCGTTGCCGTAATATGTATAATTATTGAGGATATGAAGGCGAAGCTCTTCGGCATCCTCCCAGTTATTGCACAGCATCTTCATAAAATCGGGGAAGGTGATAATTTTATCGTCAAATACTGCCTTCTTTATGGCATAAAGACTGTTTGCAACATCGGGGAGTCCGCCGATGTGAGGGGAACGGACTTTGTATACGGCTCCGCCTTCTTTGTAGGAAAGACCTTCCTTTATACAGTCGTGCTCAAAAAGTGAAATTGCCGTGCAGGGGAAGCAAGGTTTGTACGTTATTCCGTCCTCTTCGAAAAGAGAAAGAACACAACTGTTGAAAATGTTTGCCACCTGTGTTGACAGGTCGGATAAATATTTATTGAAAAGTGCCTCAAAGCTGTCGAAGTTGATATCCTGATAGTTATTAAGTGTTTTCTTTTGCAAAATTGCAAGCCCGTCAAACGGGATATATCCGAAATTGGTCTTGCCCGGAATCTGAACTTCCCAGCAGCCGTCATTTGCAAACAAACGTGCCTCTTTTTTGTCATATCCCATATTGGTAAGTGCTTCGAGTATCAAATCCTCGTTATAAACTGCAACCACACCGCCACCATAGCAAATTACCTCCGACACACGGCGAAGCAGTTTTTCGTCTGTATTTTTATTTATTCGAACCGTTGTCGGGAAATCACTTATGCCAGTTTCTTCTATTATATCAAGAACAAGATAGGTCACTTCGTTTGTGACGTCGTTGCCATACTCATCTATTCCTGAAAGCACAATATTCTGATAATGCTGTGCATCACCGCTCACCGTAGGATTGCCGCTTACCCATTCACAGCCCTTGATAAAGAAATGTGCAAGAATTTCACGTGCCTCATCTATGGTAATAATACCCCTTTTAAGGTCGTTTTTAAGATAATCCCCCAGCAGTACATCCAGTCTGCCTATGCCGGGCCAGCATCCCGAAAGGCGGAGGAAAGCAAAACAAAACCATATGCATTGTACGGCTTCATAAAAGCTTTCGGCAGGCTTTTTCGGAACTTTTAAAAGATTTTGATAAACTTTTTCATAGCCCTTTTTAGCTTTAAGGGCATCAAGATATCGACCATGCCAGATATACATACAGTCGATTGTGTTAAGACAGCTTCTTAAAAACTCAAGCCTTTTCGGCTCTGTATGTGATTTTATAGACTCCTCTGCCTTTTTCCTTATTCCGTCCATGCCGATTTTCAGCACCTCAAAAAAGTCAACGGTCAAATGACTAATACCTGTGTCACATTCGGGTAGCTCGGGGGTGGTTTCTATGGGAAGCCGGTGGAATATTGCCTTGCCTAATGTTGCCGCGCCCGACAAAAGCTCACCGTTGCATATTCTTATCGGAGCTTTTGTAGCAATTTCGTACATTGCTTTATCGTAAAGCTCGGTTTGTGAGAGCACGTCAATATTTCCAAGAGGAACATTCATAATGCGAAGAGTATCTTTTCCGTATTTGTGGTTTATTGAGTCGAAAGCAAACCTTCTTGTTGCATCTGAAAGTCGTATCGGTCTTTTGTTCTTTGAAGATGTATAAAAATCCATTTTAGTAGCCATCCTTTTTTATTATATAATAAAAGTATACATAAAAAAGCGGTTTTTTAACATTGACAAAACTATTTAAAATATGTACAATACTATTGAGGTGGTTTTGTGAAGGTTGAAGATGTAGATATAAAATACGGTCGATATTGTTCGGGCGTAGGAGATATGGGTGGCAGGGACAATATCGTGCACATAAAGCAACTGCCTTATTTGTCGGTTGTGCAGTCGAAAATAGGCAGATATGGGATAAAGATAGATGACGGTGAGGAAGAATATACCGCTGAGGGTGGTTTTTTTATCGCACCTTCGCTTGTTACGCAGACTATTACGCACAAACTGAACCCGGAAAAAAAGCTTTTCGGGATGAGATATATTTTTCTTGATGTGGTTGTGAATAACAGTCTGCGATTTGATGATATATTCGATGTTCCGCTTCTTCCGGATTCCCGAATGTGCAAAATTCTTGATGAGGAATTTGATGCACTTGATAAAACCGAGGATGCGTGCGAAAGAAAATGTATTATGTATCGGATTGTGAAGCTTCTGTTTAATAATGCAAAGGAAAAAAACGTGAAAAGAAATGAAACGGTTGCACCGCTTGTGGAGTTTATGTATTCAAATTATACCGAAAATATAACGATAAAGGAAATGGCACAAAAGGTTAATATGTCCGAGTCGAATCTTTATGCGGTGTTCAAAAAAGCTATGGGGATGTCGCCTGTAAAATATCTTAATGAGTACAGACTGTCGGTCGCGTCTCTTCTTCTTACAGAGACGGATTGTGATATAAAAAGCATTGCCGAAAAGGTCGGAATATCCGACCAGTTCTATTTCAGCCGTTTATTTAAGAATAAATACGCCGTGTCACCGATGCAATATAGGAAAAGAAAAATGGTGTAAGATAAAATATTGAGAAATGAATTGATTTGTGATATAATCGAGTTGGAGGAGCGAAAAGAAGTTAGAATAAAATTGCCCATATCACCACTTTTTGGAGTCTCGTTGAGTAGCATCGCTTGCTGTGAAGTGGCAATATGAACAATTTTCTTTCAGACTTGGTTTTGTGAAAGGAGTTAATTATTAAAAATATGAAACAACCGCAGCAAAAATTAAAACTTATGTATCTTGCGAAAATATTGCTTGAAAATACCGATGAGGAGCATACAATAACGGTGCCAGAAATGATAGAAGCACTTTCCGGTTACGGAATTTCGGCGGAGAGGAAGAGTGTATATGATGATATTGAATGTCTTTCGCTATACGGACTTGACATATGTTCAAGAAAATCCCGTACCACCGATTATTACATAGCAAGCCGCGACTTTGAACTGCCCGAATTAAAGCTTTTGGTGGACAGTGTTCAGGCTTCAAAATTCATCACACGCAAAAAGAGTATGGAATTGATTTCCAAAATTGAAAAGCTTACAAGCCACGAAAACGCAAAAAAGCTTCACCGTCAGGTTTTTGTTACAAACCGTGTAAAAACGTTAAACGAGCAGATTTATTATAACGTTGATAAAATATACGATGCCATATTTGAAAATAAAAAAATAACCTTTAAATATTTCAGCCTCGGAGTGAATAAAGAAAAGATATACAGAAAAGACGGCGAAAGGTACATAGAGTCGCCCGTCACTCTCACGTGGGATGATGAGAATTATTATCTTATCACATATAAGCCAAAATATGACGGCTTTGCCCACTATCGGGTAGATAAAATGGAGGGGATAGAGCTGTCGGATGAGGATAGGGAGCTTGGCGAAAAGCCCTTTGATATTACAGCCTATTCAAAAAAGACCTTCGGAATGTTCGGCGGCGATGAAACCGATGTTTCAATCCGATTTGAAAACAGCCTTGCCGGCGTTGTGTTCGACCGATTCGGTATGGATGTGCCCATTATGAAGGACGGCGATAACCATTTTATATGCAGAATAAAAGCCGCCGTCAGTCCGCAGTTTCTCTCCTGGGTGGTAGGCTTCGGCGAAAAAGCAAAAATTGTGTCGCCCGAAAGTGTAAAAGATGAGCTTTTGAAGCTCTTGAAAAACGTTGGAGAGAATTATAGCTGAAAAAGATGACAAAAAATGTACGTCAGAGTGTGAGAAAAGTTAAATTATAATTTATAGGGATGCCTGGGGAAGCCTTCGCACTGACTCCCCCACAAATTATATTTTTCATATACAAAACCTTAAGTTAATGACATTGGTTTCGATTCCCCCGGACCCGAGCGGTCAATGTCAACCAATCACGGCTTCGCCGTTCTTGGGATGTTTTTGCACAGTCTAACGTCCCCAATGTCACATTTATTTATACTTCGATAGCCCTAATATATAATCGGTCGACACTTTATAGTAACTTGATAATTTTATCAGAATATCTATCGGAAGCTGTCTTTGACCATTTTCGTATTGTGAATAGGTATTTTGTTTAATATGCAAATATTCGGCAATTTCTTTTTGTTTAATGTCGGAATCTTCTCTTAATTCTTTCAATCTCATTTATATCATCCTTTCGTAAAATTATTATACGTCATCACAAATTGAGATATTGACATATATCTCAATTTGTGATATATTTATAAAAAGATAGGAGGATTTCAATGAAAAGAAAAGGTATTGTAATGATATGTGTAGTGTTTCTAATGTTTATCACATCGATGACAATGAATTATGCACAGACATGGGAGTATTCAATTGATAAGATGATGCTTACTGATATGAGTGGAAGAGTTATTGATGATTACACAGGGGGTTCGTGTATGATTGAGGTTTCGTATACACGAAATGTTTATGATGAGCAAGGGTATATAATAATTACCGGATACTCAGAACAGGGGAAACTTATTAGCTTTAACTATATGAAAACAAGCGAGCAAAAGGGACATTTTGCAACCTTGGTAACACCGGCAGAGGATGAAAATCTCGGACGTGTAAAAGTTTATGTATGGGATAGTCTTAGAAATATGAATAGCATGGCAGAGGTAAAACAGCTTGTGCTTGACCCCGACACACCGGATTTGTTGCCGGAAAGAGGCAAAGAGATAACCTTTGATGGGTCTCTGATAAGAGGGCTTATTTGTGATTCATACGGAGGAGGGCTTCTCAAGATAAAAAAAGGAGCAGATACCCTTAACACTACTAATTATAAATTAGCACCGGATACCTCGCTTTACGTTAATGGACTTATGTACTGCGAAATCGAGCGGAATGAAGCTGAAGCCGCAGATTTGATTAAAAATTCCATAGGTGAATGCGTGCTTCTTGAAGATGGAGACAAATTAGGATGGTATGACAAGATTTTGATTGACGTATATGCGACGGCAACTGTTTCGCAAATAATTAAAAAAAGTGAGTATACGGAAATCTTTTTTACAGATATAGTTTTTCCCGGATATGTATATTTGGTTGGAAATAGTGTTAAGATATTCAATGCAGATATAGATGATGGTTGTAGAATAATTACTGTCACAAGAAACGGTAAGAAAGCAAGTTTACTTGATATTGAAAAAGGAGATGTTGTATCGCTTCAGTATGATATACGCAATAGAATATCTGATTCGGCTTTTTTTAATATTATAGCAAACGACGGCACTGCAGAAGGAGAACTTACATTCTATGATTACGCTAAGGGAACATATTATATTAACAATCAGGAATATCAAAGTAGCGGAAAAGAATTAGATATGGAGGTTGGATGTGGATATATATGCGAATTAGATTCGTTTGGGAGAATTCATTCATTTAAAAGGGATATTAATAGTATAAATGCCGCCATCATAGAAAGCTACAATGTAGATAATGTAACTGGAAATGCGAGCATAAGTCTATATGATTTTAAAAAAGGTGCAACAGTTATTGCGCTGGAGCCCAATTATAAAGAAACTGTAATTAATCGATTAGTTAATATGGGAATAAGTACAAATAAGGAAGAAACTGCCCAAAATTGTCCGCTTGAACGCAGAATTGTAGAGTATGATATAAAGAATTCAAACGG
The DNA here is from genome assembly GCA_045647245.1 of Clostridia bacterium. Classification (GTDB taxonomy): domain Bacteria; phylum Bacillota; class Clostridia; order UBA1381; family UBA1381; genus HGM11525. The sequence continues at coordinate 19,415 of JAZRMB010000012.1, forward strand.
AAGAATTGTTGGTATTGAGTTCTTTGAAACAAGTAGGTACTCTGAAGCTGAATATATAGGGAATGCGGGATATCTTGGAAAACTTATTAATGATGCTGTTATTATTGATGCCAGTGGATATACAAATGATATTGGATGGATTGAAAAAGAAGATATATCAATGTTGAAATCGGGATGGATATATGATGTGATTTGCGTGTGCGTGAACGATATTGTTTCTGCAGATTTTGTGATAATCATATCAGAAACCGAAGGACAAGCTGTAGGTGGCAGTTTGGATGTGGGAATTATGAGCGGATACGCTTTTGGCATAATAGCAGAAAAAAGTGCTTCGTATGCGCTTGTCGATGGTGAAAGGGTTAGAACCGCTTCAGTATTTGTTGGTGAAGATATAAAAAGATTGTATTTGCCTGATTATGTGAAAATATATTCGGGAGATAAGCAAGGGGAAATTTCTGATTTAATGAGTGGAAATGCTATTTTCTATAAAGAAAATTCACAAGGCATAACGGAGGAAATATATGTATTGTATTCAAATTTTCAATCAGTTTATAATTGTATTCGTAGAGATATGTCAGAGTTTGTGAAGTTGCCGCTTGCATATTCTGAAATAAATGCTGATGAATGGGGGGTTACGCTTAAGCCAAATGATATATCTGGTCAAAATAAAATACAGCTTTTGTTTGCACCTGTTTGCTGTGCGACAGAGGGCGGAGTATGTGTTGCACCTATAGAATACGATGGCAAATGGTATTTTATAAATACAAACAAAATGTTCACATATGGTATAAATGAGAAGTCTGAAATTTATTCATTCGATGTGAGTGGTAACACGGTTGGAATATCAAGATTTTCTAAAGGAGAATTTATTGGCATTGCTCTTGAGGATACTGATAAAGGGCATGCATGGTTTGAAAGATATGACAATGATTCTTTTGACTTTACGAATGCCGTACAATTTGCTTTTATGATTGTTGTGAACGGAAATGTAAAATATGCGTTGGTACATAATAACTGAAAATGAGTAATTTCTATATATAATTTGATATACACTAAAAAAGCAATCCGGTTGAGTGCGGATTGCTTTTTACGTTCGGTAAAGCTTTTATTCCTCAGATTCCTTTCTCGGGAAAAGCACTGCGGCGAGGGCGGCAGCGGTTAAGGAGGCTATGATTACTGCAAGGCCTGATGAGACGGTCGAAAACGTCGGCACAAAGCGGAAGATACAGGCGATTGAAATTGCCGTAAGAGTGGCTATTGCTACCGATTTATCTTCTTTTGCAACGGGCAGAACTATTGCAACGAACATTGCATAAAGTCCGATACCCAAAGCGGTTGAGAGTGCTTCTCCCAAAAGGTTTCCGGCAAGTGCCCCGAGTAATGTACCGCCTACCCAGCCGAGGTATGGTATTGCAATTAAGCCGAGCATATATGAGGTTGTAACCTTAAAGGGCTTTGTTGAAGCCACTGTAAAAATCTCATCGGTCACTCCGAAGGATACCGCAAGGCGGTGCGAAAGCGGCATTTTCACAAGTCTTTGTGAAAGCACAAGGCTCATCAAAAGATATCTTATATTTATAACAAGGGTTGAAATTGCGATTTCTGCAAGCGGTGCGGTAGTTAATATGGCATTAAGTGCCGCAAACTGTCCGGCAGATGTCATATTAAGTGCCGACAGTCCCACGCTTACCCATATCGGAAGTCCTGCCGCACTTGCCGTCATTCCGAAAGAAAAGGAAACGGCAAGATAACCGAGTGCAATTGCAATGCCGTCCCTTGCACCGAATTTGAAATTATTTTTCATTGTGTCAGCTCCTTTGCCGGGGTGTTTATTTCTTTAAATAATTTAAAATCATATCGGTAACGGTTTTTTTGCAGCCGTCGAGGATTTTTTTGTCGGTAAAATCGACGTTCATAATGTGTGCCATAGTATATACGTTTGAAAAGCAGGAGAAGCAGAACATATTAATGCAAATAACCATAAGCTCGGGGTCGGTATCATCTTTGAAAACGCCGTCCTTTATACCCTGGCGGATTTTCTTTGCCATTTCCTCCATTGCAGTACCTTTTATTCTGCCTGCGTCCGACTGCTTCAAAAACTGTGCTTCGTTTATATTTTCCCACATAACAGTCTTTATAAATGCCGGATTCTCCGAAAGGAAAGAAAAATAATGTGCCACAACCGCTTTTATAGCTTCAACCGGGTTCATCTCACGTATTAAAAGTTCCTTTTCGGTGTCTGCCATTTTGGAATACACCATCTCAAGCACCGCTATGTATAAATTCTCCTTACTGCCAAAGTGCTCATATATCATACGCTTATTAACACCTGCGACAGCAGCTATTTCATCAACTCTTGAGCCGAAAAAGCCCTTATCCGCAAATGCGGCTTCTGCGGCGTCTGTAATTTTCTTTTTTGTAATCTCGGATTTTTTCATATATAAATTCCCCCGATGTATATTGTCAGATATTTCATGTCCGTATTTATTATATCATACAATGCGGAATATGGCAAATAAATTATAATTTATTCTGTCGTCGCCATTCTCTCGGGGTCATATTCATTTCCTTTTTAAATACCTCGCCGAAAAACTTAATATCCCCGTAGCCCACTATTTGCGCAATTTGTGTTACAGTTTTATCGGTATATGCTAAAAGTCTCAGTGCTTGTTCGGTTCTTAGTCTTTGCAGGTGCTTTGTAAAGGTAATACCCGTATCCTCTTTGAATTTTTTACTGATATAAGGAAGAGAAAATCCAAGCTCGTCACATATGGCACGAAGAGATATATTATCCTGATAATTTTCTTCAGCATACTTTAAAATTTTCCCGATTGCCGGGTGATTCTGTCTTTTTTTTGGTATATATATACTCCGCATAGACAGAACAAGTATCTCTATCAAATGACAACGCGACAATTCGACATAGCCGGCATTTATTGATTGATACTCTTCAAGCAGTTGATTGAAAATATTATATATTGTGCCATTGCTGTCGTGGAATATTTTATTTGCGGGAATTGCCGAGAGGAGGGTATAATCGAATCGAATAAGGTAGTTGGTTATAAGCTGCGAATAGCTTTTACAGCCCTTTAAGGTGGCATCTATAAACTCGGGAACAAACAAACAGTTTATGACGTTAAGATTATTACACTCATCATAAGAATGAGAACAGCCGTATTCTATTATAAAATAATCCCCTTTTGAAATCTTTGTTGAAGTGCTTTCAACCGTATGGATTGCAGTGCCGTCGGTTACATACACAAGCTCAAAAAAGTTATGAGAGTGAACAGAGGTACGTGTTGTGTGCAGGGCTTCTACCTTATAGCTTTCTCCCGAAAGATAAAATTTTTTATCCAAGATTCTCATATGTTAAAATCACCCCTGAAAAATTCTCAAATTAGCCAAAAATATGGGATAGTTTTATTATATACCTTGATATATAATGATGTCAATAAAAAATTTCGGAAAGGATTGAAAATCCATGCTTTACAAAAAGAACAAAGAAAAAACGCTTTCAAAGGAGCTTTTTGAAAATCCGACAAGTGAATACAGAGGCACGCCGTTCTGGAGCTGGAACTGTATGCTTTCAGAGGAGCTTTTGAGAGAGCAGATAGGCTATCTTGATGAGATGGGCTTCGGCGGTTTCCATATGCACTCACGCGCAGGAATGGGAACGGAATATATGAGTGATGAGTTTTTAAAGCTTGCTAAAGCTTGTAATGATGAGGGCAAAAAGAGAAATATGCTCACCTGGCTTTATGACGAGGATACGTGGCCCTCGGGTTATGCGGGTGGTTATGTAACTAAAAATCCCGAATACCGTCAGCGTTATCTGCTTCTTTATCCTGAGGGTGTCGAGCTTCCCGAGCTTTGTGAAAAGGAAGATGCAATAAAGAAGGGTGGTAACTACTATCTTTGCACATACGACATAGTTTTAAATGAAAAGGGAGAGCTTACAGAAGCTACTATTATTGGAAGAGACGAAAAAGCAAAGGGGAAGAAATGGACAGCTGTATGTAAAATGCGTGAGAGCACAGGTTGGTTCAACGGCTACACATATGTTGACACCTTAAACCCCGAGGCTACCGATTTATTTATAAAGGAAACGCACGAAAAATATAAAAAAGCACTCGGAGACGAGTTCTCAAAGACAGTGCCTGCAATATTCACCGACGAGCCGCAGTTTGCAAGAAAGAACACACTTGCGTTTGCAACAAGCTGTGACAAAGAGGTTGGTATGGGTGCGTGGACACCGAAAATGCCCGAGCTTTTCAAGGAAGCGACAGGGCTTGATATATTCGATGTAATCCCCGAGCTTATTTGGAATCTGCCCGATAATGAGGTTTCGAAAAAAAGATACCTCTATCACGATTTCATAACCGAGTTGTTTGTTAAATCTTTTGCAGACAGAATAGGCAAATGGTGTGATGAAAATAATATTATGCTCACAGGTCATGTTCAGGCGGAGGATTTCCTTTCAGGTCAGACCGCAGAGGTGGGCGAGGCTATGCGTGCATACCGTGCATTCGGACTTCAGGGCGTTGATATATTGTGTAATGCTTACCATTATACCACCGTTAAGCAGGCACAGTCTGCATCACATCAGTACGGAAAAGAGGGCGTTTTGTCCGAGCTCTACGGCGTTACGAACTGGGATTTTGATTTCAGAGGACATAAAATGCAGGGCGACTGGCAGGCGGCTATGGGTGTTACGGTAAGAGTTCCGCATCTTTCGTGGATTTCAATGGCAGGCGAGGCAAAGCGTGACTATCCTGCTTCTATTAACTATCAGTCCCCCTGGTACAAGAAATATAAATATATCGAGGACCATTTCTCAAGAGTAAATACTGCCTTAACACGTGGTAAGAGTGATGTTAAGGTCGGCGTTATTCATCCGATTGAAAGCTATTGGATTAACTGGGGACCTGCAGGCAGTACAGCCGATGTAAGAGAACAGATGGAGGCGAGATTTAAAAATCTCTGTGAATGGCTTCTATTCGGTACAATAGACTTTGACTATATCTGCGAATCTACTCTTCCTGCAATATTCGGCGGCAGCAGTGACGGCAAATTCAATGTAGGTGCAATGGGCTACAGTGCGGTTGTTGTGCCGTCGCTTCAGACGATAAGAGGTACAACCTTAAAGGCACTCAAAGAATTTGCACAAAACGGCGGTAAGGTTATATTTGCAGGTCAGTGCCCTGAATATGTGGATGCAGAGCGTTCGGATGAGGCAAAAGAGCTTTACGAAAAATGTATGCGTGTAGGCTATGACAGTCTTGAAATATTGAACGCACTTGAATCGGAAAGAGATGTTGAAATCAGAACATCGACAGGTAACAGATGTGAGTCGCTTATTTACAATATGAGAAAGGACAACGATGTAAGATGGCTCTTTGTTGCAAGGGGAAAGAATGTCTATAAAAAGCCTGTATTCTTCCACCCTGCTACAGACATAAATGCACCCAAGCCCGAAAAGCTTCGCATATTCATAAATGATGAGGTTACACCGATTCTCTACAATACATTGGATGGAACAATCACTCCTGTTTCTTGTGAATACGAAAACGGCAAAACGGTTGTGAATGCCGAAATGTATGCAGATTCAAGCATGCTCTTTAAGCTTCTGCCCGGAAAGGATGCTGTAGACGAAATTAAGTGGATGGAGGCCGTTGAGATAAAGGATAACAGAAAGGGTGTCAGAATTGATTTGAAGGGCGCTCACGACTATATCCTTGACGAGCCTAACGTACTGCTTTTAGATACAGCCGAGTTCTCGTTTGATGACGGCGAATTTGAGCCGGAGGAAGAGATATTGCGTCTTGACAATATCTGCCGTGCAAGAATAGGTATGGAAGGAAAGCATACACTTCCACAGCCCTGGGCGTTGGAGGATACCGATTCGGGTCATACAATCACTTTGAGAATCAAGATAAACAGCGAAATTGAGGTTGAAAATGCTCATCTTGCAATAGAGGATGCAGAAAAGCATCAGTTCACCTTTAACGGCAAGCCGATTACGCCCGTAATTGACGGATTCTTTACCGATAAGTCGATAAAGACATTTACTCTTCCCACGATTGAAAAGGGCGAGAATATCCTTACAGTTAAATTGAAGCTCAATAAGCGTTCAAATACCGAATGGTGCTATGTTCTGGGCGATTTTGGCGTAAGAGTTGAAGGAAGCGAAAAAACTATCATAAAGAAGATAGAAAAAATAGGCTACTCACCGCTCAGAACTCAGGCAATGCCATTCTACGGCGGAAATGTTACATATATAAATGAAATTGAAACGCCCGACTGTGACCTTGAAATCAAGGCTCCGTTCTATAAAGGTGCTGTAATTAAGGCATACCTTGACGGCAAGGACCTCGGCTATATTGCATTTGCACCCTATTCGATAAAGGTGTCTGACGTGAAAGCGGGCAAGCACAAGTTGGAATTCAAGCTCTTCGGAAACAGACACAACAGCTTTGGTGCACTTCATAACACCGTAGCATGTGAAGTGTGGTTCGGACCGAATGCGTGGAGAACAACGGGCGATGAGTACAGCTATGAATATCAGCTCAAGGATATGGGAATTCTCGCCGCTCCGTCGGTTACGATTTTTGAGTAATAATTATATCGGCAGGCAGGACGGGGCAAAAGCTCCGTTCTGCCCACCTTGTATAAAGGAGAATTGATATTATGACTAACAGAGAAAGAGAAAGATGTACTCTTGATTTTAAAAAGCCGTCGGACAGAGGCTCGGTTGAAGAGACCTTTTCCCCCTGGAATCTTACCTTTGACAGGTTTGTGTCCGAAGGTGTTCCAACCGATATTATGAATACCGAGTATAAAAGTGCATACCACGAGGCGGAGCGTTATATGCCGATTGCCTGGGGTGACGGTATTGCAAATTACGAAAAATATTTTGGATTTGATGCGGTCAGAAGAATTTCAATGGTGTTGCCGTTTCGGAGAATAGAGGAAGAATTTAAAGCATCCCTTCCCGAAAAGGTGACAAGTGAGGAAGATTGGGAAAGGCTGAAAGAGTACAGCGACAAGGTGTTTGAAAAATATTTTACCGATGAAATTATTACAGCTCTTTTTACGCCGCTCAAAGAAGCACACGCATCAGGTGAATACTCTGTAAGAATGAATATAGAGGGCTTTTTCTGGACTCCGAGAATACTTTTCGGAATAGAGGAGCACTTGTACGCATTTTATGACTATCCCGAGCTTATGCACGATATGTGCTCGTATATTCTTGATGCATATATGAAGTATCTTCCCAAAATTCTTGATATTATTCCGGCAGATGTGGTATATATAATGGAGGATTTGAGCGGAAAAACAGGCCCGATGCTGTCTCACGCAATGTTTGACGAGTTTATGGGTGAGTATTACAAGAAGCTGATACCGATGCTTAAACAGCACGGCGTAGGAAATGTTTTTGTAGATACCGACGGCGATTTCAAAACGCTTATTCCGAACTTTATCAAAGCAGGGGTAGACGGATTTTTGCCGATGGATGTAAACGCCGGTATGGATATCGTGGCAGTGAGAAAGGAATTTCCGAATCTTAAATTTATCGGAGGCTACAATAAGCTGTGTATAGCAGAGGGTAAGGAAGCAATTGATAAGGAATTTGAGAGAATTATGCCCGTAATAAAGCAAGGCGGATTTATCCCCGGCTCCGACCACCAGGTTGCCCCGTCAACGTCGCTTGAGGATTATAAATATTATATAAGTAAGCTGAAGGAAGCAATGACGTTTTGCGCAAACGATAGATTATAATTTATCACGGAATTAGAAATACGTATCGTAGGGGCAATTCACGAATTGCCCGTGGTGCAAATATGGCTATGTGATGTTTATGCATTAATTTATAATGGTTTCTCATTTTTCACACGGGACATTCATGAATGTCCCCTACGAGTTTCTTCGCATCCAAACATCTCCACAAATAAAAAATAAAAAAAATAAAAAAAATTCAAAAAAAGTATTGACAAAACAAAAAAGTTTTGCTATAATATTCATTGTTGTCGCGTAAGTGATAAGGTCAATGGGAGTTTAGCTCAGCTGGGAGAGCGTCTGCCTTACAAGCAGGATGTCACAGGTTCGAGCCCTGTAACTCCCACCATATGGCCCGGTAGTTCAGTTGGTTAGAACGCCAGCCTGTCACGCTGGAGGTCGTGGGTTCGAGCCCCATCCGGGTCGCCACCTTAATTATTTAAGGCGATAACAAATGCCTCTGTAGCTCAGTCGGTAGAGCAAGGGACTGAAAATCCCTGTGTCGGCGGTTCGATTCCACCCGGAGGCACCATTTGCGGGAGTGGCTCAGTGGTAGAGCGTCACCTTGCCAAGGTGAACGTCGCGAGTTCGAATCTCGTCTTCCGCTCCAATACATACAAAAGACGCAAAGCCTTTTGCGTCTTTTGTTTAAATATGGCACCATAGCCAAGGGGTAAGGCAGAGGTCTGCAACACCTTTATCCCCAGTTCAAATCTGGGTGGTGCCTCCAAAAATCGACAAGGTTCGTCAGAATCTTGTCGATTTTACTTATTGTCTCACACAAGGGTACGGTTCTATTGTGTGAGCTGCGCATTTATGTCGCATTTTTTGATAGATGAAAAAGGGTGAACAACTGGGGATTGCCCCGTATGTTCACCCTTTTAAGTGTGTATATCAACCGTAAATCTTTTCAATAACCTTTATAACCGCTTTTCCGTATTCGCCGTCGGCAATGTCTGCCGGCTCGTCGTTTATGTACTTTATAAACTCTTCAATCTGATGTTGCATAGCGGAGGTTGTGCTTACTGCAGTGTCAATGTGTTGCCAGCCACCGTCTTTAAATTCAAAGAGCCTGAATGTGTCCTCTACCTTTAACGTGCCGTCGGTAAAGTAATAGCGTGCATCGTAGCTGCTCAGGTTGTAGCCTGAGAAGGTTACGGTTGCGGAAAAGCCGTCTTTAAATTTCAATAAAAACTGTGCGTGACCTTCAATTGATCCATCATTTTTGATATTTCCTGTTGTTGAAGTTACTTCAACATCCTGGCACCCTAACTGATAAAAAAGTTTATCAATTGCGTGTGCGCCATAATTCATAACGATTCCGCCGCCTGCTTTTTCCTTGTCAAGAAACCAGCGGGGGCGTGTGGGAAGGAAATAATCTATAGTTCTGTTTTCGCAAAACATACACAGTTTTCCGAGTCGTCCGGACTCTATAATTTCCTTAACACGTCTGTTTGATTCAAAAAATCGCTGAACGTGACCGACAGCAAGCTTTTTGCCGCTTCTCTTTGCCGCATCAAGCATCATATCACATTCCGAAACAGTATTTGCCATTGGTTTTTCTATAAGCACGTGACAGCCGTTTGCGAGGAAAAATACAGTGCTCTCGCAGTGGAGAAAGTGGGGGAGATTTATTATAACCGCATCAAGTTCAACATTTCCCGGCATTTTATGATAGTCCGTAAAATAGGGAACATTATATTTTTCTGAAAACTCCTTTGCCGATGCTTCATTTATATCGCACACCGCACTTAATCTGCAATTTTTTAAACATTCAATTGCCTTTATGTGCTCAAGTCCGATCATTCCCGTACCTATTATACCGATATTAATCATATTATGCCTCCGCTTTCTTTTTCCACGCATCAAGATTTTCTGCTATAAAGTCATCATCGTTAAGAAGCGGATAAGCCTTGTAAACTCTGTCAATTTCTGCCGCCTGACCTTCGGACATTGTCTCATCCGGATTAAGGCAGAGTATATTTTCCATAAGTCCCTGACGTCTTAAAACCTCGTGAAGCCCTGCAATACAGCCGGCAAAATTGTTTGCTGTGTCAAAGAATGCGCTGTTTGCATCGGTAACTTCTGCGGCGAGGGTTAAAAGATCAGCTGATATTGTGTCCTTATTTTTTGCTTCCTTCAGCATTTTGAACATATCAACAACAGTCTTTGTCCATACAGACCAATGTCCCAATAAACCACCTTCGAATGCCTTTGTAACCTTAACGCCGTCCTTGTCAAAGCTGTATTTGGTGAGCAAATCAATTACGATATTGTCGTCATTACCTGTGTAAAGTGTGATTTTATCGCTTCTTTCAGAAGTAGCCGCAGCACGAACAACGTCGAGTGTTGTATAACGGTTGAAGGATGCGCACTTGATTGCAACCACGTTATCTATCGCACAAAGCTTCTGCCAGTAGTCGTATGTAAATACTCTGCCGCCGACAGCTGTCTGCAGATAGAAGCCGATAACGGGCATTTCCTGTGCAACTGCCTTTGTTCTTTCAAGCATTTCCTCCTCAGGCACGTGATTAAGACCGCCCGGGCTTAAAAGAACTGCGTCATAACCATATTTTTTAGCAAGCTTTGCCTCGGCAACTGCCTGTTCAATAGGGCCGCAAACACCTGCCACCTTTACGATAACGGTGTCGTTTTCCTTTTCAAATTTATCAATCTCCTCCGATACGATTTTAAGTATTGGTTCAAAGAGTGCAATTTCGGGCTTTCTTATCTCGAACTGTGTCGTATGAACAGCTGTTGCGATACCGCCGACACCGCTGTTTAAGTAGTAGTTCATAAGAAGCTTAAGTCCCTTTTCGTTAAGCTTTCTGTCTTCGGTAAGTGCAAGCGGCGTTGCCGGAATAACGGTACCCTCCGCTAATTTTTTTAACGCAATTTCGTGTCTTGTCATTGTATGTACTCCTTTCATAAATTATAATTTATCGCTCTTCGAGCGAGAAATTATAATAGTTAGGAGTTTGGAATTAGGAGTTAGGAGTTAATGTACAAAAGCTTACGCTTTTGAAATGATTGATAAAGAAATGCTTCGCATTTCTCAATATTAAATA
>JAZRMB010000013.1:0-9323 GCA_045647245.1 Clostridia bacterium
CAGATATTTAATATTGAGAAATGCGAAGCATTTCTTTATCAATCATTTCAAAAGCGTAAGCTTTTGTACATTAACTCCTAACTCCTAATTCCAAACTCCTAACTATTATAATTTTTCGCGAAGCGATAAATTATAATTTAAAACTTTCTCGGGCAGTCATTCTTATTCTCGTTCTGGTTTCTGTTTTCGTTCTTGTTTTCGTTTCTGTTCTGGTTGCTGTTCTGGTTGCTGCTTTGGTTGCTGTTTTGATTGTTGCTTCTGCTGTTGTTGTTCTGATTGCTGTTCTGGTTGTTGTTCTGGTTTCTGTTTTCGTTTCTTTCCATTTTCTAAAGACTTCCTTTCTTTGCGATAAAACAAAAATTACTTCTGCTTTTTCCACACAAAAACAGCTTATATGCTTCTGTGTAATACTATCTTCTGCATAAGACAGAAAAAATATTCAAAAATTCATATGAAAAAGTGAAAAAAAACGTTATTTTACTTGAAAAAATTTAAGAAAAATGATATACTATTATAATAGGAAAAGAATTTTCATTTTTGCTTTGGAGTATGGTATGCTGAATAAAATATGGTGTTATAAAAACCGAGGAACAGACATTAGTGAAATAACTGATTTTTCAACTAAATATAAGCTTCCGCCGGTTATTACAACCGTTCTTTTCAATCGCTCAATCAAAAGTGCTGACAGCGTAACGGCTTTTTTCAAAAAAGGACTTGATGCGGTTCATAATCCTATGGATATGAAGGATATGCCTGAGGCGTGTGAGCGTATCGTGCAGGCGATTGAGAATAAGGAAAAGGTTGTTGTATACGGCGATTACGATGTGGACGGAATAACCTCCACCGTACTTTTATATAAATTTTTAAAAGAGTCGGGAGCAGATGTTGACTACTACATCCCCGACCGCATAAGCGAAGGCTACGGCATAAATATAATGGCAATTAACCGCATTGCAAGGTCAGGTGCAAAGCTTATGATTACGGTTGACTGCGGAATAACTGCAGTCGGCGAGGTGGAATTTGCAAGAACGCAGAAAATGGATGTAATAATTACCGACCACCACACCTGCAAGGATGAGCTTCCGCGTGCCGTTGCCGTAATAAACCCGAAAAGACCCGACTCGGAATATCCTTTTAATCAGCTTGCCGGAGTCGGCGTTGCGTTTAAGCTTGCACTTGCAGTGGCAAAGCATATGGGCAAAAGCACCACCGAGGTATTTAAAAAATACGCAGAGCTTGCAGCAGTCGGCTCTATTGCCGACGTCGTATCATTGCTTGACGAAAACCGCGTGATAGTCGAGCGTGGTCTTGAGGTTATAGCAAGCGGAGAAGGAAACCCCGGCATACGTGCTCTTTTAGAGGTTGCAGGTTGCCTTGATAAACCGATAGACACTCAAGTAGTTGCATTTTCCATTGCACCGAGAATAAATGCCGCAGGCAGACTTTCAAACGCAGATACCGCCGCAAAGCTTCTTCTTTGCGAAACGATTGACGAGGCACGTGAATATGCAATGCTTCTTGACAATTCCAACAAAGCAAGAAGACAGACAGAGCAGGAAATATTTGCTTCGGCAATGAATAAAGTTATGAACGACCCGACATTTGATAAGAAAAAGGTCATAGTTCTTGACGGCGAAGGCTGGCATCACGGCGTAATAGGAATAGTAGCCGCAAGAATATGCGAACGGTTTTATAAGCCTTGCATCCTTATATCGCACGAAAATGGTACCGGAAAAGGAAGCGGGCGTTCGATACCCGGCTTTAACCTGTTTGATGCACTTACAGAGTGCAGCGACCATCTTACCAACTTCGGCGGACATTCTCAGGCGGCAGGCATAGGAATAAACACCGATTCGATAGAAAGCTTTTCCGCCGCCATAAACAAATATGCAGACAAGGTACTTACCGAGAACGATATGATACCTCATATAGATATTGACTGTCGTATAAAGCCGTCTACCGCAACACTTGAATGTGCAAGAGCATTAAAGAAGCTTGAGCCGTTCGGCGAGGACAACGAAAAGCCCGTCTTTTCAATACTCGGAATGAAAATTGCGGCAATTGATACCATTGGTCAGGATAAGCGCCACATACGGGTGAAGCTTACCGACAACACAACCACCCTTTTCTCTGTAGGCTTTTCTATGGCGGAATATGCTCCGTTTTTTAAACCGGGCGATACGGTAGATGTGGCATTCACACTTGAAATCAACACATATAACAACAACCAAAGCGTTCAGCTTATGCTGAAGGACATAAAAAAACATTCAAATACAAATAGTAATTAAGAACAACTCAAGGAGGTGATTTCGATGTACACAAAGTCAACACTCGCATACCCCGACACCCTACCGTCATCATCGGGCTGTACCAATGAAGAGACCATTAACAAAATAATTTCTATGGTTAGCGAGTATGCACCCAATTCAAACACAGATATGATATATATAGCATACCGCTTTGCCTGTGCGGCACACAGAGGACAGAAGAGAAAATCGGGTGCACCATACGTCGATCACCCAGTTCAGATTGCATACATTGCCGCAGAGCTTAAAATGGATGCAGTGGGAATATGTGCCGCTCTTCTTCACGACGTTATAGAGGACACACACTACACCTTCTCCGATGTTGAAAGCTTTTTCGGCAAGAACGTAGCCGAACTTGTCGACGGCGTTACAAAACTGCGTAAATTGCAGTACAACACTCGTGAAGAACAGCAGGTTGAGAACTTAAGGAAAATGTTCCTTGCAATGGCAAAGGATATACGCGTGGTTATCATAAAGCTGATTGACCGACTTCACAATATGAGAACGCTATCCTTTATGAGACCCGACAAACAGCTTGCAATATCAAAGGAAACACTTGACGTATATGCACCGCTTGCACACAGACTTGGTATGTCGAAGATAAAGTCCGAGCTTGAGGACTTAAGCCTTAAATATTTAGACCCTGTGGCATATGAGGAAATCCGCGAAAGCATCAGTCAGAAGAAGGATGAGCGAGAGGCGTTTGTGCGTGATATAATTGCAACCCTTAAAATAAAGCTGTCCGAAATCGGTATAAAGGGCGAGGTTACGGGGCGTGCAAAGCATTTTTACTCAATATTCAGAAAGATGTTTGGTCAGAATAAGTCTATTGACGAGCTTTATGACCTGTTTGCGGTACGAGTAATCGTACATTCCATACCCGATTGCTATGCAGTTTTAGGTATGGTGCACGAAATGTACACACCGCTCCCGATGCGTTTTAAAGACTATATCGCAACACCGAAGCCGAATATGTATCAGTCGCTTCATACAACAGTTATCGCACCCAGCGGAACACTGTTTGAAATTCAAATCCGAACCTGGGATATGCATAAGGTTGCAGAAGAGGGTATCGCGGCACATTGGAAATACAAAGAAGGAAAATCAGGGCAGACATCTGCCGATTCGGAATTTGAATGGGTTCGTAAGCTTCTCGACTCACAGCTTGACGTAATAGATACCGAGGACTTTATGAACACGCTTAAAATCGATTTGTTCTCCGACGAGGTGTTTGCATTTACGCCAAACGGAAAGGTTATATCCCTTCCGAATAAGAGTACGGTTATAGACTTCGCCTTTGCAATTCATACGCAGATTGGCTGTAAGATGAGCGGTGCTAAGGTGAACGGAAAGATTGTACCACACAACTATGAACTCAAAAACGGTGATATTGTAGAAATACTCACCTCACAGTCTGTAAAAGGTCCGAGCAGAGACTGGCTCAAAATCGTAAAGACCTCACAGGCAAAGAACAAGATTAACCAGTGGCTCAAAAAGGAATGCAGAGAAGAGAATATTATTCAGGGAAAGGATTTAATCGACAAGGAGCTTCACAGAATAAACCTCCCTGCATCAAAGCTTTTCCGCCCCGAATGGATACAGATGCTCTGTAAAAAATACAACTTCTCCGGGCTTGAGGATATATACGCAAGTGTAGGCTACGGCGGATTGACCGCTCAGAAGGTTGTTTTAAGACTTCGTGATTTGTACAATCAGGAAAAGAAGCAGGAGCTTGAAGCAGAACAGCTGCTCGCACCTTCACAACCCGAGGAAAAGAAGCCCGAACGCCGCACACAGACAAACGGCATAGAGGTTCACGGCATAGACAATTGCCTGGTAAGGCTCTCACGCTGTTGTAACCCCGTACCGGGTGACGAAATAGTAGGATTTATCACAAAGGGCAGAGGCGTTTCGGTACACAGAAGCGACTGTCCGAATATACAAAAGGAGGTTCTTCCTCCCGAGGACAGAGACCGTTTTATAAATGTCAGTTGGATTAGCGATGCCGGCTCAACATATATTGCAACAATTCAGGTAACCGCCGACAACCGACCCGGTATGATGATGGCGGTAACTACCGTAATATCTGAATTAAAGCTTAACTGTATGACGGTAAACGGTAAGCCGAACAAGAAGGGCCTTGCCGAGATGACCTTCGGAATTGAGATAAGCGACGTTTCATCGGTTACAAAAGCTATGAACAGAATCAGAACAATTCCGGGCGTTTTATCGGTAACAAGACTTAAAAATATATAAAGGAGTAATACCTTATATGACAGAAGAACACGTTAGCATCACAACAGAATATATAAAGCTTGACCAGCTTATCAAATTTGCAGGGATAGCAATGACGGGCGGCGATGCAAAGGATATGGTACTTTCGGGTATGGTATCTGTAAACGGCGAGCCTTGCACACAGCGCGGAAAGAAAATGCGTCCGGGCGACAGCTGTACTCTTTATTTTGAAGACGAAACCGTTGTTATAAAGGTGGACTGATTATGGAGGTCAGGAAACTTACCCTGAAAAACTGGCGTAACTACGAAAATGAAACGGTCGAATTTTCGCCCCGTACAAATCTTATCTACGGCGACAATGCACAGGGCAAGACCAACATCCTTGAAGCCGTTCATATGGCAGCAACCGGCAGAAGCCATCGTGCAACAAGCGATTCACAGCTTATAAAGTTCGGCGAGGATTTTGCACAGATAAGCGTTGAATTTCGGGATATGCACCGCGACTATAAAATTGTACTGCGCCTACTTCCCGGCGGAAAAAAGAGTATTCTTATAAACAACGTTCCGATAAACAAGCTTTCCGTCCTGGTAAATTACTTAAACGTGGTGATATTCTCACCCGAGGAGCTTGAGCTTGTAAAGGGTGCGCCAAAACTGCGCCGCCGTTTTATGGATACTGCAATAGGCTCTCTTTCGCCGAGGTATCTTTCGGAGCTTGTAACCTATCACAAGGCACTCACGCAAAAGAACTCACTTCTTAAAATCGCACGTGCCAAGGGCAGGAAAAATATAGAAACGCTTGATGTGTGGAACGCACAGCTTGCAGAGTCGGGCGTTAAGATTATGAAGGAGCGGCAGAGCTTTCTTTCGGGGATACTCGATGCCGCAAAGGCTGTGCACAGGGAGATTGCAGGCTGTGAGCTTGATATAAAGTATCAACCCGGCATAGACCCTGAAATTCTCAGTTGCGATAACCCGACAGAGCTTTTTTATAAAAAGCTTGAGAGTGCAACTCAAAGAGAGATTGAAAACGGCAGTTCACTCTACGGAATCGGGCGTGACGATATTTTGTTTTTTGTAGATTCAAACGAGGCAAAGCTCTATGCAAGCCAGGGACAGCAAAGGACAATCGTTCTGTGCTTAAAGCTTGCACTTACCGAGTACATTCATAAAAAACGTGATGAGTATCCGGTTTTGTTGTTTGACGATATCATGAGCGAGCTTGACGAAAAGCACCGCCTATACCTTGCAGAAAAAATCCGTGACAAGCAGGTGCTTCTGACCTGCACAGACCGAGAAGAATCGGAAGCGGTACGATTTATAAAGGTAGATGGCGGAAAAATCAGCTACGGACAGGAGTGAGGCATTTATGCATCTTCATATAGGCGGAGATATTGCAGTTAATATGCGTGATGTTGTGGCGGTATTTGATATGGATAACACCACAATCACAAAAAGAAGCAGAAAATTTCTTTCAGAAGCAGAAAAACGCGGCGAAATAACCGACGTATGCGAGGATTTGCCCAAGTCCTATATAATCACACATTCAAACGGCAGGAGCCGTGTATATATATCATCACTTTCGCCGCAGACTCTTTTAAAGAGAGCTAAGGGCGGCAGATAAATATGAGTAATCAGGAGAAAGAGAAAATGAGCATTGATAAGATTGAAACCAAATACGACGAAAATCAAATTCAGGTCTTAGAGGGACTTGATGCTGTCCGAAAACGTCCCGGTATGTATATCGGTTCAACCTCTTCGGCGGGACTTCATCATCTTGTATACGAGATTGTGGACAACTCAATCGACGAGGCACTTGCAGGCTACTGTACCGAAATCAAGGTGGACATAAACCCCGACAACTCTGTTACCGTAACCGATAACGGAAGAGGTATCCCCGTTGGTATCCATCCTCAGCAGGGAATCCCGACAGTCGAGGTTGTTTTAACAATTCTCCACGCAGGCGGTAAGTTCGGCGGTGGCGGATATAAGGTGTCGGGCGGTCTGCACGGCGTTGGTTCTTCGGTTGTAAATGCGCTTTCACAGCGTCTTGAGGTTGAGGTTTCAGACGGTGCGCATATCCACTATCAGAGCTACGAAAGAGGAAAGCCCACCTGCAAGCTCAAGGTTATCGGCGATACCGATAAAACAGGTACAAAAATCACCTTCCTCCCCGACCCGGAGATTTTTGAGGTGCTTGAATTTGACTATGATGTTCTTTTAAAAAGACTTCGCGAGCAGGCGTTCCTTAATAAAGGCATTAAAATCATATTCACCGACCTTCGAGAGGAAGAGCCGAAAGAAAACGTTCTCTACGCAGAGGGCGGTATAAAGGAATTTGTTGATTACTTAAACAGAAATAAAGACCCGCTCCATCCCGATGTCATCTATTTTGCGGCATCAAGGAAGGATATGGAGGTTGAGGTTGCAATGCAATATACCGATTCCTACAATGAATCTCTTTTAAGCTTTGCAAACAATATCCATACAATAGACGGCGGTATGCACGAAACAGGCTTCAAGGCAGGTCTTACTCGTGTTATCAATGACTATGCAAGAAAGGCAAATATCCTGAAGGAAAAGGAAGAAAACCTTTCGGGTGAGGACACAAGAGAAGGTCTTACCGCTATAATCAGCGTAAAGGTAACAGAAGCGCAGTTTGAAGGACAGACAAAAACAAAGCTCGGAAACTCCGAAGCAAGAGCACTCGTTGAGGGTGCACTCGGCGACAAGCTTGCGGCATTCTTTGAGGAGAATCCGAGAGTTGCAAAGACAATTGTTGAAAAGACAATCAACGCATCTCGTGCAAGAGAAGCGGCAAGAAGAGCACGTGATGCATCGAGAAAAAATAACAGTTCAGGTCAATCGTCACTACTCGGAAAGCTTGCGCGCTGTATCGATGAAGGGCAGGACTATACAGAATTGTATATCGTCGAGGGAGACTCTGCAGGAGGTAGTGCAAAGCAGGGCAGAAACCGTCATTTCCAGGCAATTCTGCCGCTTTGGGGTAAAATGCTCAACGTAGAGAAATCACGTGCCGATAAGGTGTACAGCAACGATAAATTACTCCCCGTAATTCAGGCACTCGGAACGGGAATCGGTGAGGATTTTGATATTGAAAAGCTAAAGTATGGCAAAATCGTTATAATGGCCGATGCCGACGTAGACGGAGCACATATCAGAACACTTCTTCTGACCTTCTTCTTCCGTCATATGAAGCCGCTTATTGAAAACGGAAACATATTCCTTGCACAGCCGCCTCTTTATAAGGTGTTCAAGGGTAAGAATAAGAACTTAGTTGAAAAGTTTGCATACAGCGACCTTGAAAGAGATAAGCTGCTGGAAGAAATGGGACAGGGCAGTAAGGTACAAAGATATAAGGGTCTTGGTGAGATGGACCCCTCCGAGCTTTGGGAGACAACAATGAACCCTGAAACACGTACCATACTCCGAGTTCAGCTCGAAGACGCAATTGCGGCTGACCAGATATTCACCATCTTAATGGGCGATAAGGTAGAGCCGAGAAGAGAATTTATCGAACAGAACGCAAAATACGTAGTAAATCTCGATATATAATCCAAAAGTGGACAAATGGGGACTGTCCCCATTTGTCCACTTTTTTCTTTCTTTTACCAGACTGTAAAATCAATTCGCTACATTTTAAGCGATAATTTTATAGTCTTTTAATTTATTTCACATACGATACAATAACCGACAGCGCACCCATTAATTCAACCTTTTCATATCCGTTCGGGATAATAAAGTGTGTACCTTTTTTAATTTTTATTCCGTCAGCTTCTCCCTCGCCGTCTATTATGCTTACATTCATAAAGCTGTAGGGGTTATTTATAACGGCACTGTCTTTTATATCAAGCTTTTCTACGGTGTAATAGCTGCATTCAATAAGTTTTGTAATATCTGCACCGTCCTTTTGGAAAGTCTCTGTGTCGTTTAAAGCAGGTACAAACGGTGCTGTTATAACATCTATGCTCTGCTTTACGTGAAGTTCTCTCATCTTACCGTTCTGCAGTCTGCCATAGTCGTAAACGCGGTATGTAATGTCGCTGTTCTGCTGTGTTTCCAGAATAAGCGTACCGCCCTTGATTGCGTGCAGACAGCCGGGGTTTATCTGGAAGAAGTCACCCTTTTTAATGGGCACTTCTCTTATAAACTCGCTCCATCTTTCGCCGTTTATCATATCGGCAAGCTCTTCTTTATCCTTTGCGTTATGCCCTATTATAATAGTAGCATTTTCCTTGCAGTCCAATATATACCAGCACTCTGTTTTACCGAGTGAGCCGTTTTCGTTTACTTTGGCATAGGCATCATCGGGATGAACCTGTACGCTCAAATCGTCCTTTGCATCAAGAATTTTTATCAAAAGCGGAAATCTGTCCGAGCCTGAATTCCCGAAAAGCTCGGGGTATTCCTTCCATAGCTCGCTTAAGGTTTTTCCCTTGTATTCCTCTGTTAAAACCTTACAATCACCGTTCGGATGTGCACTTATCGCCCAGCACTCGCCCGTCGAATCGGATGGGATGCTATATCCGAACTTATCACGAAGCTCACTTCCGCCCCATATCATTTCCTTGAATACCGGCTCTAAAAAGATTAGTTTGTTTTTCATGGCTTTCTCCTTGTAAATTATAATTTATCGGTGCGTCGGGGACTGGTATGCGACGTTTCGTCCGCAGGATGAAACCAAAGCGTGCCTGTCCCCATCTTGTGTAGTAGTTCGACCGGTTGTGGGGACAGGGCCACTTTTGCGCCCGAGTCCAAATC
>JAZRMB010000014.1:0-133352 GCA_045647245.1 Clostridia bacterium
GATGTTGGAACGAAGGTACGGGGACTGGTATGCGACGTTTCGTCCGCAGGATGAAACCAAAGCGTGCCTGTCCCCATCTTGTGTGGTAGTTTGAACGGTTGTGGGGACAGGGCCACTTTGGTTTCACCCCGTTCCGGGGCAAAACGTCGCAGCCCAGTCCCCGAAATTATAATTTCTCGCGAAGCGATAAATTATAAAAAATCCCACCAAAAGAAGCATATCACTCCTTTTGATGGGATTCATTTTTTAATTCTGTTTTCTGACTATTGTATACTCATCCCCTGCCCTAAAATAGGGGCAGGCTCTTGTATTCCCTGAAATGAAGCCTGCATAATCATCCTCATCAAGGTCGATTGCACACACCATTTCCTCATACTCTTCATCGTACACATAGTTCATACATATTTCACAGTTGGTTTTCAATAAAACACACCCTGTTTCCCATTACGGCTGCTTGCCGATGTAAGCAAGGATACCACCGTCAACGTAGAGAACGTGACCGTTCACAAAGTTTGATGCATCAGATGCAAGGAATACAGCAGGTCCCATAAGGTCCTCGGGGTCTCCCCAACGAGCTGCAGGTGTCTTTGAAATGATGAACTGGTCAAAGGGATGACGTGAGCCGTCAGCCTGCTTTTCACGAAGCGGAGCTGTCTGCGGAGTTGCAATGTAGCCGGGTCCGATACCGTTACACTGAATGTTCTGCTCACCATACTCTGAACAGATATTTCTTGTAAGCATCTTAAGACCGCCCTTTGCAGCTGCGTATGCTGATACTGTTTCTCTTCCGAGTTCACTCATCATTGAACAGATGTTGATAATCTTACCGTGACCCTTCTTAATCATTGAAGGAATAACAGCCTTTGCACAGATAAAGGGAGCGTTTAAGTCAACGTCGATAACCTGTCTGAACTCATCAGCTGTCATTTCGTGCATGGGAATTCTCTTGATGATACCTGCGTTATTTACGAGGATATCAACAACTCCAACCTCTTCTTCAATCTTCTTAACCATTTCGTTTACCATAGCTTCGTTGGTAACGTCACATACGTAGCCCTTAGCATCAATGCCGTCAGCCTTGTATGCCTCCATACCCTTGTCTACAAATTCCTGCTTAATATCGCAGAAAACAACCTTTGCACCTGCAGCTGCATATGAGCTTGCAATTGCGTAGCCTATACCGTAAGAAGCACCTGTTACGAGAGCAACCTTACCTTCAAGACTGAACTTACCTAAAATATCCATTTTTTATCTTCCTTTCTGTGATGTAGTACATCAATAATTAACTTAAATTAATAAAACAATTCTGCCATCCGGATATACTTTCCAAGACAAGCATTGGCACAGAGAAATTTGTTCACAGTGCCGTTTTGACGCGAGTGGTGCTGTACATCAGTACCGCCTCGAGGGAAAAAGGGTGAGATGCGAAATTCCCCTCATTTTTTTAGAGAAAATTTTGCAGATTACTCTTTTGCACCGAGAGTGCTGTACGTCAGTACCGCCTCGAGGGAAAAAGGGTGAGATGCGAAATTTTATCAAAAAAATTATCACGCCAAGGGTGTGGGACGGTATATTAAATGCATATAGTTTCCTTCTATGTCACGGAACCAGTAGGTTTTGAGTCCCTTGTCGTTTTCGGAAACGTCGTGGATTTCTTCGATGCGTGCGTCTGCTTTTAGTAGGGGAACAAGCTCATCGAAGACTTGTGATGTAACTGAAAGAGCAAGGTGTCTGATACCTGCTGTTTTTTCGGTATCGGCAGGCTTGTCTGTGTCAGCAGAAATAATTTCAATCATATCTCCGTTTTCAAATGCCACAAAATATGTACCTTTACCGTTATCATAGACAATTTTGCAGCCAAAGGTTGTTACAAACCAATCCGCAAGAACCTTTGAATCCTTTGCCGCAATCGCTGT
Organism: Clostridia bacterium; assembly: GCA_045647245.1. Taxonomy (GTDB): domain Bacteria; phylum Bacillota; class Clostridia; order UBA1381; family UBA1381; genus HGM11525. The sequence goes on from JAZRMB010000014.1 coordinate 1,917, forward strand.
ATGTTCAATTCCGGTAACCATAAATAAATCATTCCTTTCTGTGCCGCCGGGCAAATTTTAAGGGCAAAATTAACATTCCATTAATTACCCATTTTAATTATAGCACACATTTTTTTAAATTGCAAGGAAAGTCAAAAAATTAACATAGATTTGTTGTATTATGATAAATTCAGATACTCAATCCACCTTGTATCAACCTTACAGCGTCGGTCAGACGCCCTCACCGTTTTTATTCTTTGAGATATAGTATTAATCTCCCCTTTGCATTGATTCTCTGTATTGACCCGGATATATTTTTTCGTGCACATAAAACATTTTCGAAAATGCAAGTACGTCGCTATATCCCACAGAGGTAGCGATATGAGCAATGGGCATATCAGTTTTTATAAGCATTCTTTTAGCTTCATCTAATTTTTCTTTAACAATATATTGCTTGGGAGATATATTGAATTTTGAATTAAATATTCTGTAAAGATACGGCTGGCTTACTCCGCAAAGCTCAGTGAGCCTGCTAACAGTAATAGATTCTTTAAGATGCGATTTAATATAGTTCACACAAAAATCAGTATAAATTTCTGCATTTGTCCTTTGTTCTGCTCTTTTATTATGAATATGTGCATTTAAAATGTGCAGATATATCTCAAAAAGCTCAAGCGAATCTATCCTCTCTCCCTTGCGGCTGACAATTTCGTCTGCAACGTCTTTTACTATCGACACAGCGTTGTAATCAAAAATGAGTGTATTTTTATCTGCATTATATCTTTCAAACAATTGCTGCATAACAGCATCAGAGGAAATCACCCAGAAATATTCCCATGGATCATTTTCATCCGGATGGTATTCTTCAAGCTGATGCGGATATATCAGAAAGCCCTGACCTGCAGAAACCGGATTCCCATTGTAATAGCCCTTACCGCTTATTACATAATGAACAATATAAAGATTCCTTTGCCCCGGCCCGAATTGTGTGATCATCGGGTCTTTACTGTAGCCTAATGCTATTATTTTAAAGGGTGTCATTGAATTGGAATAGATTTCGTAATACATATACATCTCTCCTCGTTGGTTATTATTTTACCATATAATGTTATTATTTGTCAATTGAAAAAAAGCAGTATGTATCCTAAAATTACAGGTGAAAGGAGTTGTTATTATGACATACGAAGATATTATAAAGCTTGGGGAATATGGAGTTGCCGGAATGTACAAAGAACCGGACAGAAGTCTTTTTTACAGAAAATCACTTGGACTTGGAATGTATTATGAGCATTGTGCATTGCCTGAATATAACGGCGAGCTTTTATATCCGTCCGGCCCTATTGTTACCAATATGACAGTATATCCGGGATATAGGAATGGTATGAAATTAGACCGTCAGGCTCTGGAAGAAAAAAACAAGGAATTGACTGATAAAATTATTTCTGATTTCTACAGGCACAAATCATATGTGCCGCCTGAGCACACTTGTGCAGGAGATATGTATACACATTCAATGCCTAATTATCAGCGTATTTTAAGAGAAGGACTGTTATCATACAGGAACAGAATCGAAAAAATCTCTGATATTGAAATAAGAGACGGACTGCTGCACTTACTTAGTGCTCTTGAATGTTATATAAAACGATGCATTCAGTATCTGGAGGATATAAAAGCTGATACGAAGCTTATAAATGCACTGAAAAAAGTTCCGCTTTACCCTGCTGACAACATATATGAAGCACTTGTATCGTGGAATTTTGTGATGTATCTTGACAATTGTGATAATCTTGGCAGTCTCGCAAACGGACTTCTTCCATACTATAAAGGCGAGGACATTGTACCTTTGCTTGAAAATCTGTATGATAATCTGGACAGTAATAACGGATATTCTATGTCGATTGTCGATGCAAGCAATCCATTGACAGTACAATGTCTTGAAGCAGCAAAAGGAAAAAGACGTCCGATGATTGAGTTATTTGTTGATGAAAACACCCCTGATGTTGTATGGGAAAAAGCGTTTGAAGTAATCAGAACAAATAACGGTCAGCCTGCTTTCTACAATCCTTCTGTTTTGTTTGGCGGTCTTAAGGAAAAGTTTCCGGTAATAAGAGACGAGGACCTCGAAAAATTCTGCGGCGGCGGATGTACAGAATCTATGTTTGAAGGATTATCGTGCGTCGGTTCCATAGATGCAGGTTTAAATCTCCCTCTCATAATGGAAGAAACAATATATGATAAGCTCACCGAATGCAAGACCTTTGATGAATTCTATAATTGTTTCATTCAGAATGTACAAAGTGTGGCTGATTCTGTTGCAGAAGGTATTTCAAAGTCGCAAGAAGAGAGAGCAGAGCTTAATCCTCTTCCTATGAGAACACTGCTTGTGGATGATTGTATAGACTCCGGGAAGGATTTTAATAACGGCGGTGCAAGATACAAGTGGAGCATTGTAAACTTTGCAGGTATGATAAATGTAATTGATTCAATGCTTGTTATAAATGATTATATATTTAAAGACAAAGCTTTCACAAAGGATGAGTTTATTGAAAAGCTTCGTACAGAGGATGAATCTTTTATGGCAGCGGTACGAAGCCATTCATTAAGCTTTGGAAAAGACAATGCTGACGCAAATGAATTTTCAAAACGCATATCATCCGATGTTTATTCGGTTTTCGATACCAAAAAACCCTATATCGGGGAAGGATTTTTACCTTGTGCAATACAGTTTAACGCACAGGTTGCTAACGGTAAAGCGGTTGGTGCCACTCCCTGCGGAAGAAAAAGCGGTGCTCCGTTATGCGATTCCTTAGGTGCTATATTCGGTAAAGATACCGAAGGCCCCACTGCACTTTTAAAGAGCGTTACATCTCTTGATTTAAAACAATTACTTGGTACACCTGTATTGAGTTTTAATATAAATCAGGATTTTAATAATGAAGTGTTAAAAGGATTAATTCTCGGATATATGAAGCTTGGCGGAATACAAATGCAGATTACCTGTGCCTCTGTTGATTTACTCAAAGAAGCATATAAAAACCCGCAGCTCCATAAAAATCTTGTTGTGAGAGTGGGAGGTTATTCGGAATATTTTAACAGACTTTCGGATGAACTTAAAAAAATGATAATGGAAAGAACCATACAAAACAATATTTAATATCCAAATATATAACGTCTGTAATACTCAAATTGTACTGCAGACGTTTTTTTATTATATGTTTATGGTATTTTAAGCCACTTGGTGTCATTAGAATCAGCGTCCGGATATTGCTTATGTCCTGATGCAGAATAAATGATTTTACAATGATATAGCTATTCACAGCCGTTTGAAATTATCGTTTTGTGTAAATTACATTGTAACACAAATGAAAAATACCAAATAATTGAAATGTAGGATTTTGTATAACTGAAATTCCTTGACAGACAACGACTTTTGTAGTATGCTTGTGAGGGAGAGGTTTTCTGTGTCACGGTGAAGGTCCCGGTTGTGCTCCGGTGTACCCGCACCCGTTTTATCTGACACAGTAGCCTCTTTTTTGTTATTATATAGTGAAGCGAGAATTTGAGGACGTCAGACCAATGTCGTCCCCTATATTCTGATGTGTCAAAACGACCCCTTCACTTGACATTGACACACCAACAAACTCTTTTTAACCATTTATCGCATTTTCATCAAGCAAGAACTTTTCAATACCAATATAATAGATACCGTTTTCATCGTACCATGGAATAATGTTATCCTTGACAATAACAATCTTCTTGAATGAATCACCAACACGGTTAAGAGAGCGTATTTCCTGCTCTTTTTTTTCTTCATCCGAAACCGTAAGTGCTGACTGAATATAGTATTTCTGACTGCCTTTATTAGCGACAAAATCAATTTCAAGATTTGCTCTTTTGCTCTTGCCGTCATCACCGCGGTAAAAGTATTCAACCACACCAACATCAACATTAAATTCTCTGCAAATCAGCTCATTATAAATAATGTTTTCCATAATATGATTTTCTTCCATCTGTCTGAACTGCAATCTTGCATTACGAAGTCCAACATCACTAAAATAATACTTCAGCGGAGAACCAATATACTTTCTGCCTTTGACATCATATCGGTCTGCCTTGTAGAGCATAAAGGCATCTATAAACAAATCTAGGTATCTTCCGACTGTTGCATTATCAATGTCAATCCCGCGGTTGCTCTTAAAGGTTTTTGCAATGTTTCCGGCATTGGTGAGAGAACCGATAGAAGAGGAAACAATGTTCAATATATCATCAAGTACCGACTTTTCATGGAGTATCTTGTTTCGCTCCATAATGTCACTTAAATAGATTTTGTCGAACAGAGTCCCCAGGTATTTCGCTTTATCCTCATGCCCTTGTTTCTTCGTTACAAGAGGCAATCCGCCATAGGTATAGTACTCCTGCCAAGCATCTCTCTTGTCGCCGTCATAGGCATTGTAGAACTCACTGAAAGATAATGGATTAACTCTTATCTCATCACCTCTGCCACGGAACTCGGTAAGAATATCAGTAGAGAGCATTTTGGAGTTACTACCTGTTACATAAACATCTATATTATCATGCTTCATAAGTCCAAGAAGAACATCTACAAATCCGATTTTGTCTTCAACATCCTTGATATACGGATTTTGAATTGAGACTACTTTTTGTATCTCATCAAGGAATATATAATAGGTCTTGCTCTTATCCGCTGTAAGGGAGCGGAGATACTTTCCGAGCTCAAGAGGATTGCGGTATTTTATGTTTTCGTCATCATCAAGAGCAAGTTCAATTATTTGGTCCTCGGATACCCCAATACAAATCAGGTAGTTCTTATATATATTGAAAAGAAGATAGGATTTTCCACACCTGCGGATACCCGTAATGACCTTGACAAGTCCATTTTCTTTTTTACTGATAAGTTTATCAAGATATTTTTTTCTCTCAATCATAGCAATACCTCTTTCAAGAAATCTGTGTATTTTTACACTTTTACAGGTTTAATTATAGCATACACATTTTTAAAAGTCAACATTCACTTTCTATAATTTTGTGTATTTACACAAGATTTCGGCTTCAATTTCGGTGCTATCTCCCTTCCAAAGCAATCCTTTTCTGCAATCGTTCACAGCCGTTTGAAATTATTGTTTTGTGTAAATTACATTGTAACACAAATGAAAAATACCAAATAATTGAAAATATTTGACAAATCGCACTAAAAAGTAGTATAATGATTCAGTATGGATTATAATAGGTATAAATTTATAATAAAATCAGGAGGCAAATATGGCAAAGAAGGAAAATTACGGCAACGAAAGTATTTCCAGCCTTAAGGGTGCCGACAGAGTGAGAAAACGCCCTGCGGTTATTTTCGGTTCGGACGGTCTTGAGGGCTGCGAGCATTCTTTTTTTGAAATTCTTTCAAACCCCATTGACGAGGCAAGAGAAGGCTACGGAAAGGAAATTGAGGTTACACGTTTTTCCGACGGCTCAATTGAAGTAAAGGACTACGGAAGAGGAATACCCTTAGACTATAACGAAAAGGAAAAACGTTACAACTGGGATTTGGTCTACTGCGAGCTTTATGCCGGCGGTAAGTACAACAATAATTCCGCTGACGGAATGTATGAATACTCCTTAGGCTTAAACGGACTCGGTGCGTGTGCTACACAGTATTCATCTGAATATATGGATGTTGAGGTAATACGTGACGGCACAAAATACAACCTCCACTTTGAGAAGGGCAAGAACAAGGGCGGACTAAAAAAAGAGGACGCACCTCCCCGTGCAAAGACAGGTACTACACAAAGATGGAAGCCCGACCTTGATGTATTTACCGACATAAACATTCCTCTTGAATATTATCAGGATATTTTAAAGCGACAGTCCATGATAAATGCCGGCATCAAATTCACTCTCTTTAATGAGGGCGAAAACGGTATGGAACTGTATGAGTATTACTACGAAAACGGAATTGTTGACTATATAAAGGAAAACGTTGAAGATAAGAGCTTCACAACCGTTGAGGTATGGGATGCCGAAAGAAAAGGACGTGACCGTGAGGATCAGCCCGAATACAGAGTAAAAATGCAGATTGCGTTCTGCTTCTCAAACTCGGTTAATATGCTTGAATACTACCACAACTCAAGCTGGCTTGAACACGGCGGTTCACCCGATAAGGCTGTAAAAAATGCTTTTGTATACGCAATCGACCAGTATCTTAAGCAGAACAACAAGTATAAGAAGAACGAGTCTAAAATAACATTCGTCGATGTTGCGGACTGTCTTGCACTTGTTATAAATTCATTCTCAACACAGACAAGCTACGAAAACCAGACCAAAAAAGCAATAAACAACAAGTTTATTCAGGAAGCAATGACGGAATTTTTACGTCATCAGCTTGAAGTCTACTTCATAGAAAACAGAGCCGATGCGGAAAAAATTTCAAATCAGGTGCTTGCAAACAAGCAAAGCCGTGAGAATGCAGAAAAGGTTAGAATCGACGTCAAGAAAAAGCTTACCGGCAGTATGGACGTAACAAACAGAGTTAAAAAGTTTGTTGACTGCAGAAGCAAGGACACCTCAATTCGTGAGGTATATATAGTGGAGGGCGACTCGGCTTTAGGCTCGTGTAAGCTTGCAAGAAACCCCGAGTTCCAGGCAATTATGCCGATAAGGGGTAAGATTTTGAACTGCTTAAAGGCAGATTACGCGCAGATTTTCAAAAGCGATATCATTCTTGACCTTGTAAGAGTTTTGGGATGCGGTATCGAAATCAAATCAAAGCACAACAAAAACGTGGAATCCTTCGACCTTGAAAACCTCAGATGGGACAAGGTTATAATATGTACAGATGCTGACGTGGACGGATTCCAGATAAGAACACTCGTTCTTACTATGATTTACCGCTTGATGCCCACATTAATTGACATTGGCAAGGTTTACATTGCCGAATCACCGCTTTACGAAATAGAAATTACAAAGACAAAACGCAAGGGTGAACAGCTTTTCGCATACACCGAGCAGGAAAAGGAAGAGATAATTGCACAGCTCACCGCAGACGGTCTTTCAAAGGAAAAGGACGAATTTGACATTAAGCGCAGTAAGGGTCTTGGTGAAAACCAGGCTGATATGATGAGCCTTACAACCATGCATCCGACCACGAGAAGACTTATCCGCGTAACACCCGAATCTGTGGAAAGAACTGCATCTATGTTTGACATTCTTCTCGGAAATAACCTTGCAAGCCGTAAGGATTACATTGCAGCAAAAGGTTCAGAGTATATGGACTTACTCGATATAAGCTAAAGAAAGGGGACAAAAGAATATGGCAAAAAAGAAAAAGGACGAGCCTTCGGTTATTGTTCCCGGACCTATTACCGAGCAGCCCATAACCGAAACCTTAGAGAAAAACTATATGCCCTACGCAATGAGCGTAATTGTATCACGTGCAATTCCCGAAATTGACGGATTGAAGCCTTCACACAGAAAGCTTCTTTATACAATGTACAAAATGGGCTTATTGGGCGGAAAGCTTACAAAGTCGGCAAACGTTGTTGGTCAGACGATGAAGCTGAATCCCCATGGCGACCAGGCAATTTATGAAACGATGGTACGTCTTACAGAGGGCAACGAAACACTCCTTCTTCCCCTTGTTGAATCAAAGGGAAACTTTGGTAAGCAATATTCAAGAGATATGGCATTTGCCGCATCACGTTACACAGAGGTAAGGCTTGCCGGTATATGTAATGAATTTTTCACCGATATAGGGAAGAATACAGTAAAATTTGTCGACAACTATGACGGCGAAATGAAGGAGCCTACGCTCTTACCGGTTGGCTTCCCCAACATACTCGTAAACCCCAATCAGGGTATAGCGGTTGGTATGGCAAGTAATATCTGTTCCTTTAACCTTGCCGAGGTTTGCGAGGCGACAATTGCATATATGAAAAATCCAAAGTGTGATTTAATGGAGCATATGCCTGCTCCCGACTTCCCTCTCGGTGGAAATCTCCTTTACAACAGAGAACAGATGGAGGAAATATACAAAACCGGCAGAGGCAGTTTCCGTTTGAGAAGCGAATATTCATACGACAAATCAAACAACTGTATTGAAATTACCGAAATTCCTTATTCAACCACCATTGAAGCAATTATGGAAAAGCTTCTTGAACTTATAAAAGCAAACAAGCTAAAGGAAATTTCCGATGTCCGTGACGAAATAGGTCTTGAAGGCTTCAAGCTTACAATCGACTTAAAGCGCGGAGTTGACCCTGATGCTCTTATGCTTAAATTATTTAAGCTGACACCGCTTGAGGACAGCTTCAGCTGTAACTTCAACATCCTTATAAACAGCACTCCTATGGTAATGGGCGTTGGTGAAATTTTAGGGCATTGGGTAGATTTCAGAATGGGCTGCTTAAAGCGCAGCATTCAGTATGATATTGATAAGAAGAATGAAAGACTGCATCTTCTTACAGGTCTTAAAAAGATACTTCTTGATATCGACAAGGCAATTTCAATCATACGTCATACCGAGCTTGAAGCAGATGTTGTACCCAACCTTATGTTCGGCTTTGACCTTGACAAGATTCAGGCTGAATACATTGCGGATATCAAATTAAGAAGCTTAAACCGCGAATATATATTGAATCGTACAGCTGATATTGAAAGACTTATCGAAGAGATTGACGAATTAAATAACATCTTATCAAGCGATAAGGAAATCAAAAAGCTTATTGCAACACAGCTTCGTGCAATTGCAAAAAAATATCAGAAGCCGAGAAGAACGAGAATTATCCAGGATGAGGATATAGAAGTATATCAGGAAAACAATGCAATTGAGGACTATCCGGTAACAGTTTTTGTAACTCGTGACGGCTACCTCAAAAAGGTTTCACATCAGAGCCTCAAGTTCACCACCTCGGAGCATAAGCTCAAAGAGGATGATGTTATAACACAAACCTTTGAAACAACAAACAAGAGTGAACTTCTCTTCTTTACCGATAAATCAACAGTTTATAAGACACATCTTTACGACATTGATGACGGAAAGGTTTCGGCAATGGGCGAGTATATGCCGCAGGTATTGCAGATAGAAAGCGGCGAAAAGCTGCTTTATGCAGTTGTTACAAACGATTTTAAGGGACATATGCTCTTCTGCTTCGAGAATGGTAAAATGGCAAGAGTACCGCTTTCGGCATATGAAACCAAAACAAACCGAAAGAAGCTAATTGGTGCATATTCAGATAAGTCACCGATTTGTTCAATACTATATCTTCCCGAGGACAAAGACATCGTCGCATTTACAGACAATAACAAAGCCCTTGTCTGCACAAGTGACAAGATACCCGAAAAGACGACAAAATCAACACAAGGCGTGCAGGTTATGAAGATAACAAAGAAGGGTGCAAAGATTGTAAAGGTAATGCTTTTAGAAAATTGCGAACTCGAGGACCCGGGACATTTTAAAACAAAGAATATCCCCGCCGCAGGTTCATTCCTGCGAAAAGACGATATGCAGATATCAATGTTTTAAATTATAATAGTTAGGAGTTTGGAATTAGGAGTTAGGAGTTAATGTGCAAAAGCTTACGCTTTTGAAATGATTGAAAAAGAAATGCTTTGCATTTCTCAATATTAAATATCAGAAAACCGCAAGGTTTTCTACCATAACTCCTAACTCCACACTCCTAACTTCTAACTAATTATAATTTTGCTCCGCAAAATTATAATTTACAGAAAGGATGTTATTTATGGATACAGTTAATATACTCGGCGTAAAGGTTTCAATGTTCAATATTCCCGAAGCGGTTGACTTTATTATGAGCTTGCTCGAAACCGACAAAACCCACTCGGTATTCACACCAAATTCCGAGATTGTAATGAATGCATACAAGGATGAAGAATTTAAAAGCCTTTTAAATAGTGCAGACCTTCTCACAGCCGACGGAATCGGTCTTGTGTATGCATCAAGAATTGTTAAAAAGCCTATTAAGGAAAGATGCGCAGGCTTTGATATTGCAATGGGGCTTATGCCTCGTCTTGCCGAAAGCGGAAAAAAGTTATTCCTTTTCGGAAGTAAACCCGGAACAGCAGAGCGCGCTGCCGATATTTTAAAGCAAAGACATCCCGGACTTGTAATCGCAGGATGCAGAAACGGATATTTCAAGCCGGAGGAAACACCCTCTATCGTGGAAGAAATCAACGCATCCGGAGCAGACATAGTCTTTGTATGTCTCGGTGCACCTGCTCAGGAAAAATGGATTAATGCCAATAAAGACAAATTAAACGCAAAGGTTTTGATGGGGCTTGGCGGCTCGCTCGATGCAGTAACCGGCGATATGCCAAGAGCTCCCGAATGGTGGTGCAATCACGGCGTTGAATGGCTCTATCGTCTTTTGAAACAGCCCAAACGTTTCTTCAGAATGATGGCATTGCCAAAATTCGGCTTAACCGTACTTTTTAACGGTCACAAGTTCCCACAGGAATAAAAACGGAAAGGAAAAGCGTATGAAAAAACTTTTAATTGCAGTCGAAGGCGTAGACGCAAGCGGAAAACAAACGCAGACCGACCTTTTATATGAGTATCTTCTTTCAAAAGGGCATACCGTACGCCGTCTGTCTTTCCCGGTATACACAAGCGATTCCTCAGCAGGAGTCAGAATGTACTTAAACGGAGAGCTTGGCAAAAACGCATCGGATGTTTCGGCATATTGTGCATCGACACTTTTTGCCGCAGACCGTTTTTTAAGCTTCAAAAGCGACTGGCAGAAGAATTATGAAGACGGCGAGATTATTCTTTGTGACCGTTATGTAGGCTCAAATATGATTCATCAGGCGTGCAAGCTTCCTTTGGAAGAAAAGGATAAATTCCTCGACTGGCTTGATGATTTTGAGCACGGAATATATCAGCTCCCACGCCCCGACCTCACGATTTTCCTTGATATGCCGCCCGAATATGCAAAAAAATTAAAGGCAGGCAGACTCAATAAAATCAACAACTCCGAAACTCAGGACATTCACGAGCGTGACGAAAAGTTCCTTCTTGACAGCTATAACAACGCCTGCTTCATAGCAGACAAATTCAACTGGACAAGAATTTCCTGCGTATGCGGTGGAGAAATCAGAAGCATCGAGGATATACACAGCGAAATTTGTTTCTATACAAATAAGATTTTTAACTAAAAAAGTTGCAGTAAAATGAAAATTTATCCATTTTACTGCAACCTTTTTTATTGATTTTTTAAGGCATAACCGTTGTCGTAAACGGTTCTGAAACAGGAATCATCTTTTCAGCATCCTTCCAGAGCATCAACTTTACAATGTCTCCGTCTGATACATTTTCTATAATTTTTTCCTTTGTTATCACATCGGCGCCAAAATCTATTTCCTCAAGGTATACACTTTTAAGCGTTCCGTTTTGGTCATAGACAGCGATAATACATTCACCTGCATCACCTGCTACCAATGCTTTATCTGCACTGAACTTCAACACTCCCGTAGCCTTGTCAAATACAAGAGGCTTATCGTCGTTATTTACTTCCTCTATGCTCTCATATCCGACCAAAACCATATTATTATACTCTTTCTCATCACTCTCACACTCTGCAGTTATATAATAAATTGCCTCAGTGTCCTGAATTTCATCAAGTATAATAGGTGCATACTCGCCCGGCTTTATGCTTCCAATCTTAACATCGTACAAGGCTTCGCTTTCAACAGAATCCTTATATACCTTAACGGTTGTACCGTCAATTATAACATTTCCGTCATTCAAAACCTCTATTACAAGATTTTCTCTGCCCAATTCATCAACTGTAAAATACGCATCCTGCAATCTTACATCACAGCTTCCTACAGAAAGATTTCTTGTGTTGTTCGACGTGTTATAATCGCCGTCCGATACTATTTCAAAGGTATAGTTGTGTTTTTCTGATAAATCCACACATGTAACAGTTCCGTCTACATCAAGTGTTTCACCCGGCATTACCGAGCCGTCAAAATCAAAGCTTGAAATCACGTCTTGATTTTCATACACATAAACCGTACCGCCACCTGATGCAATTTCTCCATTATTGAACAGCTTCAGACTGTACTTAAGCTCCGAGTTTTGTTTGTATACCTCTTCATCATATTCAATACCTCTGATGGTCAAATCCTTTCCGACACTTGCATTTACCGACTTAAGATTTGTAACGGTACCGTCCGATTCAAAATAGCTTACAAAATAGTTATTCTCATCGGTAAAGGTTGCATCAAGCTTCTGTATTCTTTCATCACTCTTTACAAGCTGCAGTTTTTCGCTCCATTCGCCCGACGCATTTGTTACATAGTATATTCCGTCCTCTTCAAGCCAGAATACCGATGCACTCTGTGAATTTGTTGCAATAATCGGATTCTCATTACCGATAAACTCCGTTGCAACAGTCTTGACCTCTTCGGTACCAATATTTATATGCAGTATGTTTTCTTCATCAAAATATGCCGTAATATCCTTTCCCGATACCTCCGAGAATGCATAACGTCCTATACTGTCAAGAAGTCTTACGGGCGTATTTCCTGCTGTCACACTATAAAACTCATTATCTGCATTCTTATATACAATTTTCGGGGTGTTTCCGATATAGCTTACATTTATATTAGATACTGCACCTATATCCGAAATTGTGCTCACATCAGACCATCCTCCGTCATATAATGCATAATTTAGAGATGTATTGCCTGTTGTTGATGTGAAATCTGCCGCATCGTTACTTAGCCATGCAACAATTGCCCTATCGCCGTTTGATGCGACCTTGACACCGAAATCATAAATATCATTGCCGGTAAGTCTTACCGTCTCAAAATCAGAGCCGTTAAAAAATGCCGCCGATATTTCATCTGCCTTAAAAAGCTCCTCCAGCGTTACATCCTCCGAAAGCTCAGATTTCTTATCACGCCATGCAACAAATTTCCCGTCTGCAACAGGTGCGCTGTCAATCGTTCCATCATCCCAAAGCATTTGCGGCTCGCTCCATCCGCTGTCTGTTTTTATTGTATACATAGCAGTAAGTCCGTTATCCTCATCTCTTAAAAGATTATCATAGGTATAGATAAGACAAGTCCTTCCGTCAATCTCACAAACTGCCGCATCTGCCGATTTGATGATATTCTCATAAAGTATATTCTCAACTCTTTCAAGGCTGTCGTTGCTCATAAGCATCAAACCGCCGTTGCCTTTGAAGCCGCCGCCGTTTTCAAGATACTCTCTTCCTATGTTTTTAAGCTTCAAGCCCGAAAATTCTTCCTCCGACATCACTACAACACCGCTGTCGCCGGCAATGGTTGTCCATCTGAGTCCGTCCTTATCCCATTCAAAGCTTCCTACTTCAAGCTCACCGTTAAAGTCTACCCATTTTGTATCAACGATAAGCTCTGCCAGAAGATTTCCTTCAAGGGACGGATTAAATGTAAATTCACTGCTGTCTATAAGACCGTAAGCCTTAAAATCAAATGGCAATATAAGTGTCAGCGTTCCTGTCGGGCCGAAGGAAACCTCAAAATTATCGGAATATTTTCTTCCGACACCTCCTCTTATAGCGCCGCGTGCCTTACCGGTCATATTGCCGTCGAAATATGCATCGTATACCTTTCCGCCTATACCCATTGATGCCGTTGCACCGCCGCTAAAAGTGAAGCTTACAAAGAGCGGAACAGGTCCGACATAGAAGTTATGCACAGCCTCCAACAACTTTACAATCTCTTCCTCATCCTCATAATCGGCATTTACACCGATAGTGGTGGCACCGATATTTCCCGACCACTCCCCTTGAGCATCCTCGTGCACAGGAATTGAAAGCTCACCGTAAATCCCGACATCTATGGGGTTTGCATTTCTTATAAGGTTCATTTTCTTAATCCTGTTTTTGTGGTCATCTGTGGTATTATCCTTCATTTCAAGACGTATTTTCAAAATTCCGTTCTTGTAATAGATATTACCGCCGTAATCGTCGATATCATCAAGCGAAAGTCTGAGGCCGAGATTATCCTCAACATATTTAAGCCAGTTCGGGCCTTCTATCTCTATTTCGGGAGATTCGGGCATATCAAGCTTGAAATCGACAATTCTCACATTAAGGCCGATTATTTTTTCCGCTCTTACTTCATTGCCCTCATTATCAAGAGTCTTTGCAATTATCTTAATAGGCTCTCCAACCTCAAAGTTTTTCGCAAATGCAACTGAGTTCACGCCTTCTTGGAGGCTTACAAGCTTACCGCTCTCGGTTCCATAGAGATAAATCTTTCTTGCTTCTACATTGTCTGTACATCTGTTCCAGTCCATTTCAACATTAAATGAATAGCCCTTTTCATTCACAGAACCGTCCTGACCGAAAAGCGGGATTCCCACAACCGTAGACACGCCGATTAAATCATCGAATTTGCCGTCAAGCTTTAACTGTGCCTTGGTTATGTATATGTTCTCGCTTCTGTATTTGAGTGCAAAATGGAACTTCTTCATACCGTTTGAATAGGTCAAAAGAGGCAAAAGTCTTTCAGACGGAACATAATCCTCACCGCATGAGACAACAACATTCTCGGACGCCTTATCGGGAAGTTCCTTCTTCTTAAAGACCGCTATTCCGTTCTCGTCCGTCATCTTAACGACTCCGCCCACATCAACCGTTGCACCCGGCAGAAGATACGGTTCTTCCGGCTTATCCTCAACGAAGCCCATAACTTCAATAATCATACCATCTTCAACAACCTCAATTTCACGGCTTGCAGTAAGTCCGTTTTTGGTGGTTGCCGTAATAATAGCCTTACCCTCTCCGATACCGGTAACATTACCCTCCGCATCAACCTCAGCAACAGAAGGGTCGGTTGAGGTCCATACTAAGCTTGTGTCAACTCCCTCACTAGGGGTTAAAACAGCTTCAAATTCCACCGTTTCGTCGGTACAGATTATGCTTCTGCCTTTTAGTTCAATCGCTTCAGGGAAGCGTCCTCCGGTTATTCCTATTTCACCATCTCCCACATACTCTCCGTTATGGCTGTAATAGTATGTGTGTCCATTTTCATCGGTGACCGGTGCTTTACAGTTAAAATCTCTTATACCTGTAGAATATGTATTGTTGTCAATACGCATATAAGGAAGCTCATAATACTCCGACACCCCATCATATTGACTGTAAGTGGGTCCTCTGCTGACAATACCGCCAAGATAAATATAATAAGTGGAGTATGTAGTCAAATCCCCATGATTGCGTGAATTTGTAACACTGCATTTAAGATAATGATTCTGATCACTCAGTATTCCTACCAGACCGCCGACACATGCTTTATACGAAATTGATCCATTTTCAGTCGGAACTGCAGTTGTGACAGCTTTCACACTTCCGCTGTTATGCGAGTCGGTTATTGTACCGCCGCCACTGCCGATGATACCGCCTGCATATACATCCTGCACATCTGAAGATACATTTACAGAGCCTATATTATAGCTGTTTGAAACAGAACATTCTCCCCAGCCTACAATACCGCCGGCAACTCTGTTTGAGGTTATGCTTCCCGAGTTATAGCAGTTTATAATATTTCCCTCATAACCGCTTATACCACCGCATACGTATTCTGAACGAATATTACCGGTGTTATAGCAGTTTATTACGGTTATACTTCCTGACGATATACCACCGACAAACCAATAACCCGAATAAATATTGCCCATATTAAAGCAGTTTACAACCTTTGCATCCTCCTCATTAAAGCCATCACCGTCATAGGATATCATATTCCATGCTATAATGCCTCCAACACCAACGGCACCATCTTCATACGGAAAATATATATCTCCCAAATTGTAGCAGCTCACAACACTCTTACTATCAACTGCTATTCCACTGATTCCGCAAATTCCGTCAGGCTGTGTTACTGTTATATCTCCGGTATTGTAACAATTTATTACATTATCACTTTGGACTGTGATACCTGCAACATCATCCATACCGTAATGTTTTCTTACAACCTTAAGATTACCGCTGTTATAGCAATCTTCTACAACAATGTTCTCTTTATTGTATCCGATTCCAATGCCGACTGCCGTTTCTGCGTACAGCTTTCCGGTATTGTAGCATCTTTTTATCTTCTTTGCCTTACCTATTCCGTAAGCCGTTCCGGAAATAGCAGCATCATTTTCTGTATATGCACCGCCTCTGTTGAAGCAGTTTGATATTTCCTCGTCTGCATCACCTATTCCCATAAAGCTCACAACTTCAACATCTGTCACATCGGCAATATTGTAACAGTTTTTGATATTCTTTGCAGAGCCTATACCGCAAAAGATATTCCTCTGATTATCAGCTTCTTCAATCCGGACAACCTTACCTATATTAAAGCAGTTTATTATATTCTCTTTTGCATCACCTATTCCTTTTATTGCAACGCCGCAAAGGTCTCCTGCGTTGAAGCAATTTGTTATGTTTTCACCTTCGCCTATACCCTTGCTGCATTCTCCTGTGTTATAGCAAAAGCTTATATTTCTTCCGCTTCCTATTCCGTAGCCCGTCTCTGCACTGTTATAGCAATACTTAACCGATATAGAGCCTTCACCGATTCCCGTTCCAAAACCATTTCCTTTGTTATAGCAGTTATAAATCTCATCCGCACTGCCTATACCATTACCTCTTCCGGGGCCTTCTCCTTCATTATAGCAATCACGAATGGTATCCGTTGCATTTCCGATACCGCATACCTGTGCGCTTATATAACCCCAGCTTCCGCTGTTTACAAAATCTCCCGTATTATAGCATCTCTCAATGCTAAAAATCTTCTTATCATCCGAATCATTTGTCATACCGGCTGTTGTAATACCTGCCGCAAGACCGCCGGCTGTTATGATATTACCTTCATTAATACAGTTTATTATCCTTGTCTCAGGAGAAGAAAACGCAGTTATACCTGCAACTCCAATGTCATAGCCTTCAACCTCTTCAATGGTGATATCGCCTACATTACAGCAGCTCGTAACCTGTACACTTGCATTGCCCGATATACCGCCGACATTGTGATATTCGTATGCATAATTATACACATATCGGGAGTATATCTCGCCTTCATTGACGCAGTTATTGATTATGGAATTATACTCAGAATAATCCTTACTGTAATCCATTATATGGCCGCCGATGATTCCTCCGATACCATAATTGCGAAGTGATGAGTAGGGCTTTTCGCCATCATAGAATGAAAAAGTTATCTTACCCTTATTTATACAGCTTTCGGCATCGACCTCGCCGCCGCCTATAATTCCGCCGACAACACACATACCGAAAATTTCACCATAGTTACAGCTGTAATCAATCAAAAGTGAGCCATAACCCATAATTCCTCCGACATTCATCGTACTGCCAAGCGTTCCTGAGTTATAACAGCCGGATGCCGTTATCTCATCGCCATAGCCGACAAGTCCGCCGACATATTCAACAAAACCGGGTAAGGCTTCCGGAACATCGCTTATTATGTCCCCTGAATTGTATGAATGTACAATTCGTGCCTTTACGGCATTACCAATCAAGCCGCCTGCCTCTCCGCGTGTGTTTTGCTCCTCGCTTATGCTCTCTTTTGTGATTCTTCCGCTGTTAAAGCTGTTTTCAATAGTGGCATTCTGCGCTTTTGCGATAAGTCCGCCGGCTGAAAATTCATCCGTCACAGAATAGTTCTTTTCTGTAAATAAAGATATTTCACCCATATTACAGCTGTTTTTAACCGTAAGCTTATCACCTGCACATCCAACCAAGCCGCCGGCAACCTGTGCACTTACAAATCCTGTATTGGCACATCCTGTTACATATCCTCCACCGCTTGCAAGTATTCCGCCTGCCGTTCCGCCGTCGGGTTCATTCGTACCTGTTTCATATCCATTGGTATTTCCGGCATAAATACTTCCTCTGTTAAAAGAGCTTTCGGCATTTATTGTACCTGCCGCCATAATTCCGCCCGAGAATACTTTGTTCGTTTCACCCTTTTGGGCAATGTCTATAACGCCCTCATAATAGCTGTTTTTAACAACAGCACTTGAATAGCCGATAAGTCCTCCGGCATAGCAGCCGCCCCACAAGCTTTCGGTATTATCTATCGTTATGGGCACATTGCTGTAGCAGTTGTCAAGTGTGACACTACCCTTTGCAACAAAGCCTGCGGCATATATTTTCTCATTATTGTTCTTTCCAACCGTTATGCCCTTTCCCGAGATATTGTTTACAAGTGCAAGATTGGTTATCTTAACACTGTAATAACAGCTTCCGAAAAGACCTGCATATATTTCCTTTGACTCCTTCGGGATATTAAGATTGTATATTGTATGTCCCTGTCCGTCAAGCTGAACACTGCCGTTGGGCGTTATCGGATACCACACACCGCCGTTATAGCTTGACAGGTCAATATCACAGCCAAGAGCATATCTTCCTGATCTGATATTTGCCAGCTCCTCTGCTGTTGTGATTATTTTTGCCCGCCCGTCCGCTTCGGGAATATCCTTTAAAAAGCCGGATGCATCGGTATCCGGGAGCGACTTCGAAACAGGATTTATAAATTCGCCGTCGCACCTTTTAGGAATTTCTTCCTCAAGCGGTATTATAAAGCCGTCATCCCCTCTTGTCGGAAGAGGCTTTTCGGGAGCTACTATAAATCCATCGCTTCTTTTTGTCGGTAAATCCACATCAATCTCATCAATAAATCCATTATCTCCCGCCGTCGGGAGCGGTTCATCAAGTGGATTTATAAAGCCGTCCGCACCAATAGCAGGTAATGGCTCATCAAGTGGATTTATAAAGCCCGAATCAATAATTTTCCCATTTTCCGTCTCCTCAGCCATTGCAGGAAGAGCGGAAGTGATATGTACCATACAAAGCATAATTGCTGTTATTTGTTTTTTAATATTTCTCTTCATCGCTTACACCTCCATAGCCGCTTCAACCTCGCATGACGCATATCCGCCACCGAGCTCCGTAACAGTCGTACCGGCAGAAGTTCCTCCTTCTCCCGTAGCACCGCCACCTGTGCTTGTACCGCCACCACCGGAGCCACCGCTTCCGATAAATTCAATTTTCGCATCAATCGGCTTACACATCGGCACCATACTATTTTTATCCTCCCACATAAAGCAACGCACATATGCAACATTATCAGCGCTCGCACGTGCACTAAATGATGCAGTTTCAAGATATCTTCCTTCTGCATCATATGTTACATAAAACACTTTACTTTTATCAATTCCGACTCCACCGGCAACTATCTGTATTGTGTTTGTAGCTTTATTTGCATAGGCATATGCAAAATCAAACTTTGCCTGAACCCCTGTTGCTATTGCCGGTATGCCTCTTGCGTTTGCATACTCCCACGCACGGCTTCCTGCAGGTGTATATATTGTAAGCTCATTACAATAGTCAAATGCTTCTTCACCTATATTCAAAACGCTTGCCGGAATAACAATCTTCTCCATCTTCCAGTTATCGGAAAACGCGCCTTCTTCTATAGACGTACATCCGTCAGGGATTGTTAAATTTTTTATTCGTGCACTTTGGAAAGCATAATCGCCTATAACCTTTACCGTAGAAGGAAGCTTTACTGTTTCGGGAATTGTTATATTCTGAAGCGTTCCTGCTCCGATATATGTAATACCCTCGGAAAGTTTGATTTCACTTATTGTATTCATATATCCGTACCAAGGTGCAGTGCTCATGTTATATTCTTCATAATTAATATAATCGTACATCTCGCCTTCGCCTTCAAATTCCAAAAGACCGCTCACAATATCAAAGCTCCAGCTTATATTGTCGCCTGCTTCTCCGTCATCGGTTTTATAGAGCAATCTTATCCAGGAATCTTCAGGTTGATTCCTGCAGTAATCCTCGGCATAGCTGCCCTTATCAACATAAACTGTTCTGTAGGTTAATGCATTCTCTCCTATAAAGGTAACATTCCATGGTATTACAATTTCTCTGCCGCCGTCGGCAAAAGCGTAATCATCAATACACTCAAGACTTTCAGGAAGCACCAAAAACGGTATCTGATGACAGCCGAAAAATGCATAATCGCCTATCTGTATAAGATTTTCGGAAAGCTGTACATCCTTCATATTAAATGCACCCATAAATGCACAATCTCCGATATACTCCACATCATCACTCATTCTGAGTGTTTCTATCTTTGTAACATCCCAGGGGGTTTCTCCCTCTTCGTAGTCATACATCCAACCCCAACCGTTTATTGTAAGCTGTGCGTAATTGTCAAATTGATATTCAAGATTTTCTCCGCACATTCCCGTTGCTATAATCTTACGCTCCATAACTCCGAGACTGTTAAATGTAAAGCCCTGCATATTTGCATATTTTTCAGCCTTTGAGCCTGTCATACCGCTTATTGTAAGCGTTCTTTCAAGCCCGGAGAAGCTAAAGTTTATCTCCAGAACCGTTTCGGGTATTACAACCTCTTCAAGCCCTGTGATTTGGTAAAATGCCGAATAGCCTATATATTCAAGACCAAAAGGAAGCTCAAGCTTTTCGGGCATCGAACTCTGATTGAATGCATAGTTTCCGATGCTTTTAAGAGTAGATGGTAGTTCAATTTCCATTAAGTATTGGCATTGTCTGAAGGCATATGTGCCGACTGTTGTAACACCTTCTGCTATTACTAATTTATTGATGTATTTCTTATAATCATTCCACGGCGGATTTCTATACGATTCATAATCCGGCATACTGCCGCTTCCACTTATCGTCATAGTGCCATCCGTAGTAAGAAGCCATGAAAGATTACCTACAACACCCGATTTTTCAGCATCAAGTGGTGCCACACCAAGTGAGTTAAAGATTATGTAATTATTCTTTGCATAGGTTTCTGCAGCTGTTCCCGAATAGCCGGTAATAACCAATTCTGACGAGCAGAAGCTGAATGCATCTGGAGTAATAGTTGTTACGGATGCAGGTATATTTACTGCCTTAAGATTGTTACAGTCATAAAACGCACGTTCATCTATTCTTGCAACACCCGACGGAATTATAACCTCTTCAAGTGCATAACAAGCCAAAAAAGCCTCGTACGGAATATCTGCCGATTTTGAAAGCTTAACACTTTTTAGCTTCTGACAATAAGAAAAGGTATAGCTATCCATATATGTTACGCTGTCTGCAATTACAACCTCAGTAAGATTATCGCAGCTTTCAAAAGCATAATACACCCCGAGATAGGCAACCCCCTCTTCAACAACCACTTTCTTTATCATACTTTTAATTTCATACCATCCTGAATAATCAACACCGCCGTTTCCGTAGATGGTGAGTAATCCGTCTGATGTGAGTCTCCAGAAGGTTCCCTCTCCGCAGCTGTCTTCAATAATCATTTCATTTTCAGGTAGTGTGCCGAGACTTACAAAGCTCATACCTCTGTCAGAAGCATATGTCTGTGCAACAGAGCCTTCATAGCCGTAAACCTCAAAGGTAAGAGTACGATTTCCAAAGGCATACGTGCCAATTTCTATAATCGTGTCCGCAAAGCTTACCTTTTCAAGATACTTCTGATTTTCAAACACATAGTTTGAAACCACTTGAATTTTATCACCAAAAACAATCTCTCTTACACTGTACCAATCATACCACGGTGTACCGTAGCTGTCCGACAGTCTTGTGTTGGAAGAATCCGCATTTATTGTCATTATTCCATCATTTGTAAGGCTGTAACTGACAGTTTCATTATACATACCCTCTTTTACAACTCTTGAAGAAACAGCCCCGAGATTTACAAAGTCATATCCCTCTGTTTGTGCATAAATCTCTGCCGCTGTTCCATCATAGCCCTTCACGGTAAAGCCCTCACCGCAGCCCGAAAAAGCATCACGTACGTTATAGCCCTCATTTGCAATGTAAATAACGCTTGAGGGGATTGTGATTTCATTAAGACTGCTGCATCCTGCAAATGCAGATGAACGAATATCAGTAATGCCCTCGGAAATTGTGACATCTGAAAGTGCAGTACAGTTACCGAACGCACTTGCAGCTATTTCTTTAACGCTTTCAGGGATTGAAACCTCTGTAATATTACCAAGTCCGTTAAACATACTTTTTCCGATATAAGTAATACCGTCTTCAATTTCAATGCTTTTTACAACATAACCGTTCCAAGGTGCAGGTGACGATGAGTAAAAATCATCCGATGCCCCCTCACCGCTAATCACAAGATGTCCGAGTGTATTTATCTCCCATGAAAGCCCCTCTGCGAAGTCTCCGCCGTCAATCACCGTAACCGGCATTTCTCCGAGACTTTCAAAGATAAAACCATTCTCTTGTGCGTAGCTTTGTATCATTGAGCCGTCATAACCCTTTAAAACAGGTGCAGGCTCTATTCCGCTAAACGCCCCCTCGCTAATTACAGATACCGACGGCGGAAAAGAAATTTCCGAAAGCGAGCATCTGCTGAACGCACTTTCATTAATCGTTGTAAGTTTATCATTAAGCTTTATCTCGGAAAGTGCAAAGCAACACGAAAAAGCATAGACACCTATTGTTTTCAAAGCCTCGGGAAGTACAACCCTATTAAGTGACTCACACCAGAAGAAGGTCTGATTCTCTATTCTTTTAAGTCCTTTCGGCAACACAGCCGACTTTAAAGCCGTACATTTTTCAAAAGCACTTGCTCCCAAGCTTGTCAACGTATCGGGAAGAGTGATTTTTCCAAGAGATGAACAACCGTAAAAGGCATAGCTTCCTATAGATTCAACGCCATTGCCTATATCTATACTTCTAAGCTTCTGACAGCCTGAAAAAGCTCTTGTTCCTATCTTTACAAGAGTCGTAGGAAGAGCAACTGTTTCTGCATTCGTACAGCTCATAAACGCATAATTCATTATGCTTGTTATTCCCTCTTCAACCACAATATTCTTTATTTTATCAGTATGCTCGCTCCAATACAGGTTTTCACTTTCCGCATACATTTCTCCTGTACCTTTTACTGTAAGCACACCAAGCTCACTTATGCTCCATGTAATATTCTCACCGCATACACCACTTAGAGCAGCTTCCTTTTCACTCTCACCCAGGCTTTCAAAGCTGTAGCCGTATTCCAACGCATATTCCTCTGCATATGAGCCTGTAAAGCCCGAAATCACAAGCTCCGTTGAACATTCCTCAAATGCATCAATTCCGATGTATTCCACCGAAACAGGAATTGTGACCTCGGCAAGTTGTGTACAACCGTAAAACGCATTATCCCCGATTGATAAAACCCCTTCGGGAACTGTAACCGCCGTAAGTTCTCTGCAGTCCATAAAGGCTCCGTTTCCTATATCTTTAATGGTTTTCGGAAGAGTAACAGATGAAAAACTTTTGTTTGTAAACGCAAAAGCTCCGATAGCAGTTACACTGTGCGAATCAACTCTTGACGGAACCGTAAGTCTGCCGCCCGAAGCATCACACTCGACAATTGTTGCCTCATTCTGATTCATTGTATATGTGAAATCCCCATATGTATACATTTGTGCCGCATATGAAAAACCACCCGGCTGACACATAAAAAGAACAACCACACACAGAATTATGCTAAGAATTTTTTTATATTTCTTCATTCTCTTCCTCCATTAATACACATAATTTTTCAACAGCTAATTATATAATAGTTTCCTGTACTTTGCAATATAAAATGCCAAAAAAATACATTCTCTTCACAATGGCACAAAAAAAGATGCCATACAGCACCTTTTTATCAAAAATCATTTGCACAGAATCACATAAAATGACGATTCAGATACTTAATATAATAGTTCCAGTCCTCACGGCCTAAATAGTGTCTTCCCGGTCTTTGGTGGTAGCCTATACTTCCTTCATGGAAGCAATCCCCCGGCTCTGCCATACGTTCGGGATGAATAAAGCCCGTCATATTATTTTTCTTATAATAGTCACTTGCCGCAATACAAGACATATACTCGTTATTCGGGCACGCCCACTGATCATTTTCGGCACTTGCCACATAAACAAGATGCGGAATGTTTGCCGCAAGCAGGTAATGCTGGTCAAAGGGAAGTGCATCCTCATTATCACGATATTTTGCGTAGTTTTCACAGAACCAGAACGGGAATCTGTCGTATATATCTTTTATTGTTTCGCCGTAATTTTCTCTTGCAAGCGATGCACCGCTGTTGCCGGAATCATTTGAGAATGCGCAGAAAAATCTCTCATCAAGCATACCTGCAAGAAGGGCTGTTTTTCCAAGTCTTGAATGACCTATAACACTTATTTTTGCTGGGTCAAGCTCAGGCAATGTAACAGCATAATCCATAACACGCATAGCCGCCCACGCCCAAAGACCAATCTTGCCGCAGTCATATATTGACTTTCTTCCCTCGGGGTATATAACACCTGCAAGACCGTCGGTAAAGTCATCGTTATCCTTCGTAACATCCTCATAACAAAAGCTCATAATCGCAAAGCCTTGGTCTGTTATCTCTTCGGTAGGCTGATATCTGTCGGGAACATCAGGTCTGAAATTTATATGTACGAAGCAAGGAAGCTTCTTTTCTGCACCAACAGGGCAGGTATAATAAATCGGGAAAGAAAAGCTTCCGAATTTACCCTCACAAGTGAGCTTAAGCTTTTTTAAAAGCACCTTGCCCGCGCAAAAGCCGCCATCAACCGATATCTGCTCAACAGTCACCTTTTCGGGTTTTTCCGGCAGATAACCATATTCTTCTTTAAGAAGCAAATCAATAATCTCATTTTTAGTCATATCACCCGGCATCGGGATTTTCTTTAAAAGTTCCATTTGTATACACTTCCTTCTTTTATCCTTACTATTGTAATTATACTCTCCAAACTATGTAAAGTCAATGATAAAAGTGTGTTACTTTTTCTAAAAAATGTGTTACTTTTCAAGAATTGCCTCTATATCTCTTCCTTATTACGTGAAATTGTAATATCTCCGACTCCGAACGGTGCAAGGAAGTAATCATTTGTCCATTTCGGGTTATGATATTCAAGCTCATATTCCCAACCGGGTTTTGACATATCGGTATCCATCCATGATTTATGCGGATTTTCGTATGCACCGCCGAACAAATTCCCAACGTCGCCCCTCGGATTATGGAACGGACCGATTGTATTTCTTATAGTTGACAAAAGCCTTATAGCCATGATATTTTCTCCGTCTTTGACAAGTTCTGTTATATCACATTCAAATGGCGTACGCAAAATTGCGCCGACAGTTGTGCCGTTAATATACACCTCGCCGACTCCTGCATTCAGTGTATTTATTCTTAATATACACTTTTCACCTTTTCCGGGCTTTGCTGTGCAGAATTTCTTTTCGAGCGTTATACTGCCCGAGTAGAACGGAAATCCCGAAACTGTAAGCTCTTTATATGTATAAAGCTTTTCCGGCATTTCGGCAATTGTATAATTCTGATTTATCAGAATATCACCGTTTTGGCAGGTATCGGCATATGCATTCACATAAAAATCACCTACTATATACATATTCTCAAGCTCACTGCCCTTTTGCTCTTCAAAAAGCGACGTTAATGCACTTTTAGTTTTTGACAAGGGGATGTAAGTGAGGCAAACATCTATATAGTTTTCTCCTTTTTTGATTTTGTCTGTCAGTATCAGCTTTTTAAAGTCCTTAGAAAGAAAATATCCGCATTCTTTCACATCAATTTTCTCTGAATTTACATAAAATTCTACTCCGTCAGTATACTCTGTTACAAGGTAAAGCTCTTGAAAATCATTTTCGGCTGTGATTTTGTACCTTAGCGTGATTTTTCCGCAATATCCCTCTCTTTTGAGCAATTCATTAACTGCGAGCACAAGAATTTCCCCGGAAAATTCGCCGCTTTCCTTTTTATAGCTGCAATATTCCAGAACAGCGCAGTTATCTTCTCTTCCCACAATCTCCCAAGGTGTCGTTTCAGGAAATTTAACCACCGACGATGTGATATTTTTACTATTTTTTACATATTTAGCGTCCCTTGCAAACTCCAACAATACACTTGAGCCTGCGTCGATTGAAATTTCTGCTAAAGTTGTTCCGCTTTCCGATACAGATGCAAAATCAGAGACAGTTCCTCTTATTGCATCATAGATTTTAACATTGAAATCACCCTTTGTCCGAAGAACTATGTCGGCTCTTTTCATACACGAGGTATTAAAAAGCATATAATAATCACTTTCTTCGCCACGTCTGTGATTAACAAGGATATCCGCACTCTCTGCTCCTTCTAGTGTGTATTCTCTTTTCTTTTCAATCTCTCTTACAAGTGCAGGTAAATCCTCCGCAAATACGCTTGTATGCATATCAAGCAGCTCCTTTTCAACCGACGGATTTTTGGTACCGTCAAGCAATCCCGGTGCTTTTTTGTATATGATTATTTTTCCGTTTTCGCTTGCAAAGCGTCTTAGAATATCCATAACCTCACTGCTTAAGACATCAAGGCAAGGCAACACAACCGTATCATAGCACATATCTCCGACATACAACAATCCGTCCTTAACATACGCAGTATCGGCAATTGTTTTAAAGTCGCCGTAGTGTACGTCAAGCTGTGAGGATTTTAAAATATGAAGCATTTTATAAATCACTCTGTCATATGCGTACATATCTTTTCCGGGATTCTGACCTCCTTCAAGGTCTCCTTTATAGATTGTATACGCCGTTTCAAGAGGATGTAATATAAGCGTTTTTGCCGCAGGTCTGCCGTTTGAAATAAACGCAGATACCCTTGCACAATACTCGTTCACAAGTGAGTATTTTTCCCAATAGGGCTGATAATAGTGGATATGAGGCGGATATGCACGTTTTCTCTGTCCCTTAAGAGAATAAAATACACCATGTACACAACGGTGGTTTATTCCCATTGCGGCATATTCATCAAACATATAGAGCATATTACGAAAATTCATATTCTCCGATGTACACGCATACATTTCACACAAAATATGTTTTTTACCTGCCTGATATGCCGCCGAAACACATTGCAGCGTGGTCTGATACAATGCACTTCTCATTTTAAGTTCATCGTCGGGATGAATCGGTGCATCCTTCCATTCCATACGGCAGTTAAGCACATCCATACCCGGAATATCAAAATATTTATAGTAAGGCATAATTGCACCGGCACGCAGTATCTGTTGTCTCAATGTATCCTCCATCATCAGATGTCCGCTCGCCTTAAGGTTACGCTCTTTGCACCACGTGCTGAGATTTTTAAAATAGTTTTCCTCCATAAGGTCACGCATAAGGGTTCTGTAATCGTACCTTACCTTCTCGTATCCGTCTTCGTTTACATATAAAAGATATATCTTTTCCCTGATGTCATATCCGTATTTTCGTATAAATTCATCCGCAAGATTAGGCGGCCACGGCAGATAATCTGCTCTGTAGCTCGGTTCATCAACCCATATTGATTCTATCGTACCGCCCCATTCATCGGAAAATTCCTGCCATACATCCTCGTACGTTGCCTTCAAATAGCCATCCACAACCTCTTTATCAAACATATTGAGTAAATCATCTGCACGCACATCGGTATAGACATAACCGTTGTGACGAGTAAAAACTATGCTGTCTTGTCTCAGGCATCCTTCTTTTCGCGGCACTATATAATGCATAGAATATTCCTCAGGCAAATCGGGGACGGCTTCGGGCATATAGCCAGCCTGCAAATATACCTTCATACCATATATTTTGGCTGTATCTATAATACATCTGAGCTGTTTTTTAAACTCCCTGCCCGGATAATCGGACTGCAATCCTATATATGTTCTTGCGATGAATGAGTGTATTCCCTGTTTGTGCATCTCTTCCATCTGAAATGCAATTTCCTCATCACACAGCTTTCCGTTGAGCATCCAGAAATCGGTACCACGGTATACAGGTTCGGGATTTTTAAAGCTATCCGGTCCCATCATCATATCTCCTTATCTTACAATTACATATTCAATTCCGAGTATCTCTGCTATTTTTGCAATAGCATCAGCTTTATGACCTATTCCCAATGCGTAATGGTGAGTAGGTGCTTCCATAACCCAACGTTTTATGAACTCTTTCGTTGTCGGTTCAAAAAAGCCTCGTGTATTCGTGTTGCCTGTAGGCGGAATAGAGCCTTTCTTTGAATATCCTTCTCCTATCACAAACTTGAATTTACCGTTGAAAGTTTGAGTAATACCGAGCATTGTTATCGGACCCTCTTTAATCTTAAATTCAACAGATGCACCATTGCCCGGCTTGCCGTGATATTTCTTAAGACTCCTCAAAATCGGCTTACCGTCAGCTATTGCAATATGATGCGGTCCGTCGTGACCTACAAGAATAAAGTCCTCATCAAAATCAAATGGATGGAATTCTGCAAAGCTGCCACCGATATTGAGTCTGTCCATAATAAGCATTGCCACACACGTCTTTATATCGTACTCACCGCACATCGGTACTCCTTCGGCGTTAAGTATGGAATTACCTACAATAAATGTTGTTGCAACCTTTCTGTGAAGGCTGTCTGCTCCGCCTTCGTAGTAATATGCAAGTCCTGTCAGATTGTATTTTTCAATAAATTTATCAAGTGCCACTGCGGTTTTTGCCGCCTGGTACTTATCGGCATCTGTAAGCTTTGACGTAATCGGGTCACTCACCGGCTCAGGCATATCAAATTCAGCATCAATAACCTTTATTTTACTCTCTATTTCCTCTTCCGTCACGGTATTATATACCTCTATCACATCGTCAATTTCCAAAAGCGGCACGTGAAGCCCAAACGCCGCCGAAACTGCTGTCGGGTCTGTGTGCATATCATACATTGCTTCCATTGTATGTCCCATAAGGCCCATTCTCGCACCCTTCAAGGAATGTAAAACCATAGCAATATCACACCACTGTGCAATTTCCGCCTCAGCCTCGCTGTCGTTATATAAAGTGCCTATTATTACATCGTTGATTTTCTTTCCGAGCCTTACCGCAACACCCGTAAACTCAGGAACGGAGCATATATTGTCATTTTCAAGCTGCATTACCGTATTCGCCTTGGTATAATCCATTGCACTTCTGGGCTGGAGTGCAACAAGTACCATCGGTATGTTACAGTCACGTATTATCGGTGCAAACACAGATGATGTGGCATATGTAATCATATTACACATCAAAAGGTCTATACCGCTTTTTCTGATTTCCTCCGCCGTTTCGTAACCCTCCATACTGTTTCCGACAAAGCCGAAATCAACAACCTCAACTCCGTTCTTTTCTACCATCTTAACAAAATCGGCGTGGTATTTATTAAGAGTTTCTTCAAGACCTTCAAACTGCGTAAAATAAACCTCGTGAACTACCGCAAAAACTCCTATTCGTGCAGTTCTTTTCGCTTTTCTTTCAATCATTTTTACACTCTCCTTAAATTGTATAAAATTTATTTATTTAAATATTGTTATATCTTGATTTTATCGCGTTTTTATTATATAATCAATGTATAAAATCAATTATTAATTGTACAAAATAAAGATACAAGAAGGAATGTATATGATAAAGAAATTCAGCGAAATTAAACCGTACCTCAGATTTGTACGTTATCTTAAAATAGACGGCAATTCAAACTATTCAAGCGTCATTCCCTATGACGCACGCCTTTTCTACACTCTTGAAGGGACAGGCAGAATAGAAACGTGTAATACTGTTTATAATATCCCGCCAAACAGCGGTATTATAATCAACTCAGGTGTTGAGTACCGTCATCTTCTGCCCGAAGAATCGGTTTTGTACATCGGTGTAAATTTCGACTATACCTTTACAAAATATTATGAAACAACCCCCATCCCACCTGATGCGGCAAAGGATTTTGACAAAAGACGTCTCATCGAACACACAACCTTCAACGACACACCTTTTCTTAATAATGTACTTTATTTTAATAATCTTCCATCTTTAAAATCACCACTCATACATATGGAAAAGGAATATTTCAGAAAAATGAATATGTTTGAATTAAAGCTCAGTGCATTAATGACAGACATCCTTGTTGAATGTGTACGTCACGGCAACCTCTGCGCAAGCGGCAATTCGGATATAGAAAAGGTAACTGCAATTATAAATTATATTCACGATAATTATAACTGTACGCTATCGAATAAAAGTATTGCAGAGCATTTTCATTATCACCCGGTATATATCAGCAACATTATAAAACAGCACACAGGCCATCCCATCCATCGGTATATTAAAATCATACGCACCGGAAGAGCCGCCGATATGCTGATTACAACCGATAAAACAATCGCACGTATATGCTCCGAGTGCGGTTTTTACGACGAAAGCCATTTTGTCAGGTGCTTCAAAAATCATTTTTCAATGACCCCTGCTCAATACCGAACGCGCTTTAAGGACAAATAAGTACCCCTGCAAAAAGTAACCGCATAGGGGCAGTCCCCATATAGTTACTTTTTACTCAGATTAAATTCTCATAAACAGATTGTATTTTTTTATATTTTATGGTATAATATGTGAAAAGGAAGAAATCAACTTATTATGGCGGTGAATTTTATGTTTAATGCAGAAAGAATAAAAAATGAGTGTATCTTATGGATACGTGACTTTTTTGAGAAAAACGGAAACGGTTGCAATGCAGTTGTCGGCATTTCGGGCGGAAAGGACAGCTCGGTTGCGGCGGCACTCTGCGTTGAAGCCTTAGGCAAGGACAGGGTTATAGGCGTTTTAATGCCGCAGGGTGAACAGCACGACATCGATATGGCTTATCTTTTAGTAAATCATCTCGGTATAAAGCATTATGTTGTGAACGTAAAGGACGCTGTTGACGCTGTTATAAACAACCTTCCGAAGGAGCTTGATGTAACAAGTCAGACCATTCAGAATATTCCTCCCAGAGTTAGAATGACAACACTCTACGCTGTTTCTCAAAGCTCAAACGGCAGAGTTTGCAACACCTGTAATCTATCGGAGGATTGGGTCGGATATTCAACAAGATACGGTGATTCTGTAGGCGATTTTTCTCCTATGTCAAATCTTACTGTAACTGAAGTCAAAGAAATCGGACGTTTGCTCGGTCTGCCCGATGAGCTTGTTGACAAAACTCCGATAGACGGTCTTTGCGGAAAGACGGACGAGGAAAATCTCGGCTTTACCTATGCGGAGCTTGATATTTATATCAGAACAGGCAAAATCGACAATCCCGAAACAAAAGAACTTATTGACAGAAGGCACAAGGCTAATCTGTTCAAGCTTGAACTAATGCCGTGCTTTAAGCCAACAATATAAAATATGAAAGGAGATTTTAACAATGCCGTACATTGATTCTAAAATCACAAAAAAATTAACAGATGAGAAGAAGGAAATAATCAAAAGTGAGCTTGGAAAGGCTATAGGGGCTTTGAATAAGCCCGAGAGCTTTTTGATGGTAGGTATTGCCGACGGGTATGATTTATGGTTTGCCGGCAACAAGCTTGACGACGGTGCATATGTTGAGGTAAGTCTTTTGGGAAACGCATCATCTGAGCTTTACGAAAAGATGACAGTTCTTGTATGCGACATAATGGAAAAAGAGCTTGGTATACCAAAAAACAACGTATATGTAACTTACCACCCCGTAAGCGACTGGGGCTGGAACGGAAAAAATTTCTAAAAACAAAAATCCGCAGAGTGAAGGAAATCAGCTCCGTCACTCTGCGGTTTCTTTAAAAAAGCTGCCTTACCCGTACTTTCACATTTTCTTAATCCTATATTCCGCATAGATTAAGAATGAAAACAGGTTCAACAGCTGTTTAATTATTTATTAAAGTTCAATTTCGGGATAGTGCGAACAGGGGATTTCATCAACTCTGTAGAGGGGCATTGCCCATCTTACAGCATTTTTTATAATTGTCTGCACCTCGGGAATGTGGTAGGTCGGATTTGTTTCGTGACCGGGCTGGAAGTATACGATTTTTCCATATCCTCTCTGCCATACACAAAGGCTTCTGAACACTTCATGAGTACTGTATGCACCAAGCATCAGTAAGTCATCGGGTGTCGGAATATCATATCTTTCTCCGTACATCTCCTCTTCGGGGATGTCAAAATATTCGCCTATTCCCTGCATAACGGGATGTGCGGGATTTATGTTCCAGAGTCTTTCCTTAACTCCGTCTCTCCATTTTAAGTTACAGGTTGTGCCCATAAGCTTCTTAAACGGCTTTGCGTGGTGTCCCGAATGAAGGAATATTGCACCCATACCGCGTCTTACATAATCTGCAACCATATCCGCAATCTCATCGGGAACTTCGTTATGCTTCATATGTCCCCACCAGAGAATAACATCTGTTTCATCAAGAAGCTCCTTTGTGATACCGCAATCGGGTGCGGTATTAAGGTTTTCGTCATACTGCGTAACAATACGCACTTTAACATCGTCACCTTCAAGAAACTTTTTAAGCTGTCCGTGTATGCCGTTGGGATAAATTTCTTTAACCTTCTCCTCTGTCACATCGTGATAACCTTCATTGAATACCGTTACTCTTATCATATTATACCCTATCCTTTCAACAAATTTGTATAATTTAAATATATCATTCCCCTAAAAAATTTGATATAATTAATCTAACAAAAAATATTGAAATTCTGATATTATAGGAGAAAATTATGTACGACGAAGGTATTGCAAAACGAAACGGTGAAAATCTTAATATAGAGTGTCTGCTTATGAATCTGTCGCAAGACTCGGGCTTGGAGGATATATCCTATCATTATCACAAGTATATGGAGCTTATATACGTTCTTGACGGAAGTATGTGTGCATATATCGGAAACAAAACATATAACGTTAATAAAGACGCACTTATAATGGTTTATCCCAACGAACCACACGCATACAGTATGATAAAAACTTGCCGATATATAGTGATAAAGCTGTTTACCGACATTTTAAAAACAAGCGAGCAAAGCTTTCACGAATTTGAGTATATATTCAACTTAAATGCCGATAATTCACGCACACGACTTATCGAAGATGCACGTGCAATTAAGTATTATCTTAAGGACTCTCTTGATAAATTTATCGAAAACAGCTATACTTCCGAGCTATATGTCCGCTCAAATATAATTCGTGTATGTGCATATATTCTTGATATGTGGAAGAAAAATGATGAAATCGTTCCTATAGAAAACACAATCCCAAGAAGCAATCTTGAAATCTTAAAGAATATTACAGATTACGTAAAATCGGTAAACGGAAGCGTCAAAACACACGAAGCCGCTCTGCTTGCCAATATGAGTGACGGGCATTTTTCAAGAATTTTCAAAAGCTTCGCAGGTATGACATTTTCTCAGTATACAAAGAATATCAAATGCATTCAGGCAGAAAGACTTTTAAAATGTACCAATATGTCGATAACCGAAATTGCCCAGGAGCTCGGATATGCCACAACAAGCCACTTTATTGAGGACTTCAAAAAGGAAAAGCACCTCTCCCCCAAACGCTACCGCACCGAAGCGGCAAAGAGTTCGTAAAAAATGTCGGGGTGTGAAAATACATAAAATTATAATTTGTCGGTGCGTCGCACCGACAAATTAAATGCAAAATTGTAAATGCAAAATGCAAAATGATGGATGAAATGCTCCGCATTTCTTATAATTAATATAAGAAAACCGTAGGTTTTCAACATTCACTTTGCACTTTGCATTTTGCACTTTGCATTTAAATTATACGGTCTTTTATCAATATATTACTTTCGTCTCTATCTCATTTACACCCTTTACAATCGTATATTTAACAGCTTCCATAACTGTATCGGTGTTTAAAAGATTAAGATTCTTCGCACCATTTATTACAACACTTTCACCATTTCCCGAAACCTTTCCCTCTGCCTTCAAAACTGCAAAACCGCAGTCGTAAGCTTCATATTCAGCATCACTTTCAATCGTATGCTTTCTGATGTGTCCGTCCTCTGTCGGGATTATTTCACTCGTGACCGTAACGCCCGAAAACGGCTTCCAAGTTGATAAAACTCTTCCGTCATCCTTAATTTCAAAGCTGTCACATTTTCTTCGCACAAAACACATATCGTCTTTTACAAAGGTCAGCATACTGTCACAACCGCAGTTGCCGATGTCGCTGTATGACCTAGGTACAGAAAATGCGTATTTTGTGCTGTAGGCAAACTTTGAATATTTTTCCGCGTAGTGCATCATCCATCCGTTCCACTGACCGGATGTGAGCATATACGAACTGCCGCCAATGTGCTGTATTGCCATTCTTGCTTCTTTTATAACCTTAAGGGGCGAAAGCTCGGGAAGGGGCAATGCATCCGTGGTATAAAACGGGTGGTCTTCGCTTAATGCAAAGAACAAAAACGACTTCAGCGCCCAATATGGTGAGCCCGGTGCATTATACTGCTCCGACATATTGAAATTCGGATAGCCGTAGCCTATAGACAAAATTCCTGCATTATCAAATATCGGAAGGGACATCCAGTATTCAAGATGGCGTGATATTATACCCTTCATAACGCCCATCGGGAAGGGTTCAATTCCTGCGAATACGCACGCACTCCAGAAACAGCACTGTGCAAAGCGGTAGGTCTGTGAGCGTCCGAACGCAACAGCAGAGCCGTCCTCATCAAACCAGTAGATAAAATCCTTTGCAAAAAGCATAGCTCTTTCCTTGATTTTATTACTTCTTTCAACATCCTCCCTTTCCATTACCTTTGCATAGATAAGGGTGTAGAAATGTATTGCAAAAGCTATGTAATAATCAAGCTGTTCGGAATTTCCGTCGCTGTACCAGCCGTTGCCGATATAAAATCCATCGACAGTATCCATAACCTCATCTATAATATCCTTATTATATTCTGCACCTATGCTTTTGAGTCCGAGATTTACAAGCACGGCAAAGAGAAGCCAGTTATTATGATGTGCCTTTACCTCATTCACCTTGTAAAGCCATTTTGAAAGATTTTCCAAAGCCTCGGCAGAAAGTATACTCTTTATCTTTTCAGGTGCAAGAATAAGAGTAAGACCGATTGCCGCCGTTTCAACTATTTTCTGGTCAAAATCGAAAAGCTCGCCCCAGAATTCAGGGCTTTCGGGGTCTGTTCCGTTTTTAAGACCCTCTGCATAAATAGCATCAAAGCCTTTAATATCACATCCCGAGCCCCACAAGGGTCCAAGCCCCCACAAAACACGTGCAAAGCCTTCCATATACGCCGTTTCCTTACTGTAAACAACGCTTGTTGCACCAAGTACTATTCCCGATTTCCCTTCGGTATAAAAATCCTTTAACGGATTTATTATTTTTTCAAGACAGTTTATAAAATCCTTTTTTGTATTAAGCATTATTGCCGCCTCCCTTTCATTGGGATTATATCAAAATCAACAGAATTTTTCAATGGATATTTTGTTGTTTTATATGGACAAAATGCAGACACCAAAAAAAACTCAATCAAAAATCCGATAATTTTTATGTTTCTTTTGTAAAATATTGGACATAGCTATAAAAGTATGATACAATGTATTAAAATGCTACTACTAATGGAGGTTTTATAAAATGACTGATAAAGAAAGATATGAACAGTTAAAATACAAAAGAAAGAACGTGTACAAGGATATGCCCGATGACGAAAGGCGTGCGATGCTTGATTTGTGCGACGATTACAGAATATTTTTGGACCGTGGCAAAACAGAGCGTGAGTGTATAAAGGAAGCTGTTAAGCTTGCGAAAAGCAAAGGCTTTGTTCCCTTCCAAAGCAAGGACGAATTAAAGCCGGGTGACAGAGTTTACTTTATAAACAGAAATAAAAATATAATGCTTTGCGTTATAGGAAGCGAAGATATTGAAAAGGGTATGAATATCGTAGGTGCACACGTTGATTCACCAAGGCTCGATTTAAAGCAGAATCCATTATATGAATCAGACGGTATGGCACTTTTAAAGACGCATTATTACGGCGGAATCAAGAAATATCAGTGGACAGCCATTCCCCTTGCACTCCACGGCGTTGTATATAAAAAGGACGGGGAATGTGTTGAAATTTCAATAGGCGAAAAGGAAAACGACCCGGTATTTTGCGTTACCGATCTTCTCCCTCATCTTGCAAAGGACCAGATGACAAAGCCTATGACCGAAGGAATTGAAGGCGAAGCATTAAACATTTTAGTCGGCGGTATCGGCGTAAAAGCCGAGGATGTTCCCGAGAGCGTAAAGTTCAACATCTTAAACATTCTCAATATCAGCTATGACATTACCGAAGAGGATTTTTTGAGTGCAGAGCTTGAGGTTGTTCCTGCATTTTCAGCTAAAAATGTCGGGCTTGACAACAGCTTTATAGGCGCATACGGTCAGGACGACAGAGTGTGTGCATACACCGCTTTAAGAAGTATAATTGAAATCAGTGCCCCAAAAAGAACAGCAGTTTGTCTTTTGGTTGACAAAGAAGAAATCGGCTCTGTGGGTAATACAGGTATGCTTTCACGCTTTTTCGATATGTCGGTATGCGAGCTTGTTGCAAAATTGAAGGGTGGCTGTGATATGCTTTCATTCAATAATACAATAAGAAACAGTGCGTGTCTATCCTCCGATGTTGGAGCGGCATTTGACCCGAATTATCCGTCCGTCAGCGAAAAGAACAACCACTGCTTTGCAGGCGGAGGTATGGTTTTAATGAAATATACCGGCGCAAGAGGCAAATCCGAAGCAAGCGACGCATCAGCAGAATTTGTAAGCGAAATACGTACGATTCTTGACAAAAACAATATCATATGGCAGACCTCCGAGCTTGGAAAGGTTGACCAGGGCGGCGGCGGCACGATTGCAATGTATGTCGCAAATCTTAATATGGACGTTATCGACTGCGGCGTGCCGGTGCTTTCAATGCACTCACCCTTTGAGATAACAGCAAAAGGCGACATTTATATGGCATATAAAACGTATCTCGCATTTTACAACGACAGATAAGGTGACGTTACTATGAAAGAAAAATATGCCTTTTTTCTCGACATTGACGGAACACTACTATCCCCCGACGGTAAAATCAGTACTCAAAATATACAGGCAGTAAATGAGGCAGTTTCAAAAGGTCATTATGTTTTCATCTGCTCGGGCCGCTCCTATCCCAAGGTAGGTGAATATATCATAAATGCGGCGAACTGGAGCGGTATTATTGCCTCGATAGGTGCGGAGATTATTATGAACGGTAAATTTATCCGTCAGGAAACTGTTTCGGACAGCTTTGCAAAAAGAGCCGCAGCCGAACTCCTCGATACGGGCATATGGGCACTTATGGGCAACTGCACAGGCTGTTTTAAATTTACCGATTTTAATAATGACGGACAAAAACCGGTCGAAAGCATAGCCGATTTCAACAAAAACCTTAAAGGAATCACAAAAATCGACCTTGCACCGGTAATTCCACAATCACTTGAATTGCTGTTAAAGGAAGAAATGGATGTAATCCATCACGCACACTACACAGAATGCGGTATTAAAGGGATATCAAAATCGGAGGGAATACGATTTGTTCTTGAAAAAATAAAAATCCCCCACGAAAACTGTGTTGCAGTAGGCGACAGTCTCAACGATACCGATATGATTAAATTTGCCGGTATAGGCGTTGCAATGGGCAATGCCCTGCCCGAGGTAAAGGCTGTTTCAGACCGTATTACCGCAAGTAATACCGAAAGCGGCGTAGCAAAGATAATAAATGAAATAACAAAGGAGAATTGATATGATTAAACACATAGTATGCTTTAAAATTAAGGACAAAACCGAGGAGCTTTTAAATGAAACAAAAAACATCCTTCTTTCAATGAAGGAGAATGTTCCGACTGTACGTGAAATCGAGGTTGGCATCGACTTTTTAGGCTCGGCAAGATCATATGATGTATTTTTAAGTGTTGTGCTCGACTCTAAAGAAGCTCTCGATGTGTATCAAAACGATGCATATCACGTTGACGTGGTTAAAAAGCATATGCACGCAATTTGTGAGTCAAGTGTAGCACTCGATTTTGAAATGTAATTATCTAATAAACTTTACAGACAAGGAGAAATCAGTATGCGAAAATATGAAAATCCGTCGTTTTTGCACGACAACACTATGAAGCCAAGAGCACATTACATCCCTTATGACAGCCTTGAAAAGGCTCTTGAAGGAAAAAAAGAAAACTCTGCTTTTTATACACTTTTAAATGGTGAATGGGATTTTAAATATTACGCACGCGACATTGACTGCCCTGCAGTCGTTACCGATTACGACAAAATCCCTGTTCCCTCCTGCTGGCAGTGCGAGGGAATAGAAAAGCCTTATTACACAAACGTAAACTACCCCTACCCGGTTGACCCTCCGTATGTTCCCGATGATAATCCCGTCGGGGTATACAGAACCTTCATTGAGCTTGATGAAAATAAAGCTTCAATGAAAAACTACATAATTTTTGAGGGTGTTGCCCCCTGCTTTGAGCTTTTTATAAACGGCGAATATGTAGGCTTTTCAACCGTTTCTCATTCGACATCGGAATTTTCGGTAAAGCTTAATCCCGGTATGAATGAAATGGTTGTGAAGGTTTACAAGATGTGTGCATCAAGCTATCTTGAGGACCAGGACTTTTTCAGAAATACGGGCATTTTCCGCGATGTTTATCTTCTTTCACGTCCCGAGGGGCATTTATTCGACATTGACCTCGGCTTCGACGATAAGAAAATCTATACAGAGCTTGAAAACTATCGCATTTTTGATATGGATAAGAAGGAAACAAAGGCTGAAAATCCGATTTTGTGGAATGCCGAAAATCCCTATCTTTATACGGTTGTGTTTGAGCAAGCAGGTGAATTTATACCAATCAAGGTAGGCTTCAGAACTCAGAGCATCAGCGAAAAGGGCGAGCTTCTTATTAACGGCGTGAGTGTCAAGCTAAAGGGCGTGAACCACCACGACACACACCCCACAAAGGGTTATACAATGAGCTATGAGGATATGAAGAATGATATCCTTAAAATGAAGGAGCTTAATATAAATACGATAAGAACATCACACTATCCCCCACAGCCTGCATTTATCGAACTGTGCGACGAGCTTGGTATGTATGTGGTTGACGAAGCGGATATTGAAACACACGGCTTTTCAAACCGTAATTGCCAATGGGGATATGACGAGGATTCAATCTGGCCGTGCAAAAATCCGATGTGGAAGGATGCTTTTATTGACAGAGCAGAACGTCTTTATGAGCGTGATAAAAACCACACATCGGTTATAATGTGGAGCTTGGGTAACGAATCCAACTACGGAGAAAACTTTGCCGAAATGAGCAGATTTATTAAGGAAAGAGACTCCGTTCACGGAATAAAGCGTATTGTACATTATGAAAATGTATACGACAAAAAATGCGGTTCTGACGTTTTAAATGATGCGGACACAGTTGATGTTATCAGCAGAATGTATACAAGGCGTGAATTCCTATACTCCTTCCTTGACAACTACAGCGACAACCGCCCGATATTCCTTTGCGAATACTCCCATGCAATGGGCAACGGTCCCGGAGACCTAAAGGACTATTGGGATTTATTCTATAAATATGACCGCTTTATAGGCGGCTGTATCTGGGAATGGGCAGACCACGTTGCACCAATGGAAAACGGTCAGCTTGGCTACGGTGGCGACTTCGGCGAAGAAACGCACGACTCAAATTTCTGCTGTGACGGACTTGTTTTCTCCGACAGAAGCTTCAAAGCAGGCTCACTTGAGGCAAAATATGTATACCAACCTCTTGATACAAAATATGAAAACGGAGTTCTTACTCTTTATAACAGATTTGACTTTACTTCATTTGACGGCTATAATTTCGAGTGGGAAGTAACTGCAGACGGCATCAAAAAAAGTGGCGGCACCTTAAAGCTTTCAACCGCTCCGCATTCAAGCGAAAGCATACAGCTTGACTTAGAAATACCAAACTGTACTTTAGGTGCATACCTTAACATTAAGATGACCGACAAAAACGGCTTTGAGCGTGGTTTTACACAGCATCTTTTAAAGGATGCCGAAAGTGTAACCATATCAGCTCCTGTTGTGGGCATAACCGAAAATGGTGAATTCGCAGAAATCTCGGGCGACGGCTTCTTCTACTGCTTCAACCTTCACTACGGCTATATAGAAGCTATGAACAGCTTTTTAAGAAGTCCGATAAATCTTAGCATCTGGCGAGCACCTACCGACAACGATAGGGTAATAAAGTCAAAATGGTACGATGCGAACTATAACAAAATGTACAACAAGGTGTATGACACCGTAATTGACAAGAACACAATTACAGTACACGGTGCAGTTTTGACAGTTTCAAGAGCATACGTAATAAAATACACAGCCGTTTACAGTTTCTTTGCAGACGGTAGTATAAATGTAGCTTTAGACGGTGATTTCAACAAAATAATGACCTTCCTTCCCCGCTTTGGCTTTGAATTTACAACCGATGCAAAGGAATTTACATATTTTGGCTACGGCCCGTATGAGTCATATGTTGATATGCACCACGCATCAAAAATGGGTCTTTACAAGAGCAGTGCGGAAAAGGAATATGTCGATTACATAAAGCCTCAGGAGCACGGCAACCACTATAATACCAAGAGCCTTATAATCGGTGGCTATGAATTT
Source organism: Clostridia bacterium (assembly GCA_045647245.1). GTDB lineage: Bacteria > Bacillota > Clostridia > UBA1381 > UBA1381 > HGM11525. The sequence continues at coordinate 42,512 of JAZRMB010000014.1, forward strand.
ATATCGGACAAGGGCTTTGAGTTTGCAGTTTCCGAATATTCAAAGGAAGAGCTCACAAACAAGGCACACAATTTCGAGCTTGTGAAAAACGGCGTTACAAATGTCAGAATTGACTACAAAGTAAGCGGTATCGGCTCGGGCAGCTGCGGACCACAGCTTACCGAAAAGTATCAAATGAATGACAAAAAAATCAATTTCAGCTTCACTTTAAAAAAGCTGTCATAATTGAAAAGATAATCTTAAGCGGTCTTGCACAAATTCCTCATACATCAAGACTCTATGAGGATATAATGTCGGTTATTGATGATTATAATTCAAAGCTTGAACAAACAGCCTGCTTTGATAAAATCCATAAAAAATACGACGAATACACATCACACGGCTGGTGCCACACCAATTCCAACGCAATGATTGTAGCCGCTCTTCTCTACGGAAAAGGCGATTTTGCAAAAGCTATATGTATGGCAGTCGAAACCGGCTTTGATACAGATTGTAACGGTGCTACGGTAGGTTCCATCCTCGGAATGGCAAACGGTATCGAAAGCATCCCCGAATACTGGACAAAGCCGATAAATGACACGCTTCACACCTCAATTTTCGGCGTCGGAACAGTTAAAATATCGGAAAGAGTAAAAATAACAATGGAGCACATAAAGGCTTAAGGTATTTGTATAAAATATTGTTACCGGTATTTAATTTTTGTTAATTGACATACAGTTGTAACTATAGTATACTAAAGACCAAGAGGTGATAATAATGATATTTTCTGATTTAGAATTCAGAAGAAAGTTTTCAATGACAATGTACAAAAATCTTAAGCTTTCTTTGGGTAGGATGACATTTACAAAGGATTTTGTTACCGACAGACGCGGTGATTTATACCCTGTTCTTGAAAAAGCAAGGATTTGGTTGAAGTAATAGAAAATAATACATACTTCATAAAATCCGGAAAAGTAAAAAGATTTATGACTGAATTTTTCCCGTACGCAACATACGAGCTGACAGCTAAAGCAGTATGCGGAAAGACCGGATTTGTTTTTGCATTGCCCGATTCGGAGGCATCGGTGCTTTTTAGCAGCGGCAAGTTAATCTTTTCGGACAATTCCAAAACGGAGGAATATCCCATTAATGAGTTTCGCGACAATGAATTTACAATGCTTGTTTCCTGCCGTCCGGGTGCATTTGATGTGTATTTTAATATAAACGGCAAACCTGAACTTATAACAACATTCAATTCAGATTGCTTTGTCGAGTCGCATCTTTACGACAATTTCATAAAAGCAAGCGCATCTGTATATGCAGAAGGCAATGTAACTATAAAAGAAGCTCTTTCCTATATAGACAACGGCATTTCCACAGCAGACATACGCACAATAAGATATGAAAACGGCGATGTGATGGTGGAAAACGGAAAAATATATCTGTCTGTAACATTAAGACTTGAAGAAGAAATGATTCAGGGAATACTTTCGTGGCTTCCCGGGACAAGCGAATTTGAATTAACCGGCGTGCTTTTCTATGACTACGGTGACGGAAAATGGTGCGGTGACGTTGCAGCCTCAATACTTTACAACAGAAATGTAAATATGTGGTATATGTGGGTTTGTTCCTTCTCACACGAACACGTTCTTGCCCATTCTGCATTTGAAGGCGACCCGAGATTCGGCGTTAATGTAATAGATGCAACATTAATGAATAAAAGCGAAAGTGCCGACATAACACTATTTGAAGGCTTTTCGGGCGATGAAGACCCGGACTTTTTCTATGATGAGAAATCAAATAAATGGTTTATGGCAATCTGCCGCACAAATCCCGAAACAAAAGACTACAGCTATCTTTTCTTTAAGTCCGAAAGACCATTTGACGGCTATACCTATATAGGCAAAGGCTGCAATGGTGCCGAAACAGGCGGTTCCTTCGTTAAAATAGACGGCGAGCAGTACTTTATTTGCGGAAATGACTATAACAAAACCTCCGATTACCGTGTTTATTCACAAAGCGGTATGCAGAACTTAAAATTCAACTACCCCGACGGCGGTTTCCGTGGCTGGGGCACCGTAATCCCGATTAAGCAGGCAAGCCGAACAAGATACTATCACCTGACCTTCGACCGTCACAATGCAAGTGACTACAACTGGAGTTATGGTAATCTTTACTGCTTTGAACTTTAAAATTAACAACAAAACGAGCATTAGGGTGTCCTTAATAAAACAGTATAAATAAATAATGGATGAGAGTAAACATTCTCATCCATTATTTTTGTGCTAAAACAAATCACTATGGCTTCCCGTTCGAGTTAAAGACAATGTAATCAAATCATTTTCTTTTTTGTAAATTAAAAGCCAGTCTGGAGTGATGTGACATTCCCGATGTCCCATATAATCACCCTTTAGTGCATGGTCGCTATATTTTTCAGGTAAAGTCTTTTCTTCACGTAACAAAGACAACACTTCTTCAAATAATGAAATATCATAGCCACGCTTGATAATAACTTTAAAATCTTTTTTAAATTTGGATGAATATCTTACTTTAAGCATTTAAATCCCTCATAAGTTCATCCATATCATCATAAGCCTTACTCATATTTCTGTTGTTGTTTACATCATCAATCGCAGCAAGGGTCTCTGCATTTGGAATATCTACCGCAAGTTCAAAGGGAATTTTACCAAGCCGTACAGCCTGCCTGCAAAAAACACCCATTGCAGTTGACATATTAAGTCCCAACGCAGCAAATAAATCATCGGCCTGTGCTTTTAATTCTTTATCCATGCGAATTGTAACATTAGTTGTAGCCATAAGAATAAACTCCTTTCATTATCAGTATATTCATTATAGCACTTTTTATGTGCAATGTCAATTATCTGCACACGAAACTTTCGGACTTTCTTAAAAACACAGTTCTTAAAAAACATTGAAAAACACATTGAAAGACCGTTAATACCTATACGGTTTTATATCAGAACAGCCTTTAGCTCTTTTTTTGTTGTTACACAGCTATATTACACATCATAATCAAGCTTGAACTTTTCGCCGCAGCCGTAGTTTTCGTATACATAGTCGATATCCTTATCGCCTCTGCCTGAAAGACAAGCTAAAATCGAGCCTGACTTATGCTCTTTTGCATAGCGGATTGCATATGCAACTGCGTGTGCGCTCTCAATTGCAGGGATAATTCCCTCATATCTTGAAAGAAGGAAGAATGCCTCCATTGCCTCTTCATCAGATACAGTTTCATAGCTTACACGACCCGAATCCCTGAGGTGTGCGTGCTCAGGACCTACGCCCGGATAGTCAAGTCCGCTTGCGATTGAGTAAACGGGAAGCGGTTCGCCGTTTTCATCCTGAAGGAGATAGCTTTCAAAGCCGTGAAGCCTTCCCTTTGTTCCGAATTTCATCGTTGCCGCGTGGTCACCCACCTTTTCTCCTCTTCCGAGCGGCTCTATTCCGTATATCTCAACCGGGTCTGCCAAAAACGGAACAAACATACCAAGTGAGTTTGAACCGCCACCGACACAAGCACATACAGCATCGGGCATAATGCCTGTCATTTCAAGGAACTGCTCACGAGCTTCTATTCCTATAACAGACTGGAAATCTCTTACCATCTTCGGGAAGGGATGGGGGCCGAGTGCAGAGCCTATGCAATAAATTGCGTTGTCGTATTCCTTCAAATATGCATCAAATGCCGCATCAACTGCTTCTTTTAAGGTCTTAAGACCATGTGTTACGGGCACTACATTTGCACCTAACATCTTCATTCTAACAACGTTCGGATGCTGCTTTTCAATATCAACCTCACCCATATACACATCACATTCCATACCGAAATATGCCGCCGCAGTAGCTATCGCAACGCCGTGCTGACCTGCACCGGTTTCTGCGATTAACTTCTTTTTACCCATATATTTTGCTAAAAGACCCTCGCCCATACAGTGGTTGAGCTTGTGTGCTCCGGTATGGTTTAAGTCCTCTCTTTTTAAGTATATCTGGCAGTTGCCGAAAATTTTAGAAAGTCTTTCACAATGATAAACCGGTGTGGGACGTCCCTGAAATTCCTTTCTGATTCTGCGAAGCTCGTTTATAAACTGTGCTGAATGGCAAATAGCCTCATATGCATCGTCAGCCTCTTTGAACGCAGGCTCAAGCTCCTTCGGAAGATATGCACCGCCGTATGAACCAAAATATCCGTCCTTTGATGGATATTCTTTTATATAATTCTCAAAATCTCTATAGTTTTTCATATTATTCATCTGCTTTCTATAAATACATTTTCTAATTATTTTATCACATTATACACAAAATGTCTATACATATTTCCAAAATTCTTGCTTTTTTTAAATCAATAATATAATTACATCCTCTTCCCGTTTTTAAAACCACAAGCCTTGTCCGATTTATCGGACAAGGCTTGTGGTTTTGTATTGTTTAATTGCATTAAATCAAAGAAATACGCTTTATTTCAATATGCACTATCCAACCGCAAAAATCTCTTGCGTAAATGCTTTATTTGTTGTATAATAGTTGTGATTTTTACATATTCATAAGGAGAAGATTTTTTAATGAAACAACTTACCTACAAGCATACAACCATCGCCTGCTATATCGGTTATATAACGCAGGCAATAGGAATTAATTTTACACCCATACTTTTTACAATTTTCAAAGATGAGTTCTCTCTTTCTTATTCAGAATTGGGGTCCCTGGTAGTTATAAATTTCGTAACTCAGATTTTAACCGACATATTCTCTGCAAAATACGTTGACCGCCTCGGCTTTCGCCGCACATCCATACCTTGTCAGCTTCTTTGCTTCCTCGGGCTTATGCTTTTATGCGTGCTCCCGTCGGTTATGGCAGACAGCTTTCTTGCGCTTGCAATCGCAACGATAGTATATGCTGTCGGTGGTGGTATGGTGGAGGTTATAATAAGCCCTGTAATTGATCAAATCCCGTCAGATGACAGCGCCGGTGCAATGAGCCTTCTTCATTCCTTCTACTGTTGGGGGCAGCTCGGCGTGGTGCTTATAACCACATTGGCAATAAAATTGTTCGGAAATGATGTATGGAGACCGCTTGCACTTATTCTGTCTGTTATTCCCCTTGTGAATATGTTCCTTTTTATAAAAGTTCCGCTCCCCGAAACGGAAAAGGAAACACGCACACCAATAAGAACTTTAATTTCGCACAAAGCATTTCTTACAGCCTTGATACTTATGGTAGGAGCAGGTGCCGCAGAGCAGGTAATCGCACAATGGTCAAGCCTTTTCGCACAGACGGGGCTCGGAGTTGATAAAACACTCGGCGATATTCTCGGCCCTTCACTTTTTGCTGTGTTTATGATAATCGGTCGTACATATTACGGCGTAATGGGAGAAAAGCTTGATCTCAAAAAATCCCTTCTCTACAGCAGTGTTTTGTGTGTATTCTGCTATATCGTAACAGCATTTTCCTCATCACCGCTCTTATCTCTTGCCGGCTGTGCCGTAACAGGTCTGTCGGTAAGCCTTATGTGGCCCGGGATGCTCTCTCTTGCATCTTCAAAATTCCCTCACGGCGGTGCGACAATGTTCGGAGTTCTGGCAATTTTCGGCGACCTCGGCTGTTCAATAGGACCTATGCTTACCGGCTTTATTTCCGACTATGCCGGAAAGCTCCCGATACTTTCCGAATATGCAAACAACTCTACTCTTACAATTGAACAGCTTTCTTTAAAAGCAGGTATCTTCTCGGGCATCATCTTCCCCATCGTTATGATTGCCGGGTTGATTATGATTGGCAAAAAAGACGTTAAGCCCCATGTAACTTAATAGTTTTTATGAAAAAATATTGAAATAACATAAAATATGTAGTATAATATATTTGTCGGAGAACTCTGACAAAAGGTAAGACTAAAAACAGTGCAAAACTGGGCGGTTATGCCACCTTATTCCTGTATTTAAATTCAGGAGAGGAGGTGGTTGTTATGGGAAAATACATATTAAGAATTATATTTTTAACTATTGTGTTTTTGATAGCACTTACAAAAAAAGTAAGATAGCCCCCACCGACCAAGTTAGGGCTATCTTTTAGTTCGTTCTTGGCATAACCGTTTGAGGTCTTGCCTTTTCTATATTCATTATATTAAATAAAAACTGTTTTGTCAACTACTTTTTAAAATTTAGACAATTTGCAAACAAATTTCGGAGGAAATTAAAATGAAGCTTGAACACGATTCCCAAAGCAGTGTGTACCGTCATCCGTTCGGTGCACTAAAAGCGGAGGAAACGGTTAAATTAAGCCTTGCAGTAAAGGATGCAGGCATACCGCACAGAATTTTATTGCACCTTTACAAAAACGGCAGTGAGGAATGTATAAATATGGCGTATTCCTCTTGTATAGGTGAGTATAATATATATACTGCCACCGCAAAAATGCCCGAAAAGCCACAGAAGGTATACTATTGCTTCGAGGTGTGTGCCGACTCGGGCACTCTATGGTACGGTAATAACTCCCAAAGACTTGGTGGCAAGGGTGAGGAATACCAAGCCTGCCCCGACAGCAAATATCAGATAACTGTTTATAAAAAGGACTACCAAACACCCGACTGGTTCAAAAACAGCGTATGCTATCAGATTTTTCCCGACCGTTTCTATAAAAGCGGTGACTTTTTATCGGAAAAGCCGCATATGAAAAAACGAAACTGGGGCGAAATTCCATACCATACCCCCGAACAGTTTGGCGGCGTATACGATTGCTCCGACTTTTTTGGCGGAAATTTAAAGGGGATAGAAGAAAAGCTCGGATATTTAAAGGATATGGGGATAGATGCAATCTACTTAAATCCGATATTCGAAGCATATTCAAACCACCGTTATGATACGGGAAATTATGAAAATATCGACCCTGTTCTCGGAACAACAGAGGATTTTATATCTCTTACAAAAAGTGCCGAAAAACTCGGCATCAGGATTATTCTTGACGGCGTGTTCAATCATACGGGAAGCGACAGCAAATACTTTAACAAAAACGGCACTTACGATTCAGTCGGTGCATATAATTCCACCGAGTCAGAATATTACGACTGGTACAGATTTTTTGACTGGCCCGAAAAATACGAAAGCTGGTGGGGTATGCTTACGCTCCCGCAGGTTGAAGAAAATAACCCTCATCTTCGAAAATATCTTTTAAGCGACGAGGATGCAATAGTAAAAAAATGGCTCAAAAACGGTGCATACGGTTGGAGACTTGATGTTGCAGACGAATTACCCGACAGCTTCATAAAGGAATTAAGAAGCAATGTAAAAAATGTAAACCACGATGCCGTTATAATCGGCGAGGTGTGGGAGGATGCTTCAAACAAGGTAGCATACGGCGAGGAAAGAGAATATCTTTTAGGCGACGAGCTCGACTCTGTTATGAACTATCCTTTAAGATGTGCATTGATTGACTTTGCACTCGGCAGATGTGATGCTGTGGATTTTAACAGACGTATAATGTCGATTAAAGAGAATTATCCCAAGGAAGCGTTTTATTCTCTTTTAAATTTCTTATCGGGTCACGATGTTGAAAGAATACTCACCGTTCTCTCGGGAAAAGAATGTCCGTCCGAACGTTCTTTTGCAGGAGCTTGCCGTTTAAGCGATGAAGAGTATGAAAGAGCATCAAAAAAGCTCTTCTCGGTTATGACACTTATTATGACAATGCCGGGAGTTCCCTGCATATTCTACGGCGACGAAGCAGGAGCGCAGGGCTATGGAGACCCATTCTGCAGATGCTGTTTCCCCTGGGGAAATGAAGATAAGACGATACAAAGCTTCACAAAAGAGCTTATAGCACTGAGAAAAAGCTCACCTGCCTTTACAAAAGGTGAAATGGAAACCGTATACTGCTATATGGGCGGTTATGCAATGATAAGGAGCTTAGGAGATGAACGCTATCTGACAGCAGTAAACTTCTTTGACACATCAACGCTCCGAATCGACTTAGCACGCTTTGGCATAACCAAAGCAGGCGATTATTATGCAGAAGACGGCATATTTTATATACCAATTGAAAAGGATTGTGCTGTAGTTTTAAGGCTTTCGTAAAAAATTTACATTTTATTCATACACATAGTACAATTTGATGATATAATTAAATTCGAAATCAGCTACCAAACGTGACAATGGGGACATACATTTTTGTCACATTTTGTGCTTTGCAATTAAATTTGAAAGGATGCTAATTATGGAAAAATATTCATGGCAAAGAAACGAACTCGGGCAATACAGTTACTTGCCCGTAAAGGAGAAAAAGTCGGTGCCGGCATGGCTTATTGCAATCATTATATCATTGCTTGTGAGCGCTGTGGCAATAACACTCTTCACCGTCTTTATACTACCGAATATGAGGCCTACAACCACCATTTCCTACTCTGCTCCTGCTCCATCGGACGAAAGCTCAAGCCAAGTCTCGGGTGCTGTTATATCAGGCTTTGAAGGAATTGGCGAAAAGCTGTCCGAATCGGTAGTTTCTATAGAATCACGTGGTGGCGGAGGCGGCTTTTTCAGTCATCTTCTTACATCAAACGGCGGCTCGGGTGTTGTTGTAAGTGCGGACGGATATATTCTTACAAACACTTCAATTCTCACTCAAAACAGCGGTATAACCGTTAAGCTTTCCGACGGTACAACAATGGAGGCTGAGATTGTAGGAAGTGATTCACGCACAGACTGTGCCGTTCTTAAAATCGACAGAGCAAATATGAAGCCGATAGAATTTACAGATTCTTCGACCCTCGTATCGGGCACAAGCGTTGCCGCACTCGGCAGAATTTTAAACAGTCAGCTCGGCACAACTCTTACCGTCGGCACAATATGCGGTATTAACAACGGCGTAAGCCTTCAAAACGGTCAGTCGGTCAACCTTATTCAGACCGATGCTTGCCCCGGTGACAGCGCTGGAAGCATACTTCTTGACAAGTCGGGAAAGGCTGTCGGAATGGTTACCTCCATGATTTCATCAAATTCGGGAAATGTTGCACTCTGTATCCCTTCAAATGATATTATGCAGGTTCTTGAATCAATTATAAACATTGGCGTTGCACCCTCGGGACTTGTTATCGGAATTATGGGACAGGATGCTGAATACGGCGTAATTGTTGAAACGGTAAACGAAGGCTCTGCGGCGGCAAAGGCAGGTATGAAGGTGGGCGACCTTATTATAAAGGCAGACGGTACCACCGTCAAATCGGTTTCAGAAATTAATAAAATCAGAGATTCACACAAAGCAGGAGAGGAAATTATCCTCACCGTATACAGAGACGGCGAAACATTGGATATCGCAGTAAAGCTCGGATAAGGATTTAGTTATGGCAAAGAAAAAACCTGTTACAACCAACGCAATGCGTATACTTTCCAAAAACAAAATTAACTATGAGCTTATTGAATATGATGCAGGCGGCGAAGTCGGAGACAACTTCGGTGCAAGAATTGCCGAATTGTGCGGCTTTGACCCGTCCATATCATTAAAAACCCTCGTCCTTAGAGGTAAAGACGGCATATATGTTGCCTGTATTCCCTGCCTTTGTGAGGTGGATTTAAAAAAGCTCGCTATTTTAACAGGTGAGAAAAAGGTAGAGATGATACACGTTCGTGAGCTTCTTGAGCTTACCGGATATATCCGTGGCGGTGTCACTCCAATAGGTATGAAGAAAAAGTATCGAACCTTTATTGACAAGAGTGTAGAAAACGTACAAACAATTGCAGTGTCGGGTGGCGTATGCGGTGCGGCACTGCTTCTTACACCAAACGATTTAAAAACCGCCTCAGACGGCGAATTTGAAGATATTATTGCAAATTAAAAAACGGAGGAATTTTAAATGGCTGTATTTAACAAGGCAGATATACTTCTGCCAAAAAATGAAGATATGACTAAATGGAGTGTTGTTGCGTGTGACCAGTTCACTTCTCAACCTGAATACTGGGAAGAAACGGCAAAAATTGCCGGTAATTCCCCTTCAACACTAAATCTTGTTTTTCCTGAAGCATTTTTATCCGAAGGAAAAGGCAGAATCGAAAAAATCAACGCCACAATGAAGGACTATATTGAAAAGGGAATATTCAAAGAATATAAAGACAGCCTTTTCTACATAGAAAGAACAATGGGAAATAACGTAAGACAGGGACTTATCGGTACCGTTGACCTTGAAGAATATGATTTTACAAAGGGTGCTAAAAGTAAAATCCGTGCAACCGAGGGAACCGTTCTTGAGCGTATACCCCCGAGAGTTGAAATAAGACGTGATGCTCCATTGGAACTGCCGCACATAATGCTCCTTGTAAATGATATCGAAAATACAATCATAGAGCCGCTTGAAAAAGCCGAAAAAGAGCTTGTATACGATTTTGAACTGATGCAAAACGGCGGACATTTAAAGGGATATCGCTTGAGTGATTCGTCAGCAGACCATGCACTCGATGCTATCTGCAAGCTTGAAGCAATCTGCGATGACGGACTTTTATTCGCAGTAGGCGATGGTAACCATTCACTTGCAACAGCCAAAACCTGCTGGGAGGAAAAGAAGAAAACACTTTCATCAGAGGAGATAGAAAACCATCCTGCACGTTTCTGCCTTGTAGAGCTTGTAAACATCCATTCCCCCGCACTTATTTTTGAACCTATTCACCGCGTACTCTTTAACGTAAACACCGATGATGTAACAGAAGGTATGAAAAAAGACTTAGGTGGAGAAGGCCATACAGTCCACTACATAACAGAATCAGGCGAAGGTGATATCACAATATCAAAGGAACGTTTTAAGCTCGCTGTAGGCGCTGTTCAGGGCTTTATAGACGCAAACGGATTTGAGGTTGATTATATACATGGAGACGACGTATGCCGAGAGCTTGGTAAAAAGCCGGGTAATATCGGTATTCTACTTCCCAAACCGGACAAAAATGATTTATTCGCATCTGTTATAACAGACGGCGCACTGCCAAGAAAAACCTTTTCGATGGGCGAGGCAAACGAAAAACGCTACTACGCAGAAGCAAAAAGAATATAATAAAACTATCATATCGGGCAACTGGATCAATGTTGTCCGATATTTTTATATAAAAATTATAAAATTTAAGAAAAACAGCGAAAAACAACGATATAGACAGATTTTAAAAGATATTATTGCTTTAATCTATATTTTTGCTTATTTTCAACCGATTTCCACCACATAAAACTCTTGCAATTTATATAAAATTATGTTATTATATAAAAGTCGCGTGAGCGTATGGTAGTGTGCCATCAAATTGACGGGATGTAGCGCAGTTTGGTAGCGCATCTGGTTTGGGACCAGAGGGCCGCAGGTTCGAATCCTGTCATCCCGACCATAATTATGGGAGTTTAGCTCAGCTGGGAGAGCGTCTGCCTTACAAGCAGGATGTCACAGGTTCGAGCCCTGTAACTCCCACCATAATATGCTGGTGTAGCTCAATTGGTAGAGCAGCTGATTTGTAATCAGCAGGTCGCGGGTTCGAGTCCCATCACCAGCTCCAAAAAGGGACAAGCAATTGTCCCTCAATATTTGGGAGAGTTCCCGAGTGGCCAAAGGGGGCAGACTGTAAATCTGTTGGCACCGCCTTCGATGGTTCGAATCCATCCTCTCCCACCAGAAAATACGGTATATTCTATCAGAATATACCGTATTTTCTTTTATTTCTCAAAAACGCAGTAAGCGTCAAATATCGCACGCCCGAACCAAAAAAGGATGCCGTTTGGCATCCTTACAGCGTGTCGATAAACCGATCGACACGCTGGCAGATATCGAAAAAGGAAGTTATATTTTGTCAATTTGAATTCGTCGGCGTACGATGGTACGGTAGAGTTCAAATTGGCAAAAAGCAAGAAACCACAAGGAAAATTCGATGTTTTCCTTGTGGTTAGTTTTTTGGCTCGAGATTAACACTACACCTCACCACCGCCTTCGGCGGAGCCTCTCCTCAAGGAGAAGCCTCTGTTTCTTGCGGTAGAACGACTTTTTCGACAGTCTGAGAGGTATGTTTTTGAACATACCTTTTTGTGTTTATAAGTCACGTTTTGAAATATTTATTGTAAAGCCTGTATCATTATCCGTCACATTAACAATTATTGCAAAGGACATATCTTTTGAATCTATTGCTACAGTATCATCAGACAGAAAGGTTGCGTTATAGTTATTCAAAAGATAGTACAAATAATTAACCTTATCGTTTGCAGCGTCATTGCTTTTATAAGTATAGCTTGCTTCTGTGATTGTTTTACCATCCTCTGCCTTGATAAGATCTTCACCAATAAGCTTTCTATCACTCAAAGCATCGGTAAATGAAACAACAAGCTCATCATATATACGGTAGAATTTAATTTCTTTTCCGCAAGATGCCAGCATAGCCACACACAAAAGCGGCAAAAATATCTTTTTTAAATTCATAAGAAAAACCCTTTCATAACAATACATATTATAACAATTCTATGTACAGCCAATCTGCATAATCATATACAGATTAGCCATAAAATTATCTTTGTTTAAACTATAATATATATTGTACTACATTTTTTCAGAAAAATCCATAGATTTCTAAAAAAAATATTAAATTTCTTATTTTTTCACTCTTGATTTTGCTCTGAGGTCTGCATTCAAAATTCTTTTTCTCATTCTAAGATGATTAGGTGTAACCTCTAAAAGTTCATCATCAGCGATAAAATCAAGGCACTGTTCAAGGCTCATTTGTCTTGGCGGCACAAGCTTCAGTGCATCATCAGAGCCGGATGCACGTGTGTTGGTTGCATGCTTCTTTTTGCATACATTAACAACTATATCCTCAAGTCTTGCATTTTCTCCAACAATCATACCTTCATAAACAGCCACACCCGGTCCTATGAAAAGTGTTCCTCTTTCCTGTGCATTAAAGAGACCGTAAGTAATAGATTCACCGTTCTCCCATGCAATAAGAGCTCCTCTGTTTCTTGCCTGGAAATCGCCTTTATACGGTTGATAATTTTCCAGAATACTGTTAACTATACCGGTACCCTTTGTTGCTGTGAGCATTTCAGAGCGGTAGCCAATCAGACCTCTTGAAGGTATCAAAAATTCCAACCTTGTATATCCTTGTGAAGTCGGTGCCATATTCACCATCTCACCCATTCTCTTGATGACACCATCCATAATTGTACCCGTAAATTCATCAGGTACGTCAACACTGAGACGTTCTATCGGTTCACAAAGAGTATCATCAATTGTCTTCATAATAACAACCGGGTTTGATACCTGGAATTCATATCCTTCGCGGCGCATATTCTCAATCAGCACCGACAAGTGTAACTCGCCTCGACCCGACACCTTAAATGCCTCGGTTGTATCGGTATCTTCTACTCTTAAGCTGATGTTTGAATCAAGCTCTCTGTATAATCTGTCTCTTAGATGTCTTGATGTGACAAATTTACCGTCCTTACCTGCAAACGGACTGTCATTTACACTAAACGTCATAGAAAGAACCGGCTCATCTATCTTAACAAACGGCAACGGCTCAATATTATTCGGGTCACACAATGTGTCTCCGATATTTATATCGGTTATTCCCGATATAGCAACAACGTCTCCTGCTTCTACGCTTTCTGCTACAGCTTTATTAAGACCATCAAAGGTATATAACTTAACAGCTTTTCCTGAAAGTCTTCTGTCGTCAGTTTTGCAGACTGTAAGTGACATACCTGTTTTAATTCTTCCTCGCTGTATCTTTCCGACTGCAATTCTGCCGGTGTAGTCGTCATAATCGATGTTTGAAACAAGCATCTGAAAATCACCATCGGGATCGCAATCAGGGCACGGTATATAATCAACAATCAAATCAAACAGTGCACGCAAATCACTGTTAGGCTGTTCGGGATTATACTCAGCAGTTGCCCATCCATCTCTTCCTGATGCAAATATTACAGGAGTATCAAGCTGTTCATCTGTTGCACCAAGGTCTATGAAAAGCTCAAGAACTTCATCTACAACCTCATAAGGTCTTGCGTTAGGTCTGTCAACCTTGTTAACAACAATTACAGGTTTAAGGTTTAACGCAAGAGCTTTTGAAAGTACAAATCTTGTCTGCGGCATACATCCCTCGAAGGCGTCAACAAGAAGCAGTACGCCATCGACCATTTCAAGACCTCTTTCAACCTCACCGCCAAAATCTGCATGTCCCGGTGTATCTATTATATTAATCTTATGTCCGTTATATAAAAGCGAAGTATTTTTCGCAAGAATGGTTATACCTCTTTCACGTTCCAGGTCATTCGAGTCCATAACACGCTCTTCTACCTGTTCATTTTCACGGAATGTTCCGCATTGCTTAAGCATCGCATCAACTAAAGTTGTCTTTCCATGGTCAACGTGAGCGATGATTGCAATATTCCTTATTCTCTCTCTTTCCATTTTTTCATCTCCTAATGTATTTCAACTGTACAATTTTTTTAAGAATTCATCGTATATATTACCACAAAACTACAGAATTTGCAACATATGAGCCGATTTAAAATAAATTTTTATTGCATTTGTACGTTTACTATGTTATAATACTATATGAGCGTGTACAATATTGCGGTAATGTGCATAATAAATATTAATAATAAGGAGATGTTTATTCTTGACATACAGGATTATGCTTTCTAACACAAGAAAGGTTTCAGAGTTTGTTGGTATCGCAAATAAGTATTCCGGCAACGTACGTGCAACCTCCGGCAAATACACAGCTAATGCAAAATCTATTATGGGTATGCTCACACTTGATTTAACAAGTGCTATTACTGTTGAAGTTGATGAAAAGGATTCAGCAGCATTTTACGAGGATATTCAGGATTTTCTCGCAAAGTAAACTCAATACATATTTTACAGGGCTTTGTATTTTGCCCTGTATTTTTTTTGCACAAAAAAGTGACTGTTCTTCAAACTTTAAGAACAGCCACTCTCTTAATATTTATATCTTACTTTACAACAATATTAACAAGCTTTCCGGGTACTACAATCGTCTTAACAATTGTCTTTCCTTCAATAAGCTTTGCAACGGCATCGCTTTCTTTTACAAGCTTCTCAATACCTTCTCTGTCAAGATCTGCGGCGATCATCATCTTATCCTTGATTTTTCCGTTAATCTGAACAACTATTTCAATTTCCTTATCAACTGTCATAGCCTCGTCATACTGTGGCCAATCCGAAATTGAGAGGAAACCGCCCTTTCCGTACTTCTCCCAAAGCTCCTCTGTCATATGAGGTGCAACGGGGTTTAATAGTGTAATAAGGGTAAGGAATTCGCCTTTTGTGATACTTCCTGCCTTATAGAACTCGTTTACAAGACTCATTAAAGCTGCAATGCCTGTATTGAACTTCATCTTTTCGTAATCTTCGCCGACCTTTTTAATCGTCTTATGAATACTACTTGCTAATTTTTCAGAATATCCTTCCTCATCAGTCATCATATCCTGAAGATTCCATACTCTTTCAAGGAACTTATAGCAACCCTTCAAACCATCCTGCGACCAAGGTGTTGACTGATCAAAAGCACCAATAAACATCTCAAAGGTTCTTACTGCATCCGCACCATAATCATTAACAACTTCATCGGGGTTTACAACGTTTCCTCTTGATTTAGACATCTTCTCACCATTCTCGCCGAGAATCATACCGTGAGAAGTTCTTCTCATATACGGCTCCTTTGTGGGAACTACTCCGATATCATAAAGGAACTTGTGCCAGAATCTTGAATAGAGCAGATGAAGTGTAGTATGCTCCATACCGCCATTGTACCAGTCAATCGGTGTCCAGTAATCAAGTGCTTCTTTTGAAGCAAGCGCATCATTGTTATGAGGATCAATATAACGAAGGAAATACCAGCTTGAACCTGCCCACTGCGGCATTGTATCTGTCTCACGCTTTGCAGGTGCGCCACAACAAGGACAAGTTGTATTTATCCAATCATGAGCCTTTGCAAGCGGCGATTCACCATTTTCGCCCGGCTCAAACTCTTCAATCTCGGGAAGCTCAAGAGGAAGCTGTTCTTCAGGAACAGGTACCCATCCGCACTTTTCACAATATACAAGAGGTATCGGCTCACCCCAGTATCTCTGACGCGAGAAAAGCCAGTCTCTGAGCTTAAAGTTTACCTTTTTAGTTCCAAGACCTTTTTCTTCAAGCCATTTTATCATTGCAGGTATAGCTTCTTTTACGCTCATACCATCAAGGAATCCTGAATTAACCATATTGCCGCTTGATACATCTGTATATGCAGCAGACTGAACATCTTCTCCACCGGCTACTACCTCGATAATGGGGAGATTGAATTTCTTTGCAAAATCCCAGTCTCTTTCATCATGTGCGGGAACTGCCATAATCGCACCGGTTCCGTAAGTTACAAGCACGTAATCTGAGATAAATATAGGAAGCTTATTACCGTTTGCAGGGTTAATTGCATATACGCCCTTAAGCTGTACGCCTGTCTTATCCTTTGCAAGCTCAGTTCTTTCAAACTCAGACTTTTTACCTGCAAGAGTAATATACTCCTTCACCTCTTCGGCATTTTCAAGAATCGGCATCAGCTTTTCAACAAGCTCATGCTCGGGAGCCATAACCGTATATGTTGCACCAAAGAGCGTATCGCATCTTGTTGTGTATACAACCATCTTATCGCCCGTTGTAAGCTCAAAAGTAACCTCTGCACCTTCTGATCTGCCAATCCAGTTCTTCTGCTGAGTTTTTACTCTTTCAATATAGTCAACGTCATCAAGGTCATCAATAAGTCTTTGTGCATACTCAGTAATTTTAAGCATCCACTGACTCTTTCTTCTTTGAACAACCTCGCTGCCGCAACGCTCACAAACTCCGTTTACAACCTCTTCGTTTGAAAGACCTACCTTACAGCCTGTACACCAGTTAATAGGCATTTCCTGCTTATATGCAAGTCCCTTCTTAAAAAGCTGAAGGAAAATCCACTGTGTCCACTTGTAATATGAAGGATCAGTAGTATTAACTTCTCTTGACCAGTCAAAAGAGAAGCCGAGCATTTTAAGCTGTCTTGTAAAGTTATCGATATTGTTTTTTGTAACAATCTTCGGATGAATCTTGTTCTTGATTGCAAAATTCTCTGTCGGAAGTCCGAATGCATCCCATCCGATAGGATATAGTACATTATATCCCTGCATTCTGCGTTTTCTTGATACGATATCAAGCGCAGTATAACTTCTCGGATGACCTACGTGCAAGCCCTGACCCGAGGGGTACGGAAATTCTATCAAAGCATAGAACTTTGGTTTATCGCTTCCTGTTTCAGCAAAAAAGCAACCTGCATCCTCCCATTTTTTTTGCCACTTCTTTTCTATTTGAGAAAAATTATAGCTGTCCATTGTATATACACCCTTTCAATTAATTATCTTATTCCGGTTTAACTTCAATTCTCGGACAATCGTCCCAAAGCTTTTCAAGCGAATAGAAATTGCGAGTTTCCTCCTGCATAATATGAACTATAATATCACCGTAATCCATTAAAACCCATGTACCGCCGCTGTAACCTTCCTTATGGATACAGTTTACGTCCATTTCTTCAAGCTTTTCCTCTACCTCATCACAGCACGCATGAACCTGTGGTGTAGATCCGCAGGTACAGATTATAAAATAATCGCCGAGTGATGTGAGCTGCGAGATATCAAGCACATCAATATTTTTTGCTTTCTTGTCGTCAAGAGCCTTAACTATTCTTTTTACTCTTTCCATTTATAACTACCTTTCTTAAGTCTTGCTAAAAATCAAACACTATAAAATATATTACTACATTTTTCAGCATTTGTCCATACATATTTACTATTTTTTACTTAAAAGTTCATTCTTTACGGCATATGCCATCGGATGTACGCTCATCCTGCGTCTTTTAGTGAATGCAATAGTTGAATCGATGCACATAACCACTGCCTTGTCCAAATCATTAAAAGCAGTTTTTCTTATATCCTCAACACCTTCAAAATTCCTACCTTCTTCACACATATCAGCCACGAATAGAATTTTGTCGTAAACATTCATTCCGATTTTTCCGACAGTATGACACCTTATTGCAGATGTTATTATACCCTCTTTAATATTGAAATAGCACTTAACAAGTTCTGCACCGAGCTTTGGATGAATCAGTTGCGGCATTGTACGTTCAATATTGTCAAGATTTGCTTCAAGCTCATCACACATTTTTAGCGCAACACACTTATCTATATCCTTTGCAATGTCGTGCAAAAGCCCCATACGGTATGCAGTATCTTCATCCGCGCCCCATCTCTTTGCTATTTTTACACACATATCTGCAACATTAAGACTGTGTCTGAATCTTGCTTCACTCAGCATTTTCCGAAGAAGTTCAATTTCATCATTACACTTATAAAGTCCGTAATCAGTAATAAATCTGTACACATTCGCATCAACAAGATTTTTTTGAGTATCGATATCAGTTCTTATCCTTGTAGATGAAATATCGATAAATTCTCCGTCTATAGTTACTACACGTGCTTCATTCTTTATAAAAAACTCTTCATCTGCAACAGTGTTCCTCTTATAAACTGCTAATGTGCAAAGCTTAAGTATTTCTTCCGGCTTATACCATTTATGAAAATTACTGTAGGAATCACCACCGATGATAAAATAAAGCTCATCATCAGGATATATACTCTTTAAAAATTTCAATGTATCTACCGAATATGAATATTCACTTCTGTTTATTTCATAGTCGCACGGTATAAGATATTCAATGTCTTTTACAGCTTTTTTGACCATTATATGACGGATTTTACCATCGTATATCAAGTCATTATCCTTATGCGGCGGATTGCCGCCTGTCATAATTATTACAAAATCAAGATGTAACTTTTCACGTGCTGTCAATGCTATTTGAAGATGGGCTTTATGAATCGGATTGAATGTACCGCCAAATATTCCGATTTTTCTCAAATCTGTCAGCTCCTTATTTCTTTTTTGGAAGCTCTATATGATGATTTTCCTTTTTAATCGCTCTCTTAAAGAGAACAAATTTCGAACCGATAGCCTGAACACATTCAGCCTCAAGAGAAGCGGCTATTTCGTTTGCGGCAGCTTTTGTATCCAGCATTGCTGTTTCAAGAATTTTTACTTTAATAAGTTCCCGTGCTTCTAAAACGAGTGCAAGCTGCTTTAAAATTTCTTCAGTCACACCCTCTTTGCCTATCAGAAACACCGGTTGAAGTGAGTTAGCCAAACCTCTTAAATATGCTCTTTGCTTACTTGTTATCATCTGTATTTTCCCCCGTTATATTATTAATATCCGTTAAAAGCGTAGCCACAAGACGGTGAATGGGCATACCCATCTCTGAAAATTTTGTTTCGTATTCCGTCATAACATTATCCTGAAAATCGGATGAGTGCAAATCAAGTGATATGTCGGACATTATAAAATCTCTGTCGGCAGAAAAAGAGTTTAACGAAAACTCAAACAGTCCGCGATTATCTGTTTTAAACCAAATCTGACCGTTTGTTTTGAGAATTTTTTTATACACATTCAAGAAATTCTGATGCGTAAGCCTTCTCTTGGCTTGTTTTTTCTTCTTCCATGGGTCTGAAAAATTAAGATATATTCTGTCAATTTCACCCTTTACGAACATATCAGCCAGAAGCGATGCATCTGCAATCATAAATCTTAAATTCGGTAAATCCTCTGAATCTGTGAGTTCGAGACCCATCAGAATTACGTCAGGAATCACATCAACTGCAATAAAATTGATCTCGGGATATTTCTTTGCCATACCTTCAATAAAATGTCCCTTACCGCTTCCGATTTCAATATGTACGGGATTATTATTCCCAAAAACTTCATTCCATTTACCCTTATTTTCAAAAGGCTCCTTCACAAGTCTTGCACCTGAACGCTCAAGCCTTTCATCAAGGTGTTTCTTTTTTCTCATTCTCATAAGACAAATCTTCCCTTTTAAATATTATTATATAATTATATAACATTTTTAAAGAAAAAACAAGTATAAATAGCGTAAAATTTAGTGCAATTGTATTTAAAACTATTGTTGATTTCATATGAATTTATGTTATAATAATGTTATATACTAAAATTAGGAGGAACAGATATGTTACCCAAAGACCC
Organism: Clostridia bacterium; assembly: GCA_045647245.1. GTDB lineage: Bacteria > Bacillota > Clostridia > UBA1381 > UBA1381 > HGM11525. Next base: position 62,635 of record JAZRMB010000014.1, read on the forward strand.
ATTTATTCTTTTCAGTGTGATAAATACAAGACTCAGAGACAGCGGGCTAAACCTTAACGAACTTTGCAAGAGAGAAAATGCTGACATCGACGAAATCATTACTAAAATGCAAAGCATTTCAATGCTATATGATGAAGAAAATAACTGCTTTAGAAAACTGTAAATACTGATAATTTGTGCATTTTATTGAACTTTGAGCTAAATGTTATATTTTTGATGTTGTATTCGCTAATTTTTATTTTATTTATTGAAAAAAGCAATAAAATATGGTATAATTTTATAGATTTTTATATGGAGGTCTGAATATGAAAGCATACAAGGATATGACCAAGGCTGAACTTTCTGCTGAAAAGGACAGTCTTTTAAAAGAATTTGAAAATATTAAAGCTAAGGGCTTAAAGCTTGATATGTCAAGAGGAAAGCCTTCTTTTGAACAGCTCGATATTTCTATGGAGCTTATGGATGTTTTAAAAAGCGATTCTGATTTAATTAGCGACGGAGTAGATTGCAGAAACTACGGCGTTCTCTGCGGTATAACCGATGCAAAACAGCTTCTTGCCGATATGATTGAAGTACCTGTTGATAATGTAATAATATATGGTAATTCAAGTCTTAATATAATGTATGATACAATATCACGTTCTTATACACACGGCGTTTTAGGAGAAACACCTTGGTGTAAGCTTGATAAGGTGAAATTCCTCTGCCCCGTTCCCGGATATGACAGACATTTTGCTATAACAGAATTTTTCGGTATTGAAATGATAAATGTTCCTATGCTTCCTACCGGTCCTGATATGGATATGGTTGAAGAGCTTGTATCAAAAGATGATTCTATTAAGGGTATCTGGTGTGTACCTAAGTATTCAAATCCTCAGGGAATCACCTACAGCGATGAAACCGTTTTGAGATTTGCTCAATTAAAGCCTGCCGCAAAGGATTTCAGAATATACTGGGATAATGCATACGGTGTTCATCATCTCTACGAGGATGATCAGGATTATCTTATAGAAATTCTTGATGCTTGTACAAAAGCAGGAAATCCCGATATGGTATATAAATTCTGTTCAACCTCAAAAATCAGCTTCCCCGGCTCGGGCGTTGCCGCAATAGCTGCTTCAACTGCGAATATTGAAGAAATTAAAAAACAGCTTACCATTCAGACAATAGGACATGACAAACTCAATCAGCTCCGCCACGTTCGCTTCTACAAAGATATGGATGGCGTTGTTAAGTATATGAAAAAGCACGCTGATATTTTAAGACCTAAATTTGAAATGGTTTGTGATACTCTTGAAAAAGAGCTTGGCGAACTCGGTATCGGTGAATGGATAAAGCCTAAGGGTGGATATTTCGTTGCATTCGACTCCCTCGAAGGCTGTGCAAAAGCAATTATTGCAAAATGTAAAGAAGCCGGTATTACAATGACAAACGCCGGTGCTACCTATCCTTACGGAAAGGACCCGAAGGACAGCAATATAAGAATCGCTCCCTCCTATCCTACCGTTGAAGAGCTAAAAGAAGCAATGGCAGTATTTACTCTTTGCGTTAAACTTGTGAGCTGTGAAAAGCTTTTAAATAACTAAAACAAACAGTGGTTGTTACGTTAAACATTTAATGAATAAATATGGCAGCATTCCTGCACCCGGTTTATTCACGATTTTGTTTAACACAACAACCACTTTTATTTTTAATATTCTTTTAAATTCTTTATAAATTTAAACGTTGCTTTCTCGCCTTCATCGGCAAGCATTATCAACAGCTTTTCAAGAAGTTCTGCCGTTTCAGGATGCATTGCTTTTTTTGCACTGCCTTTTTTGAAATACTCAAGCGGTGCATCGGGTCTGTAGTTTCCTTTTTGATAAACCTTTGTTGCCGCAACTCTGTCACAAAACATTTCCTTCAAATACTTAAGCGGCATCTTTACAGGCTGAAGACCTTTTCCGGGCACATAATCTGTCCAATACTCAAAATGATGTTTATTTCTTCCTTTATGGTGCATCCACGCAAGAGAATATCCGTTTAATCTTCTCTCCTCTTCATTTGGGCTTCTGTTACCTTGATAATACTTAAAACCGGGCAGAATCTCCGTTATTGAATATTTAGAAAGGTCGTGCAACAAACCTTGCCACAAAATTCCGCACTTGGCACAGTGTACTATAACAGTCCTTCTGTGCTTCATAACAGTTCCTATATGTGAAAATGCCTTCAATTTACCGCACAACCTTTCGTTTTAAATCAGTTATTTTCAAATAAAGCCTTACAGAATTCATACGGAACAAATTCCTGAAGATCGTCTATCCTTTCTCCGACACCGATAAACTTAACCGGCATCTGCTGTTCACGCATTATAGGAACAATGACACCGCCCTTTGCGGTTCCGTCAAGCTTTGTAAGTGCAATACCCGTAATATCAGCCACCTCAGAAAAAAGTTTTGCCTGTGAAAGTGCATTTTGCCCCGTTGTTGCATCAAGTACAAGCAGAACCTCACGCGATGATTCGGGAAGCTCTCTTTCTATTACTCTGTTAATTTTCGCAAGTTCTTCCATAAGATTTTTTTTGTTATGAAGTCTGCCTGCCGTATCGCAGATTAATATATCGCACCCTCTTGCTTTTGCAGCATTGCAAGCATCAAATATCACAGCCGCAGGATCAGAATTTTCCTGATGCTTTATTATGTCACATCCGCTTCTTTGTGCCCATATATCGAGCTGGTCAATCGCCGCCGCACGGAAGGTATCAGCCGCCGCAAGTAAAACCTTATTCCCTTTGCCCTTATAATATGATGCAAGCTTGCCGATAGTTGTAGTTTTACCAACACCGTTTACACCTATCACAAGAATTACGGACGGCTTAGTATCAAGATGCATTTTACAGTCTCTTCTTGTGAGAATATATCTGATTACATCCCGTAATTCTTCCTTAACACGTTCAGCTGCTTTAAGTCTTTTAGCAGTCACTCTGTCACGCAACTCTTCTATGATATAGCTTGCAGTATACGCACCCATATCAGCCATAATAAGCGCCTCTTCAAGTTCCTCATAAAAATCTTCATCTATTTCGTTAACATTGTCAAATACTTCGTTAACCTTTTCAATAATTGAGCCTCTTGTTTTTGCAAGTCCCTCTTTTAATCTGTCAAAAAAGCCCATTTTCTTCTTCCTTTCACATTATTTAAGCATCTCGTCGCCAACATCATCAATCGCAAGTGAAAGCATTTTTGTAACGCCCTTTTCCTGCATTGTTACACCATAGAGAATATTTGCCGCTTCCATAGTACCTCTTCTGTGTGTGATAACCACAAACTGCGTGTCCTCAAGATAGTTTTTAAGATATGTAGCAAAACGTGAAACGTTTACATCATCTAGTGCCGCATCAATTTCATCGAGTACACAAAACGGAGTCGGTTTAACTGCAAGAATAGCAAAAAGAAGTGCTGTAGCAATCATAGACCTCTCACCGCCAGAATACAGACTCATATTCTGCAGTGCTTTACCCGGCAATTGCGCTTCTATTTCTATACCGCTTTCGAGAATGTTGTCAGGCTCTGACAGATATAGTCTGCCACTTCCTCCGCCAAACAATTCCGAAAATACCCTTTGGAAGCTTGTATTGATTTCCTTAAACTGCTTATTAAAATGTTCTTCAATAAGCTCCTGCATAGAAGCAATTACCTTATTAAGATTATCACGCGAATTTTCAAGGTCTGTTTTTTGCGTGCTTAAGAATTCATATCTTTCCTTAACCTGCTTATACTCCTCGATTGCGTCAACATTAACACTTCCGAGCGCCTTGATTTTTCCTTTGAGTTCAACAAGACGTTTCTGTGATTCTTTCTCGTCAACAATCTCCTGCTTAATTTCCTCAGCAGAACCCGGAGTCAACTCATAATTTTCCCACAAACGCGAAATTGTGTTATCACGGTCTGTTGTAAGCTTTTCACACTTATGCTCTGCTCTTGAATATTCCTGTTGCAAAAGAAGAAGTCTGTCAGTAAGCTCTTTGTTTGATTCCTGAATTCTCTTCTGTTCTTCTGTAATTGCATTACGCTCTTTTTCTATTTCTGCAATTAAAGTCTTTATTAATTCAGTATTCTTTATAAGCTCTTCTATTTTCTCATTTGCCTCATTTATTTCAGCTTCCAGCAAAGTATTTTCCGCAACGAGACGTTCTTTTTCTTCAGATTTGAACTTATTCTCCTCTTCAAGTGCCTTAATATTTTCCCTGATAGATTCAATTGCGGCTCTCTCATTTTCAATATCCTTTGCAATCTCTCTGAGCCTTATCGTTTCTTCCAAAACAGCATCAGAAGCCTTCTGCTTTTCATCTTCAAGCGTTGCAAGGTCTCTTTCTGCCTCCTGTTCTTTCTCGGTAAGCTCCTCTGAAAGACGTCTTTTTGCGGTCATTTCTCCTATTAGCTTTGCAAGCTCATCAGCAGATGATTGAATACTCTTTTCAATTTCCGCAATTTCACTCTCCAGCGTTTTATTATTTTCTCCACTTGCAGCCATTGTATTCTTAAGGTGCTGGGCAGTATTGCCGGCAAGCATAGCCTCATTTTCATATTCTCTCAAAAGCGGCAAATAGGTGTCTAACTGACTGTTTATGTTTGACAACTCTCTTTCACAGTCAGCCTTCTCTTCCTGAAGTTTTGCAATTTCTTTAGACGTAGCAGCAATATCCTGAGTAAGCGTCTTAATTTCATTAGCTCTTGATAAAAATCCACTTTGTTTATTTACACTACCACCGCTTATCGCACCGCCTGCGTTAAAGATTTCACCTGCGACAGTAACTGTTCTGAACTTATATGAATATTTTTTCGACAGCGCTATTGCATTATCTATAGTATCACATATAACAGTGCGCCCGAGCAAACTGTCTATAATCTGTTTAAAACGCTTATCACACTTAACAAGGTCCGATGCAATTGCAACAACTCCTGTGTTTGAAAGCACCTCTTTTTCATTGTCAAGTCTGCGGGCTTTTACAGATGATACCGGAAGGAAGGTTGCACGTCCGCCTTTTTGCTGTTTCAAAAATTCTATAGCGGCCTTTGCATCATCCTCACTCTCGACTATGATATTCTGCAAAGCTCCGGCAAGTGCTGTTTCAATTGCAACAACATATCCCGAATCAACCTCAACAAGTCCAGAAAGTGCACCGTATATAGAACATCTTTTAAGTTCCTGAGCCTTCAATACAAGCTTTACACTTCTTGCATAACCTTCATATTCATTTTCCATTCCTTCAAGAATTCTCTTCTTTGAAGTCATGGAGTTATAACTAACCGTAAGCTCGGAAAGTTTTCTATCTATGTCGGAAAGTTTTTGGCCGGATGCAGATTGCTTCTCTCGCGTCGCATTAACACGCTTTTGCATATTATCACGTTTTTCTGCCGAAGCTTTTGCGTTTTCCTCATTTTCTTCAATTCTGCGTCTGATATCCTCTATATCTGCCGCACTTGCCGCATGCTCGTTTTTGACTGCGTCACGTCTTCTGATATATTCAGAGCGTATGTTTTCAACGCCGTCAATCGCCGCTTTTTTAGCAGTTGCATCTTCTCTGGCATTAGCAAGCTCTTCACGTATCTTTGCAAGTTCTTCCTTTTTCTTTACAACCTTCTGATAGCTTTCGTTGCTTCTTTCACTTACACCTGCAAATCCCTCTTCAAGTTCTTTTGACTTTTCTTCATTCTCTTTAATCAATGAAAGCTTATCTTCAATCTGAGCCTTCATAACTTCTGCTCTTTTCACAGACGATGAAATCTCTTTGTCAATTCTGTCGCACATCTGATTATTATTCTTTATATTATTCTGCGCAATCGTGATATCCTTTTGTGCGCTGATTTTTGACTGTTCATTATCAGAAAGTCGTCTGCTCTGTTCGTCTTTTTCTTCATCCTTCGCTTTCGCATCAGAGTATAGTTTTTCAATACGTTCAGTAATTCCCGACTCTTTTTCTCTTAAAACATCCATTTCATCACTTACGGATGCAAGTGCTTTTTCTGCCTCTTCAAGAAGCATCGTATTTCTTTTAATCGCAATAAGACTCATACTTACGTCAAGTCCCTTAAATTCTTCATAATATTCAAGATACTTTCTTGCTTTTCTTGACTGATTTTCCAATGGTCCTATCTGTGCTTCAAGCTCACCGGTTATATCATTTATACGAGTAAGGTTTTCATTAGCCGCAGACAGCTTTCTCTCAGCCTCTTCTTTACGATGCTTATACTTCGATACACCTGCCGCACCTTCAAAGAACTCTCTTCTATCCTCTGCTTTTGTTGAAAGAATCTGTGCAACATTACCCTGTCCAATCATGGAATATCCGCCTTTTCCTATACCGGTATCCATAAACAGTTCCTGTACGTCTCTTAGTCTGCAAGTTGCATTATTAATCATATAAACACTCTCACCCGAGCGGAAAACACGTCTTGTTACAACAAGCTCATCAAAATCAGACGGAAATATTCTGTCTGAATTATCAAGCACAAGGCTAACCTCGGCAAAGTTAAGAGGTTTTCTTTTTTCCGTACCCGCAAATATAATCTGTTGCATATTTGCACCTCTTAAGGTTTTTGCACTCATCTCACCCATAACCCATCTGAGTGCGTCAAGAATATTACTCTTACCGCTACCGTTAGGTCCTACAACTGCGGTAATTCCATCCTGAAATTCCATAACAGTTTTATCTGCAAAGGACTTAAACCCCTGCATAATTATCTTCTTTAAGTACAATTAAATTTCACCCTTTCAACGGTACTATATTACCAATTAAAACAGAATCATCACTTATCAGTTTTATTCTTTTATTATTCTCTTCAAGTCTTTTTATATTTCGTTTACCATTACCAATTACCTTTGATATATCTTTTGGATTAATCAAAAACTCTGAATATTCCTTATCATTCATAAATCCGATAATCTTTTTATAAAATATTTCACCTTCGGCAAGTTCTCCGAAAGCACTGTGAAACGGACCCGCTACAAGCGCACCACCGAATGATATTTCCTCTGTAGCCGCAAGTCCGACTCTTATAACATTAATCTCATTTTTTCTGAATTCCATCATCAAATCAGCCGCAAGACTTACCGCATCATCAAGTGACTGCGGAATATATTTACCGTCATTATACAGTCTTTCAAGCCCTGTATCCTTAATAACAAGAGTTGGATATATCCTGACACAGTCCGGGTTCAAAGCAATTATTCTTTTGCAGGTGCTCATTGATTTTTCAACATTATCTCCCGGAAGTCCTGTCATCATCTGCAATCCAACTTCAACAGGATATCGCTTTAAAACTTTTACAGCCTCTTCAACAACATCACTTTTGTGTCCCCTTCCGGAGAATTTTAAAACTTCATCATCAAGCGACTGCACGCCAAGCTCAACAGCCGTTACACCATATTTTACAAGTCTTGAAACAATTTCATCGTCGATATAATCAGGGCGTGTAGAAAGCCGTATACCGTCAATTCTGCCGCACTTTACAAATTCATATGCACTCTTTAAAAGTTCAATTTGCTTTTCTGTTTCTATAGCTGTAAAGCTTCCTCCGAAAAAAGCAGCTTCTACCCTTTTTTCTTCGACTTTCTCAATTGTTGAAAGATGCTCGTTTATAATTTCTTTAACTCTCGCTCCGTCAATCTCATGCCTTTGGCCGGTGATATGCTTCTGATTACAGAAAACACAATCAAAGGGACAACCGTAATGAGGCACAAAAATAGGGATATTGTAAAATCTCATATATTTTCGAGTGCATTTTTAGCCGCACTCTGTTCAGCTTCTTTTTTACTTTTACCCTCAGCGCTTCCGATAGTTTTGGAATCAAGTTGTACTTCAACATAAAATCTTTTATCATGGTCCGGTCCCCATTCGCGAACCAATTTATACGAAATAACTCCGAGATGGTGCTTTTGAATTATCTCCTGAAGCTCCGTTTTATAATCTCTGTTTCGTTTTCCTGTTAACGCATCGCTGTAAGCATCCTTCATCAGGCCAATAAGCCAGCTTCTTGCTGTATTAAAGTCAGAATCAAGGTATATTGCTGCCAATAACGCTTCAAATGCATCGGAAATTACAGACGCTCTTTTTCTGCCGCCACACCCTTCTTCACCGTGACCTAAAAGCACAAAGGACGAAAGATTGATTTTCTTTGATATTTCATATAACGAGCCTTCACAAACCAAAGATGCTCTAAGCTTTGTAAGACTTCCTTCGTGAGATTCAGGGCAATTACTGTATAAATTTTCAGCAGTTATCATACCGAGAATTGAATCTCCGAGAAATTCAAGTCGTTCATTATCCTTAAATCCACGTTCATTTGCGTAAGAGCTGTGCGTAAGAGCACGTGTTAAAAGCTCTTTGTTTTTAAATTTATAACCTATTGATTTTTCAGCTTCTGTCATTTTCTTCTCCTTTTACAGCCTTCGCCCTGTTCAAAAACATCGCTTTTGTTCACGGCGAAGTCGGCAAATAATATTATTATAAAAAACCACTAAAGAGGCTGTACCGCAAAATAAGCGGTACACGCCCCTCATATATCGTTTAGTCTGTATATTTTTTGAACAGAAGAGTAGCATTATGTCCGCCAAATCCGAGTGAATTTGACATAGCATATTTAATATCTGCACTTCTGCCCTTGTTAGGTACTATATCAAGATCACATTCAGGGTCAGCATTCTGATAATTAATTGTAGCAGGAATATACCCTTCATTTAATGACATAGCACATACAATTGCTTCTATACCACCTGCAGCACCGAGAAGGTGACCTGTCATCGACTTAGTTGAGCTTACACAGAGCTTATATGCGTGCTCGCCAAAAACCGATTTAATAGCCGAGGTTTCAAAGCTGTCATTGTATTTTGTGGATGTTCCGTGAGCATTGATATAATCAACATCCTCGGGACTGATTCCGGCATCCTCTATTGCAAGGCTCATTGCCTTTGCACCGCCCTCGCCGCCGGGTATGGGACTTGTGATATGGTATGCATCATCTGTTGCACCGTAGCCGACAAGCTCACAGATGATTTGTGCACCTCTCTTTTTAGCATGCTCAAGTTCTTCAAGAACCAAAAATCCTGCACCCTCTCCCATAACAAAGCCGTCACGATCAGCATCAAAAGGACGTGATGCTGTTTTCGGGTCGTCATTTCTTGTTGAAAGTGCCTTCATATTGCTGAAACCTGCAATTGCAAGAGGAGTAATCGCCGCTTCTGCACCACCGGCAAGGCATATATCACAACTTCCGTACTGAATCTGTCTCATAGCGTCACCAATTGCATGGCTTCCTGAAGCACAAGCAGATGCGAGGTTGTAGTTAATACCTCTCATACCATACTTGATTGCAACCTGAGCGGCACCAATATTAGAAATCATCATAGGCACGAAAAACGGGCTGACCTTAGACGGACCTTTCTCCATCAAAGTATTTTGCTGCTGTGAAAATGTTTCCATACCACCGATACCTGTTCCGGTAATTATGCCAACTCTCCACGGGTCCTCTTCTTCCATATTAATTTTAGCATTTTCAAATGCTTCACTTGCAGCAACTACAGTATAGACGGTATATAAATCCATCTTTCTGAGTTCTTTCTTTTCGATATAGTCTTCTGCATTAAAGCCCTTTAATTCAGCCGCAATATGACACTTCATTTCAGATGTGTCAATTCGTGTTATCTCACCTACTCCGCTCACGCCTTCTTTTACAGCCGCCCAGAAGCTTTCAGTATTATTACCAATGGGAGTTAATGCACCCAAACCGGTTACAACTACTCTTTTCATATATAAGTGTGTTCCTTTCGCACATATAAATTTATTTTATAAATAGTATATATCTTCTTAATAATTCAAAGTCTGTTATACTTGTGCGATATACCAAGCGGTACATCGCACAAGCTATCAGGGTTGGCTTACGCTCTGTCCTTTATGTAGTTCACAGCATCACCAACTGTTGCAATCTTTTCAGCATCCTCATCGGGGATTTCAAGATCGAACTCTGTTTCTAACCCCATAATCAATTCAACGATATCAAGTGAATCTGCGCCGAGGTCATCTACGAATGATGCATCCATTGTTACATCAGCTTCATCAACGCCAAGCTGATCAACGATAACTGCCTTTACCTTCTCGAACTCCATACTGTCACCTCCTTTCAAGTATTTACACTTTTTATATATTACATAACCAGTCCGCCATCAACATTTATGACCTGACCTGTTATATAAGACGATTTATCACTCGCAAGAAATGCTACTGCTTCGGCAATATCATTTACATCGCCGAATCTTGCAAGGGGTATTCCTTCGTAATATTTTGCTTTTACCTCATCAGACAGCTTATCCGTCATATCCGACTTAATAAAACCGGGAGCTACTGCATTTGCTCTTATACCTTTTTTAGCAAATTCCTTAGCTGTGGTTTTAGTGAGTCCTATAAGACCTGCTTTTGACGCAGAATAGTTTGCTTGACCTGCATTGCCCATCTCACCGACAACCGATGTGATATTTATAATTGAACCACCTTTCTGCTTCATCATAGGTCTTGACACTGCCTTTGTGCAGTTAAAAGCACCCTTTAGATTTATGTCCATTACAATATCCCAATCCTCTTCTGTCATTCTGAGCATAAGGTTATCTCTTGTAACACCTGCGTTATTTACAAATATGTCAATGGCACCGAATTTATCAAGAGCCGTATCAATAAGATTTTTAACATCATCGGTGCTTCTTACATCACCCGGAACATATATCGCATCCGCTCCGATTGCCTTTATTTCACTGACAGTTTCAACAGCATATTCTGATGAAGGAATATCATTAACTACTATATTAGCACCATATTGCGCAAGTGTCAAGGCTATTGCCTTACCTATTCCTCTGCCGGAACCTGTTATTATTGCAGTTTTTCCCTTTAACACAGCATTCTCACTCCTTAAAATTATTTTTTTAAACCTTCGAGTGTAGCATTTAAAGACGCCATATCCTCAACATTATACACCAAAACATCTTTTGATATTTTCTTTACAAAGCCCGATAATGCTTTACCCGGTCCAACCTCAACAAATGTATCTACACCATCATTTATCATTCTTACTATACTCTCTTCCCATTTTACAGAGCTGTATACCTGTTTGACAAGAAGGTCTTTAATATCATCCTTACCCGATACATAATCAGCAGTTACATTCGTAACAACCGGAATATTCATATCGGAAACATTTACACCCTCAAGTTCTTTTTCAAGCTTTTCTCCTGCGCCCTTTAACATTGAGCAGTGAAACGGTGCGGATACAGCAAGCGGAAGAGCTCTTTTTGCTCCTTTAGCCTTACAAATCTCACAGCACTTTTCAACAGCAGCTTTCTCACCCGAAATAACAATCTGTCCCGGGCAGTTGAAATTTGCAGGCTCACAAACGCCGATGTCCGATGCTTCCTTACAAGCTTCAATAACAGCTTCAGGCGAAAGTGCAATAATTGCCGCCATCTGACCAAGACCCGGAGCAACCTCCTCCTGCATAAATCTTCCGCGCTTTTTAACAAGCTTTACACCATCTGAAAATGAAATGGAGCCTGATGCGATATGTGCACTGTACTCACCAAGACTAAGACCTGCTACAACGTCAGGCTTAATTCCGTTTTCCTTAAGAACTTCATATGCCGCAACACTCATCGTTACAATAGTAGGCTGAGTATTTTCCGTTATCATAAGTGTTTCAGCATCACCGTTAAATATCATATTTTTAATATCAAACCCGAGTGCTTTTGTTGCTTCTTCAAATACTCTGTCCGCACATTCAAAGTTCTCACAAAGCTCTTTTCCCATACCTACAGCCTGAGCACCCTGACCTGCAAACACAAATGCTATCTTACCCATCGTTCAAAACTCCTTCCTTCACATCATCAACGTTTTTACGTTGTCGGTTATGTTAACAACATCTTTGAATAAATCCTCAACAATTTCCCTGCACGGTAAAATACTGTTTACCATAGCCGCAGACTGACCTGCCATAAGAGAGCCGCTCTCAACATCACCCTCTTCAAATGCACGTCTTAATCCGCCAACACCAAGTGCTTCAATTTCTTCAAAAGACGCACCTTCTTTTTCAAGTCTTGCATATTCCTTGGTAAGCTTGTTCTTAAGGGCTCTTACAGGAGCACCGCCGCTTCTTCCTGTTACAACTGCATCTCTGTCCTTAGCTTTTAATATTGCATTCTTATAGTTTTCGTGTGCAATACATTCATCGGAGCAAATAAATCTTGTTCCTACCTGAATTCCTTCAGCACCAAGTGCAAAAGCTGCGGCTGTTCCTCTTGAATCGGCAATTCCGCCTGCGGCAACAACCGGAATGCTTACAGCATCTGCAACCTGCGGAACAAGCACTATGGTTGTAAGTTCTCCGATATGTCCGCCTGCTTCCGTACCCTCGGCAATAACAGCATCTGCACCCGAGCGTTCCATCTTAACAGCTATTGCAACACTTGCAACAACCGGCATTACCTTAATGCCTGCCTCTTTAAGTGCAGGTATGTATTTTGCGGGATTTCCCGCCCCCGTTGCCACAACAGCAGGTTTTTCTTCCAAAAGCATATTCATAATATCATCAGCAAAAGGCGACATAAGCATTACATTCACACCAAATGGCTTATCGGTAAGCTCTCTTGCTTTATTTATCTGCGCTCTCACGATATCTGCAGGAGCACCACCGGCTGCTATTAATCCAAGTCCGCCGGCATTCGACACAGCCGCCGCAAGTTCTGCGGTTGCAACCCACGCCATACCGCCCTGAATTACAGGATATTCAATACCTAGAAGTTCTGTTATACGAGTTTTCATAAAATTCAACCCCTCAATCAATATTCAATCAATGCAGCACCCCACGTGAGACCGCCGCCAAATCCTACCAATACGGCTTTATCGCCCTTTTTCAATCTTCCTTCATCTCTGGCTTCGCAAAGTGCCATAGGTATAGATGCACCCGATGTGTTTCCATATTTGTGAAGATTTACAAACACCTTATCATTTCCGATTCCTATTCTCTTTGCGGCACTGTCTACAATTCTTTGATTTGCCTGATGCGGAATAATAATATCAATATCATCAATTGTAAGACCTGCATCCTCAACAACTTTAATTGTTGCATCCGACATAATCTTAACAGCAAACTTCATCACTTCACTGCCTGCCATCCAGATAGAATTCTTGATATGTGAAACTCTCTTTTCAGTTTCCTCTTCGCTGTTTCTGTAAGCAAGGCTTGTCAGCTTGTCTCCACCTTCGCCTCTTGCTCCTATCCACGTTGTTATTATACCGTCTCCCTCCGCTGAAAGGACAACAGCACCTGCACCGTCACCAAAAAGAACACAAGTTCCCCTGTCTTTATAATCGGTCGCTTTTGAAAGTGCATCCGCACTGACAACAAGAGCCTTTTTATACACATTGTTATCAATGAACTGCTTTGCAACGGTAAGTGCAGTTACAAATCCCGAGCAAGCAGCATTAAGGTCAAATGCAGCCGCATTTTCAGCACCTATATTCTTTTGTACAACGCACGCCGTTGACGGTGTGAAATAGTCGGGAGTTACGGTTGTAACAATTATAAGTTCTATTTCGCTTGCATCAACACCTGCATCCTCAAGTGCTCTTTTCGCCGCAACAGTTGCAAGATCCGACGTATATTCATCATCACGACAGATATGTCTTTCCTTTATGCCTGTTCTTTGCGTAATCCACTCATCGTTGGTTTCTACTATCGACTCAAAATACGCATTGTCATAAATCTTTTCAGGAGCATAATAGCCCATTCCAACAATTTTACTCATCTTTCCCTTTTACCTTTCAATTAATATTAATAATAACGTACATCATTCAATTCCGGATTTTTTCAATTCACTCTCAAGGATTCCTGCAAAATCAGTGCTTGCAAACTCGATAGTTTGTCTGATTGCAGACATAACAGCCTTCTTATCAGACGAACCGTGTCCCTTTACCATCGGCGCCAAAACACCTAAAAGCGGTGCACCGCCGTATTCACGGTAATCCATTCTCTTTTTAAACGCTTTAATCTTTTTATATACAAGCAGAGCGGACAAAACCGAAAATATATTCCCTGAAAATATACTCTTTAGCTTATTGCCAATCAACTTACCCATACCTTCAACAGTTTTTAAAATCACATTGCCGACAAATCCGTCACACACTATCAAATCAGCATCTCCGAGCATTACGTCTCTACCTTCAACATTGCCGATAAAATTAAAATCCTGCTCTTTGAACAGTTTATGTGCTTCTTTTGTAAGTGCATCGCCCTTCTCCGGTTCAGTTCCGTTAGACATAAGTGCGATTCTCGGCTCTTTAATTTTACAAACATTTTTTAAATAAGTATTCCCCATCAGTGCAAACTGAACAAGATTTGCAGCTTTGCAGTTAGTGTTCGCTCCCATATCTGTGAGCATAACAGGTCCTTTTTCACCCGGTAAAAACGTTGCAATAGCAGGTCTTGATACACCTTTTACCCTGCCTACAATCAAAAGTGCAGCAACTAAAACTGCTCCCGTACTGCCGCAGGAAAGCATAGCATCTGCTTCTTTATTTTTAAGCATTCGTGCCGCCACTGCAATCGACGAATCTTTTTTTGTCTTGATCGCTTTAACCGGCTCTTCTGCCATTTCGATAACCTCGCTTGCATTTACAACCGAAACCTTACCGTTAACAGTATACTTCGAAAGCTCTTTATTTATAACATCTTCCTTGCCAACAAGTATAAACTCTGCATCATACTCATGAGCAGCCTCTACAACAGCTTCTATCTGTGCAGACGGTGCATTGTCCCCACCCATTGCATCTACAACAATTCGCATAGGATAATCCTTTCATTGTTTAAAATAATTATTTCTCTTCTATAACCGAAAGATTAAACTTAACTCTTGACATTTCGGTTTCATCCTTTGATATCCTTACCCAGACAACATATTCATTATCATGCACACGCATTACCTCATATTTTGCCACAAGACAATCTGTCTTTCTGCATGGCTTGATATATTTAATATTTGCTACTTTCACAAGTGCACTTTTCGCATTAATGAGACTCAAAGCAAGGTTTTCAGCATAAGAATACAACGCCTGCCCCATAATTATATCGCTTCCCGGAAATACCGCAGCGTCAAAAACCGAAAGAACCGATGTGCCGTTGTGATAAAGTTCAAAATCTATCACTTCTCCGATATCCTTTGATGCATCCTTTTTGTATGATGCAACATTTCTTATACGCTCTCTGTATTCGCTTATACCAAGCTCTGTACGGTCAAGTCTGATTGTGGCAACACTTACTCCCAATTTCTCTGCAATCTGCTCATCCTTCAAAAAAGGGTTATCTCTTACAGTTTTAATAAGAAGCTCCTGCCTTTTGCGTTTTTTATCAATTCTACGCACTTCATACGCTTCCTTTCAAGACAATGTTGTTTTTATGACCTGCTCATAATTTCTACTATTAATTATACCCTAAAATTTACTATTTAGCAAGATTTATTTTTCTGTAAATATAGATAAAATTAATTGGTTTTTATTACCGCCAAATTGTATCAGTTGCACATCACCACCGGGTACTAAAGTAAGTAAAATCAGAATATACTGATTACATAAAGAAGGAAGAAAGGCGGAGTATTATGAATTATATCATTGAAGAAAACGGTACTTATGCACATTATTTTTATCATAGCATGGACGGCATTTGCCGCAATTACCTCCGAAGCGGCATAAAGCAAGAAAAAAGAATAATATATAAAGATGCTATTGATGTATTCGGGCTTTATTCTGATGGAGTGAATGTTCATATTATCACTGTCAGTAAAGCAAATGAGCTTTTGTACATAAAAGGCAGTGTAAACAATTGGCACCGATACATTTTAAGAAAGCTGAGAGACGATGAAAAGATACTGAAAATTGAGCTTTATGCGATAAAATCGAGACTTCATATGCTCTACGCCGTAATGATAAATAATAAAAAGATACTTGCAAGCTGTGTGCTTGGTAATAACTGTATGCCTTGTGCGATATCAGAGCTTGCAAACTGCGATTTCAATATTATAAATAACAGAGTATATTTCAAAAGCAACACATCCGACTCATGCTTTTATGACCTTTCGGGACACGATAGATCAATTTGTGTAAAAATTGCCGAAAACAGCGATACCCCGTATACTTTTAATAAACATATCGCCTTTATTTCGGAAGGAAAAATCTTCTTTGATTACAAAGAGCTGTGCCGTGATGAGAAGGCAGAAAACATAATACTCACAGAAAGTAAAAATAATTTATACGCAGCGTGGAAAAGTACTGACAGTATCAAATACATAAATACCGATATGAGCGAAAAAACACCGCACACCGTTTTAGTCCCCTCCGGAAAATTTCTGCTATATACAGTTTTCGCACAGGGCAAACGTTATTTGGTGTACGGTAATAACTCAGATACAGAGGTTAAAATATATCTGAATTCTTCAGTTTTTTCGGTAAAGAATTTCATTCCCTCCGATTCATTAAAAGAAAAACTCGAAGCCATGAAAAACGAAATAGAGCTTTTAAGAAATCAACTTGCCGCATTCAGTAAGCAGCTGATGTAAGTTAATTCTCCCTGGTGTTGTTTCTTATTCCAAGCGGTGTTTTTCCTGTAATTCTTTTAATCATACGGCAAAAATATGTATAGTTATCTATGCCGACCTTTTCGGAAATTTCATAAACGGGAAGGTCGGTTTCCTCTAAAAGTATTGTCGCTTTTTGTGCACGTACTTTTGATATATATTGGTTTACACTCATATTGTAGCTTCGCCAAAAACAGTCATACAGCTTGTTCTTAGATATATTGAACAGTCTGCACAAAGATGCAATTGTTAAGTCACTTTTAATATTTTCATCTATATATGTGGCTATTTTTTCACTTATTTCATTCTTTTCAAGCTTTATCATATCTGCAAGCAGTATGTATGAAACCATCATCACCGCGACACCTGCGGCACTTTTGACCTTTGCCTCGTCATAGTAGGATACATTCAAAAAGTATTTCTCAAGCTTTTGTTTTTCATCACACCACGAGATTTTATTAATTACTTTTTTAAAATCAGTTTCCTTTCTCATTCTTCCAAGCATAATATACCCAAGCACAATTTCATCCTTAATTATCGGCATGACCGAATCGCATATACCTGCATGACATATATTACTTACAAATGTCTTCTTTATGCTGCATTCTTCTAAAAGCTGCCTGTCGCATTTTCGGCATCTGTTCCTTCCTTCAGGATATGTTTGTAAAATTTTACAATATTCATGTGCCTCGTTATCAGGAATCGCCGTTATAATATAATTAAAATCCACATCAATCACCGCTATAGACAGCCCGGTAATATTCGCAAAATCCTCAACTATTTCAGAAAGCTTACCTGTATCATAATTTATATTCATAAAAATCACCGCCCGTATGCATTTATTATATCTTAATATAATACAATGTCAAGATAAATTTCATTTTTTCAGGACAAAAGTGCAATTTTTAGTGAAAATAATACATTGTCAAATTCAGTCGGATGTTTTATAATTATAAAAAAATATCGGAGGGAAAAACTATGCCTATTCTGCTTTTATCTGCAATAATTATATTCAGTACACTGCAAACCATCACATCAAAACAGTATACTAATAATGAACCAAACACAAAATTCTATATGTTTTCCGGAATTTCTGCTACATTCGCAATGATATTCTTTATTCTGATTTCCGGATTCAAATTAAGCTTCAACATACAGTTTATTCCGTACTCTATAGGTTTTGCTCTAAGTTATGCAACAGCACTCGTAGGAACTGTCTTTGCATTAAAATACGGACCTTTATCAATAACATCACTTATACTATCCTGCTCACTTATAGCACCCACACTCTACGGTATCATATTCCTTAACGACCCACTAAAAATCACCGTATACATAGGAATTGTATGCCTTATAATTTCACTCGTCCTTATAAATATAAAGGATGAAGAAATGAAATTCAGTTTAAGATGGATTATATGGATTGTACTTTCCTTTGCCGGAAACGGAATGTGTTCTATCGTTCAGAAAATGCAGCAACTGAAATTTAACGGAAGCTATAAGAGCGAATTTATGATTGTGGCTTTGATTATTGTATGCACTATACTTTTTACCGCTTCTTTTATTACATCCGAAAGAAAATACAAAGCATCCAAACAGTGTGTGAGCCTTGCATCAATTCAGGGAATATCAAATGGTATTGTGAATTATCTTGTAATGGTTTTATCTGCACTGATGCCGATTTCAATAATGTTCCCATTGATTACGGGAATCGGCAGTATTATTACACTTGTTCTCTCAATGGCTTTTTACCACGAGAAATTAACAAAAATGCAGATAACCGGCTGTCTTTTCGGCATCGCAGCTGTAGTATTACTTAGTATATAAGGAGGTCTATTAGTATGTATAAAGTTACTGTACCTATAATAATTGATTCTAAAGGCTTTAATAAGGAAAAGGTTCTCTCTGAACTAAAACGTTCGGGAGCACACAGAATTGCACTTGCTCTTGAGCGAGAGGTCGGAAGTTCTTTCTCATCAGAGAGAGTTTTAAACCATCTTAAAGAACTGATTAAATATTTCAAGGATAACGGAATTGAAGTTCTTGTATGGTTAGGCGAGACCTTCGGGCATTCGACTGCAGAAATTAAAGGTGCTCAATATTCAACCATACGCCACATTGACGGAACTAAAACCGGAGCCTTCTGCCCTATGGACGAAAAATTTACCGAAGATTTTTGCACATGGATAAAAAATGTTGCACTTTGCGGTGCTGATATGATAATGATTGATGATGACTTCAGACTAACTGCACGTGATGATAACGGCGGATGCTGTTGCGATTTGCATATGCAGGCATTAAGAAATGAGCTTAACGAAGATATAAGTGTAAATCAGCTTGAATCCCTTGTTTGTTCAGGCGACACAAACAAATACAGAGAAGCGTGGATAAAGGTGCAGGCAGATTCTCTTATAAATTTCTCAAAAAAGCTCAGAGCTGCACTCGATACTATCAACCCTGACGCAAGACTCAGTTTTTGTGCCAACCCCGATTGGTTTACACATGGCGGCATAACACTTGAACTTTGTAATATTATGGCAGGCAAAACAAAACCGTTTTTACGCACGATAGGTGCACCGTACTGGGCATCGGCACTTTCACAGCCTCTGGGAAATATCATCGAGTATGAAAGAATACAGATGCAGTGGTGTAAGGACCTTGGAATTGAAATAATGACAGAGGGCGATGCATATCCGAGACCAAGATACAAATGTCCTGCCGTGAAGCTTGAATTTTTTGATATGATTCTTCGTGCAACAGGCAGTGACGGAATATTAAAATATATGCTTGACTACGCATCCGACACCGACTACGAAACAGGGTATATTGATGCAATGGTTAAAAACAAACCATTGTATGATTCAATCGAAAGAATTTTCGGCAATAAAAACTGCATCGGAGTAAGACCATTTAATTCATACGAAACATTTAAGACAGAATACCTGCCACCGGACAAAAAAGATAATTATAATAGAGTGTCATGGCACATAATGAGTGCATCATCAAGATTTGCCGCTGAAAACTCTCTTCCCACCTCATACGACGGTAACGGAGTGAATATTGTTTTCGGCGAAAACGCACGATACATAAATCCCGAATTATTCGTAAACGGCAACATCATCGACATAGAGTCCGCAAAAATATTGATTGAGCTCGGCTATGACGTCGGAATAGACTCCTTTTATGAAAAATCCGACTACTCGGTAAAGGGTTTTTCGGACACACCTTTGGAATACTTTGTTTCAGAAGACAGATACACACGTTTAGAAGGCTGTAATGATTTTAAACCGATTATCACCAAGCCCGACGCCGAAATTCTATCTTACTGCATATCAGACGAAAATAAATATCCGCTATCCTATCTTTACGAAAACAGCAAGGGACATAAATTCCTCGTTTATACCTTCAATGCTGAATTTGTCGCAGGTAAACAAGGCTGGCTGTATTCATATTCACGAAAGAGACAGTTGACCTCAGTACTTGAACGTATCGGAAACAATGATTGTAATATACAGCTTGTCGGAAACTTCCCGTATACGTATATGCTTGTAAAGAGAAGCGATACTGAAATATCCGTTGGCTTGTGGAACATTTTTGAAGATGACGCAGACAATGTAAAAATCAAATTCCCCTACTCTGATTTTGAGCTTAGTGAACTTGTGAATTGCAGTGCTCACAAAGATGGAAATAATGTTATCTTCGACAGCACAATCAGCGCATATAAATTTGCGGCATTTTGTATTAAATTGAAATAATTAAATTTATTACGTAATCAAAAAGAAACGGCAAATTTTGACCGTTTCTTTTTGATTGAAATATTAAATTAATTATTCTTAGTCGGTAAATCTTCGCCTAAAATAACATCTATATTCAAAAGTTCGCCGTTTCTGATAACAGTTAGTCTTAAGGTTTCTCCCGCCTTTTTCTTATCTCTGATTTCATTAAGCTCATCAACTGTTTTAACAACCTTGTTTTCTGCCTTAACAATCAAATCACCTGCAAGAATACCGGCATTTGCAGCACCACTGCCTTCTATAACCGTTTCAACCACAAGTCCGCTCATTGTTGAACGTGCCTGAATACCTACAAGCGGTCTGCCCGACACATAGCCGTTGTTCATAAGGTCATCGATAATCGGTTTTGCTTCTGACATTGCAATTGCAAAGCCGATACCTTCAACGCCTGTTGTTGAAATTTTAACAGAGTTAATTCCTA
Source organism: Clostridia bacterium (assembly GCA_045647245.1). Classification (GTDB taxonomy): domain Bacteria; phylum Bacillota; class Clostridia; order UBA1381; family UBA1381; genus HGM11525. The sequence continues at coordinate 83,494 of JAZRMB010000014.1, forward strand.
TAATCTCACCATACTGATTAACAAGAGCACCGCCGGAGTTTCCGGGGTTAATAGCCGCATCTGTCTGGATAAGGTTATACTTTTTGTTATCAACCGTCATAGTTCTGTTGAGCGCACTGATTACGCCGACAGTAACAGAACCTGCAAATTCCTGACCGAGCGGATTTCCGATTGCTACTGCAAGCTCACCAACCTGAAGAGCCTCCGAGTCGCCGATTTGTGCCGGAACAAGCCCCGGGGCATCAATTTTAAGAACTGCAAGGTCTGAACGTTCATCCTCGCCGACAAGAGTCGCCTTATATTCATCACCTGTATTAAGCACTACAGAAATTTCGGTTGCACCGTCAATAACGTGCTGATTTGTTACAACATATCCGTCCTGGGAAAGAATAATTCCCGAACCGCTTCCCTGCTCAACAAGTTCATTTGAGTTAGGGTCAGATGTGTAATAGTATCTTCCCGTAAACGGGTCATAATATCTTTGAGCGGTCACCTTTGCTTTATTGATAACACCAACGCAGGAAGGACCAACCTTCTTTGCAATCTCGGGAACCGATAAAAGCTGTTTTCCCTGAACATTCTCGCCTGTTGCAGTAATCATCGAAACATTATAATCATTCTGATTTATATTCGCATTATTACCGGCAAATCCATCCGAATTAAGAATCTTTGCAAAACCGAATCCGAACACGCCGGCTGTCAGTACACTTGCGGCAACAGCTGAACAGATGCAAGGAATCCAACCGTTTGCTTTTCTCTTCTTCTTTTTCTTTTGCTCATATACAATCAAATCCGTAATCTCAGTATATGGATATTTCTTCATCAAAACCATCCTCTCTGATAAATATTATTTTCATATTATGTTATTATAATACACCCTCAATTTGACATTGGTATGAATAAGTTGTAAATAAGATTAATTTTTTTTATGAATAAAATGTGAACGTAACACATTTATGATTCCTGCATATATTAATACCGAGGTGATTATTTATGAAATGCTGTTGTCACCCGACTTGCAGGCAATCAGGATTGGCTGTATTGACCTTTTGTTCGGGCGCACTTGCAGGAATGCTTCTGCCATTGTATGTTGTTGTAGTTATCGAAACAGCAATGCTGTTATTCCTCGGCTACAGCTGTATGTTCAAATGGTAGAACAAATACATAAAACAGAAAGGACTGTATAATATGAAGGTTATAGTATGGAAAATGCCGCCGTTTTTCGCAGGGATTGTTAAATCAGTTTTAAAAATAAAATAAAAATTAAGCAATTACCCCTAAAACTTGTACGCTTTAGGGGTAATTGCTTATAAATTAAATTTTAAAATATCCCATTGCATCAAGGACAGATGATACAAGAATTAGAACAATAAATATCGGCGCAATATATTTTATTACAACGGTAAATACTTTCTTTCTTTTAAATGCGGCAGATGATTCCACCTCTTCAATGATTGTATCAGGTTTTATAACATAACCGACAAATATACATGTAAATAATGCAACAATCGGCATAAGTACACTGTTACTTATAAAGTCAAAGAAATCAAGGAACTGCATATTTATAATCTTAACTTCTCCAAGCGGTCCGTAGCCTAATGATGAAAGCAAACCAACTGCAACAGAGAATATAAACACAACAAGACAAGCAGGATTTCTCTTCATTTTAAACTTATCACAAACAATAGATACAACCGTTTCCATAAGTGAAATAGAAGATGTCAAAGCCGCAAACATTACAAGTACAAAGAACAACACACCAACAATAGTTCCACCTGCCATTGTATCAAATACCTTAGGTAAGGTTACGAACATAAGTCCCGGGCCTTTTCCGAGTGCTTCGGGAGTTCCGCCTGAAAATGCAAACACAGCCGGAATTATCATAAGACCTGCAAAAAAAGCAATACCTGTATCAAACAATTCAATCTGTTTTACAGATGATTCAAGGTTTACATCCTTCTTCATATATGAACCGTATGTTATCATAATACCCATTGCAAGAGACATTGAATAGAATAGCTGTCCCATCGCTGCCAGTACTGTTGTAGCGGAAAATTTACTAAAATCAGGCTTTATGTAGTATAATACGCCATCCATTGCACCCGGCATAAACATTGCGTATATTGCAATAAAAACCGAAAGTACAACAAGAATAGGCATCATTATTTTACTTACTTTTTCAATTCCTTTTTCAACACCAAAGAAAACAACTAACGCCGTTAAGCCGATAAATAGCATGAACCAAAATATCGGTTCACCGGTTGATGAAATAAAATCACTAAAATATGTATCTGATGTTGTGCTTGCAATATTGCCGCTCAAAAATGCCCAAAGATACTTAATAACCCAACCACCTATAACCGAATAATACGGTAAGATTATTGCAGGAACAATTGATGCAAGATATCCGATGAAGGAATATTTTTTATCAAGGCTCTTAAACGCTCCTATAGCACTCAGCGATGTCTTTCTTCCCAATGCTATTTCTGCTGTCATAAGAGCAAATCCAAACGTCAATGCTAATACTATGTATACTAAAAGAAATATACCTCCACCGTATTTAGCTGCAAGATACGGAAATCTCCATATGTTGCCAAGACCAACAGCAGAACCTGCCGCAGCGAGAACAAATCCTATTTTACCCGTAAAACTACTTCTGCTTTCATTATTCATAATATTATATACCTCTGCTTTATATTATATTTACAATGTACCGAATATTCTGTCTCCGGCGTCACCAAGACCGGGTACAATATATCCTTTTTCATTCAATTTCTCATCAAGTGATGCTACATATATATCAACATCAGGATGTGCTTCTCTGACAGCTTTAACTCCTTCAGGCGCTGCAATGATGCACATAAGCTTGATTTTTTTTGCACCTCTTTGTTTAACAAAACCAATAGCGGCTGAAGCACTTCCACCCGTTGCAAGCATCGGGTCAAGAACAAGTACCTGTCTTTCGTCAATATCTGACGGTAGTTTGCAATAATATTCAACCGGCTCAAGCGTTTCATGGTCTCTGCAAAGACCAATATGACCCACCTTTGCAGCAGGAATAAGACTCATTAAAGCATCAACCATTCCAAGACCTGCACGAAGTATTGGCACAAGTGCAACCTGTTTTTCAATTATAGCGCCCTTTGTCTTTGTTATAGGTGTCTCCACCTCGATTTCTGTCAGTTTAAGATCCTTAGTTGCTTCATAGCCGACAAGCAGTGCTATTTCATTAACAAGTTCCCGAAACTCCTTAATAGTTGTGTCTTTGTTTCTCAGAATGGATACCTTATGAGTAATAAGAGGATGATCCATTACAAATAAATTTCCCATATTAACTACCTCATTTATGTTATATTTTAAAATCAACGCCTTATTCAGATTACTTGTCACTCTCAGCAACAAATTCAAAATCCTTACCCGGTAAAACTGCATTCATAACAATACCGAGAATTGCGGCAATAGCAAGTCCTGTAAGGGTTATTGTTGTGCCGAACACATTAAAGCTTATTCCTCCGATTGAATTAAACCCAAGTGCTGAAACAAGTATTGTTGCAGTAACGATAATATTTCTGCTCTTAGAAAGGTCTACACTATTCTCTATAAGATTTCTCGCACCTATTGCGGAAATCATACCATAAAGAATTAATGATATACCGCCTATAACAGATGCCGGTATCAAAGAAATACAAGCTGCAACCTTTGGTGAGAAAGAAAGTATAACTGCAAAAACAGCTGCAATTCTTATTACCTTCGGGTCATACACTTTGGTAAGAGCAAGAACACCTGTATTTTCTCCGTATGTTGTGTTTGCCGGGCCACCGAATACTGCTGAAAGCGTTGTAGCAAGTCCGTCACCTAAAAGCGTTCTGTGAAGTCCGGGGTCTGCAATGAAATTCTTTCCGACAGTTGAGCTAATTGCAGATATATCTCCTATATGCTCCATCATAGCTGCTATTGCAATAGGCATTATTCCGATAATTGCAGATATTGCTTTTGATGCATCTTTAACTGCAAATACGCTTAAGTTTAAATCTATCGGCAAACCAATCCATGCCGCATCCTTTAAATCCTGAAGCTTTATGGGATCAAACACTTGCGTTCCGCATAGTTCAAGTATAACAGCCAAAGCACAAGAAACAAATATTCCTATAAGTATAGGTACTATTTTTATCATACCTTTACCAAATATATTACATATTACAATTGATGCAAATGCAACAATCGCTATTAACCAATTAGTCTGACAGTTTGATATAGCAGACGGAGACAAAATTAAACCAATTGCAATAATTATCGGACCTGTTACAATAGGCGAAAAATATTTCATTACTCTTTTTATATCAAATAACTTGAATAATAACGCCAGAACAAGGTACAACAAGCCTGCACACGCAACACCAAGACATGCGTAGGGCAACATCTCTATATTAGGCTTACCGTCAAGAAGCGGTGCAACAGCGGCATAACCGCCCAAAAACGCAAATGAAGAACCTAAAAATGCAGGTACTTTTCCTTTTGTCAAAAAATGAAACAACAGTGTACCAAGTCCTGCCATAAGTAATGTTGTTGCCACATCAAGACCGGTCAAAAGCGGAACGAGTACAGTCGCACCAAACATAGCAAACATATGCTGCGCTCCTAAAATAAGTTCTTTTCCTTTGATCCCCTTCACAAAAACACATCCTTTTAGTAAATTTAGTATATGATAACATCACAATACTATCTCTACCATTATACAACATATTAGTAAATTTGTCTATATTTTTTGCCAAAAAAGAACAAAATATTCATTTCTCTGATACAAACCTTTAAATAAATGGTCTTCTGTCAAGCACAAGTCTTAAAGGCTTTCTTGACTTAATTTCGCCCGGCACCGCTTGGGCAAGCTCTGCGACGGCACAAACAGAGCCGAAAAGCATATGCAAATCATTAAATGCGTCATCGGTTTTCGAATCTATCGAATACAAATATTCAACATATTCCTTCGCATATTCCCGAAGTGCTTTTTTGCACTCATCAAATCTGTGTGCTGTCTGGCGTGTGGCTCTGTTTACACAGTATATCCAGTCAACATTTGCAAAATCAATATGGCATTTTAAGTCGCCCTTGGAATAATTATAGTATATATCAAGTGCGGTATCAATAATTTTTTCAGGATATCTCAAAGGTCTTTTTGCGTATTCGTGATTGAACATATAATGAAATGCTGCGGCAATGTTCGGCATATGTGAGAAATACTTGCCCCATTGATGTATCTTTATGCCGTTCTTTTTCCACAGCCCTGTTTCGGGGTCGGTGTTATCATAAAACCAGTCAAAATACCAATCCTCCCACTCAGTGTCTGCTTCGCCTGCAAGAACAAGGGCTGAATATATTCCCGCACCCTTATGAGATGAATTCCACGGATCCTTTTCCCATTCAAGGTTATCTAAAAAAGAAAATAACGCATCTTTATCCTTGTATTGCTTTAATTGGGTAAGCTCATATACGGGCTTTGCATCCAAAAGCTCAAGAGCAGCTGTACAATGTGCTGTTGTATGTATCGGATGGTGTGTTTTTTCTAAGAACAAACCGCTGTCGGGGTTCTGAAATGCGTTAATTCCGTCAATGAGCTTTTGCCGCATTCCGTTTTGGGTATCAAGTCTTCCGAGAGTATAAAGGATATTTACAGCATCTGCACAGCCATAAGCGTTCGCACCAAGCTCCCGGTCTCCGCTTTTACTCTGCCACAGCCATCTTGCAAATTCGCCGTCTTTATCTGTTTTATGATTCATTACAGTATCGTATATTCTGTCTGTTAGCTCTGTTATGTCAATCATTTGATATTCACCTCGTATTAAATTATTTTATGTCTGTTATATTTGCCGGCTTAATTATTATATCTTACGCATTGTATTTTGAACCATACGTATATTAGAAGAATTTAATATTGTTGTCAACACCATCTGCAAAAACTCGTAAAGTACCAAAAATAATACGTCTTCATAAAGAAGACGCATTATATAACTTATGCTTTAAATTCATAGCCGCCAACCGGACGGATGGAAAGAACATGACACATTCCCTCTCCGAGCATAGCTTCTATGCCTGCTTTAAATTCATCAAGCATATCGTTTGGTACAAATGCCTGCACAGTGCCTGCAAAGCCTCCGCCGTGAACTCTGTGTGCTCCTCTACCCTTTAACAGTCTTTCACACATCGCAAGTGTGAGTGCAACAGATTGTTCTTTTATATCAATAGATGCATAAATATTCTGCAGATATTTAAAAGAAGATGCTCCCGATTCTGTAATAAGCTTTAAGAATCCGTCAAAATCACCATCAGAAAGCACATTAGCTTCTTCTACAGCTCTTTTAGAGTCATTAAAGAAATGCATTGCTCTGATAACTGCTCTGTCATTATTTAAAGCTTTTCTCAGTGCAGGAATATTTTTGTAGAAGTCATCTTCTGAAACTTCTCTTAAAACAGATTTTCCGAAGAACTCGGCAACTGCACGCATTTCACTCGGAACTGCGGCATATTCACAGGTCAAATCTGCGTGATCTGCACCCGAATCAATTATGCAAAGAGAATGTCCGCACTTTGAAAAATCAAAATCCACCTTTTTAACACCAGGTACTTCTTCCGACTCAAAATCAATCGACACAACGTTTCCGACACTTGATGCCATCTGATCCATAAGTCCGCTCGGTTTATTGTAATACACATTTTCTGCATATTTTCCGATTTTGGCAATTTCAATTGCATCGACTTCATTATTAGCAAACAACCCACTGACCATCGTGCCTACAATAACTTCAAAAGCCGCTGAAGAACTCATACCGGAGCCCTTTAAAACATCTGAAAGTGTATACGCATCAAAGCCTTCAAGCTTATAGCCCATTGCCGAAAATCTTTTAAGTACTCCTCTTATCAACGAAATAGCTTTATCATATTCGTCTGTTTTAACATCAAGGTCGTTTATATCAATTACATCCATTTTGTAACCTTTAGAAAGTATTCTGACCTTATCTGTGCCATTTTTTGCAACAGCTCCGATAACATCAAGATTAATACTCGCCGCAAGAACACAGCCTCTTTGATGGTCTGTATGGTTACCGCCTATCTCTGTTCTACCCGGAGCAGAAAATAGTCTTATATCATCGTATTTTGCAAAATTATTTTCAAGTCCTTCAAGAACTTCACACAGTCTTTCTTTATAGTATCCTAACGAGTCGCTGTTGCATACATAAATATATGACAGTTGTTCTTCAAATTCCTTTGTATTAAAATATTCTTTCCATTGTAATGAATTCATATGTCCTTCTCCTTATTTATTATTAATTTCGGCAGCTTTGATTGTATTTCTCATAAGCATGGCAATCGTCATAGGACCAACGCCACCCGGAACGGGAGTTATTGCACCTGCAACCTTTTCAGCACTCTCAAAATCAACATCACCAACAAGTGTTTTCGGTGCAATACGGTTTATTCCGACATCGATTACTACAGCACCGGGTTTTATCATATCTCCGGTAATAAAATTAGGTATACCTACAGCCGCAACAAGAATATCTGCATTTTTTGTTTTTTCCTTCAAATCCTTTGTTTTTGAATGGCATATTGTAACTGTACCGTTTTTATGCAATAAAAGCATTGCCTGCGGCTTTCCTACAATATTACTTCTTCCGACAACAACACAGTCCTTACCTGCAACATCAATGCCTGATTCTTTTATTAATTCCATAACACCTGCTGGTGTACACGGAACAAAATCAAAATCACCTACCATAATCTTTCCGACATTTACCGGATGAAATGCATCAACATCCTTATTCGGGTCGATTGCATTAATGACATTCTTTTCGTCTATATGCCCCGGAAGCGGAAGCTGAACAAGTATTCCTGAAATTTCTTTTCTTGTATTTAGCTCGTCAATCAACTTTAAAAGCTCTTCTTCGGTGGTTTCACCCGGCATAGCATATTCCTCTGAATATATTCCGAGCTCCTCACAAGCTTTCTTTTTATTATTTACATAAACTCTGCTTGCAGGGTCATCTCCCACGATAATTACTGCGAGTCCCGGATTTATTCCCTTTTCCTTTAGAAGAACCACTTCTTTTGCCAGTTCCTCCTTGATTCTTTGAGACACCGTCTTTCCGCTTAATATCTGTGCCATCTGTTTTTCTCCTTCCATTATCATTATACGGCTTTATAAGACATTTGGGCGAGAATCCTATCAAATCTTCACGTCCTGCCTCAATCAAAGCCTCTTTTACCATTTTGTAGTTTTCAGGTTTTGAAAATTGAAGTAATGCTCTTTGCATCGCTTTCTCTTTGTGCGTTCTCGGCACATATACCTCATCGCCCGTTAACGGGTCAATTCCGGTATAATACATACAAGTCGATACAGTTCCGGGCGTGGGATAAAAATCCTGCACCTGTTCGGGATTCAAGCCTTCCCTTTTTAAATATTCAGCGAGCATAACCGCATCCTTTAAGGTACTTCCCGGGTGACTAGACATAAGGTACGGAACAAGATACTGTTTCATACCGAGCTTTTCATTTATCAAATAAAATTCCCTGCTAAATTCCTCGTATACAGAATTTGACGGCTTACCCATCCTCTTTAAAACTCTGTCAGAAATATGCTCGGGCGCTACCTTTAAATGACCGCTTATATGATGCTTGCATAATTCACTCAAAAATCCTTTTTTTCTGTCCGCAACAACATAATCAAATCTTATACCTGAACGTACAAACACCTTTTTAACGCCTTCAATACTGCGAAGCTCCTTCAAAAGCGAAAGATATTCGGAATGATCGCAAATAAGGTTTTTACACGGTTTCGGGAAAAGACACTGTTTATTCTTGCATGCACCAAGCTTTTCCTGCTTATCACACGCACTTCTTCTGAAATTCGCAGTAGGGCCTCCGACATCGTGAATATACCCTTTAAATTCACTATCCTTGATTAAAAGCTTTGCTTCATTAATAATGGATTCCTTACTTCTCGCTGTTACAATCCTTCCCTGATGAAAGGATAATGCGCAAAAATTACAGCTTCCGAAACATCCTCTTGAGCTTGACAGAGAAAACTTAACTTCGTCAATTGCCGCTATACCGCCAAGCTTATCATACACCGGATGCGGACGTCTCATATATTTTAGCTCGTATACTTTATCAAGCTCTTTTTGATTTAATGGCTCTTGCGGCGGATTCTGAACTAAAAATCTACCTGAGTGCTCCTGAATAAGAGTTTTTCCGATATAAGGATTATGTTCCTCATATTCAATTCTGCACGCATCGGCGTATTGCTTTTTATTTTCAGCGCACATCTCATATGACGGAAGCTTTATACTGTCAAAAACATCATCATTCTTTGAAATATAGCAAGTGCCTTTTATATAAGTAATATCCGAAACATCCATTCCGCTGTCAAGGCACTCTGCAATCTCGACAATTTGTTTCTCGCCCATGCCGTAGATAAGTATATCAGCTCTTGAATCAAAAAGAATTGAACGTCTTACTTTATCATCCCAATAATCATAATGTGCAAATCTTCTGAGGCTTGCTTCGACGCCGCCTATCAGTATCGGAATATCACCAAAAGCTTCTCTTATTCTGTTACAATATACAATGGTAGCTCTGTCAGGTCTCATTCCGGCTTTTTTACCGGGCGAATAATAATCATCATGCCTTCTCTTTTTCGACACTGTATAGTGATTCACCATACTATCAATATTTCCGGCACTTACCAAAACACCGAGTCTTGGTCTGCCAAGCTTCATAAAATCAGCTTTACTGTGCCAGTCAGGTTGTGCGATTATTCCGACCTTATATCCTGCATTGTCAAGAACTCTTGATATTATAGCATGTCCAAAGCTCGGGTGGTCGACATATGCATCGCCCACAATATAGAGAAAATCAAGTTCTTCCCAACCAAGCCTGTCCATATCCTGTCTGCAAATAGGAAGAAATCCCTTAGTCATCATCTGCCTCCGAAGTAAACATATTCGGCTCCATCGCAGCCTTTATACGCGAAACATATACCTCTCTGGGTTTTGCACCGTTTGCACCGCTGATTAATCCTCTTGTTTCCATCTGGTCAATAATACGTCCGGCTCTTGCATATCCGACCTTCATCTTTCTTTGTATCATAGCAGTCGAAATCTGGCCAAGCTCCAACGCAAGCTCAATTGCCTGCGGAAGAAGTGCATCAGCATCGTCACCGTCATCCTCATCGGTAACACCGTTTTCTCCGGTGGAAATCCTCTCGATATGGTCCTCAAGGTCTTCAGAATAGTGAGTATCGTCAGCATTTTGTTTTACAAACTCAACAATATTCTCAACCTCATCATCATTTAAAAATGCACCCTGAACTCTGACAGCAGACGGCATACCTGTGGGATGATAAAGCATATCTCCCTTACCCAGCAACTTTTCCGCACCAACTCTGTCAAGAATTGTACGGCTGTCTACACCGCTTGAAACCGCAAATGCAATTCTGCTCGGCACGTTAGCCTTAATAAGTCCGGTGATAACGTCAACAGACGGTCTTTGTGTTGCAATTATAAGATGTATTCCTGCTGCTCTTGCAAGCTGTGCAAGACGGCAGATATAATCCTCTACTTCTTTTGCGGCAACCATCATAAGGTCGGCAAGCTCGTCTATTATAATAACAATCTTCGGCAGTTTCTTACCGCCTTCTTTTTCAATGTGATTATTATAGCCGTCAAGGTTACGCATACCCGTCTGTGCAAAAAGCTCGTATCTCTTCATCATTTCGCCAACAGCCCAGTTAAGTGCTCCTGCGGCACGTTTCGGGTCTGTAACAACAGGAATCAATAGATGCGGTATACCATTATATACACCAAGCTCAACCACCTTCGGGTCAACCATTATAAGCTTAACATCATCCGGGCTTGACTTGTAAAGAATACTTGTGATTATGGTATTGATACAAACCGATTTACCCGAGCCCGTAGAACCTGCAATAAGAATATGCGGGAATTTTGCAATATCTCCCACTATAACTCTGCCGCCTATATCCTTACCCAATGCAATAGTGAGCTTCGATTTACTGTTTTGGAACTCATCACTTTCAAGTATTTCTCTTACGGATACAAGACCTATGCTGTTATTGGGAACTTCAATACCGACAGCCGCCTTGCCCGGTACGGGTGCGACAAGTACGGTCGGAACAGCAAGGTTAAGTGCAATGTCATCAGCAAGACCTGTTATTTTGGAAAGCTTTGTTCCGACAGTAGGCTGAATTTCATATCTTGTAACGGCAGGACCGTTTGTAACCTGCAAAAGCTTTGCTTCAACACCAAAGTTCTTTAGAATCTCCATAAGCTTCTTTGATGTTTCAAGCATTTCCTTTCTCTTATCTCCGGTTGTGATTCCCGGCTTTCTTAAAAGATTGAGATTGGGATATATATATTCCTTTGCTTCAACAATCGCTTCATCAATTTCTTCTTTAACCTGATTGCGTTCCTCTTCGGTTGTGGTCTCAACCCTTTGCGGGTTATCTTCCTTTGAGCCTTTCTTTTTATGCTCGTCCATTATTTCCTTAACGCCTTCTGTCTGCGGAAGCTGTGCGGCTACCTCTTCAAGGAATTTATCAGGATCAAACTCCTCCGAGGGCTCTTCATCATACAATTCAAAAGGCAGAATGATGTCGTCATTCTTGACGCCTGTATCAGCCATACCACTGTTCTTGGGCTCATCAGCATCGGAGACAGCAGGCATTATAACAGCACCATCCTTCTTTGTATCAGGTTTATTGGCAGGCATGTCCGGTTCAGACAATTCATCATAAATTCTGCGATTTTTACGCTGTAGCTTTTGTCTTTCAACTTTCGCCTTTACCTTTCTTCCCCTTTCGCTTATGTCAACCTTTTCAATGTCTTTAATTTCATCTGAAACACCACTGAAAAAGCTCTGAATCATACTGATAAAGGATATCTTGAAAATAACACTGAACAATATAAACATTGCAACAACAATAAGAATTATCCCTGCAACTTTACCTACCATTTTATATACAAATACTGCCAGCAATCCGCCGAAAAGACCACCGCCTATCAACTCATGTCCGTTACCCCAAAGCATTGAAATTTCTGGAATTCCGGCAGGAGCTATTATCTGTATAAGACTTCCAAGCAAAACCATACACGCAAGACATATTCCGCCTTTTATCCAGAATCTTCTCGTACTTGCTCTTTTCACAGTATATATTGAAAGAATCATCACAACCGGAGGGATAAGATATGTAACACTTGAAAACATACCAAACAAGGTATTTCTTACAGCATTCCCAACAAATCCTGCAGAATCAAAATAGATAAAAATCGCAAGAACAATAGCGGAGATAAATGATGCCACTGCTGTTAATGCATAATTATCATATGTATTCTGTTTCTTTTTCTTACTTCCTTTTCTAACAGCATTAGTCCTTGTTTTGGACGTTTGCTTATAATTCCTGCTTTGCGCAGGTCTTTTATTTGTGTTCACACCTTTTTTAGAGGCCATATTATATCAATACTCCTTTAATAATTTTCTGTATTTCGATAAACTTTGTCAAAAATTTTCACACTTATTTTATTATATCATACATTCCTAAAAAAATCTATAGTTAAATATATATTTAATAAAAAATCTTGAATTTTTTGAAGGCAAAAATATATTGACATTTCAATTTTATAATGTTATACTAATAATATTGCATATGCGCCTGTAGCTCAGTTGGATAGAGCGTCAGACTCCGACTCTGAAGGCCGTGCGTTCGAATCGCGTCAGGCGCACCAAACAAAAAAACATCGACTTGTATGTGTCGATGTTTTTTTTATTTCAATAAGCTTTAAATCGTCAAATAATTTCTTTACAGGATTTTTCACCCCAACTCTTGACAATGAGCCAAAAAAAGATGCATCCTGACTTAATCAAGATGCACCTTAATATTACAATACAGTTCTTATGCTAATTCAGCAAAATACTTAATTGTTCTTACCATCTGGCTTGTGTATGAGTTCTCGTTGTCGTACCAAGATACAACCTGAACCTCATAAAGACCATTGCCGAGGTCACAAACTATTGTCTGTGTAGCATCGAACAATGAACCTTACTTCATACCGATAACGTCTGAAGATACGATAGGATCAGTGTTGTAACCGAATGACTCAGAAGCAGCAGCCTTCATAGCTTCGTTGATACCGTCAACTGTTACGTTCTCACCCTTAACAACTGCTGTAAGGATTGTTGTTGAACCTGTGGGAACAGGAACTCTCTGAGCAGAACCGATAAGCTTACCGCTGAGCTCAGGAATAACAAGACCGATAGCCTTTGCAGCACCTGTTGAGTTAGGAACGATGTTAGCAGCACCTGCTCTTGCTCTTCTCATATCGCCCTTTCTGTGGGGACCGTCAAGAATCATCTGGTCGCCTGTGTAAGCGTGAATTGTTGACATGATACCTGACTGGATGGGAGCATACTTGTTAAGAGCAGCAGCCATCGGAGCGAGACAGTTTGTTGTACATGATGCAGCAGAAATAATCTGATCATCAGCTGTCAATGTATCTTCGTTAACTGAGTAAACGATTGTCTTAAGGTCATTACCTGCAGGAGCAGAAATAACTACCTTCTTAGCACCTGCATTTACGTGTGCCATTGCCTTATCCTTTGAGCAGTAGAAACCTGTACACTCTAAAACTACGTCTACACCGATTTCTCCCCAAGGAAGCTTTGAAGCGTCAGCTTCAGCGTAGATTGTAAGAGTCTTACCGTCTACTGTGATTGTGTTTGCATCGTCATCAGCTGATACTGTGTGAAGGTTCTCACCAATTGTACCACAGTAACCGCCCTGTGCTGTATCGTACTTAAGAAGACCAGCGAGCATTGAAGGCTTTGTCAAGTCGTTGATAGCAACAACCTCATAACCTTCTGCACCAAACATCTGTCTGAATGCAAGACGACCGATACGGCCGAAACCGTTAATTGCAACTTTTACTGCCATTTTAAATTCCTCCATTGTTTTTATTTTGGCGTACATTCTCCATACACCTTCAGTATATATTCTACCTCAAATTCCAAAAAAATACAAGAGTATAATGTTATTTTTTTATCATTTTTTTGCATTTTTTATAAAATTTGTAAGATTGCATAATTTTACCTGCAAAAAACATCGTTTAATAATATACTTTTCACTCAAAAATTATAGTTTATATCAGTTTTTTCAAGAAGTTAACGGCAGTTTCAATATCAGCAACCGGATTTTCTCCCACTTCACGCTCTATTGTCAAATAGCCGTTAAAACCAATCTTTTCAAGTGCATCAAGATATTCCTTAAAAGGAACACTCCCCGTCCCGAGCGGCACCTCTTTAAAATATTCAACACCTTCAAATTCCTCAGGTACGGGATGTACTGCTCTGTAAATATACTCAGGATTCCCCTTATTTATCATAATTCCATCCTTAGCATGAGTATGTACGATATAATCTTTCAGATTCTCTACCGCATCAACCGGGCTGTCTCCGGTAACCATAACAAGATTTGCAGGGTCAAGATTTACCGCCACCCCCTTAGAATCAAGCGAATCAAGAAAAGCCTTTAATGTTGCGGAAGTTTCCGGGCCGGTTTCAACTGCAAAATGTGAGTTGATACTGTCAGCATAACGGCTCAGTTCAAAGCACGCCTCCTGCATTATTTTATATCTGTCATGCCCGGGATTTTCAGGTACCACACCTATATGAGTTGTTACAACATCTGTGCCGAGTGTTTTTGCAAGCTCGATTATACGCTTCGACTTTTCGATAAGTTCAGGATTCTTTTCCTTATTTCCGAACCCCATCCCCAAATCTCCGCAAATAGCTGAAAACACAAGACCGTTTGACTTCATCATATCGAGAAGCTCGCTTATTTTTTCCTTTGTCATATTCTCGGGTGAATGTTCTCCGTTTGTGCAATACATCTGAAGTCCTGTTACTCCAAGCTTTGATGCCGTTTCAATTGCGTCTTTGGTTCCCATTCTGAAAGATTCGAGCATTGCTCCTATTTTGAATCTCATATTAATACCTTCTTTCTGCAAATAACTATTCAAATTATATCATCATATTAAAACAAATTCAACATTCAAAATAAATTTATCCAATTATATCAAATATACAGCATAATTTTACAAAAGAGAAAGGGGTTGTTGCATAATACAACAACCCCGGATCCTTAATTATTGACTGAAACTCTTCTTTTTGTTCGTCTCATTTTTTTCTTTGAGTTCTTATCATCCATTACAGTATAAAGTAAAGGAATGAAGAAAAGTGTAAGAATTGCGCCAATACTAAGACCACCGACAAGTACAAGTGCCAACGGCCGCATCTGTTCAGCACCTGCAAGTGCCATCGGAAGAAATCCGAATACAGACGTTATTGTTGTCATACAAATCGGACGAAGTCTTGTAATAGCCGCCACAATCACAGCATCATCCCTTGATAAGTCAGGACTTTCAATTCTTTTTTGTTTGATAAACTCAATAAGAATAATACCGTTATTAACAATAATTCCGACGAGCATAAGCATACCGATAAAGCTAAGAACCGACAGATTGCTTCCGGTAATAAACAGTGAAAATGCAACACCTATTATTGAAAGAGGAACGGTGAACAGTATCAGGAATGGCTCTTTAAGACTTTCAAACTGAGCAGCCATAACCATATACATCAAAACAATACCAAGCAGTATTGCACCAACAAACTGAAGCATTGCCTCCACCATCATTTCATATGCACCGGTAGCTTGTTGTCCGACACCTTCAGGCATATCAATTTCTGCCATAGCCTGCATAAATTTTCTGTTTACATTACCAATATCGCTACCATCTATTACACCATTTAGTGTTATAACTCTCTTCTGGTCAACTCTTGTCAACGTAGCAGAACCCTGTTCTACAGAAATATCCGCAACATCAGAAAGCATTATCCACTGCCCCATCGGCGTTTTTATCTGCAGATTTTTAAGCTGACTGTAATCGGTTATATACGCTTTCGGATAAACAATATCTATATCATACTCACTGCCTGCATCAGTGTATCTTGACGCAGTTGTACCGTCAAGCACTGCTCCTATATGACTTGCAACACTTGCAGTTGCGAGCCCGTATTTCGCTGCCTTGCTTTCATCAATATCGATAACAAGTTCAGGTTGTGTCTGAGAAATAGACGTTGATGTTTCAGCAACACCTTCAATTGTTTTAAGTACTTCTTCAGCCTTTAAAACAAATTCTTCAAGCACTTCCTCATCTTTACCTGTATATCTGAATGATACTGTATTCGTCGACATAGACATACCCGAACTCGATGCAGAAACTTCAACAGTTGCGCCCGATAAATCTTTAAGCCTTGAACGGATTTCACTTATCATCTCATCTGTGGTTTTGTTTCTGTCATCACGGAGCATAACACTCACAGAGGCTGTATTTTCACCTGACGTGAGGCTAGCTACGCCCATACCGCCGACATTTGTCATAATAGTTTCAATTTCAGGAATATCCTTAATCTTTTCTTCTGCAATTTTGCTTACTCTGTTAGTGTCTTCAAGCATTGAACCAACAGGCAACTCTATAGATACAGATATCATTCCCTCATCGCTTGAAGGCATAAGCTCCATACCTCCAAGTGCCATAGAAGCAATACTCAGAGCAAATATCAACAAAACTGATATTATGATTCTTTTCTTGTGACTCAATACATATTTAAGACCCTTTTCATAAACCTTATAAAGCCATTTGAGAAATTTATCAAAAGGAACTAACACGAAGCCAAGCTTTTTACTTCTTTCATCCATATTCTCGATACGTGATGAAAGCATCGGTATAAGCAGGAATGTTATTATCAATGACGCAAGCTGCGAAACAATAATTGTAAATGCAAGCTGCTTAAACATCTCAGCCATCATATTATCTATAAACATTATCGGCACATATACTATACAGGTTGTTATAACAGATGCCACAACCGCACCGATAACTTCGGCAGTACCCGATACTGCTGATGCTTTAGAGTCATCACCAAATTCATTTCTTCTTCTTGTAATATTCTCTATTACAACAACTGCATTATCAACAAGCATTCCGACACCAAGTGCCAATCCGCCCAGAGAGACAACATTCAAGGTCATATCCATAAAGAACATACCCATAAATGTTGTTATAACAGAAACCGGCATTGCAACACCTATAACAAGAGATGATCTGATGTTTCCAAGGAATAACAATAGTACAATTATTGCAAGCAACGCACCGATTATAGCACTTTCAGCAACTGATTTAACCGCATCTTCTATCGTGCTTCCCGTTTCAATCGGTATATCATAGACAAATTTAGGATATTCGGCAGCAAGCTTCTTTAAGCTGTTTTTAATTCCGTTAACAACATCCACTGCGTTTGCATCAGATTCAGCAGAAATCGTGATTGATATAGCCTCATCGCCGTTTAAGCGTGAAAAAGAACTGTTATCAGAGAATGTATCCTTAACATTTGCTATATCTGATATGTATATAGTCTGACCGTTCTTTGTAGTAATCGGTACACAGGCAATATCCGAAAGTTCTTTAAACTCGCCGATAACACGAACCGAAAGCTTTTTATTCATACCTGATGTGGCCCCGGCAGGAAGTTTTACATTCTGCATAGCAACAGCGTTTTTAATATCACTTACAGAAAGACCGTAACCATGTAGCTTATCCGGGTCTACTTCAATTTCTATAATTCTGTCCTGAGCACCCATTACAGAAACAGATGCAACACCCTTGACCGATTCAAGTTCACTTTTAACATTATCCTCTATAAACTTCTTCGTCTGTATAAGGTCATACCCTTCATATCCGACGCTCAACATAGCCACCGTTGATTGATTCATATCAAGCTTAATTACCATAGGCTCATCGCACCCTTCAGGAAGATAGCTCGATATCATATCAATATTGTCCTCAATATTCGACACAGCTTTATCCATATCTGTTCCAGTATGGAATTGAAGCATCATTAAGGATCTTCCCTCAGAAGTCTGTGAGGTAATTGTATCTATACCCGAAACAGATGCACAAGCACTCTCGATTGTCTCGGTAACCATACTTTCAACTTCTTTTGCACCGACATTGTTATAATTTGTCATAACAATCGCCATTGGCATATCCATCTCAGGCATAAGCTCCATCGGAAGCATAGTGAGTGCATACCCTCCGATTATAACAAATATCAGTACAATCATACTTACGCACACCGGTCTTCTGACCGACAACTCGTGCAGTTTCATTTACAAATCATTCCCTTTCCGCAATATATCACCGATAGTCAATTATTCGTTTCCTGTAATATTAATCTGATTATTTTTCTCAGATAAATACTCCTTGCCAAGTACGACAATTTTCTCTCCCGTCTCAACACCTGATATGATTTGTGTCTTAACTCCGTCATCGATACCGGTAACAACAACTTTCTTTTCAGCAGTGTTCGTAGCATCATCTGCCACCCATACAAATTTCTCACTTCCCGACTGCATAATTGCGCCGTTAGGAACGGTAACTGCATCACTTTCACTTTGAGTTGTGAGAACTATATCTGCAAACATACCTGCTTTTAAAACAGAGTCATTATTAGGAATCTTCACTCTTACAGTATATAAACCGGTCTGGGCGTTCTTAACAGTATTAACAACACTTACCTCACCTTTAAGATTCTGAATGTTTGCAGCTTTTACAGACACGTCTGCAACGGAACCTATAGTCACATGTGATATTACAGACTCTGTGACATTTATCTCACCCTCTACAGATGATATATCCGAAACGGTAAAGACAGGGACACCTGCTCCAACCATTTCTCCCTTTGAAATATTTCTGCTTGAAATATAGCCTGAAATCGGGGCTGTAACAGTTGTATTATCAAGAGCATTTTTAGCAATATCAAGTGTTGCTTTGCAAGCATCTACCTGAGCCTTTGCAGTTGCAGCACTCTCAGGATTCACAACATTTACCGTCAAGTCATAATTTTCTTTTACAGCTCTTAAATTATTTTCAGCATTTACAAGACGAGCTTTTGCAGCCTCTATACCTGACTTCAAACCATTCTCGGCAGATTTTACGGAAGCCTGGGCATTTTCATAAGCAGCTTTTGCATTATCAAGTTCAATCTTGCTTGCAGCTCCCATCTCAAAAAGTGAAGCTGTACGTTCATAGGCACTCTTTGCCATCTGCATCTGATTACGCACACTCACAAGATTTGTATTATTCTCAAACATTTCCAACTCTCTGTTATAGCTTGAAAGTGCATTATTATATTCAGTTTCAGCACTGATAACAGAATTGTTGAGATTATTTACAGCCTGCTGTTGTGCTCCTCCGGTAGCGCTGTTATAAGCCGCCTGTGCACTGTTATACGCCGCTTGAGCCTGATTATACTGCAACTTATAATCGGTGCTGTCAATTGTAAAAAGAACATCACCTGCATTAACGTACTGACCAAGTTCCGCATTTACTGAAAGTACTTTTCCCGCCACCTTTGCAGATACCGACGCTTCACCAGATGCCATAATTTCTCCGGTGTATGTAACCTTACTGTCAATACCTTCTGAAACAGCAGTATATACCGTAACATTTGTACCAACATTCTCTTTTACATCGTTTGCCGTTTTCTTTTCATCTTTACATCCGCTTGCTAAAAGAAGCAATGCAGACAAAACCAACAGAATACTTTTCTTCATTTTTTAACCAAACCTTTCATTAACAACAGATTATCTCTTTATATAATACAATAAATAACTTACATATCAGCATTACCGCTGTACATATTTACATATTCAAGCACTGCAATATAATATCCGAGTTGAGCATCAAGAAGATTATTTTGCGCTTCAAAATATTTTTGCTGAATTTCGATATAATTATTTGAAGTAATCATACCAAGCTCATACTGCAGATATGACGCCTCGGTATTTTCCTTCATCATCTGAACATACTCTTTAAGGTATTCTACATTATCACCAATTCCTACAATTGATGAATAAAGGGAAATAACACCGTAATTCAACTGATTCTCTGCATCAACCAATCCAGATATCGTTGAATTGTATGTACCGAGTTCCTTAAAATATCCGGGCTCATTACTGCTGTACCACCCCTTAGCTATTTTCATCTTCTTCTCAGCAAGTGTTCTTCCTTCAAAAATAGAAAGATAAGCATTACTGTTTTTAAGCATATCAACAGCTACATCCGGATTTTCAAAAACAAGCTCTTTTTCTTCAAAAGAACCAATAAACACTACCTCTTCCGAAAGAGGAATATTAAGCAGATTTTTAAACTCTATGACAGACAGATTAAAATTACGGATTGCAGTATTGTACTGATTGAGCGCATTCATCTCTGCCAATTCAAAACTTTTCAGTGTAAGCTTTGATATTATTCCCTGATTGTACTGCTCATTAGCATATACAGTCTTTTGTTTTGTATTTTCAAGATTCTCGCTTGCAGTCTTTATTTTTCTCTCATTGTTAACGCAAGTGTAAAAACTCTTTTTTACTGAAATTTTTACGGCATTACTCTCAGAAACTACATTTCTTTTTGCCTGTTCATAACTTGCGGTAGCTGAATCAAATAACAATCCCGATGCAAGATACGCTTCTTCAAGCGGAAATGTACTGAACTCACTTGCTTTATAATCTCTGTAAGCAACTCTTGCTTCTGATAAGGCATTCTTTGCCGCTTCTGCATCGGACTCTGCTTTCGTCATTTTTGTTGAATTTTCAAGTGCATAGGATATTGCAGATTCAATATCGAATTTATGCACTTCTTTTACTTCCTCTGCGAAGGAAATAACCGAAGCAGAAAAACACATTACAACTGCCACGGCAAAGCTAAATAATCTCTTCATAACAACCTCCGGTTAATATTGAATTTTTGTTGAACATCAAACATTATAGTACTCAAAACCCAAAGAGTCAAGCAATTTTATGATTTGTTCATTTTTTATTTACATTCGACAAAATATATAAAAGATGTACACAAAAAAAAGATATGTACATCTTCTAAAATTTATATAATTTTTATTCCTTTTAATCCTGCTAAAATAAGTATTACAGATACTGCAAAGAGTATTACGTGTGCCCACATAAATATCGAAAGCTTACCTTTTTCTTCCGCTTCAATCATACTATTGCAGTATTTAATAACATATACTCCGGGAAGACATATAATTGCAGGTGCAAAGAAAAACACAAGCAACCCCCCGCCGGTTTTTGTTGCAGACATTATGAATGAATAAATAATTCCAAAATATGCAACTCCGCAAAAAAGACCGAACAGTAGCTTACCGTATTTTTTACCCAGTATATCAACTATTGATTTCATATACTTCCCTCCAAATCACTTTTCAAGAACTCGTTTAGCAGCCATCGCAATACCAAGCCTTGCAGATTCGTACGTAAGTCCCCCTTGCATATATGCAACATACGGTTCGCGAATAGGGCCGTCAGCACTGAATTCAATTGAAGCGCCCTGAACAAACGCCCCCGCCGCCATAATAACCTGCTCACTGTAACCGGGCATATCCCACGGCTCGGGTGAAACAAAAGAATCAACCGGTGCACCGTTTTGAATACCCTGACAAAAGCTGATTATACCTTCCGGTGAACCGAATTTGACAGCCTGAATAATGTCCCCTCTTTTTTCTCCAACATCGGGAATTACCTCATATCCAAGCTTTTTGAAAACCGAAGCACAAAGGACTGCCGCTTTCATCGCCTGCATAACAGTGTGCGGTGCCATAAAAAGTCCCTGATACATCATTCTGTTAAAGCCAAGAGATGCACCACACTCTTTTCCTATGCCTACTGACGTAAGTCTGTATGCACACTTTTCAATCAAGTCACTTCTTCCTGCGATATAACCGCCTGTAGGTGCAAGCCCTCCTCCTATATTTTTTATAAGAGAACCTGCACACAAATCTGCTCCGACAGCAGTAGGTTCACATTCGCACACAAACTCACCGTAACAGTTATCAACAAGAACTATTACATCAGGTGTTATGTCCTTAATAAATCTTGCAAACTCACCAACCTGCTCGGCTGTATAGCTCGGTCTGAAAGCATAGCCTTTAGAGCGCTGAATAAGACAAGCCTTTATTCCGCCTTTTAAAAGCCTTTCTTTGATTTTATCAAAATCAGGCATACCGTCGGATGTAAGCTCTATCTGTTCGTAATTAACACCAAAATCCTTTAAAGAACCATCTCCGGGGTTGCCTTTTATGCCTACAACCTCGAGAAGAGTATCATAAGGGCTTCCTGTCACTCCCAAAAGAGTATCTCCAGGGCGAAGTACACCAAAAAGCATTGTTGAAAGTGTATGTGTTCCCGAAATAAAGTTGTGACGCACAAGTGCATCCTCTGTGCCGAAGAGTTCAGCATATATCTTATCAAGAGTGTCTCTTCCGATATCATCGTAGCCGTAGCCCGTAGTTGATGCAAAATGCATTTCACTTACTCTGTTATTGTAAAATGCTTTCATAACTCTCAATTGATTCACAGATGCAATATCTTCAATTACCGAAAATTCTTCCCTGCACTCTGCCTCTGCCTCATCAAGAAGATTAATAATATTCTGCGGGATATTATATTCATTAAACATAAATTCATTTCTTGTCATAACAATATTTTTCCTTCCAATATAATACGGTGCCATATTGCTAAAGACGCTTTCAGGCACCGTTAAATGTCAATTATTTAGAGAACTTGGTGAAAAGAAATACAATCAAGGAGATTGCAGCCATTACAATAAATATACCAACCATTCCCTGCCACATAAGCTGAAAAGCCAATTTTAAAACTGTACTCATATTTTTAATTTCCTTTCACTGTTTAATTACTTAAGCAACTGTAAAAACTGCGGTACAAGATTAAGTATCATACCGCCTGCAAGAACCGATGCAATCTGTCCTGAAACATTTGCTCCGATAGCATGCATAAGAAGATGATTCTGGTTATCAGCCTCGAGACCAAGCTTCTGAATAACTCTTGCAGACATCGGGAAAGCAGAAATACCTGCCGCTCCTACCATCGGGTTAACCTTATTCTTTGAGAAGAGATTAAGGAACTTTGCAAAGAATACACCGGCTATTGAGTCAAACACAAACGCAACAAGACCAAGTCCCATAATGAGAACTGTCTGCCATGTTACAAACTGCTCTGCTCTCATACTGAATGATATTGTGATACCAAGAAGAAGAGTTACAAGGTTTGCCAGATCCTTCTGAGCTGTTTCTGAAAGTGAATCAAGAACACCACATTCTCTCAAGAGGTTTCCGAACATCAAAAATCCAACAAGCGAAACAGATGTAGGAGCAATAAATCCTGCAATAACCGTTACAATAACCGGGAATGCAATTCTAAGGAACTTTGACACATTCTGCGGATTGTAAGGCATTTTTATCTGTCTTTCCTTCTTTGTAGTTACAAGCTTTATCGCGAACGGCTGTATTATAGGCACAAGCGCCATATACGAGTACGCCGCAACAGCGATAGGTCCGATATAGTTGGATTTAAGTACCTGCGAAACAAGTATTGATGTAGGACCGTCTGCAGCTCCTATAATACCGATAGATGCAGCATCACGAAGGTCAAATCCGAACAATACAGATACAATTACTACAAAGAATATTCCAAACTGTGCTGCTGCACCGAAAAGGAACATTTTCGGGTTAGAAAGAAGCGGACCGAAATCAATCATCGCACCGATACCGATAAACAACAGAAGCGGCATAGCCTCGGATGCCTCAATACCGATATCAAACATCCATTCAATTATACCATGTACCTCACCGATCCCTTCAATCTGCTGATTAAGCACACCTGAATACGGAAGGTTTACAAGTATAGCACCAAAACCCATCGGCAACAACAATGACGGCTCATAGTTCTTCTTGATTGCAAGATACATAAGTATAATACCGACACCGTACATTATCAACTGTTGCCATGTAACAGCAAAAAACCCCTCCAATAAAAATCCCATAAATACACACCTTTCTGTAAATCTTTAATATAGCAATTATAACATAAATTTTCAAAAAATACAGCATTTTTTTACAATTTATTTATTTTTTTATATTATACACAAAAACACACAAAGTATAACAGAAAAAAGGTACACTCTGTCCTACACTCAAAGCTTTATCAACGCAAATTCAAGCTTTTTAAAAAATTCTTCATAGCTCATTTTGTCAACGTCGGTAATCAGACATATGTTCATTTCCTCTGCACGTTTTATGATATAATTTCTACTGCCCTCATCGGGTGATACATAAGTTGATACCAATATTTTCCCGGCATATTTCCCTCCATAATGGCTTGATACCGTATCAAGCTCATACAAAGCCTCCTTATGCACCTCACCGTTTTTACACGAAACAAATATAGGATTGAGCCCTTTTGCAAGCATTACATCTATTTCATTCCTTATATCGGTAATATTCTTTCTTATATCGTGTACCTCTCCGTCCCAATCAAGGATAACCCCCACAGCAACATCGTCTATGTCGTCCGGGTATTTTTTCATAATTTCAGAAGCTACAATAAATGTATAAAGCTCAAGAATATTCCCTGCCTTTAATATGCACCGTTTAACATTCGCATTTTTGTATCTGTATGAAACTATATTCCCTTTTTGCTTGAATTCCGAAAATATACCTGCTTCAATAAGCTTTTCGATAATTCTTCGGTTAAATAACTTTTCCCTTTCATCCTCAGAAAATCTCGACATATCAAAAGTTATTCTCAAATCGTCATAGTCGTCAGCAAACTGCTCAAGCCGTGAAAATGAATTTGTTTGTCTGTTCCACTCCTGCGGATTTTCTCTGCAAATTCCCCACAGCAGCTTAACAATATTACTGTATGACTCCGCTATATTATTGTATGAAATCGATTTTTCTCTTCCGACTACTGCGCCTCCGTTAATGGCTATACATCCTTCAAGGTCAAGTCTTTTTCTTTCAGGCTCTTTAATACTTTGCGTATTTTTAACTCTTACAAGACTACACTTTTTCACATTATACTGTACCATTGGTATATTGTATTTTTCAGCAACAGCCCCCATAGCAGCCAAAAGAAGTTCCGTCCCTCCGGTCAGGTCAAAAACAACATCTTCATTTTCTTTCACAACACGCTCAAGTATACTGAATAGCCCTTCATAATCATATCGGTTAGCCTTTATATATTCAGTTTTAATATCATGTGCATACTTTCTGAAGAAATTTTCTATATCATCAATACCGCTTTTTGTGAATGTATCATCACAGCAGAGATAAACAATTTTATCAGGATTAAAATGGTATCCGCTTATAACGTTGCATATTCTGCACGTATCAAACAATTCTATAAGAGTTTTAATGTTGCTCACCCCATCTTACTATTACATTGTCAAATTCATATATTAAATTTCTCACCATTAATATATACACTCTTCAAATTATATTCTTCATCAACTAGCAGAAAATCTGCCGCACGTCCTGTATCAATAATTCCTGCCTTATCATCAATACCAACAGCCTTTGCAGGATTATAGCTTGCACATTTGATTGCATCTTCTAAAGAGAAACCAAATTTAACCGTATTTACAACATTATCAAACATATTTGCAGAACTGCCTGCTATTGTACCGTCTTCGAGTCTTGCAAGAGCGTCTTTTACAATAATCTTTCTGCCATCTGCCATTGTATACTCTCCGTCTTCCAACCCTGCACTTCTTAAAGAATCAGAAATAATAACAAATCTGTCCTTGCCAACAGCAGAAAAAAGCATTTTTACCATTGCAGGGTGTATATGGTGTCCGTCACATATACATTCACACATTACGCTATCAGATGTTAATGCAGCTCCGATAGCGTTAGGTTCTCTATGATGCAGACCGCGCATACCGTTAAAGGTATGGGTAAGAACAGACGCACCTGCCGATATAGCAGCCATTGCAGTTTCATAATCAGCATCGGTATGACCTATAGCAATTTTGCATTTTTTCGATGCTTCCTTTATAAATTCAACCGAACCGTTTCGCTCGGGTGCAATACTTACCATACACAAAAGGCCGTCTGATGCTTCGTAAATTTCATTAAACTCATCAATATCAGGATCACGGATATACTCCTCTGCCTGTGCACCTTTATACTTCATTGAAAAATACGGACCTTCCATATGAATACCGCCGATTTTGGCACCGTTTGTCCCTTTTTCATTTGCTTCTGCTATATTCATACAAGAATCAACAAGTGCTTTTTTAGTGTTAGTCATAACAGTAGGGATATATGTAGTTACTCCCTTTTCAGCCATAAAGGATGCAATTGCTCTTTGAGCATCAAGTCCGTAATCCATATGATCACAGCCAACCGCACCATGAGTATGAATATCAATCAGCCCGGGCCACATCATCAAGCCCGAACAATCTATTTCCTCACCGCAGGGCTTATCCGAAAACACTCCGTCATTTACAAATATATCTTTAGTTTCAAACTTAAACTCATTCGTATATACTTTTACATTTTTAAAAATCATAACAACAAGTCCTTTCTTAATACAAACTATGCGTATACCTCATATGAAGCATACGCATAAATCATATTATTTTCTTAAATTAGCCGCACCTATTATACCGGCATCATTCTGAAGTCTTGAAATCTTAATAGGTGTATCAGAGCCGACCTTTTTTACCAATGGTTCAAGCAGTAAATCACCTGCTGCTGAAATACCGCCGGCAATTACAATCATACCGGGTCTGAATATATTGATAATATTCTTCATACCAACAGCAAGGTAAGATATATACTTATCAAATACCTGTTTAGCAACGGGACACTCTCTTGCAAGTGCCTTGAAAACAGTGGTACCGTCAACTACACCTTCCTCTGTTACAACAGATGCAAGTATGCTTTGAGGATTCTTTGAAACAGCATCCTCAACCTGCTCAATGAGGGCAGATACAGAAGCATACTGTTCCCAACATCCGCTACTTCCGCACGGACAAGGCTTACCATCAGTTTCAATACACATATGCCCGATTTCTCCGGCATCGCCTTTGACACCTGCATATATCTTCTTATCAATAATAATTCCGCCGCCGATTCCCGTTCCGATTGTTACCATAAACAAATCGCTTACACTAATACCCTCTCCTGCGATAGCCTCGGCAAGTGCCGCACAGTTCGCATCATTGCTCACCGAAACAGGCATACCTGTTTTCTCTGAAAGCATTGTCTCAAGCGGTGTCTTGTCAAAAGGAAGATTTGCCGCAGTTACCGTCTTATTTGTAATATCAATTATCCCCGGTGTACCAACACCTATCTGAGTTATCGGGAAACGAGTTGCAATCTTTTTGCATTTTTCCGCTATATTCTCAATTATCGCTTCTGCAGGTTTATCTTTCTGCGTCGGAAGGCTGTCTTTATATACGATATTATTAAAACCGTCTACAACTCCAAGCTTGATGCTTGTTCCTCCGATATCAACACCAAGATACATCTGTGAATATGCTTCTTTATCACAAATCAGCACAACATCAGGATGAACCTTAAGCATAGTTGCAGGTACTGATGTATTTATTCCGTCATTCAAAAGCTCTTTAACAACTCTGTGCTTATTTCTGCCGCTCGCAAGAAGAATTATTTTCTTTGATTTCATTATAGTTGCTATTCCCATTGTAAGCGCTTTTGTGGGAACGTCGGATATTTTTTCAAAAAATCTCGAATTAGCTTCAATAGTACTGTCTGTAAGGTCAGTAAGATGTGTTACGGTATTAAGGTTTTCATCAGGCTCATTAAATCCGATATGACCATTCTGACCGATTCCGAGAATCTGCAAATCTATACCGCCTGCCGCTTTAATCATTCTCTCGTAATTTGCACATTCTTCCTGAGGATTCTCTGCCATTCCGTCCGGCACAAAGGTTTTTGATTTATCAATATTTACTTTATCAAACAAATGATAATTCATAAAATAACGATAGCTCTGCTCGTTATCAGGCGAAAGTGGATAATACTCATCAAGATTAAAAGTAGTAATATCTGAAAAATCAATTTCCTCACGTTTATTCATTTCCACAAGATTTTCATACAGTCCGATCGGTGTAGAACCCGTTGCCAGACCTAATACACTGTTAGGCTTCAATGTCATCTGACTTGCAACAAGCTTTGCAGCCTTTTTTGACATTTCAACATAATCATTACAAACAATTACTCTCATTAAAACTCCTCCGTTGGAACATTATGTGAAATAATATCAGTATTTTGCTATAATGGAATTCATTTCATCCATCTTCTTTTCCATATCCGCTACAAGCTTAAACTGTGTACGGCATCTGTCAAGATTGTGATTCTCTCTGTGAATTTTAAAATATGTATCGCCTTCAAGATAATCGGTCAAAAATCTGATACCGCATTCATAGGTCATAATTTTTGCCGAGAAAGCAAGGAGTTTACGTTCTGTTTCTGTAAGACTTCCGCCAACCTCTTCTAAAAATCCCTTAGTAAATGCTTCAAACATTTCAAGATCAAACCATATTTTATCAAGATCCTGTTCATCCTCAGCACCTGAAGATGCACCAAATCTCAAAGCGTCACCAAAATCATACAACAAAGAACCGGGCATAACGGTATCAAGGTCAATAACGCAAACACCATCACCTGTCTTCTCATCAAGCATAACATTGTTGAGCTTTGTATCATTATGAGTTACTCTCAAAGGAATACTGCCGTCAGCAATAGCATCAACAACAATGCCGACTTCCTTCTCACGTGCAAATGCAAACTCAATCTCTTTTTCTACACTCTTACATCTGCCGCACTTATCAGCTTCAACAGCTTTTCTTAAATTTTCAAATCTCTTTCGAGTATTATGGAAATCCTTTATCGTCTCATAAAGGCTGTCTGCAGGATAGTCAGACAAAAGCTTCTGAAATCTGCCGAAAGCTTTTGCAGCCTGATAAAGCATTGCCGGCGATTCAGGAATATCATAGCTCTTTGAACCCTCGATGAACTTATACATTCTGAAATATTCACCGTCATCAGTTTTATATAAAATTTCACCATTGATTGTCTTTACAACATTTAGTGTTTCTCTTTCAGGATCTCCGCCTGTTTCTATTACCTTTTTTCTTAAAAACTCTGTTATATTCAGGATATTTTCCATAACCTGCTCAGGATTTTTAAATACTGAACTGTTAATCCTCTGCAATATATATCTCGGATTACTTTCAGAAATGTATGTGTCGTTTATATGCCCGTTACCGTAAGGGGAAATAGATACCTCAACATCGAAATTACGGATAATTTCGTAAAGCTTATTTTCCATCACTATTATTCCTTTCATTGCAAATATTTACATACAGACCTATTATAATATAGTTTGTAAAAAAAATATTTGCATTATAGGATTTAATATTTACAAAATCGGTCGGATGTGTTATAATATAACCAATACATAATAAAGTGGTGATAAGATATGAAATATGAGGGTACAAGGCTCAAAGATGATATTGTAATCACAGAGCTGGTCACAGTGCATTACTATGAATTTGCAAAGGATTATGCTTTTCCCGGAGAAATACATAACTGGTGGGAGCTTGTATATATCGACAAGGGCGAACTTACAGCAGTACGTGAGAGTGAAAAAATCAAACTTGTGCAAGGAGACGTACTTTTCCATAAGCCAAACGAATGGCACTCAATAATTGCAGACGGTAAAAACGCTTCTTGTGCTGTAATTATAAGTTTCAAATGCAACTCATCTGTAATGAACGAATTTAATGATATGCTTTTTTACACCGGAACAAAGCACAGAAATTTACTTTCAAGAATTATTGATGAATGTCGGGAAGCATTCGATACCCCTCTGGGAGATTTGGAAACAACAAAACTACACAGAAGAAAAAATTCCAAATTCGGATGCGAACAGCTATTAAAAATATATCTTTGTGAACTGTTAATTACATTGCTCAGAAAGGAATCTTCTCCAAAGATGAATACAATAAAAAGAAATCTCGACGACAGCTTATTTAACGAAATTATCCTATATATGGAAAAGAGTATAGGAAAAAAACTTTCCCTTAACGAAATCGCCCGATATGCAGGTATCAGCAAAACAGCGCTTAAACAAATCTTTCGCGAACAAGCGGGATGCGGTGCGTGTGAATTTTTTATCAGAATGAAAATAGATACTGCCAAAAAGCTGATTCGCGAACGAAATTACAACTTCACCCAAATATCCGAAATACTCGGCTACGAGAGCATACATTATTTTTCGAGACAATTCAGATTACACGTTAATATGTCACCGTCGGAATATGCAGCATCCGTAATAGCCCTCTCAGATAAAGCCGCATCTTATAACACATACGAGGAGAATGAACACTATGAATAACATTATTAAAAAGCATTTACACCCGCAGACTATTTATTTATTATCACTTATACTTTTAACAGGTATATTCATAATTTTCCTGCAATTATGGAGAGCACCGGATATAGAATCTGTTACTGAATTTATGACAACATTACCCTATTACGAAAACGCCCAAAAATGTGAACAGTTTACCGGTGTATACCAAGAAATATCGAAAGAATATGAAATTGTTGTATACAAACAAAACAACGGTACATCACTTGAATTTGCTGTCACAGCCACTAATAACAGTGCAGAAACTGAAGTAGTTATAGAAAAATTAAAAGCCCGCAAAAGCGAGCTTGATTTCGAATTTGCAAACAATCCCGACGAGTTGAAAAGAATCGATGCGTTTAAAATAATCAGCGTAGATAATCTTGTTACTTTCATGGTATATGACACTCAAAGGACTGCTGAAAACGCTCTGCACAGTTATTTTATAAAATCAGGGAATTAATCCCTCCTGTACTCTCTCTTCCCAACCTCATATAAATCTTTTCCTTTATAATCAATCAACACAACACAAGGAAGGTCTTCTACCCTGAGCTTTCTGACAGCCTCTGTACCAAGCTCAGGGTATGCTATTATTTCCGATTCCTTTATCGCTTCTGCAATAAGTGCTCCTGCCCCTCCGATTGCGCCCAGGTAGACTGCTGTATTTTCTTTCATAGAAAGCACAACATTTTCACTTCTTCCGCCCTTTCCCAACATTCCGGAAAGACCGTTATCCAACAAAAGAGGCGCATATGCATCCATTCTCCCTGCAGTCGTAGGTCCGCAAGAACCAATAATCTCACCGGGTTTTGCAGGGCAAGGTCCGGCATAGTATATTATCTGTCCCTTAAGTTTAAAAGGGAACGGTATTCCTTTTTCATAATCTTCATACATCCGTTTATGCGCAGCATCTCGTGCAGTATAGATAATTCCGCTTAATAGCACACTGTCACCGCATTTTAAGTTTCTGATTACATCTTTATCGAGTGGAGTAGTTATTCTTTTCATACGCTACCTCTTTAAACAAAAAAGTTCTCAAGTGAATCGAGAATATATTCACTTTCTGCTGATTCAAAATATCCACGAGCTTCTTTCCCAAAAACGCCTGTCAACACTGCACAAAAATCCGCTCCCATAGCCTTTGCCGCAAGCATATCAGACCCGGCATCACCCACTACAAGAGTTTTGCTTACTCCGCTTTTGTCATAATCACCCGAAATAATAACTTCATCATTATACCCTTCTCCGAGCATTGCCTTAATGAAAATATACGGATGCGGCTTAGATAGTGTCATACCAAACCTCTCCTCGGCATTTTGGATATGGTCATAGTTTATAATTGCATCGTCAGCAAAATATTTCATTATACCAAAATCATTTAAAGGCTTTATCATCTCTCGTGATGGTCTGCCAGTTGCCGTTGCAAGACGTTTCCCTTTGTTTGACAATTCTTTAAAAATTTCAATCAGTATTTTATTATCTATTAAGGGCTTTTCTGAATTAATCAAGCCTTTGTAACCGCATCTTTTCGGCTGTGTATTATACGTCTGTCTGAATAAATCATCGCCGAGAAACCACGCCTGAAATGTCATAACCAAATCTGTCCACAACTTACCGTTTCGTTTGCAGTCACAGCACAGGATATCTGATAACTTGTCGGCTATAACCGGATATTCATTAAGAATATTATTATCAAATCCCTCGCATGCTTTATATATTTTCTTAAAATCATCCGTGTCAAGTATATGCTTCATGGCAAAAATAATATATGCCAAATCCCAATTAGAGTTTACTCCTTTATTTTTTAATAAACCTATCAGCTTGTCATTACACATAACCGTTTCTCTGATTCTTATAGCATTTTTTGTCATATATTCGATTGAACTTTTTTCATCGTCATATATCCATTCCCATACAGTAAGAGCCGCAATTGTCCAGTAATTTTGCTCACTTGTTATGACTCCGTCAAGGTCAAAGAGTATATTATCATATTTATCAAGAAAGGATGCAAGCTTCATAATTAACCTCCAAAAGCATAACAGACTGTAGCAAAATAAATCATTTTACTACAGCCCCTTATTTTAAACTATTCAATAACCCAGTTTATTGAGCCTGCAACACCTGATGTTTTACCTGCTCTTTCGGGCATAAGCTTAAGTGCATTGCCAAGCATTGTACCAATACTTCTGAAAACAGCCTCCCATATATGATGACCATTTTCACCTTTTTCAACAGAAATTTGCAATGTGCAGTTTGCCCCTTGAGCAAACCCGAGAAGAAATGTTTCAAGGTCTTCTTTATACATTCCCTCAACATTATCGCACATATCAATACCATTATAGTCTATTTCAAAATAGGTTCTGCTTTCAAAGCTTATCAGAGAATGTGCACGTGCCTCATCTATTATTCCGTAGGCATCGCCATAGCCAACTATTCCTTCACCGGTTTTTCTGCCAACATATTCAAGCACAGCCTTTCCCAAAGCTATTCCAAGGTCCTCACAAATCACATGGGTAAGACAGAATTTATCCAGCTTAACATCAGTGATAACATTAATACCGCTTCTCCACGCAATATGTTCAATCATATGATTCAAAAAAGTAATCGGTGTATTAATGTTTTTTCTGTAATCGGCAGACAGCGGAGAAAAATCCAGCTCTACAGACATTTCTGATTCTGTTGTCTTTCGTGTTACCTTAATTTTTTCCATAAAAGCAGACCTCCTTTATTTTTATTTTCTTTCCTTTACTGCAAGGCCGTGTGTATCAAAGCCTTCAACATCTGCAAAACGAGCAGCATGCTTTCTTACCTTTTCAAAACCGTCTTTAGATGCATATCCTACAGAAGAACGTTTAAGAAAATCATTTACGGACACGCTCGAATAGGTTTTAGCAAATCCGCCCGTCGGAAGAATTGCATTAGGTCCGAGCACGAAATTACAAAGTGTAACGGGCGTATATTCTCCAAGAAGAATTTCGCCTGCATTCTTTATCTTCGGTAATGTCTCAAACGGATTCTTCGTCATAACTTCCATATGCTCGGGTGCATATTCATTAACAAATGCAATAGATTCATCAAGAGAATCTGTAAGAATAACACCGCCATATGTAGTATAATTTACAGAGATGAACTCTTTTCTCTTTGGTGAAATCTTTTCAAGCTGTTCATTCATAATGGGAATAACCTTATCAACAAGCTCCTTTGAATGTGTAACAAGAAGAGCCGCACTGTCGGGTCCATGCTCTGCTTCAATCATCCAGTCGAGTGCAACCTTATGGGGGTCTGCATTTTCGTCACAAAGAATAATCGCTTCACTCGGGCCTGCAGGCAAACCTGCATCTATGTAGCTTGCAAGAACACGCTTTGCCGCTGTAGCATAGCTGTTACCCGGTCCGATAATCTTATGACACTTGGGAATTGTTTCGGTTCCATAAGCAACTGCCGCAACAGCCTGAATACCACCAACTTTATATATCTCATCAATTCCTATGATTTTTGCAGCCGCTAAAATTGCATCATCAACCTCACCCTTTTCGTTAGGAGGTGTAACAACAACTATTCTGGGCACCTTTGCAACTACAGCAGGGATTCCGAGCATACATAAAACTGACGGGAAACTGCCTTTTCCGTGAGGAACATAAAGACATACATCAACTATCGGCGTAGTCTTTTCACCAACCATTAAGCCATCATCAACCATAGTGAACCACATCTCTTCAGGAAGCTGTTTTTCATGGAAGTCATAGATATTCTTATACGCATATTCAATAGCTTCTCTCGTTTCATTATCAAGTCTCTGATAACCTGTCTCAATTTCTTCTTTTGTAACCTTCATCTGCTCTTTTGTAAGCTGAACTTTATCAAACTTAGCAGTATACTCAAGAACAGCCTCATCGCCACGCGCCTTAATATCATCAGATACCTCTCTTGCCACCTTCATCTGTTCTGTAATATCAAGCTCTGCACGACGGAGTATAAAGTCCTTTTGCTCTTTCGTCATTTCTGATAATTTATAAATATTGGGTTGCATTAATATCATTCCTTCCGTAAATTAATACTGCATATATTCTACAGCATATTATTTGAACAGCTCCTTCATTTTATCAAGGAAGCTCTTTTGTTTTTTATAATTCTTTCCCTCAACCTCTGCTTCAAACTGTTTTAGTATTTCCTTCTGCTTATTTGAAAGGTTTTTGGGAATTTCAATCTCAACTGTTACATACTGGTCGCCACGTCCCTTACCTCTTAAGAACGGAACACCCTTTCCACGCAGTCTGAATACAGAGCCGCTTTGAGTGCCTTCCGGAATATCATATTCCACTATCCCGTCAAGAGTGGGAACCTTTACAGTTGCGCCGAGTGTTGCCTGAATAAATGTAACAGGAAGCTCAACATATACATCATAATTATCTCTTTTGAAGAATTCATGATTTTTAATTTTAATTGTAATTAATAAATCTCCGTTGGGTCCGCCTCTTTCTCCCGGCTCACCAAAACCGCTCATCTGCATAGTCTGTCCATCATTAATACCCTGCGGAATATCAATTTCCACAGTTCTGGACTTTCTAATCTTACCACTGCCGTGACAATCCTTACACGGCTCCTTTATAATCTTTCCGCTACCACGACACTCCGGACAAACTGTAACATTCGTCATAAACCCGAGCGGAGTTCTTGTTCTGTTCTCAACCTGACCACGGCCTCCGCATCTTGTACATGTCTCAGGACTTGTTCCCGGTTTTGCACCGCTTCCGTTACAAGTAGGACAGTTCTCCTGTTTGTTGACATTTATTTGCTTTTTACAGCCAAACGCCGCTTCTTCAAATGTAACCTCAACAATCTTCTGTATATCCTGACCGCGTCTCGGACCATTTCTTCTGTTTCCTCCGAAACCACCGAAGCCGCCGCCGAACATATCAAATATATCTCCGAAATCAAAGCCGCCGAAACCGCCGCCAAAGCCACCGCCACCGCCAAAATTAGGATCTACGCCGGCGTGACCGAACTGGTCATATTTCGCACGTTTATCAGAGTCTGACAAGACCTCATATGCTTCATTTACTTCTTTAAACTTAACTTCCGCTTCTTTATCCCCCGGATGAAGGTCGGGATGATACTTTTTAGCCTCTTTACGATATGCTTTTTTAAGTTCATCTTCACTTGCACCCTTTGAGACTCCAAGCACTTCATAATAATCTCTTTTATCAGCCAATTTATTTCACCTCAAACATAGCTATTATACCAAATACTGCCCGATTTGTAAATAGATATTTATCTCTTTTTTAATAAAATTGAAAAAGCTGTACCACAAAACAGATAAATTCATTAAGACTTTTGTAAGAAAACCATACCGTCAATTCACTAACCGGTCTTAAATCAACTATTTATCCGCTGTGATACAGCATAATTTCAACTATTTAATATACTTTTTCAGAAAAAAGATTACTTATCTTCATCTACTTCTCTGTATTCAGCCTCATATACATTATCATTAGCTCCGCCTGCCTGTGCACCGTTAAAGTTGTTAGGATCAAAACCCTGACCGCCCTGTGCACCCTGAGGATTTGCCTGCTGATAAAGCTTTTCTGATATTTTATAGAACTTCTGCTGAAGAGCCTCTGTTGCATTCTTGATAGCTTCTGAATCTGTACCGCTAAGTGCAGTTTTAACCTTCTGAATCTCAGCTTCTATATCAGACTTATCCGAAGCATCAAGCTTATCTCCGATTTCTCCGAGAGTTTTTTCACACTGATATACCATGCTCTCTGCATTATTTCTTGTTTCTACCTCTTCTTTACGCTTCTTATCTTCCTCTGCGTACTTTTCAGCTTCCTTAACAGCACGTTCAATATCGTCATCGCTCAAGTTTGTAGAAGAAGTAATTGTAATCTTCTGCTCGTTGCCTGTACCCATATCCTTTGCAGAAACCTTAACGATACCGTTAGAGTCGATATCAAAAGTAACCTCAATCTGGGGTACGCCTCTTGGAGCGGGAGCAATTCCCGTAAGTGAAAATCTTCCGAGAGTTTTATTATACTGAGCCATATCGCGCTCACCCTGAAGTACGTGAACCTCAACACTTGTCTGACCGTCTGCAGCAGTTGAGAATATCTGTGACTTCTTTGTGGGGATAGTTGTATTTCTGTCGATAAGTCTTGTGAACACGCCACCCATTGTCTCGATACCGAGTGAAAGCGGTGTAACGTCAAGGAGAAGTACGTCCTTAACCTCGCCGCCGAGAACACCTGCCTGAACAGCTGCACCGATAGCAACACATTCATCCGGGTTAATTCCCTTATGCGGTTCCTGACCCATTTCCTTCTTAACAGCTTCCTGAACAGCAGGGATTCTTGAAGAACCGCCGACAAGAAGAACCTTATCAATATCGCTTCTTGATACACCTGCATCGCTCATGGCATTTCTTATGCAAACAAGTGTCTTTTCAACAAGGTCTGCAGTAAGCTCATCAAACTTAGCTTTTGTAAGAGTTATGTCCATATGCTTGGGGCCGTCCTGATCAACTGTAATGAACGGAAGGTTGATGTTTGATGTCATTGTGCCCGAAAGCTCAATCTTTGACTTTTCAGCTGCTTCTTTAAGTCTCTGCATTGCTGTCTTATCATTTGAAAGGTCAATGCCTGTATCCTTCTTAAACTCATCTGTAAGATATTTGATAATTCTGTCGTCAAAGTCATCGCCACCGAGTCTTGTGTCACCGTTTGTTGAAAGAACTTCAAACACACCGTCGCCGATTTCAAGAATTGAAACGTCAAATGTACCACCGCCAAGGTCGTATACCATAACCTTCTGGTCAGTATCATTCATACCGTACGCAAGTGCAGCAGCTGTCGGCTCGTTGATAATTCTCAACACTTCAAGACCTGCAATCTTACCTGAATCCTTAGTTGCCTGACGCTGTGAGTCAGAGAAGTATGCAGGAACTGTAATAACAGCCTGAGTAACCGGTTCACCAAGATAGCTTTCCGCATCCTGCTTAAGCTTTGTAAGAATCATAGCAGAAATTTCCTGCGGTGTATAGTTTTTGCCGTCAATACCGACAGTGTACGATGTACCCATTTCACGCTTGATTGACATAACAGTACGCTCTGCGTTTGTTACTGCCTGTCTCTTAGCTACCTGACCCACTATTCTTTCTCCGTCCTTCTTGAATGCAACAACTGACGGTGTTGTTCTTGAACCTTCTGTATTCGCAATAACTGTAGGATTACCGCCTTCGATAACCGCTACACAACTGTTGGTTGTACCAAGGTCTATACCAATAATTTTTCCCATAATATTCATCCTCCTAAATTTATTTATATTACGCTTTTTGCGTTAATTGGCTACTTTTACCATTGAGTGGCGAACTACTCTTGAACCTTTATAAATATAACCCTTCATATACTCTTCCGTAACTGTATTCTCGGTTATATTCTCATCCTCTACATGCTGTATTGCATTATGGATATTCGGATCAAACTCCTCACCTACTGCCTTGATTTCTTCAACATCAAGCTTATAGAGAACATCACGCATTTTCTTTTGTACCATCTCTACACCTGATTTGAACTTTTCTGTTTCTTCACATTTTGTCTCAATGCCCAACGCTCTGTCCAGATCATCCAGAACCGGAAGAAATGCAGAAACAGTATCAATCAGAGCATCGGCATAACGTGCTTCCTTTTCTCTTGTTGTACGCTTCTGATAATTATCATACTCAGCAAGTAATCTTAAGTATCTGTCCTCAAGAGCTTTATACTTTTCTTCTTCCTGCGATGCTTCCGACTCCTGCTCATCGGGAATATCCTCAGAATCAACATTCTCAGCCTCAGGAGCTGTCTCCTCTGCAGTTTCTTCGATTTCTTCATCAATGGGCTTATTATTTACATCTTTATTTTTTTCCTTACCCAATTCTACCCCTCCTCACTAAGGTTATAAAGCTGCTCAAGTATGCTGTCTATATGACTTGATATACAGTCAAGACTTGCAATAACCTTTGCATAATTCATTCTTTTTGGTCCTATAACACCAATTCTGCCGATAATTTTATCTCCTCTTCGGTAATTGACTGTTACAAGAGATGAATTTTCAAGCTCTTTAAAATTATTTTCGGTACCGATTTTAATGCTCACATCAGATTCATTTTCACCGCTGCCGATTAATTTTATCATCTTTTCTTTGTTCTCAAGGAAATCAAGCATTTCTCTTGCTTTTCCAAGGTCAGAAAATTCAGGATAACTCAAAAGAGCTCTCGCATTATTTATATAAACATCAGTTTCGCCAAGTTCGTAAATAGCTTCACAGATGTAATTGACAATTACAGATGCAACACTACTTTCTATTCCAAGAGTTTTTGTCGCATATTTTTGAATTTCTATTATATCATCCTCAGTTATGTCATCAGTGGCTACGTCCCCAAGTACACGATTGAGCATACCCGAGAGCATAACCGCCTCTGTTTCATTAACAGACACGGGAATAAATCTGTTTTTAATAAGCCCTGCTCTTGTTACAACAATCAGCATAAGATTAACCCCCATATTTATGAGGTCAATTTTTCTGATTATGCTTCTGCCAAGTGTAGGACTCGTCACTACGGTTGTGTACTGCGTCAGAGCAGATGTAATCATACTTGCTTTTTTTAATAGCATATCAAGCTGACTTACTCTTCCCTCAAGTGCGACTTTTAACTGTTCAACAGCTTCAACACTCATCTGATACTGTTGCATGAGCGAATTTACATAGAATCTGTAACCGGTATCGGAAGGAACTCTTCCCGCAGAAGTGTGTGGCTTTACAAGATATCCCATATCCTCAAGGTCAGCCATTTCGTTTCTGATGGTGGCACTTGACAAGCCAAGCTCATCGTGCTTAGACAGAACTCTTGAACCAACAGGCTCTGCTGTTCCGATATATTCTTCGATAATCGCATGCAGTATCTTTTGTTTTCTTTCCGACAAATCCACTCCGTAACACCCCCTTTTGTCAGGAGTTGTTAGCACTCATCTTTATTGAGTGCTAACAATTATAAAATAGCACTATTTCCTTCATTTGTCAAGTGAAAAAGAGCATTTTTACAAATTATTCATAATATTTACATAAATTCACACATAACTGTATTTGAAACATTGATTCCATCGTCTGTAAGTCGGTAAAAAACACCATTCTTTTCCAGTAATCCATACTTTATATACTTATCGATAATTTCACCGTATTCATCATACAGATCGCTTTTGAATTTCTTTTTATATAATTTTGTATCAATTCCATTTGCAAGTCTTAAGGACATTATGATGTACTCGGATTTCATATCTTTTTTTGTAAGAGATATCCTTTCCTCTTCAGTTTTCCCTTCAAGATAATTTTTCATACAACTTGTATTGGCATAACGCACACCGTCAATATAAGAATGTGCTGCAAGTCCGACGCCTATATATTCATCACAGCTCCAATATTTCAGATTATGCGCACACTCAAAGCCTTTTTTTGCGAAATTAGATATCTCATATCGGTAGTATCCGTTATCTTCTAATATCATTTTTGTAGTTTCATACATTTTACGTTCACTGTCTTCATCGGGTAAATTCAATATTCCCTTCTCATTCATTTCAAAAAGTTCTGTACCCTCTTCTAAAATCAGTGAATAACAGGAAATATGTGCAGGCGAAAAGCTGAGTGCAGTATTTACTGTAGAAATAAAGCTTTCAATACTTTGACCGGGTAAAGCTGACATTAAATCGATATTGAAATTCGGAAAAATTTCACGTGTTACTGCAATTGCCTCCTTAGCCTCTGAAGAGTTATGTATTCTCCCGATAATTTCAAGCTCACTGTCACAAAAGCTCTGAACACCGACAGATACTCTGTTTACCCCTGCTGCTTTCATCATTTCAAGCTTTTTTATGTCAAAGGTTTTTGGATTCATTTCGACGGTCCATTCATAATTATTACTTATTTCAAAATTCTTGCCTATGAATACCAGAAGGTCATAAAGTTCGTCGCTATCAAGGCTGGTTGGTGTTCCTCCGCCTATAAATACCGTGTTGACCTTCTCACCACTGTATTTTTTCATTTCCTCCATTAATGCTGAGAGGTATTCTCTTTTATTGCCGTTTGTAAACGATACAAAGTCGCAATA
Organism: Clostridia bacterium; assembly: GCA_045647245.1. Taxonomy (GTDB): domain Bacteria; phylum Bacillota; class Clostridia; order UBA1381; family UBA1381; genus HGM11525. The sequence goes on from JAZRMB010000014.1 coordinate 124,071, forward strand.
TCTGCATTTTTTTACACAAAAAGGTATATGAACATATAATCCCTTATCCAACACAATCACCCTTTAATTAAGATAAAAACTGCCCCGTTTCGCAAGAAACACGGGGCAGCTTATAAAAACATAATTATTCTGCGTCCTCATCGTCATGATTGCACTCATCGCAATCACAATCAAACTCGAGCTCAATTTCTTCATTACAGTTTGGACAGATAATCGGTGAATCACTGTCAAGTGCTTCAAAATCAATCATAACATCCTCATTACAGTTAGGACACTGAATTTCAAAGAAGCCCATATCATCATCTTCATCGTCATCATAATCGAAGAAGTCGAAATCATCATCCTCATCTTCGTCCTCTTCATCATCCTCGTCGTCGAAATCGTACACAAATTCTTCAAGATCAGCAAGATCCTCATCAAGGTCATGCGCAAGCTCTTCAAGTTCATCATGTGCATCGCACACATCATCAACTGCTGCTGCAATTTCTGACATTGTTTCTATAATCTTTTCAAGAAGCTTGCTTTCGGGTTTATCGCTATCTAAAGACATACCCTCGCAAAGACCCTTTAAATATGCAACTTTTGAAGTAAGGTTATCCATAAAAACCTCTCCTTTCCGCTTGGGGCAAATTATGAGTTTACACGCTCCATATATTCACCTGTTCTTGTGTCAACTCTGATTATATCAGAACCGTCAACAAACAAGGGAACCATGATAGTAGCACCTGTTTCGAGTGTAGCAGGCTTTTTAGCACCTGTTGCCGTATCACCCTTGAAGCCGGGCTCAGTTTCAGTAATAGCAAGCTCTACGAATGTAGGCGGCTCAATACCAAATACATTGCCCTTATATGAAAGAATCATACATACCATATTTTCCTTAACAAACTTCAATGAATCGCCAACCTGGTCAGCACCGATAGGAATCATATCAAAAGTTTCCTGATCCATAAAGTAATAGAGGTCTCCGTCATTGTAGGAGTACTCCATATTCTTTCTCTCAATGTGAGCCTTGGGCATTTTTTCGTCAGGACGGAAAGTCTTTTCAACCACACCGCCTGTGATAACGTTCTTAAGCTTAGTTCTTACAAACGCTGCACCCTTTCCCGGCTTTACGTGCTGGAATTCTACTACCTGGAAAACGTTTCCATCCTGTTCAAAGGTTACACCGTTTCTGAAATCTCCGGCTGTTATCATAATCTTATTCCTCCATTGTATAAATTTTCTATATTATATATTGTAATATATTTTTTCCAAAATTACAAGAGATTTTTTAAATTAGTATCAAATCTTTTGAACTTTTTGACAAAATGTCGGTTTTTTCGCTGTAAAAAGCTACCAAATCCTCTATTCTGACACCTCCGAACCCCTCAATATATATCCCGGGTTCAACCGAAAGTACATTCCCTTCCTCTATTATATCACAGCTTTTAGGTGAAAAGCAAGGATTTTCGTGAATTTCTATGCCGACACTGTGTCCGAGTGCATGTCCGAAATTGTCACCAAAGCCTGCATTCGTAATATAATCACGTGCAACCTTGTCGACATCGCAAAGCTTTACACCCGGTTTTATTGCATCAAGTGCAATTTGCTGTGCTTCTTTAACTGTATTATAAATATGTACAGCTCTGTCGCACAGATTACCTATTCCGATTGTTCTTGTCATATCAGAACAGTAGCCGTCAAGCACACATCCGAAATCAAGTGTAACAAGGTCGCCCTTTTCTATCAGTTTATCACTTGCAACACCGTGCGGCATACACGAACGCACACCACTTGCTACTATTGTTTCAAAAGAAACTCCCGTAGCACCGTTTTTACGCATATAAAACTCAATCTCAAGTGCAATTTCGCGCTCACTCATACCGGGTCTTATTATTCCGAGAATATGAGAAAACGCTCTGTCGCCCAATTCTTCGGCATTCTTTAGCTTTTCTATCTCAAAGCTGTCTTTTCTTCTTCGTGGTTTTGTGACAAGAGAATTCATCGGAATAAATGTTTTCTCTAAAAATTCTTCTTTCAGCTTTTCGAGTTTTCCTGCACTGATATGTTCTTCCTGATATCCTATTACTCCCCCAACTCGTCCAAATAAAGCTTTTAGTCCGTTTTTGATATCATATATCTCAAAATCCGGCGACTGAATTTTAGCCTGAACAAGATATCTGGAATCGGTAATGAGAACATTTATGTCGTGAGAAATCAACAGTGCCGCATCAGGGCTCTTGAAGCCCGAATAATAAAATATATCGGGATATGCAGTTATATATACCGCCTCATTATCGGAAAGAGCCTCTCTCAACTTATTTATCCGACGCATCTAATGCCGCCTCCAATGCAAGTATATATCCGTAAAACCCGAATCCGCATATTTGTCCGACACAGGCAGGTGCAGTTACAGACTTATGTCTGAATTCCTCTCTTTTATGTATATTTGAGATATGCACTTCAACAAAAGGAATTCCGACAGCTTCGATTGCATCGTGTATCGCATATGAATAATGGGTATATGCACCCGGATTTATTACCACCGCATCAGCATCATTGTACGCTTTATGTATGCGGTCAATTATCTCACCCTCATGATTGCTTTGAAAAAATTCAACCAAAACATTAAGCTCTTCAGCCTTTTTTCTAATCATATCACAAAGTGTATCGAGATTATTTTTTCCGTATATTTCAGGCTCCCTTATTCCGAGCATATTCAGATTAGGACCATTAATTACAAGTATCTTTTTCATATATTACAAACCTTTCAATTCACCAACAAGCAAGTCAATTTCTTTTTTCAGCTCGTCAAGTAAAAGCTCTTCCGATACCTTTCGGATAATTTCTCCCTTTTTAAATATAAGACCGACACCGTCACCACCTGCTATACCGATATCCGCCTCGCGTGCTTCACCCGGACCGTTTACAGCACAGCCCATAACAGCAACCTTTATCGGAAGGTCTATATTGGTAATAAGCTTCTCTACCTTCTCTGCAAGAGGTATCATATTAATTCTTGTTCTGCCACAAGTAGGGCAAGAAACAAGCACTGCACCGCTTTTACGAAGATTTAAAACTTTTAATATATCTTTTGCGGCATATATTTCTTCAACAGGGTCTGCAGTAAGTGATACACGCATTGTATTTCCGATACCTTCAGCAAGCAACGTGCCGAGGCCTACTGCTGATTTTATCATACCGCCCCTTTGTGTACCTGCTTCTGTAACTCCGATATGAATGGGCAAATCAGATACCTTATCAAATCTTCTGTATGCCTCGATTGTTGTAGGCACATCGGACGTTTTTATAGAAACTACAATATCGTTAAAGTCAACATCATTGAGTATCTTTATATGTCCGAGTGCACTCTCAACAAGTGCATCTGCCGTCGGACTTTTGTATTTTTCAAGAAGCTCACGTTCTAAAGAACCGCCGTTTACGCCTATTCTTATAGGAATGTTGCGTTCCTTACAAGCATCTGCAACCGCCTTTACACGGTCTATACTTCCGATATTTCCGGGATTAATTCTAACCTTGTCAACCCCACCCTTTATTACCTCGAGTGCAAGTCTGTAGTCAAAATGAATATCTGCAACAAGAGGAATATCGATTTTCTTTTTAATTTGTGCTATAGCTGCCGCCGCTTCCATATCAGGAACAGCACACCTTACAATCTCACATCCGGCATCCGAAAGAGCCTTTATCTGCGATACCGTAGCCATAACATCCCTTGTATCTGTGTTAGTCATAGATTGTATGGAAACACACGAATCTCCACCTATACCAACACCGCCTACATTTACTTTTCTTTTTATCATAAATCAATCACCTTACATACTATTTAAAAAGCATCACTATATCCTTTGCAGAAACTATAAGCGCAAAGCCAAGCAAAAGCATCAGCCCTATTGCATGTATAAGCCCTTCCTTCTCTGCAGGTATAGGCTTTCTGCGTACAAGTTCTATCAACATAAAAAATATTCTTCCGCCATCAAGTGCGGGAATCGGAAGAAGATTGAATATACCTAGGTTTATTGTAAGAAGTGCAGCAAGAGACATCACAGACAAAAATCCTGCTTGTGACTTAACTGCAGTATTTACCGCACTCACTATTCCAACAGGTCCTGATACCTGGTCAAATCCTGCCCTGCCCGTAATCATATCAAATAAACCTTTATATACAACCCTTATCACATATCTTGTATTGTAAAATGCTTCACGAATTACTCCTTTAGCACTTATATCCTCGACAACAGGAGAAAATCCGAGAAGATATCCGTCAAGATTCTGTTCATACCCTATAAGTTCTTCAGGAATTTCAGTATCGTCTGCATATTTTTCTTCAACCGTCTCGGTAATACCGTTCATTGTGGTAGTTTCGGTATATCCATCCTTGCCATACTTTCTTACACCTGTCATATGGCTCAAATCAAACTCAAAGCTTAACCGCTCACCATTTCTTTTAACTTCAATTTCAACAGGTTTATCAGCTTTCATTTCATCCCTGTAAAGTACAATGTCGCGGTAAAAGCCGATTTTCTTGCCGTTTATTTTTGAAATCACGTCGCCAGGCATAATTCCCGATGAATACATTGAAGATCTCTCATCCAAAGATGCCACGGTATTTGTAGCAAACGGCTCACTTTCGCCTGCAATTACAAGAAATATTGAAAATCCGAGCAAAATATTGAGTACCGCCCCTGCAACAACTACAAGAAATCTTTTTAAAAGATTCTGATTGCAAAAAGCTCCCTCATCATCACTCTTCACATCTTCTCCTTCCATTTTGCAATAACCGCCAATCGGAAGAATTCTTACGGAATAAAGAGTTCCGCCCTTTTCTTTTTTGAATATCGCAGGCCCCATTCCTATGGCAAATTCAAGAACGGTAATACCGGATAACTTTGCAACAATGAAATGTCCGAACTCGTGTATCGATATCATTACAAGAAAAATAATAATTGTAACCAACGCCGTCAGCACTAAAAAATCAACTCCAAAGCTTAAAAATTATATACTGCCTCTCTTGCCAATCTGTCAGCCTCAAAAATATCATCAAGGCTTGCACCATCGGAGCAAGGTACAGTTTCCATTGCATTCTGTATTCTTTCGGTAATTTCAAGATATCCGATTTTCCCCTTTAAGAATAGGTCAACAGCTGCCTCATCAGCACTGTTAAACACCGTAGGAAGAGTCCCTCCCTTTCTTCCTGCCTTGTATGCAAGATCAAGAGCAAAGAATGTGTCCGTATCCGGTTTTGAAAAGGTAAGCTCCGGGTACATCGTAAAATCAAGCTTATTACCCTTCATCGGCTCTCTGTAGGGGTATGTGATTGCATACTGTATCGGAAGTCTCATATCAGGAGCACCAAGCTGTGCAATTACCGCATTATCACAAAATTCAACCATTGAATGTATAACACTTTGTCTGTGAACATAAACCTCTACATCATCAACATCCACATCAAACAGCCATTTTGCTTCGATAACCTCAAGACCTTTATTGACAAGAGTTGAAGAGTCAATCGTAATCTTTGCTCCCATATCCCAGTTGGGATGTTTGAGAGCATCTGCCGGAGTGATATTACCAAGTTCGCCCTTAGTCTTACCAAAGAATGGTCCTCCGCTTGCTGTTAAGATAATTTTTTGAATTTCCGAATGCCTTTTCATACCCTGAAGTGACTGAAATATAGCCGAATGTTCACTGTCAACGGGCAGAAGCTTCACATTCTTCTCTTTAGCAAGCTTTGTAACAATATGTCCGCCGCAAACAAGAGTCTCTTTATTTGCAAGTGCAATATTCTTGCCTGCATTTATTGCGGCAATTGTAGGAATTAGTCCTGCTATACCAACAACCGCCGTCAGCACAGTATCAGAATCGGTAGCTTCGGCAACAGTCTTTAGGCCTTCTTCACCTTCAAGAACCTTTATATCGGTATCTGCAAGTCGGATTTTAAGAGTTTTTGCACTCTCGCTGTCCGTTACAGAAACAATCTGAGGTTTGAACTCTCTTGCTTGTTTTTCAAGTAAATCTATATTTTTATGTGCTGCAAGAGCTGTAATCTTTATAAACGGATTATCTCTTGCAATATCAAGTGTCTGCGTACCTATAGACCCGGTTGAACCGAGTAATGATATTTTATGTTCTCTTTCCATTTATATTACACATTCCTTTACTTTATCTGAAAATGGTGTTGATTACACAGTAAACAAACGGTGCCAAAAACACAACGCTGTCGAATCTGTCCATCAAACCGCCGTGGCCGGGCAGAATTGAACCGTAGTCCTTAGTATTAGAATCACGCTTAATACAAGAGGCAACAAAATCACCGAACTGCGATAAAACAGAGCCGACAAGTCCCATAACGGCAAATATCAGATAATCATACCTTACCGTTTCAACTCCGGGAATTCTATGACGTATAGCCGTGTATACAATACAGCCTAAAACACACAAAATTACGCCACCTATTGCCCCCTCAACCGTTTTCTTCGGACTGATATGCGGTACAAGCTTATGTTTCCCGAGCGTTACACCTGCAAAATACGCTCCCGTATCAGTAAGCCATGCAATTATAAAAATCCACAGAATATCATATATTCCTCTCTGTGCAAAAAGCTTTGAAATAAAGCTCATAAACAATGTTACAAACAAAGTTACAAAACCATGAGACATAACATCGGTAAATTTAATTTTAGTGTGTGTCAGTATTACAGCAAAAAGATATATAATCACCGAAAGGCTAATAGCAATATCGCTATTTCCCGTCATTGCACCAACAGTTATAACAGCCGCAGAAAGAAAACCTGCAACATTTACACCCTTGCCGCATTTTATCACACCGTATAACTCAAACAACATAACTGCGGTAACAGCGCATACTGCAACCCATAAAACCGCAGGTGGTGCAAATAACACTGCAAAGAACACAACAACACCAATTAAAGCAGTTAATATTCTTGTTAACATCAAAATACCTCCAAGCTGTTATACACCGCCAAAACGGCGATTACGTCTTTGATATTCGCAAATTGCCTCTTCAAGGTCTCTTACCGTAAAATCGGGCCATAACTTATCGGTAAAATACATTTCTGAATAAGCAAGCTGCCACAGCATAAAATTACTAAGCCTTATCTCACCGCTCGTTCTGATTAACAAATCGGGATCAGGCTGACCCGATGTATAGAGCATTGAAGAAATATATTCACTGTCTATGCCTGAAACATCAACATCTCCGCCAATTACCTTTGTCGCAATATTTTTAACGGCTGTTGTAATTTCTTCACGAGCGCCGTAATTAAGCGCAATGTTCATAACAATGCCCGTATTATTTTTCGTAAATTCTTCAGTCTTTATAATCTGCTGTTGAATCTCTTCGGACAATTCCGCTCTTGAACCTATAGCTCTTATAACAACATTTTCCCCTGCAAGTGTCGTTTCTGCATCACGCAAATAGCCGAGAAGCAAACTCATAAGATAGTCAACCTCTTCCTTCGGCCGCGACCAGTTTTCAGTTGAAAAAGCATAAACCGTAATATATTTTATACCCATTTTATTGCAAGCAGTTACAATCTTTTTAAGAGCATCCGCTCCGGCTTTATGTCCTGCACTTCTGGGCAGTCCGCGTTTTTTTGCCCATCTGCCGTTACCGTCCATAATAACACCGATATGTACCGGCAGACGCGTCAGATCAATACTGCTTTTCTTTTCCTTTTTAAAGAATCCCATTATCCCTTCTCCTATGAAAATAATCAGCAATGAGGCTGCTTTTCGCACAAATACAGCATAAAAACAATGCCCGTATTTCTTTGAAAACCAGCCTCATTATAAAATCAAACCTCGAGAATTTCCTTTTCCTTTGCAGCTGTAATATCATCTATCTCCTTGATAAACTTATCGGTGAGATTCTGAATATCCTTTTCTGCATTCTTTAAATCATCCTCGGTTATTTCTGAATTCTTTTTCTTTGTCTTATAATCCTCAAGAGCGTCACGGCGCACATTTCTTACCTGAACCTTTGCCTCTTCAGCATATTTCTTAACCTGCTTAACAAGCTCTTTTCTGCGTTCTTCCGTAAGGGGCGGGAAATTAAGACGTATAACCTTGCCGTCATTCTGCGGAGATATTCCGATTTCAGATTTCAAAATCGCCTTTTCAATTTCATTTAATATTGTCATATCCCAGGGCTGAATTACGAGCATTCTCGGCTCGGGAGATGAGATTGAACCAACCTGAGCAACAGGAGTCGGTGAGCCGTAATAATCAATTACTACCTTATCAAGAACAGATGCATTAGCACGACCTGCTCTTATTGTCTTTAGTTCTGAATGGTACGCGTCTACACGCTTATTCATTCTCTCTTCAATTTCAGGATATTTTGCCATAATTTTCACTTTACCTTTCTATCCGCATTATATAAATACTTTGCCGCGAATAATGCAAAAGTATAATTTACATATGAATAATTTTTATCTTGTTCCCTCTTTAGTAACAAGAGTACCGATTTTCTCGCCCTTAACGGCACGAACGATATTTTCAGGGTCGTTAAGTCCGAATACAAGTATAGACATATCATTATCACGGCACATGGAAGCTGCTGTAGAATCCATTACGCCAAGCTCGTTTTTAAGAATATCCGAGAATGAAAGCGCATCATACTTTTTAGCATCAGGATTCTTTGCAGGGTCAGAATCATACACTGCATCCACTTTCTTTGCAAGGAGTATTATATCAGCATCTATTTCAGCAGCTCTTAATGCCGCCGCAGTATCAGTTGACATAAACGGGTTACCGGTACCTGCCGCAAATATAACCACTCTGCCCTTGTCAAGATGTCTTACAGCTTTTCCTCTTATGTACGGTTCAGCAACCGCTCTCATTTCTATAGCAGACTGAACGCGTGTTTCAACGCCGCAAGCCTCGAGTGCAGAGCAAAGTCCGAGTGCATTTATAACGGTAGCAAGCATACCCATATGGTCAGCTCTTGTTCTGTCCATATTCTCGCTTGATCTGCCGCGCCAGAAATTACCGCCGCCAACAACAACACCAACCTGAACACCAAGCTCACAGCATTCCTTGATAACACGACATACAGACATTGTCATATCGTTATCGATACCGTGTCCCTTTTCGCCTGCAAGCACCTCACCGCTTACTTTAAGCAAAATGCGTTTGTATTTTAAATCTTCACTCATAAATTAATCCTTATATAGCACTGCAATAATTATACTTCAAAATTCAATAGTGAGCAAAAATATTACAGTATGTTATCAAGTCCGTAAACAAAGCCAGAATTATTAC
>JAZRMB010000015.1:0-31274 GCA_045647245.1 Clostridia bacterium
AAATTTTCTTTCCTTTTCTGCTGCCCGTTCTTCGGGACTTAATTTGTACCTTGGCATATTAAAAACCTCCAATATGATATTTTTATTATATATCATCTTGGAGGTTTTGTATAGACTTTACACAAAATTTGGGATAGTCTCAGCGGGGAGGGTGATTAAATTCGCCCTCCCCGCTCGACAAATTCCTTTAATTACATTTGCCCATTATAGTGATATAAGATTTTATTTTAGCAATGCAATTGCAGCTGTGATTGTTTTCTCGAACGCTTCTCTTCCGTACTTATCAACTTCTGCTTTGTTCTTTTCGCCGTGAGTAAGGCATCCTGCGCCGCCTATGCAACCGCCGGTACATGCCATACCTTCAATGAAGTTGGCGTCGAGAACGTTTTTGCTCTTTTTAAGAAGGGCTGTTCTGCACTCTTCAATTCCGTCACAAGCAACTGCTTTAAGGTCAAATTCAATATCCTGTTCCTTCATAGCTTGTGCAACTGCATCGGAAAGTCCGCCACTTCTTGCAAATATTCTGCCGAAGTATGAAGCGTTGTCAAGTACGCTCTCTTCGAGTGTTGTGATATCAATATCACGGCTGTCGTAGAGTGCCTGAAGTTCTTCAAATGTTAAAACTGCATCAACATACGGTTTTACGCTTTCTAACTGTGCCTCTGCCTTTTTAGCGGTACAAGGACCTATAAATACGATCTTTGCATCCTTTGTTGTATCCTTTATATATTTTCCTAAAGCAGCCATAGGCGAGAGATTGTGGGATATAAGCTCCACAAGCTCAGGGAAGTTTGATTTAATATATGAAACAAACGCCGGACAGCACGAGCTTGTGAGGAAGCCCTTTTCTGCAAGTTCCTGAGATTCGAGCTGTGCAACCATATCTGCACCGAGAGCAGCTTCAATAACTGTAAAGAAGCCGAGCTCTTTGAGGCCTGTTATTACCTGGCCGAGCTTTGCATAGGTAAACTGACTTGAAATAGATGGTGCAACCAAGGCGTATACCTTATAATTTTCATTATTGTTGCTCTTTTTAATCAAATCAATTGCGTTTAAAATATATGATTTATCCATAATAGCACCAAACGGACACTGATAAACACAAGCACCACAGGATGTACATTTTTCGTTGTTTATTGCAGCGGCATTATCGTCGTTTATGGAAATAGCCTTTATCTTGCAAGCATTCTGGCAGGGACGCTTACGGTTAACGATAGCGGAGTAAGGGCATACCTTTGCACAAAGTCCACATTCGACACACTTTGACTTGTCGATGTGTGCAACGTGGTTGTGGTCAAAAGAGATTGCACCTCTTCTGCAGACATCCTCACAACGGTGAGCAAGACAGCCACGACAAGAACCGGTCACCTCATAGCCGGCAGCGGGACATTCATCGCACGCAATTTCAATTACCTCAATCACATTTGGATTTTCCTTGTCGCCGCCCATTGCGATTTTCACTCTCTCTTCTAAAACTGCACGTTCTTTATAAACACAGCAGCCTATTGAGGGAGTTTTACCCGGAGCGATTTTTTTCGGAATATCAAATACCTTTTCCAAAAGTGTGTCATTCCAGGCTTCTCTTGCTACCTCACGCAAGACCTTATATTTAAGATGCTGTACCTTGGTATCAAACTTTCTCATTATAATTCTCCTTAAAAATAACTTACCTTAATGCGTTTTCCCATCTGCTTCAAACATTTGGACAATTCCTCAACGAGATTCATCTTTATGCTGAAGGTTATCGGCAAATCGGGATTCTGATGTGCGGGATTTATTGCACGTCCGACATAAAAGTTTATATCGGTTGCTTCTTCAAAAAGAAGTCTGCATATCAGTGCCGCGCCGTCTTTTTTAAAGTTCCATTTTTCATAAAGCTCATTTTCACCGAGGTAGTCCCTGGCATATTCGAGCACACGGTTTATAGTTATAACGCCTTCAGTCACGAGGTCTACTCCTTCTAATTCCGCTGTCGGAGGAAGGTCGGAGTTTTCAAAGTTAAGGCTTGCTCTTAACGGCTTACCTAAATACTTTGCGGCAATAGATGAGGTTGTGCCGCCGCAAATAATATGCTTTCCTTCCTTTGAAAAGAAGAGAGACATCATTCTGTTGCAGTCATCTCTGTTGGAAGGTGGGCCGAAGAGAAGATTCATAGGCTCTCTTTTTCTGAGCTTTACAATACATGCTGTAGCATCATCTCCCGGCATACCGCCGTAGAGCTTATCACATTCGTCTATAAGAATTGTGGAAAGGTTTTTGGCAGTAAGACCACTTGCCGATACTGCCTCCATAAACTTGATTATATCATCTCTTTTCCAACCGAAGTTGTAGCCGATTCCTATACCGGCGTGCGGACAACCGTCGCTCATTGCGATAATTATATCGTTCTCGCAAAGTCTTATAGAGGATTTAAAAATCTTTTTGCCGTCTATGTTCATTTCTGTACGGGGATATTCGTAATTTTCGCCATCCCTCAGAAGTATCACCTGAGGATTGTCGTACTGAATGATTTCGGCTGTTTCATTGTTGATTAAGTTTATAATTGTAAATGTGGAATAAGCAACACCGCGCACAGAACAAACGGGCAGTGTGGCGGCAATTGTCGAAACACATTCTTCAAGCGGAAGCTCTGCCGCCATCATCGTAGATATGATTTTGGAGGTGAGGGTTGAAAGTATACTTGCTTTCACACCGCTTCCAAGACCGTCTGCAAGAACAATTACAGTTGAATTTTCACCCTGTTCTACTATATCCACGTGGTCGCCGCAAAGCTGTTCGCCGTGATGGTTAATACTTTTATAGCCGATATCTGCACATAAATCATTCATCCTGTATCGACTCCTTTAGCTTGGCAAGTGCAATTTTTGTCTCCGCCGCAGTTTCACCCAGAAGTGATGCGATTTCCTGAACTATACGCATCTGCTTATCCACTACCTTGTCGGCCACTTCAATTGTCTGTCTGCTTATATTTTCCTTCTTTTCACGCTCTGCCTCTTCATTGGTAACATCACGCATAATACCTATTAAAAGGTGTGAATCTCTGTCGTATACTACAGACTGCTCGACATAACGCTTGTATTCAGCAAGATAAGTGCGCTGAGAGTGTATATCACGTCCGGTTCTTAAGACTTCCATAAATGCCGACGGGTCAAGAATTCTGATTACCTGATCGCCTAAAATATCACTGCTTGAGCGGATATTCATTATCTTTCTTGCCGCATCGTTTATCTGCTGAACTTCAAGGCTTTCGTTAAGAACGATAAGACCGTTCGGTGTGTTTTTGACGATTGTATCGGAGAAGCTCTCCGCTTTGTCCTTCAAAAATGGCAGACACATAGAAATCTCTGCTTTTCCCTGACAGATTGCAATTGCCTTTTCACGACAGCTGTTATATCCGCATGAGCCGCAGTTGAGTTCATCGGAGGGTTTGAATTTTCCCATCTGTCTGAGTACGTTGAAAATATCCGTCTCAGAGGGTGGTGTGAGTCTGTGCTCGATATATTCAAACAGCTTCTTTAAATCCTGATTATCGGGCTGAACGACGTCAAAATCCTTTTCGCCTGCATAATCGGAGACTGCGATATAGTCTTTTACGGTCGATGAACGGTGATATTTTTCCATAACAGGACCGCCGATACAGCTACCGCTGCAGGCAGACATTTCTATAAAGCATTTGTGTATTTTGCCGCTTTCGATATCTTTTAGTGCGGCTATGCAGTTGTCAATGCCGTCGATTGCAAGATATGTATATCCCTCGGGGCGGTTGGTCATAGTTTTAAGAACACCGCCGGTTGTGGGGAAGAAGCGTGCACGGCTCTCAGCAGTCGTATCAATTTCCTGTGCAAGCTCAATGCCCTCATCATTTAGCCATTTTGTAAGCTCTTCAAAGGTCAGCACAGCATCAGTTATGCCGCTGTAGTGCTCTGCTTCGTCTTTTTTTGCAACGCATGGGCCGATAAATACGGTTTTAGCTTTAGGAAATCTTTTCTTGATATCCAAACAGTGCGCCTGCATAGGCGAAACAACGTCGGCAAGATAGCCGAGTGCCGACGGGTGGTATTTTTGTATTAAAAGATTAATGCTGTGACAGCAGGAAGCGATAAGAATATCACGTTCCTCTTCACGCAAAATTCTTTCATATTCATTTTTTACGATAGTGGCACCGATTGCGGTTTCCTCAACGTCATAAAAGCCCAGCTTCTGCAGGGCATCACGCATAGAATTTATTCCTACACCCTCATAGTTTGCAACAAAGGAGGGGGCAAGGCTTACAATAACCGGATCTCCGCTTGAAAGAAGTACCTTTACCTTTTCGGTTTCATCCACAATCTGCTTTGCATTCTGCGGACAGACAACAAAGCACTGTCCGCAGAGTATACATTCGTTTCCTATAATATGCGCCTGATTGCCCGAGAAGCGAATGGCTTTAACCGGGCAATGGCGTATGCATTTGTAGCAGTTTTTACAGTTTGATTTTTTTAGGGTAAGACAGTTTGGCATCGCTTACTGCTCCTTCTGATTTTGTAGTACGTTTAAAACGTTTTCTCTGAAAAAGTCCCTGAAATTCTCTTTTGTGACACCTGTATGAACAGTATCGTCCACCTGAACCGTAACGCCTACACGGTTGCATTTACCTATACAAAAGCTTCCGGTAAGAGTCACTTCGTTTTCAAGCTGATTGTCGGCTACTGCCTGTGTCAGCAGTTCGACAATTTCGGGCGAACCTTTAAGGTGGCACGAACTACCTACGCAAATTTTGATAAGCATAGCATCAAACCCTCGGAAGAACTTCGCTCTTGAAGAAGGTGTCTACTGAGTCGGGAGTAACTGAGAAGAAGTCGTTATCTATTGTTACGCAAACGCCCTGCTGACACTTGCCCATACAGAAGGTGCCGGAAAGTTCTATCTTATCGCCTAATTTGTTGTCCGAGATAAGATACTGAAGCTGTTCAACAACCTGACGTGAACCCTTAATGTGGCATGAACTGCCGATACATACTGTTATTTTCATTTTTTTCTTCCTCCCTAAAAGATTATTCGTAATCTACAACGTCTACCCATGAGAGCAGGAACTCACGTTCCTTTTCATTGCCCTTAACGGACTGTGATGCGGCAACAATCGGCATCCACTTCTGTACATACTGTTTAGCTGTGTTGCTCAGTCTGCAGAAGATGTCGAGGTACTTTTTAGCACCTTCAATATCGCCTGCGAGCCAGAAGAGAAGATATGTTCTTGCGGCATCTGCCGAAGCGTTGCCTTGAGTTGCGTGTGACCAGTCGAGGATATAGGGTGTGCCGTCCTCTGCTATTATGATATTTGAGGGGTTGAAATCGCCGTGGCAAACCTTGTTGTGCTTGGGCATTCCCTCAAGGCGTGTATGGAGGTCGTAGCGTGTTGTTGCATCAAGGTCGGAAATGCTGATTTTACGGTTCATCTTATCCTTAAGCTTGTTAAGGAGCGGACATTTTTTAGAATGTACATCAAGCTGAAGCTTTACCAAAAGTTCAAGATATTCATCCTTCTTATCCTCATCCTCAGCGATTAACTGTGCAAGTGTCTTGCCCTTGATATACTCGGATACGATAGCCCATTTTCCGTCAATCATTGTAACCTCATGGATTTTCGGGATGTTAAGACCTGTCTCCTCGATTCTTGCCTGGTTGAGTGCCTCGTTCAAGACGTCAGCCTTTGAATACTCTGAGTTGAATACTTTTATACATTTATCGCCGTCGCGGTAAATTGTTTTGTTGTTTCTTACTGCAATAACTCTGTCAAGATTCATTTTTTCGTCCTCCATTTCTTATTACGCCTTCTTACCCTTGCGATATGCAGTCTTAACTGCATCGGGCTTCTTTTTGCTTACGATATCGGATGCATCGGGCATATCCTTCTCAACGAAGTGCTTGCCGTAATAAGCATTAAGATACATTTCCTTGATTTCAGACATAAGAGGATATCTGGGGTTTGCACCTGTGCACTGGTCGTCAAATGCCTGCTCAACCATTTCATCAAGATTGTCGAGGAATGCCTTCTCATCAATGCCGTAATCCTTGATTGTAGCCTTGATGCCAACCTTTTCCTTAAGCTCGTTGATAGCCTTGATAAGATTTTCAAGCTTTTCGGAATCTGTCTTTCCGCCAAGACCTAAATAGTCAGCGATTTCAGCATAACGTGCAAGTGTGTGCGGATGGTCGTACTGTGAGAAGGTACCCATCTTTGCAGGAGCCTCCGAAGCGTTAAAGCGGAGTACTTCTTCAATCATAAGAGCATTTGCCACACCATGGGGGAGGTGATGGAATGCACCTAATTTATGTGCCATTGAGTGACAAATTCCGAGGAATGCATTTGCAAATGACATACCTGCCATTGTTGCAGCATTAGCCATCTTTTCTCTTGCTTCAACGTCTGTCTGTCCGTTTTCGTATGCACGGGGGAGGTATTCGAATACTACCTTAAGTGCTTTTAATGCGAGTGAGTCTGTGTAATCTGTTGCGAGCATTGCGGCATATGCCTCAACTGCGTGTGTAACAGCGTCTATACCTGATGCGGCTGTAAGTCCCTTAGGAGCAGACATATGGAAATCTGTATCAATGATAGCCATATTCGGAAGAAGCTCGTAGTCTGCAAGAGGATACTTAACGCCTGTTGTCTCGTCAGTGATAACTGCGAAAGGTGTTACCTCAGAACCGGTACCTGCAGAGGTCGGAACTGCGATGAAGTAAGCCTTTTCGCCCATCTTCGGGAATGTGTATACACGCTTTCTGATATCTATAAAGCGCATTGCCATATCCATAAAGTCAGCCTCGGGATGCTCGTACATTACCCACATAATCTTAGCAGCGTCCATAGCACTACCGCCGCCGAGTGCGATAATTGTGTCGGGCTTGAAGGCTGCCATCTGTGCGGCACCTTCTTTAGCACATCCGAGTGTCGGGTCGGGAGCAACGTTGAAGAATGTAGTATGCACAATACCCATTTCGTCAAGCTTGTCGCAGATAGGCTTTGTATAACCGTTTTCGTAAAGGAATGTATCTGTTACGATGAATGCTCTCTTTTTGCCCATAACATTCTTAAGCTCGTCAAGAGCAACGGGCAAGCAGCCCTTCTTGATATAAATCTTCTCGGGTGCACGGAACCAAAGCATATTTTCCCTTCTTTCTGCAACTGTTTTAATATTAATAAGATGCTTTACGCCAACGTTTTCTGATACCGAGTTGCCGCCCCATGAACCACAACCGAGTGTTAATGAGGGAGCAAGCTTGAAGTTGTAAAGGTCGCCTATACCACCGTGTGATGAAGGTGTGTTTACTAAAATTCGGCAAGTTTTCATACGAAGTGCGTATTCGTTAAGCTTCTCTTTTTCTGTTATATCATTGATATATAATGAAGAAGTATGACCGAAGCCGCCGTCCTCAATAAGTCTTTCAGCCTTTGTGAGTGCATCCTCAAAATCCTTAGCCTTGTACATAGCAAGTACGGGAGAGAGCTTCTCGTGAGCAAATTCTTCAGAAAGCTCAACTGACTCAACTTCACCAATTAATATTTTTGTACCTTCGGGTACGCTTACACCTGAAAGCTCTGCAATCTTGTGTGCCTTCTGTCCAACAATCTTTGCATTCAAAGCACCGTTGATGATGATAGTCTTTCTTACCTTTTCTGTTTCTGCTTCATTAAGGAAATAACATCCTCTTGTTGCAAATTCTTCCTTAACAGCATCGTATATACTCTCAAGTACTATAACAGACTGCTCTGATGCACAAATCATACCATTATCGAATGTTTTTGAATGTATGATTGAGTTTACTGCCAAAAGAATGTCAGCACTGTCGTCAATGATAGCCGGTGTGTTACCTGCTCCAACGCCGAGTGCGGGCTTTCCGCTTGAATAAGCCGCCTTAACCATTCCGGGGCCGCCTGTAGCAAGGATGATGTCAGCCTCTTTCATGACGGTGTTTGTCATATCAAGGCTCGGAACGTCAATCCAGTCGATGATACCCTCGGGAGCACCTGCTGCAACTGCTGCTTCAAGCACGAGCTTTGCCGCTGCAATTGTACAGTTCTTTGCTCTGGGGTGGGGAGAGATTATAATTGCATTTCTTGTCTTTAAAGCTAAAAGACATTTGAAAATTGCTGTAGATGTGGGGTTTGTAGTCGGGATAACTGCTGCAACAACACCAATCGGCTCTGCGATTTTCTTGATACCGAATGACTTGTCCTCTTCAATAATGCCGCAGGTTTTTGTATCCTTATAGGCATTGTAAATGTATTCAGCAGCGTAGTTGTTCTTTATAACCTTGTCTTCAACAACGCCCATACCTGTTTCTTCAACAGCCATCTTTGCAAGGGGTATTCTTGCCTTGTTTGCAGCAGAGGCTGCTGCTAAAAATATTTTGTCAACCTGCTCCTGTGTATAGGTTGCGAAAATTTTCTGTGCTTCTCTGACGCGTGAAATCGCTTCCTCAAGCTTTTCAACATTGTCGATAATTTCGTAAGTTTTTTTCTCCATTTTACAAGCCTCCTGATAAATAATTGTAATGCGTCAGCCGCCCGGTTATACCATCTGTCTGACTTTGTTAATATTTTAACATACTTTTTCCGTTTTGGGAATTATTAAAATGTTATAGGGGTATATAATTTTTGATATAATTATATGACAAAAAATCTCATTAGTCAAGATAATTCCTTTTTGCATTGCAAAGTTCGGTAATAAACCGGTTATCAAGTGCAGAAAATTTGTATCCTTTTTTGTAAATAAGTATATCTTTGTAGATTTTATTGCTGTCGGTGCAGTCTTTTTGAACAAGACCATAACGAGCGAGAATTTTATCGGTAACAGGAGAAACCCACATAAAGGTTTCAGGATTCTCTGATAAAATGTCAAATTGACTTGCTCTTTCAAAAACATATATACGACGGTTTATATTATCGGGAAGTTCTTCCTTTATAATTTTTGCAAGCGGCATTGAGGGAACATATGGGTCAGCGTGTGCAATTTCTATAAAATCGGACAAATCCTCATAGGATATGGTATCCTTTGCGGAAAGAGGGTTATCTTTGCTCATAAGCAGTTTGTATGAAAACTGAGAAATCAGTTCATAGCAAAGTCCTTTTTCCTCAAGAAGAGTCCTGAAATATTTGTCGTGATTTTCGCTGTAGCGTATTATGCCGAGTTTATAATCGTGATTGATTATGTTATCAATGGCTCTCTTGGAATTTGTCTCTTTATAGAAAAGCTCTGATGAACCGGCGCCTATGCTTTTTGTAAAGCTTGCAAAGGCGGCGGAAACATAACTTGCTCTCGGAACAGAAATGGAAAAACGCTGTTTTTTTTGTGTCCCTGATTTGTACAATCCCTCGACGTATTCAATCTGCGAAAGAATACGGGAGGCATAATCAAGAAATTCTTCGCCGTCTGCAGTCGGAGCCATACCTTTGGCACTTCTTTCAAAAATAGAAATGCCGAGTTCCGACTCAAGCTCCTTTATGGAACGGCTTATATTAGGCTGTGCCGTTAAAAGCTTTTCAGCCGCCTTGGAGAGTGAGCCTGATTTCGCAACTTCAAGTGCGTATTTCATATGAAGTATATTCAATGTATCAACTCCTTTTAAATGTAAAATGAGATATGAAAAATCAGCAATTACCCCGCTGCTTTAAAAGCATAAGCGAGCATATAACCCTTTCCTTAATTAAAAGCAGGAATAAAGTGCATTTCTAAGCTGAATATGAGTATTTATATCCCATCCGAGCGCGTGCTGGAAATATGTGATTGAAAGTGCGTTTTTAGTATCTACCATAGAGAAGCTTCCGGCAGCACCGTCCCAACCAAATTCGCCTATCGGAGAGAGTGAGCCGCTTTCTGCTTTGTTTATGTGTGTACGAACGCCTAAGCCGTAGCCGTAGCCGGGGCGCATATTGTTAAAGTCTGCAAGTGTCTGACCTGACAAATGATTTGTGCCCATAAGTTCAACGGTTGCAGGTGAGAGAATTTTTGCACCGTTCTTGCCGGTACCTCCGCAAGCAAGTGCATCTAAAAAGAGTGCGTAATCTTCTGTGCAAGAGGTGAGACCTGCGCCACCGCTGTGATAATCGTTAGTTAGTGTATAGGGACATAAAAGTTCGCTTCTTTCGGGTTCTCTGTCCTGGTTGAAACGGTAGAGTGCCGCCATCCTTGAAAGTCTTTCGCTGTCTGTCGGTAATCCGAAGAATGTGTTTTTCATCCCAAGGGGACGGAAAATATTTTCTTCCATGTATTCGCCGAGAGTCTTTCCTGATAAAACCTCAACAAGACCGCCTATAACATCGTGACAAAGACTGTAGCGGTATCTTGTGCCCGGTTCAAAACCAAGAACTGTTTCTGACATCGCACGAACCAAATCGCGGGTTGTTGTTTTACCCTCTGCGATTGAAGCTTTAATTCCGGGTGCGTTTAAATCATAATCAAGGCCTGCGGTCATTGTAAATAAATGCTTTATTGTAATCGGATTTTCAGCATAGCCGTCGCCTGATACTTCTACATCTTCGCCCGAAGCTGTACCGCTTGCGATTGCAGCGGCATTTGCTGTGTTTAACCGGCTGCCCGAAACTCTCATTTTTTTATATTCGGGAAGATACTTTGAAATGGGGTCGTTTAAGGAGAAAAGACCCTTTTCAAAAAGCTGGAGAGCGCATGTGCAAGTGAGCATCTTAGTCATTGAAAAGATGAGATATAAGTCATCACTTGTTGTTGGTCTGTTATTTTCTATATCACTTTTTCCGACGCAGTACCTGAAAAGCATTTCGTGGTCTTTATAGACAATACATTCTGCTCCCGGAGTGTTGTAGTCGGAAATGATTCTGTCCATGTGGTTTTTCAAGTTGTCAAAATTCATTTTTTATCAAATCCTTTCTTATTTATATAATTATATAATATATTTAAAGCTGTGTCAATCTTTTTGAGAGTAAAAATGAGGTTGTAGCAAAATGATATAAATACGCTGTATTTTCAATTTGACTACGGCAACCTGCACGTATTCGGATTTTGTCGAAAAATATCGAAAGAAAATTATAAATAGTTAAAAACAACTTTATATTATTTGCAAATTTCTTTATGTTGACATAATTTATTAAGTGTGGTAAAATCTTATTAGTGAGTATAGTGGAGGTTTTTGTATGGATATAATATACCATAAAAGAGCGGTGAAATTTATCAATACATTAGTGCCAAAAGAAAGACAGCGGATAAAAGACGGTATAAATAAATTAATAATATCTCCTGAAATGTGTGACATTAAACCGATGGAAGGATATAGTGACATTTTCAGATTAAGAATTGGTCAGTATAGAGTTATATATACTAAAGATAATGTTGTATTGTTTATAGCTGATGTAGGAAATCGCGGCGATATTTATAAGAGATATTAAAGGAGTGAAGTAGTATGTCAAATAATACGAAGCAGTTGATTAATTTGTTTGAAATTTTGCCTGAAAATGATCAGGTAATGCTTTTGGAGCTTACAAGAAAGCTGTTAATTGCATATGATCCGGACTACACAAAACTTCTTCCGAATGAAAAAGAAGAGCTTGACAGTGCTTTGGCGGATTACAGAAACGGAGAAAATCTAATCGGTGCTGAAAGCATAGACTGGTAAAAGAGGAAGATACATCATTTTGATTTTAAAGTGATGTGTCTTTTTTTGTCGAAAAATATCGAAAGAAAATAAAAATAGTCTTAAAAAGCTACTTGATATTTCAGGGGAAATGTGTTAATATAATGATGTCAATAATCGAGTTTAATAAATTAAGAGCTAAGCAGGTATATTAAAAATTAATATACTTTCACTTTGCGTGCTTATGACAATGTATGAATTCGGCAAAAATGCGGATTCCGGCATTGTTATGAGTACGAGCTTGCTCTTCATAATTCGATTGTTGACAGCAATCGGAGTTCGTATTTTTCGGTGTGTATGACTTCGGTTGTACACACTTTTTTAATTTTAGGTGATTGTAAAAGTGTGTGATTGCCATTTGGGGACGGCGGGTGACAGACGCCGGAGGCGTCTTTTGGCATAAAAATCGAAGATTTTTGTGCCAAAACAGCCCCGTCCCTACAAAATGGCAATCAGTCAAGCACCTTTACAATCGCCTATTTTTTAATTTCCAAA
Organism: Clostridia bacterium; assembly: GCA_045647245.1. GTDB lineage: Bacteria > Bacillota > Clostridia > UBA1381 > UBA1381 > HGM11525. Next base: position 12,142 of record JAZRMB010000015.1, read on the forward strand.
GGAGGATTGCAAAATGCCGGATTATGAAAAAATGTATTTTGAGCTTTTGAACAAAACAGAAAGGGTAGTAAGAGTGCTTACCGAGTATATGCGTGAAATCGGAGATATGTATGCAGAAGAAATTTTAAAGAGTGAAGAGGAAGCATAAATGAAACAAAAAGTAAACAAATAGGGACTGTCCCTATTTGTTTACCTTCAAAATCAAAGACGGTACATGATGTGGCATATGGCTAATCTGTGCCGTCTTTTTTTATTTCTTTCCATAAATTACCGCTTGAAAAAGCACACTATATATAGTATGCTGAAAAATGGGTTAAAAATGATAAAATAACACAATATAATGTGTTATTAGGGCGTTGGTGGTGATGGTGATACAATATATTGATATACAATTATTACACGATTGAAAAATATGTAACACAATTGAAAAAAAAGTATTATTTTTTTAACAAAAACACTTGATTTTTTTTGTGTTTTGGTGTAAAATTGGGAGTGTAAGGGTTGGAAATGGTTCATATGGGTGAAAAATGGTAAATTTTTTCGCCTTGTTTGCGTTTTTGGACAATTTTTCTTACAAATTTACTGATTTTATACGAAAGGACGGTGTTCGGCGTGAGAGGCTTAACGGGAAATCATCCAAGACAGCTTGATGAGCGAGGCAGATTTGTATTACCTGCAAAGCTTCGTGAAAAGATGTCGGGCACTGTACATATCACTCTTTCTTTAGTGGATAAATGCCTCGTGCTTTATACCCAGGATGAGTGGGATATTCTTGAGGATCAGGTTCGTGAATTGCCGACAACCACAAACAGAGCGGCAAAGCAGTTTGTAGAACTTGTAATCGGTTCTGCCGATGAGAGTGAAATAGACAAGCAGGGACGTATCGGTGTCGGACAGGAGCTTTTGAAGGCTGTAGGTATTACAAAGGATATCATCCTTGTGGGAATCGGTTCAAAGCTTGAAATATGGGATGCAGAGCTGTATAAGAAGACAAAGGCAAATATCAGCTTTGAGGATGTTCTTGAAGGAATTTCATCTTTCGGGCTCAATATTTAAGAGGTAAGCGGCTATGGAGTTTTCACATATAAGCGTACTTCTTTCGGAATCTGTTGACAGCCTTAACGTAAAGGACGGCGGTATATATGCCGACGGAACTTTAGGCGGCGGCGGACATTCCGAAGAAATATTAAAAAGAAGCCAAAATTGCCGACTCATTGGTATAGACCGTGACAGGGAGGCAATAAATGCGGCATCGGCAAGACTTTTGCCGTATCGGGACAGAGTTACATATGTTAATGACAATTATGCGAATATAAAGGCAATTTTAGACAGTCTCGGAGTGGACAAGCTTGACGGAGCTGTACTTGATTTGGGAGTTTCATCGTATCAGCTCGATAACGGCGAGAGAGGCTTTTCCTATATGAAGGATGCGCCGCTTGATATGAGAATGAACCAAGATGACATAAAAAGCGCATACGATGTTATAAACACATATTCAGAATCGGAGCTTTGTGATATATTCTTCCGCTATGGTGAGGAGAAGTGGTCGAAGAGGATTGCTTCATTCATCGTGAAAAGGCGTGAGAAAGAGCCGATTAAAACAACACTTGAGCTTTCGGAATTAATTATGGCGGCAATACCGCAGGGAGCACGAGAAAAAGGGTCGCATCCTGCAAAAAGGGTATTTCAGGCTGTAAGAATTGAAGTAAACAGAGAGCTTGAATTATTAAAAAATGCAATTATCGATTTTGTATCGTGTATAAAACCGGACGGAGTTTTAGCGGTAATAACATTCCATTCGTTAGAGGACAGAATTGTTAAACAAGCGTTTAGTGAACTGGCGACGGGCTGTACCTGCCCAAAGGATTTTCCAATATGTGTCTGTGGAAAGCAGCCTGTCGTCAAAATCATTACGAAAAAACCGATATTACCGTCTGCACGTGAGCAGGATGAAAATTCCCGTTCAAAGAGTGCCAAACTGAGGGTGGCAAGGAAACTATAAAAAGGGGGTCAACATTTCGTGGGCTACGATAATCTCGCATATGCTCTTGATAATCAGGCATATGAGACAGAAGTGAATGTAAAAAGAAGAAAAGCCAATCAGGCAAAACAGCAGGAAATAAGAAAAAACCGTACCCTGATTGTATGCTATGTAATGCTACTGCTGTTGGCGGCGGTATTTATGATATGTAAAAACGTAAGTGAATATGAGGGCGATGTTGAAATCAAAAAGCTCGAAAAGGAAAAGGCGGAAATTATGAGCTATATAAGCCAGAAAACCTTTGAACTTGAGGAAAACGTAGACCTTAACACAGTTGAGGAAATAGCATCGTCAAGACTCGGAATGCAAAGACCCACCAAAAACCAGACGGTTTATGTGAATATAAAAAGAGAAGATGTGTGTGAGCTGACATCAAAAGAAGTAGAGGGTGTTAAACACCGTATGCAGAAAACGGCATCGGGAATCAAACAGAATGTAATAGGCAGCTTCAGTTTAAGATAAATACATCTGTTTAGTGAGTTGATTGTAATATAAAGAGTGCAATCTGCATAAGGATATAAAAAGAAATGATATAGTAGGCTAACCTTGCGTCATCTTGAAATGGGATGACGCAATACTTGCTTTAGACGGAAATTTTACGGAGGCAGTTATGACAGCTAATCAGAATAAAATGAAGAAAAGAGCGGTTTTCTATTTCAGCCTGTTTTTTGTCGCATTTGTGATACTGATCGGAAGAATTTTGTACTGGCAGGTTTTTCGCGGTCAGGAGCTGAAAACCAGAGCTGAATCACAGCAGACTGCAAAAACGAATATAACTCCTGCGAGAGGAACGGTGTATGACCGCAATTTCAAGCCTTTGGCGGAAAGCTCGACGGTTAATACCGTCATATGCAATCCGCAACAGATTGCAATCGATGAGGCGGCTGAAGTTGTGAGTGACCATCTTTCGGAAATTCTCGGACTCGAATATGATGAGGTTTATAAAAAAGCAACCAAATCAAACCGTTATCAGACTATTAAAAAGAGGATATCGGTTGAGGAATCGGCAGAGATTTCCAAAATCAAAAACGGCGATATGGGCAAAGAACTCAAGAAGAAGTTTACGGGAGTATACTTTGAAACCGATTCAAAAAGATACTACTCATTCAGCATTGCTCCTCATGTTATAGGCTTTACAGGCTATGAAAATAACGGTCTGCAGGGTATTGAAAAGACGTTCGATGATTCACTCACAGGCCGCCCGGGTGGAGTTTTGGCGGCTAAGAGTGCATCGGGAATAGAAATAGAATATCAGAACGAAGAGGTTAATGATGCAAGACGCGGTGCGGATGTCGTTTTGACGGTTGATGAAACAATCCAACATTATCTTGAAAAGTACCTAGAGGCGGCAGTGAAGGAAAATGCTCTTCGTGAAGGTGCGGCAGGAATAATAATGAATCCGAAAACGGGTGAGATACTTGCGATGGCAACAAAGCCTGATTTTAACCTTAACTCTCCCTATGACATACAGCAGTTCCGCAATCAGGCATACGGAATTGCGGATGAAGAGGATTTTGAACATATTGATTCAACCGATGAGGAAAAAAGAAATGAAGCCGTAAGCAAAATGCGCAATAAAATGTGGAGAAACAAGGCAATTTCAGATACTTATGAGCCGGGCTCGACATTTAAGATACTTACTGCGGCAATGGCACTCGAAGAGGACGTTGTAAGCCTTGACACGCCATTTTATTGCCCGGGATATAAGCAGGTTGCAGATAGAAAAATCCGCTGTCATAAGGTTGAAGGTCACGGTCAGGAGACATTTTTGAAGGGAGTACAAAATTCCTGCAACCCGGTATTTATTGAAACGGGTGCAAAGGTAGGTCCTGATAAGTTTAAAGAGTATTTTGAATCCTTCGGACTGACGCAGAAAACCGACATTGAGCTTATAGGAGAATCGGGAAGTATATACTACCGTTCAAAGCTGTCTGAAACAGACCTTGCAACAAGCTCATTCGGTCAGGGATTCTCGGTAACACCGATACAGATGATTACTGCAATCTCGGCAGTAATTAACGGCGGAAATCTTATGAAACCGCAGATTGTTAAGGAAATCAGAAACGAGAGCGGAGTTTTGAAAAGCTATCAGCCGCAGGTTGTTAATAAGGTTATTTCAGAACAGACCTCAAAAATAATGCGTGAGATACTTGAAACGGTTGTATCAAGTCCGAACGGCGGCGGTAAGAATGCGTATATCAAGGGCTACAGAATAGGCGGTAAGACAGGTACGAGTGAAAAGGGAAGAAACAATAACAAGAGAATTGCATCATTCGTGGGATTTGCGCCTGCCGATGACCCTCAGATTATCTGCCTTATAATGCTTGATGAGCCCGAGGTTGCAAACCGTTACGGCGGAACGATTGCCGCACCGATTGCAGGAAAAATCATAGAGGAAACACTTGAATATTTAGGCGTTGAAAGGCAGTTTACCGAGGCTGAGTCGAAGGATGTAAGTGTAACAGTTCCGGAACTGAGAGGCCTTTCTATAGAAGCGGCTAAAGAAGAAACAAACAAATACAAGCTTTCGATTACTGTAAAGGGCAAGGGAGAAGAGGTTTTAGACCAGCTTCCAAAGCCCGGTGCATCTGTGGCGGAAGGTTCGACAGTAATTGCATATACGGAAGAGATGGAAACAGAGGCACTTGTGGCAGTGCCTGACCTTGCAGGTCTTTCGATAGATGCGGCAAGGAAGAGACTTGAGCTTTCGGGTCTTAACTTTGAAATTTCAGGTGCCGGTCTTACAAACAGCTCGGGAGCATATGCGGCAAAGCAGAGCATAGCCCCCGGAGAAATGGTGGCACCTGCAACGGTGGTTAGTGTTGAATTTATGCACACATCAACAGACTGATAAATTCTGCAGCGTACAAATGATAAATAAATCCGAATTTGAAGAAAGAGGGAGTTTATCATAAAGCTGAAGGAATTGTTGGGTAAATATTACAGCGGCATAATTGCCGATATCGAAATTTCAGGTGTATACAGCGATACAAGAATAATGAAAAAGGATTCGGTTTTCGTTTGTGTAAGAGGGAGTCGTGAGGACGGACACAAATATGCCGAGAAGGCGTATGAGCTTGGTGCGAGCGTTATTATTTCGGACAGAAAGCTTGATATACCGGCGGTGGTTATTCTTGTCGATAATACAAAAGAAGCTCTTGTTTATCTTACGAAGAGATTTTACAGCGAAAAAAAGCCGAAAATAGTTGCGGTAACAGGCACAAATGGAAAAACCACAACAAGCTATATGACGGCGGCAATTTTCAATGAGGCACAAAAAAGCTGTGCGGTTGTTGGTACAAACGGTGTGAACTTCCGGGGGGTTAGTGAAATTAAAACCGCCTCCACCACACCCGGCATAACAGAGCTGTATGAAATTCTTGAAGGGCTTTACAGGGGCGGAGCAAGATGGGCGTCTATGGAGCTTTCCTCGCACGCACTCGAGCAGAGCAGAGCCGACGGACTTTCAATAGAGGCAGGGATTTTCACAAATCTCACGCACGACCATCTTGACTACCACAAAACGATGGAAAACTATTTTCGTGCAAAAAGAAAGCTCTTTGAAATATGCACAGTGCCGGTAATAAATGCAGATGATGACTACGGAAAAAGGCTTTTAAAGGAATTTGACAATGCTGTAAGCTATGGCATAAATGACGGGAAAATCCGAGCTTCTGATATAAATATGACCAATGAAGGCACAAGCTTTACTCTTGCGATAGAAGAAAAAAGGTATAATGTGAGGTTGAAGCTTAGCGGAATTTTCAATGTTTATAATGCACTCGGAGCGGCAGGAGCGGCTTGGGCGCTTAAAATCCCGCCTGAGCAAATTGTGGGAGGTCTTGAGAAGGTCGATAGTGTAGAGGGCAGAATGGAGCGTATTTCGGTTGGGAAAACAGATGTGATTATCGACTATGCACACACTCCCGACGGTCTTGAAAATGCATTGAAAGCAATAAAAAGTTCCCGGACCGGAAGAGTAATTGCAGTTTTTGGTTGCGGAGGGGACAGAGACAGAAAAAAACGCCCCGAGATGGCGGCAGTTGCAACATCAATTGCGGATTTTACGATTATAACATCGGATAATCCGAGACGGGAAAGCCCGTCGGTAATAATATCCGACATAATAAAGGGTGTAGTATCTGACAGATATATTGTAATAGAGGATAGAAGAAAAGCTATAGAAGCGGCACTTATGATGGCAGAGTGTGGCGACACAGTGCTCCTTGCAGGAAAGGGGCAGGAAAGGTATCAGATAGTCGGCACACAAAAGTATCATTTTGATGAGCGTGAGATTGTAGCAGAATATACGGGTGACGAAAAAGGGATAGGAGGTCTTCTTTGGTGAGAAAATTTACTTTGATGCAGGCGGCGGAGGCTTGCGGCGGTAAGCTTTCGGGCGACGGCTCGGGGATAATTAAAAATGTAGTGATAGATTCGAGAAAGGTTGAGGAAGGCTCTCTTTTTGCGGCAATCCCGGGCGAGCGTGTTGACGGACACGATTTTGTTGCATCGGCGTTTGAAAAGGGTGCTGTTGCGGTACTGGTTGAACGTGACGGATTTGAAAATTCGGGCGGTACGGTTATAAAGGTTAAAAACAGCGCGTTGGCGATAGGTAAGATTGCATCGGCGTATAAAAGGGAATATAATATTCCGACTGTAGGTATAACGGGCAGTGTAGGCAAAACCACCACAAAGGATATGGTTGCGGCGGTTATGTCGGAGCTTGGTGAGTGCCTTAAAACTGAGGGTAATTTCAATAATGAGCTTGGACTTCCGTTGACGGTGTTCAGAATGGAAGAAAATCATAAATCCGCAGTTCTTGAAATGGGAATGTCGGAGTTTGGCGAAATACATTATCTTGCAGATATTGCACGCCCTGATGTCGGGATAATAACAAATATTGGTATGTCGCATATTGAAAATCTTGGCTCACGTGAGGGAATATTAAAGGCAAAATGTGAAATGTCCGATTTCTTCGGCGGGGATAATATGCTTATCATAAATAACGATAACGATATGCTAAGCACGCTTTCCGGCGATACGGTGTATAAAACGGTAACATACGGCGTGGAAAATAAGTCGAACTGGATGGCAAAGGATATTGAAGATAAGGGGATAGAGGGAAGCAGTTTTACTGCTGTAACCCCTATTGGTGAGATAAAGGTAAGGCTTAATGTGCCGGGTCTGCATAATGTGCATAATGCTCTTGCCGCGATGGCGGCAGGCTACCGTTTTGGTATATCGCCTGAAGCGGCGGCAAAAAGGCTCGAATGTTTTTCTCTTACCAATATGAGAATGACGGTTGAGCGTTTTGGAAGTGTGACGGTTATTAACGATTGTTATAACGCCGCTCCCGACTCTGTTATTGCGGCTCTTAAGGTCTTGAAAAAGGCAGAGGGCAGAAGAATTGCGGTACTGGGCGATATGTTTGAACTGGGAGAATTTTCCGAAGAGGCACATTCCGAGGTCGGAAAGAACTGCATAGAGAGTGCGGATATGGTAATTTGTGCAGGCGAAATGTCAAAGTATATCGCAAGAGAAACACTCAAACTGGGAATTAAAACAGAATACTATTCCACCAATCTTGAGGCGGCAAAGGCTTTGGCGGAGGCAGTAAAGGATAATGATACGGTTCTGATAAAGGCGTCAAGAGGAATGCATTTTGAAGAGGCGTATGAAGCACTTAAGAAAAAACTTGCAACTACAGACTGAAACGGAGAGTAATATACAATGAATTTTTACGGATTTGATACAAATATGCTGATATGCCTTTTGGCGGGCTTCCTTGTGACGGTAGTTACCGTACCGATTCTGATACCGTATTTGAGAAGACTCAAATTCGGTCAGCAGATACTCGAAGAAGGTCCGAAATGGCATGAGAAGAAGTCAGGAACGCCGACGATGGGCGGTGTGTGCTTTATTCTCGGAACAACCGTTGCAATGATAATAGCATTGGTTGCACAGTTTGATATAAAGCTTCTTGTTATGACTTTGGTTTCACTCGGTTTTGGTGCAATCGGATTTTTTGACGACTATGTAAAGGTTGTTAAAAAAAGAAATCTCGGACTTACGGCTTCGCAAAAATTCCTTCTTCAGGCATTTCTTGCGATTGTATATATAGTAGTTTTGAAGGAAACGGGGAACCTGAGTAACGAAATTTTAATACCCTTTACCGATGTAGTGCTTCCTCTTCCGTGGTGGCTTTATATTCCGTTTATCCTTGTTGTTGTAACGGGAACAGTTAATGCTGTTAACCTTACCGACGGACTTGACGGACTTGCAACCTCGCTTACCGTTATATCATCGCTTTTCTTTGCGGTAGCGGCTATAACAAACGGATACAGCGAGAGTGCTTATCTTGCTTTTGCCGTATGCGGCGGACTTGTGGCATTCTTTTTATTCAATAAGCACCCGGCAAAGGTGTTTATGGGAGATACGGGTTCATTATATCTTGGCGGTGTGCTTTCGGTGCTTGCTGTCGGTATGAAAGTGCCGCTTGTGCTTATAATAGCAGGCTTTGTTTATCTTTTTGAAACACTTTCGGTAATAATTCAGGTCACATCCTTTAAGATTACCGGCAAGAGAGTTTTCAAAATGAGCCCCGTGCATCATCATTTTGAAATGTGCGGTTGGAGTGAGAATAAGATAGTTACCGTATTTTGTGCTTGTCAGCTTTTACTTGCGGCTGTTGCATACATATCAATAATATAATTTTACAAATTAAAGAGATTTGGAAGGGGCGAAAAGATGGCAGGCGGACGAAAAACATATCAGAAAAGAAGGCCGACGAAAAGACCTGTAAAAAGAGTAGAGCAGGACTCGAAAAAAAGAGTATACCACTCTATGCATACCGATAAAAATAACAGAATAAAAAGAAACGATAAGAAAGTTGACTTCATAACCAAACTCGGAACTGTTGATTTCACCTTTGTTTTCATAGTTTTTGTACTGCTTGCATTCGGACTTGCAATTTTGTTGAGTGCATCAACCCCTGCGGCGAATACAAAGGTGGGTGAATCCTATTACTTCTTCATAAGACAGCTTTGCGGAATAGGCGTGGGTGCCGTAATGATGATGTTCTTTGCAATGGTGGACTATCATGCATATAAGAAGTTTGTACCTATATGCTTCTGGGGTGGTGTGATACTCCTTGCGGTCTGCAGAATTCCGCAGATCGGCGCAGAAAGAAACGGAGCGTGGAGATGGCTTAAAACACCATTTATTCAGCTTCAGCCCTCTGAGTTTATGAAACCCCTTATGGCTATGTATATTGCAAAGCTCATTACCGAAGGAAGAGACAGATTCAATAAAATTAACGGATTGATACCATATTTGATTATAATGGGTGTTGTGGGTTGTATAATGCTTTTTCTGCAATCCCACGCATCGGGAGCGATAGTTCTTTGCAGTATATGTGTTGTCATAACATTGGTTGCAGGTGCAAAGTTCAGACATTATTTTACCCTTTTGTGCTGTGTGGCACCATTTGCATATATATATCTTATGCAAGACGATATGCGACTCGGAAGAATACTTTCAATGGTTGACCCATTCCGTGATACAAGCGGTAAAAGCTATCAGATAGTGCAGTCATTAATTGCTATCGGAACAGGCGGTCTGTTCGGTAAGGGTCTTGGTCAGGGTGTGCAGAAATACGGCTACCTGCCTGAGGCGTACAACGACTTTATATTTGCTATAGTATGCGAGGAATTAGGTCTTGTGGGTGCGATTATAATAATGGCACTTTTTGCCGCACTTATAATAAGAGGTATAAAAATTGCACTTGAAGCACCCGATGCATACGGAATGCTGATAGTTGTTGGAATAATGGCACAAATTGCAATACAGACGGTATTCAATATTGCCGTTGTGTGCAGTGCTATTCCGAACACAGGTATTTCGCTTCCGTTTTTCAGCTTCGGAGGTACGGCTATAATGGTTATAGTAGCTGAAATAGGAGTTATAATTAATGTATCAAGACAGTCAGTTAAATTAAGAAGTATACCCCATTAATAAGGAGTTTTGATTATGAAGATTGTATTTGCAGGCGGCGGCACGGGCGGACACATAAACCCTGCAATTTCGGTTGCCGATTATATTAAAAATAAATATCCCGATTCCGAGATTCTTTTTATAGGAACAAAAAGAGGGCTTGAAACAAAGCTTGTGCCTCAGGCGGGGTATGATATAGAATATATCGACATTTGCGGAATAGACAGAAAAAATCCCTTCAATAATATAAAGGTGATAAAAAAACTGATTGCCGCAAATCGTGACAGTGAGCGTATAATTAAAAGCTTTGGTGCAGATGCTGTTGTGTGTACGGGCGGCTATGTGAGCGGACCTGTTGCAATGGCGGCGAAAAAATGTAAGATTCCTGCACTTATTCACGAGCAGAATGTGTACCCCGGCTTAACTGTTAAAGGCTCGGGAAGATATGTTGACTATATTGCAGTAAGCTTTGAAGAGACGGTAAATCATATCAAATGCAGGGATAAATGCGTAGTTGTCGGAAATCCGGTCAGAAGTGCGATACTTAATGCGGATAGGGAAGAGTGTCGCAGAAAGCTCGGACTCGATAGCGATGATAAATTCGTACTTGTTTTCGGAGGAAGTCTTGGAGCATATAAGATTAATGAAGCGATGATTCAGCTTATTAAAAAGCTTGACGATGATAAAATCAAAATCCTTTTCGGAACGGGCGAGAGAAATTATAAGGTGGTAGTAAACGAAATCGGAAATATTCCGCCAAATGTAACCGTCACGCCCTATATCAATAATATGCACGAGGTAATGGCGGCGTGTGATGTAGCTGTCACGCGCTCGGGTGCAATAACAGTTTCGGAGCTTGCGTGTATGAATAAGCCTGCAATATTGATTCCGTCGCCCAATGTGGTAAGAAACCATCAGGAACAGAACGCAAAGGAATTTATGGACGGCGGCGCGGCTTTGATGATAAAGGAAACCGATTTAACGGCTGAAAGGCTTTTATCCAATATAAAAGAACTTTGCTATAATGATGAAAAGCTTTCCCAAATGGCGGAGAATATGGAAGCTTTTGCAAAACGTGACGCACTTGAAAAGATATGTGCTCTTGTGGAGAAGATGGTGAAGGCGTAAAAAAAGTAAACGTATGGGGACAGTCCCTATACGTTTACTTTTTTGCGTGGTGGTAAATTTTCGGGAAAGAATTAAATTATATATTGCACCTCATAAGCTTATGTGGTATAATGTTTTCATATTAATGCCACGGAGGGAAAGGCAATGGGATGTGTTTACCAAAGGATTAAGGATGCAAAGCGTATTGTAGTAAAAATTGGTACGTCTACGCTTACATATGAAAACGGAAAGATTAACATACGCAAGTTTGAACAGATTGCAAGAGTTTTGTCCGATATAAATAACTCGGGACGTGAGGTTGTTTTGGTGTCCTCCGGTGCAGGCGGGGCAGGTATGGGTAAACTCGGATATAAGGAAAAGCCGAAGGATTTAAGAGGTAAGCAGGCATTTGCCGCAGTCGGACAGTGCGAGCTTATGTATATGTATGATAAGATGTTCTCGGAGTATAACAGCACAATTGCCCAGGTTCTTCTTACAAAGGATGACGTTGATGAGCCAAAAAGAAGAACTAACACCGAAAATACATTTGGTGCACTTTTAGAGATGGGCATTATTCCGATTGTAAATGAAAACGATACCGTTGCAACAGAAGAACTTGAATTTGGTGATAACGATATTCTCTCGGCGTATGTTGCAGAGCTTGTAAAAGCTGATTTACTTGTGCTTTTCTCTGATATAGACGGTCTTTACGACAAAGACCCGCACAAGAATCCTGATGCAAAGCTTGTGCCGGTGGTTGATGATATTGAAAATATAAATTGCGATATCGGCGGTGCAGGCTCAAACAGGGGAACAGGCGGTATGATTTCAAAAATTAACGCCGCAAAGGAAGCAAATTCAAGCGGAATAGATATGATTATAGCCAACGGCGAAAATATAAATGTGCTGTATGATATTTTGGAAGGAAAGCCGACGGGAACGGTGTTTAAATATAAAGTTAGGAGTTAGGAATTAGGAGTTAATTGAAGGGTGGTACAAAAAAATGGACATATATGAATTAATAAAAAGCAGACGAACAATAAGAAAATTCAAGCACACTCCGATAGAGAAAGAACAGCTCTTAAAAATGATTGATGCGGCAAGAGTTGCGCCGTCGGGCGGTAATCTTCAGCCGATTAAATATGCTGTGGTAAATTCAAAGGAAATGACCGACAAAATGTTTGAGCTTGTAAGATGGGCGGCGTATCTTGCGCCCGATTATAACCCCAAGGAGGACGAAAAGCCGACGGCATATATTGCGGTCTATGGCGATACATCAATAAAAAAGCAGGGCTTTGAAACTGATATGGGTGCAGCTGTTGAAAATATGATTTTAACTGCACTTTCAAGCGGTATCGGTGCTTGTTGGATGGGTGCTATAGAATATGAGAAAATCACCGAGCTTCTTGATGCAGGTGAAAATTTGAAGCTTTTATGTGTTGTTGCACTCGGTTATCCCAAGGAAGAGCCGAAGGAGACAGATATTACCGACGGTATCAAATATTTCCTTGATGAGGACAATGTATTAAATGTGCCGAAACGTTCTATGGACGAGGTTACGGTAAAGATACTATAAAATATACGCCGCTGATTTTAAGGCGGCGTTTTTTGCGAAAGGGATTTTTTATATGAAATACTACGCACCGTCCTATTATAAGGATTTTAAATGCACAGCCGATAAATGCAAAAATAACTGCTGTATCGGGTGGGAAATTGATATAGATGATGAAACTTATGTCGATTATATGAAGATTGACGGCGTTTTCGGCGAAAGGCTAAAAGGCAACATTGAAGTGTCTAAAGAGGGCAGACATTTTCGTTTGGGTGAGAATGAGAGGTGTCCTTTTCTTAATAAAAATGGGCTTTGCGATATTATCATAACGCTCGGAGAGGATTCGCTTTGCAATATTTGTGCCGACCATCCGAGGTTTCGGAACTTTTTCGATGCAAGAATTGAAATGGGGCTCGGGCTTTCCTGCGAGGAGGCGGCAAGGGTGATTTTATCAAACAGCGAAATTACGCAAATAGTGCCGCTCGGGTGTGAAAAAGAGGAGAAGCTTTGTGAAGATGAGGAGTACCTGATTTCTGTTCGTGATGATTTATTTTCGATTATAACAGACAGAACAAAAGCTTTTTCGGAAAGAATCAAAGAGATTGAAGATAAATATGAAATATCAATTTTTGAAAGAAGCGACTCCGAATGGGCTGAGTTTTTCAGGGAAAAGATAGAATATATGAGCCGCGAAATGCCTGAAAGACTCTGCTACTTAGAAGAAAAGACACAAGAAGACGACATTCCCGATACTGCGTGGGAACAGCTTGCACATTATTTTATATACCGTCATCTTTCCGATGCACTTTATGATGACAGCCTTTATGAAAGAATTGCATTTTGCATAATTTCCGTAAAAATAATAAGGCTTATGCTTTCGGGATGTGAAAGCATAAGCCTCGATACTCTTATTGATACTGCACGCCTTTTCTCGTCGGAGATTGAATATTCCGATGAAAATATTGATACTGTTTTAGACGAGCTTTCAAAATATGTAGAATGTTAGGCAGAATATGCCGAACACTATCATAATAGCCGATTTTTTCACTGCTGATTATAGCCGCTGAAGAAGTCGGCTAATTTTTCTGCCGCATCGGCAAGAACCTCGACTCTCGGCAGATACACAACTCTGAAATGGTCGGGCTCATGCCAGTTAAAGCCCTTACCGGGAATTATAAGAATTTTCTTTTCCCTCAATAAATCAAACGCAAATTTTTCGTCGTTCGTGATATTGAATTTCTTTGTATCAATCTTCGGGAAGATGTAGAATGCCGCTTTCGGCTTTACTGCACTGATTCCGGGTATATCGTTAAGAGCCTTGTAAATAAAGTCTCTTTGTTCATATACTCTTCCGCCCGGGACCACATAATTTTTAACGCTCTGATAGCCGCCGAGTGCAGTCTGCACGATAGACTGTGCAGGTACATTTGAACAAAGACGCATATTGGAAAGCATATTAAGACCTTCCATATAACCCTTTGCAATAGCCTTGTTTCCGCTTAAAATCATCCAGCCAACTCTGTAGCCGGCAATCATATGCGACTTTGAAAGTCCGCTGAAGGTTACGCAGAATAAATCGGGAGCAAGAGCAGCTATTGAAGTGTGTTCCAAACCGTCCATAACAAGGCGGTCATATATCTCGTCCGAGAAGATAATAAGCTGATTTTCTCTTGCGATTTTAACGATTTCAAGAAGAACCTCTTCGGGGTATAACGCACCCGTCGGGTTGTTCGGATTTATAATTACAATAGCCTTTGTGCGGTCGGTTATCTTGCTTTTAATATCGTCAATATCGGGATACCACTCGGCTTTTTCATCACATATGTAATGAACGGCTTTTCCGCCCGAGAGTGTTACGCATGCTGTCCACAGGGGATAGTCGGGGGCAGGTACCAAAACCTCGTCGCCGTTATCCAAAAGTGCCGACATACTCATATTTATAAGCTCGCTCACGCCGTTTCCGATGTAGATATCCTCTATCGTGACATTGGGGATGTTTCTGTTTTGTGCATACTGCATTATTGCTTTTCTTGCGGAGAAAAGTCCTTTTGAATGGGAATAACCCTCGCACTCGGTAAGCTGTGACTGCATATCATAAACAACCTCATCGGGTGCGCGGAATCCGAATGGTGCAGGGTTTCCTATGTTGAGCTTTAAAACCTGCATTCCGTTTTGCTCCATCCTTGCCGCTTCTTCAACAACAGGACCTCTTACATCATAAAGCACGTTGTCAAGCTTGCTTGACTTTTTGAATGTTCTCATAAATTTTCACCCCGTTTTTTGGTATTACATAGCTTCAACGGTTTCAATTCCAAGCACATCAAGATGCTTTTCAAGCACCTTTCTTGTCAGCTTGATAAGTGTGAGCCATGAAGCTTTTTTATCATTATCCTGCTCGGTGAGGATGTGGTTGTCGTGGTAGAAGCGTGAGAATGCGGTTGCAATTCTGTAGGCACTTTCGCATATATAATTAGGTGCCTTTTCGCTGTGTGCATAATAGAACGCTTCGCCCGATAAAAGAAGTGCGATTACAAGCTCTCTTTGTGAATCGTCATATATATTTTTGAGGTTAAAGCCCTCGGTATCAGCCTTTTTAAGAATTGAATTGATTCTTGTTACGGTATAGAGAAGGTATGTGCCCGTCTTTCCTTCAAATGAAAGGAACTTGTCAAGGTCGAATATATAATCCTTTGCACGATGGTTTATAAGGTCGCCGAATTTAACAGCCGCCATTCCCACTCTTCTTGCAGTTTCATCTCTGTTTTCATCTGTTACAAACTCGCTTTGTGAAAGCTTGTCTTTTGCACCTGTTGTAACGGTTTCAAGAAGGTCTGAAAGTCTCATTACACCGCCGTCACGTGTCTTATACGGCTTGCCGTCCGAGCCGTTCATTGTGCCGAAGCCTAAAAATTCAAGCTCGCAGGAGTCGGGAACAAGCTCCGCCTTTTTAGCACAGCGGAATACCTGCTCAAAATGAAGTCCCTGTCTTTTATCAACCACATACCATATCTTATCGGGTGCAAAATCCTTTTGTCTCTGAATAATTGTAGCAAGGTCGGTGGTTGCATAAATGCTTGAATTGTCCGACTTTTTGATGATAACGGGCGGCATCGGTGCTTTGTCGTCCTCTTTTGCAACGTCAACCACCATCGCACCGTCACTCTCGTACATAAGACCTTTTTCATCAAGTCTTTCAATAAGCTCGGGGATGAACTTGTCCGCATCCGCCTCGCCGTACCATAAATCAAAGTCAACATTGAGCTTTTCATAGTTGCCCTTCAAATCTGCAACAGATGCTCTCATTATCTCTTTCCAGAGTGCTATATAACCCGGTCTGCCGTTTTGAAGCTCAAATGTTGCTTCGTGTGCCTTTTTAGCAAACTCTTCATCCTCCTTGCTTCTTTTGGATGCAAAGGGATAAACCTCGTTTAACATATTAACGTCTATCGCATCAACCGTATCAACGCTTTCGTCAAAGTCGGGTGCAAAGCAACGCATAGTCGGATTTCTTGACTCAAGCTCTGCAATAACAAGACCAATCTGCAAACCCCAGTCCCCCATATGAATGTCGCCAAAGACTTCACTTCCGCAAGCTCTTGCAAGACGCTTTAATGCCTCGCCGATAATTGCAGAACGCAAATGCCCGATGTGGAGCGGCTTTGCTACGTTGGGGCCGCCGTAGTCGATTATAACCTTTTTATTCTCTCCAACCTGCGGAATACCGAGGTTTTTGTCTGAATCAATTTCAAAAAGAAGTGAGCAAAGATAGCTGTCCTTTAAAATGATGTTGATAAAGCCGGGGCGTACAGCCTCACAGCTTTCGATTGTATCATCCTCTGAAAGAACGGCACAAACCTCTTCAGCAATCATAAATGGAGCCTTTTTGTAAAGCTTCGCACCGCCGAATGCACCGTTACACTGAAACTGACACAAATCCATTCTGTCCGAAACACTAACCTGCCCCAAAGAAGCGTCATAACCGCATTTTTCAAACGCATCCGCAACCTTTTTCGTGAGTATATCCGTAATTTTATTCAAAGTTTTTCAATCCTTTCGTTTTGGCAATATTTTGCTACTATAATGATACCACGATATGTCGATTTTGTCAATTATAACTCTTTTTATTTTATTTACTTTTTTCGAGGTGTGAAAAATAAGTGAAAAAAGACTTGTTTTTGGCTTATCTGTGCGGAAAATCGCCATTTCAAAAATCGACAAGCAGACGGAGCAATTTTATGATATAACATTAATAAACACCGGTGTTGACAGGTCAGGGGATGTGTGATAAAATTTTAATAAATATTATATGCATATTTCCTGTCTGTTTTAAACCGTGCGCAAGCTCCTGCTGCGCACGGGGCGTTACATATAATGCCGGTCAAGCCATATGCATTCTATTGCCGAATTGATAACCCCGGTATAAGCCGCCGCTTGCATTGCTTCATTCTCATCAGCTCCGTCATCAATTGCATTATGATACGCATCTCCTGTGTATTTAACAGAATTCGTCCAGAAAATCGGATTCTTTGCAAGATTTTTAAACATCGAGGTTATTTTCCCGAATTTTCCTGCAATGTATTGCAAAAAACTGCGCTGACAGAAGGAGTGGAACAAGCGGTTCAAGGGAATGTGATAGCTTTGATAAATAAGCTTGTTTACAAGAAAAATGCACCATGGATATCTAAGAATAATTATGATGCGGCATTTGGTCTTACAAGAAATATGAATGATATTGCTATGGGCTCTGCCTTTGGTGCTATGATTGGCGGTGGAAGAGTTGTCAAAAATGTAACGCAACCATTCGTAAATAAGCTTTCTCTCAGCAAGGCAAACGGCATATCAAACAAAACCAACACCGTTTTGCCAAATTATAAATCAATGCAATCAACAAAAGAAAATTTTACGATTGATAATACATCACCTGATGCTCCTGTATTTGTAACCGACTACGAAAGACTTCTCTATGAGCTTGCAGAGGAGAAAAGAAAAGAAACGGAAATAGAACAGACTGCAAAAAGGCTGTTCGGCTTTGAAGAAGGCGAAACATGGGGTGATGTTGGAGATATAGTCGTATTAAGAAATGCATATGTTGAAGATGCACACATAAAAAACAATGTGGATGATATGGATATAAAGGATATAAAAGCTGATATAGAGACTGTATACAAAACGGTAAGTGAACTGCCAGAAGAGATTGTCGGCAGAACGCAAACAAAAAACAGCTATATGGATAAGGTGTTGCCAAGCGGAAAAACCGTCAGACAGCTTGCAAAGACTATGGCAAAGGAAGGAATAGTCAGCGGAGTTGCAACGGGGTTGGTATATGCGGCAAATGGAGAGGATTTTGTTGATGGTTTTGTCAATGGTACTGTTTCCGGCGTGTTATCGAGTGGTGTATCGGAGAGTGCGTTATTTATGAAGAATGAGTATGGTCTGCTTGTTGCGGGAGAAATTCTTGGCGAAAGCATAGAATATTTAATGCACGCATACACAAATGAAAGTGATGAAACGCAAGAAGAAGTTATAAAAGGATTGGCAGTAAATGCTGTGAATACTTTGATTAGATGTGTACCTAAAGCGGAAATTCGTGCTATTATCAATGATGCGAATAAAGAAAATTCCATAGCAAGGCAATTTATGGAGTATGATAATGAGTTTGGCGAAAATCTCGAATTATTCTGGAATCAACTTATTGATATCTTAACATCGCTTGAGGAGGATGAAAGTGGAGAATAAATATTATGTAAAGGATTTGGGTAAAGGTGGAATGCTCAAATGTTTATGTTGGATGGGGATATACTATGTATATATTAAGGTATGGCTGTTTTTTATGACAATCAACGATAGTGATAGTGTATATATAGTAGGTGGCGTATTATTACTAATATCATTGTTATATTTGTATATACAAGCTAAGAAAAATGGTTTATATATAGAAGGTGATTCGATATATTACAAAGATATCATCAGAATAAAAATAAATCCGGAAAAGATAAAAGGTATAAAAATTACAAAAGATACTATGCTTAAGACCAACAAAGGCTTTTGGGGTGCTACATACAGCGTGCCGCGGGTAGATGAAAACGGTAATTATGTATACTGTATGATATTTTTAAAAGAGCTGTATGATGATATGCAGACATATAACAGAGACCATGAATGCTTTAGTACGGAATATCATGAATGTATAATGTTCAAAACGGTATATGACCTGCCTGCAATAAATCGGCTGAGGGAAATGATTCCAGATTTGGTAGTAATGTATGAGGAATAAAGCATAAAGTCTGTGCAAAAGGGACGTCAGGTTGTGTAAAAACTCGGTTTTTAGTTTTAATGGTATAAATAAAAATTTTAACCATAAGTTTCTAAGTTGCTTTTTTTGCATAAAGTTTACTTTGGCAAAATTGTTCTTTTGCGCCCGTGCAAAAGAACCAAAAC
>JAZRMB010000016.1:0-35965 GCA_045647245.1 Clostridia bacterium
AATAAAAGCAAAAACTGAGCAAGAAAACCATGCTGATATGCTTATATTTTTGCATAAATTCGTATTTTTGGCAATGAATTCGAAAAAGTTAGCTTATTTACGTTGAGTGGGGGTGAGTTTTTACACAATCTGACGTCCCCATCTGGCTTTTACGTCCCCATCTGGCTTTTCGTGGGTAGAGGCACACTCATGCGAAAATTACAGGACACTATAATACAACGACATATGAATTTACTGATGGAAAAAGTATTAGAGATTGGCTTGCCGGACAGAGTTACGAAATTCAATATGAATATGGAATAAAAATATTAAAAGATTATGGGGTGATAAAATGAAAAAATATGCTAAAGAAGAAGTTCTACAACAATTCAAAGATAGTTGTGATATAATATATCGTTGTAATGAAACAGGAGATTATAAAACTGGAAACAAAGAACAACCAAAATTAATAAAAATATTTAAATATTTTGAAAAGAACAGAGAATTTGCAATGGAATGTATAAAGGAATTGTTATGCGATGAAAGCGTTGTTGTAAGTACAAAGGCAGCTGCATACTGTTTGGCTCTTAATGAAAATGTTGACAAGGCACTGGAGGTATTGCTTGCTAATAGTGAGAAAAAAGAAGCCGGTATATTCCGATTTAATGCTGAAATGACATTGAAAGTTTGGAAGTCGCAAGGATATTTACGCATGTATGAAGGACAAGAAATACGAAGATATGGACCAGGGGATGGCTCGCCTCTTTTTTGACAAGAATAACGTGGACAAGGGGACGGAGATATCGTGTTGTAAGAGTGTAAGAATGTGAACTGTTTAGTAAAGATTCTAAAAATAATAAGGAATTAACAAAGGGATGTATGTTGCCTAAATGGTACATACATCCCTTTTGTCAGATTGTTCACTATTTGTGTTTTGGATTATCACATCTGTGGAGGATGTAATCAACTGTGGTGTTATAAAAGTCTATTATTGTAATGAGTGCAGAAGAGGGGATGCCTACTTCGCACCAACATCTCTAAAGATTATAATTTACGTTTTAACTTTTTTTACACTCCCGTATTTTTTATTCGAGGGTAAGTATTCCGTTATCTGCATCCAAGGTTGCCTTGGATATGTCGATGATAATGTCTGTTGAAACGTCTTTCACAGCACATATGCAAGGGATATTCATTTTACGTGCAAGTATACTTGCGTGAGATGTGGCAGAGCCGTTTATCATAACGACACCTTTTATAAGATTTCTTTCCGGAAGAAGAATTTCACTTGGTGAAAGGTCGTCTGAAATAATTATTGATGGCTCAAACGGCTCGGGGTAGGGCTGACTTGAGCTTTGAAGAATTGCAATTACTCTTTCGCACACGTCGGATATATCTGCACGTCGGGCGCTTATATATCCGTCCTCCATACCGTTAAAAAGCTTAATGAGAGAAGCGCAGGTTTCTGCCACTGCCGCTTCTGCATTGATTTTTTTGCTGTCAATAACTTCGCAAACCGCATCGGTCAGAGTGCTGTCGCTAAGCATAAGCTGATGTATTTCAAATATCATTGCTGCTGATTCGTCTAAAATGGCAAGAGCCTTTTCGTAGAGGACGGCAAGCTCCTTTACTGCAATATGTCTTGCAAGGAAGAAACGGCTTTTTTCTGACTCTGTGTCAGTGATTTTGCGGATGGGCGGGATTCCTACAGTACGCTTATAGATATAAACAGGAGCTTCTGTATAGCCGCCGCATACGCTGTTGCCTTTATAGGTTCTCATAACTAAAACCTCCGAAAATCAGTTGTTGATTCCTGACAGAAGCTTTTTTGCGTAAGCTCTGTCAACAACCTCCCATTCATAGCTTACATCCTTAACGCCTGAGCGCAACAGCTCGTTATGAATGGCAACATATGTCTCATAAGGGGCGCGGGAAGTGAATATTCCTCCATCCTCGTCCTTTACCATTATCTCAATTGTACCGTTTTCGTATTTTTTGCCGAACAGGGCAGTGCGCTTATCCGCCTTGTCCTCATCCTGAAGGAGAACCATCAGCTTTATTATTTCGATTGTTTTGTCGTTAAGACCTGCATCAAATATAAGAATTTTTTCCATAAGAGAATTATAATCGCTGATGAAACGCAGTACGTAATCTCTATATTCTTCAAGCTCACCGCTTTTTTTTGAACTGTCTCTTATTTCTCTTAAGTATTCTCTTGCCTTTTCCTCGTCGTTTGCAGGATAAAAGGAGAACAGAAGCTTTTTTTCATCATCGTGATACAACAACGCAGTTGGAACGAGCGCTCTTTGTCCGCATTGTGTACATGTCATAACATTTACGCTTCCGCTAAGAAGGGATGCTTTTAAATCTGCACTGTCGGTAGCAGTTATCGACTGCCATAGTGTGACGTCATTTAATGTGCCACATTCAGGGCATCTGATTTTTTCTTGTGAATTAAGACTCATTTTATTTACCAAACCTTTCTATTTAAGGAGTTTGAACAGTATGTTGTTATTGTTAAAATCCATCGGTGGGATATGCGGAAAACAAACCACCATACGGTATATGTATACGCTGATATAAATTATAATAAATATACACAGCAATAAATTTCTAAGTTGTGTTTTTTCTTTTATGAAAAACACAAAAGGAATAAGCGGCGGCAGAAAAAATAATGGATGCATACTAAAAGCCGCAGGAAAATCAAGTTTCGCTAAGGCTATGTATGCTCGTGTCATTCCGCAACCGGGGCATGGTATACCGGTAAGCAGCTTAAAAACACACGGTATGCCCGTTATAATAATAAGCAAAACAGCCGACAAGATAATAATTGTTGTTTTTTTCATAACGAAATCAACTCCGCTTATACTTCTTAGGCTATTATATAATTTTTCTGATGAAATATCAAGTGTTATCTTTGCAATTTTAAAATAAAGGGACAAATATTTTGGAATATTCTCTGTTAAAACGGCTTATTTATTAAAAACAGACGATTTTATATGGAGGCATATGATGGGATTTATTTTGATGTTGCTTGAAAAGCTTTTGTTTTTTGTCGGATATGTGGGAGGCGGAACGTTTCCTAAGCCGCTTTCATCAAAGGAAGAAGCAAAGTACGTTGAAATGCTTGAAGGGGGAGAAGTGAGTGCAAGAGCGGTGCTTATCGAGCATAATCTGAGGCTTGTTGCTCATATAGCAAAAAAATACGGAAACGAAAATAATTTTGATGACCTTGTTTCGATTGGTACGATAGGTCTTATAAAGGGAATTGACACATTTTCATCGGATAAGAATACAAAGCTTGCAGCCTATGCCGCACGTTGTATCGAAAATGAAATACTGATGCATTTAAGGAGTACAAAGAAACTGTCGACAGAGGTGTCGCTTGATGAAACGATAGGCTGCGATTCGGATGGTAACAATATGACGCTTTCTGATACTCTTGCCCTTGAAGGTGCGGATGTGGTTGAGGCGGTTTCGTTAAAGTTGGACTCTGCGAAGTTGTACAGGGCAGTAGAAAAGAGCCTTGACCCAATTGAAAAGCAGATAATTATATGGAGGTATGGTCTTAACAATACAAAAAGGAAGACACAGCAGGAGGTATCGGAGCTTTTGGGTATCAGCCGTTCCTATGTTTCGAGAATAGAAAAGAAGGCAATCGGAAAGCTTAAAAAAAGCTTTTTGTGCGAGTGATAACGTGTGATGTAATATAATGTATTAATTTTACAAAAAAACGACTTAAAAACACAGTTTGTTCGGCGTTGTTTAGGGTTGACAACGGATTTGATTTGGAATATAATATAGAAGTAAATTTATACAAAATCAGAAAAGGGGTAAATATATATGATTAAGGTGGCAGTTCTCGGTGCTACGGGTTACGCCGGGATTGAGCTTGTGAGAATTTTATCGAGTCATCCCGAGGTGAGTCTTGAGATACTTGCATCAAAGAGTTTTGCAGGTGAGAGAATTTGCGATGTATACCGCAATTTCAGACACATCCTTGAAAAAGAATGTGAAGAGGCAGATGTTGAAAAGGCGGCAGAATGTGACGTTGCATTTACTGCTCTTCCGCACGGCGCATCAAAGAGTGTTATTCCTGCACTTTTAGATGCAGGACTCAAGGTTATAGATTTAAGCGGAGACTACCGCTACAACGATGCGGCAGTTTATGAAAAATGGTATGATGAGCCGCACAGCAGTCCTGAACTTTTGGAGGAATCTGTTTACGGACTTTGTGAGCTTCATAGAGATAAAATAAAGGGAGCACGTCTTATCGGTAATCCGGGATGTTATACGACGTGTTCAATACTTGGTGCTGCACCGCTTCTTGCATCGGGAATAGGTGATGATAAAAATATAATAATAGATGCAAAATCAGGTGTTACAGGTGCGGGAAGAAGTCTTTCTCTTGCAAACCATTTCTGTGAATGTACAGAGAGTACAAAGGCATATAAGGTTGCAACACACCGTCACACGTCGGAGATTGAACAGGAGCTTTCACTGATAGCAGGAAAAGAAATTATGCTTTCATTTACTCCGCATCTTATTCCTCAGAAAAGAGGAATCCTCTCGACTATTTACATAAATCTCAAAAAGAGCATTACGAAGGAAGAACTTCAGAAGATATATGAAGATTATTACAAGGATGAATTCTTTGTGCGTGTTGCAAAGGCCGGCGAGCTTCCCGAAACAAAGCACGTTGCGGGATCTAACTTTGTTGATATCGGTGTGGTGCTTGATGAGAGATTGAACAGAGCGGTTGTTGTATCGGCGATTGATAATATTGTAAAGGGTGCGGCAGGTCAAGCGGTTCAGAATATGAACATTATGTTCGGACTTGATGAAAAGACAGGTCTTGACTTTCCGGGCTTTTACCTTTAATTAACTATACAAGGGGGAAATACAATGGAAGAGCTTATTAAAAAAGCCGGCATACTTATTGAAGCATTGCCGTACATACAGAAATTTGCAGGTAAAACCGTAATAATCAAATACGGCGGTAATGCAATGATAAATGAAGAGCTTAAGAATTCGGTTATGGAGGATATAACGCTTTTAAAGTTTGTAGGTCTTCATCCGATAGTAGTGCACGGCGGCGGCCCCGATATTTCGGCGGCTCTTGAAAAGAACGGCGTAAAGTCACAGTTCATCAATGGCTTACGTGTGACAGATGAGGAAACTATTAAGATAGCACAGCAGGTGCTTGTCGGAAAGACGAACAAAGAAGTTGTGTCTCTGTTGAACTGTAACGGTGCCAAAGCAATCGGTATTTGTGGTATCGATGCGTCGCTTATTAAGTGCAAAAAGCAGAAAATGGTAGTTGACGGCAAAGAATGTGACCTCGGTTATGTGGGAGACATTGTAAGCGTGGATCCGACACTGCTTGAAGGATTGGTTAATAAGGGATATATTCCTGTTATTGCACCGATAGGCGTTGATGATAAAGGTAACTCCTATAACATTAATGCGGATAGTGTTGCAGGGGCTGTTGCGGCGGCGACTGCGGCGGAAAAGCTTATTCTTCTCACCGACGTTGAAGGGGTAAAAGACTCTGAAGGAAATATAGTGTACGAAGCTGACGGTGACGATATATTCAGAATGATTAAGGACGGCGTTATTACAGGTGGTATGATACCTAAGGTGAACGGTTGTCTTGATGCCATTGCCGCAGGTGTAAAGGGTGTCCATATCATAGACGGCAGAATTCCGCATTGTCTCCTTCTTGAGATATTCACAAAGTCGGGAATAGGAACGTTGATTAAGAGCGAAAATTATTAATTCATAAAGCTTTTAGGCTGTGGTATTGTTTGCCACAGTCTTTGTTTTATTTTTTTTATAGAATACAACAAAAAGAACATAAAAAATTAGTTAATTTTTTTATAAAAAACTCTTGCAAAAAAACACAATATATAGTATAATGTATGGGTGTAATAGTGCGTATATATAACGGCGATGATGATCGGGTCCCGTGCGACGGTATGCCGTGAACCTTGTCAGATGGGGAACCAAGCAGCAATAAGCGGATTTTACCGTGTGTTATGGAAAAACCCGATCGGAGCCGACTGTATATAATTAAGAATTTGATTCGGGAGGAGTTTGCTAATGGCTTATCAGGCAATTTACCGAAAATGGCGTCCGGTCGTTTTTGAGGATATTGTCGGACAAAATCACATTACAACCACTCTCAGAAATCAGGTTACGAGCGGCAGGGTGTCACATGCGTATCTGTTTTGTGGAACGAGAGGTACGGGGAAAACAACATGTGCAAAGGTATTTTCAAGAGCAGTTAACTGCCTGAATCCTCAAAACGGATCACCGTGTAACGAGTGTGAAATTTGCAAGGGTATTCTTGACGGCTCGATAATGGACGTTTCTGAAATAGACGCGGCATCCAATAACGGTGTTGAAAACATAAGAGAAATCCGAGAGGATGTAAATTATGTTGCAACGAGAACGAAATACAGAGTTTATATAATAGACGAAGTTCATATGCTTTCGGACGGTGCTTTTAATGCTCTTTTGAAAACGCTTGAGGAACCGCCGGCACACGTAATATTCATTCTTGCAACAACAGAGGCACACAAGATGCCGGAAACAATTCTTTCACGTTGTCAACGATTTGATTTTAAACGTATAAGAAATGCAGACATAAGTGCAAGAATGAAGGAAATTGCCTATGGTGACGGGCTTAAAATTACAGAGAGTGCATTTTCTTTGTTAGCGAAGCTTGCAGATGGTTCTATGAGAGACGGTCTGAGCATACTTGAAAGATGCGTTTTAGCTTGCGGTGACAGTATAGATGCACCGGATATAACCTCGGTACTTGGTATTGCAGATTCGGAATGTAATGCCAAAGCTGTGGAGTGTATGGAGAAATCCGATACTCAAGGAATACTAAAGCTTCTTGATTCGCTTGTGTCTGATGGACGTGACTTAAATCTTTTCGTTGACTCTTTGGTGAAATATCTTCGTGATCTGATGGTTGCAAAGGTGTGTGAGAGTCCTCGGGAGCTTCTTGATTATGCTGTTGAGGAGTTACCGTTACTCACAGGTCAGGCGGAGAGACTTTCTTTTGAAAAGTTGTCACATGCGGCATCTGTTTTAAACTCAGCACGTGCTGAGGCAAAATGGGTGAAATCGCCGCGTATGATATATGAGCTGGCGTTGATAAAGCTTACAGCACCGGCACTTGATAATTCCGAAGAATCATTGCTTGACAGAATCAAAACTCTGGAAAAGCAAGTGAAGGATGGAATAAAGGTTGTAGCTACTGTTGATGAAAGTGCAAAGAAAGAAGAGCCACAGCCTAAAAAAGAGCCGAAGCAACCTTCGGCAAAGTTGTTTGTTCCTATAGATGAATCGCAGCTTACGGCATCAAGTCCCGTAGTTATAGCGGCGCGGAAATGGGAAACGGTAGCGGCGAGTATTGCGAAAAAATATCCCCATATTGCACATTGTGTTATTGATAGAAAAATCACCATCGACGGAGAAGGAATTATACTTATATTCGAAGCGACGGAACGTATGCTCAAGGGCATTGCGGCTGCGTATGTGAATAGTATCAGAGAGATGGTAGAAAAAGGGACAGGATATGATTTTGTTGTCAAAGCGGCATTCCGTGAGGATATTGAAGATAATATAATTGATTATTGGAGCATCAAGGGTGCATCGCCTGAGATGTCTGAGAATATACCTGATTCTGATGTGGTGTCGGGTGATAATATACAAAAGCAGGATCCGCTCGATGAATTAATTGAGAAATATCCTGAAATTGTTGAGGTAACCGATGAGAGTGAGTTTCTTGAATATGATGTAAATTCCGAAGATTTTGAGCAGTCAGAGCTTGACGAAGAGGAAACAGAGGAATTTATTACAGAGGATGAGAGAAAATTATCTCATGGGGAGTAACATTTATAAAGGAGAAAGATAGTAATGGGTAAATATAAGGGTTTCAGCGGTTCAGGTATGAACACGAATAAAAATATTCCGAACGTGGTAAAGCAGGCACAGAAGATGCAGGAGCAGATGGAGCAGATTCAGTCGGAAGTAGAGGAAAAGACTGTAGAAGCTGTTGCAGGCGGCGGAGCTGTATCTGTAGTGGTAAACGGTAAAAAAGAAATTACCGAGATTACAATTAAGCCGGAGGTTGTTGACCCCGAGGATATAGAAACTCTTCAGGATTTGGTTATGGTTGCTGTAAATGATGCAATTCGTAAGGCTGATGATATGATGAGTGAAGCTATGAGTGCAATTACAGGCGGAATTAATATTCCGGGATTATTTTAATTATGCATGCACCTGCAATTGAAGCTTTAATTGAGCAATTTGCACAGCTTCCAGGTATCGGAAGAAAAAGTGCTGAAAGAATTTCTTTCCATATACTTGACAAAATGACCACTTTTGATGTACAATGTATGTGTAATGCTATAATTGAGGCTAAGAATAAGATATCATTGTGTCCTGTATGTCAGAATCTGACCGATACGGTGCCATGTAGTGTGTGTTCTTCTCCAAAAAGAGATAAGAGCACGATATGCGTGGTAGAGAATACAAAAGATGTCGTTGCAATTGAGAAGACTAACGAATATAACGGTGTTTATCATGTATTGCACGGAGCTTTGTCTCCTATGGACGGTATAACGCCGGATGATTTAAGAATTAAAGAGCTCTTGTTGAGGCTCGATGGTGATGTAAAAGAAATTATTATGGCTACCAATCCGACAGTAAGCGGCACTGCTACTGCGGTTTATATACAAAAGCTTTTAAAACCGATGGGGATAAAGGTGACAAGAATAGCACATGGTATTCCTGTTGGCGGCGATTTAGAATACGCCGACGAGATTACGTTAGTGAAAGCTTTAGAGGGTAGACGTGAGATGTAATCTTGCGTTGTTTGTTAAAAAAATAATATTGAAAGGGCGGTAAATTATGAAACTTAAACTTTTATTAGCAGCAGCTATGATGACCATAGCAACAGCTGTATCCGTAAGTGCTATGGACAATGTTTCAGGTATGAATGGGATGGTAGAAATAACCGATACTACTACAACAATAGACCAGACTTCAATGCTTGCTGTATCAGTAAATGATACAATTACTATTAATGTAACAGGTGTTAATGGAAGTCTTACTCTTTTATCCTACAAAAAAGGTCAGGAGCCTTCTCCTGATAATATACAGTACATAAGACAGTACACTCCTGTAGGCGGTGTTGTTAATGTAACATTCCAGATTCGTTCAATTGTTCCTGAAAATGAGACAGCTCAAGAGAATGGTCTATACTACGTTAAGCTTAATGATGGTAATGGTTCTGTAAGGACGCTTTGTTATAAGGTTGGTAAACCTGTTTCTGAAAAAGGAGAATATAATGGTGTAAAAGTTGAGTACAATCAGAGAGTTGATTTTACAAAAGACGGTTATACAGGTGCTGGAGCCGGTACAATTTCTGTTGCCTATAAAGCATCATTCACATCTAATGGCGGAAGCGTTAATGAATATGGTTTTAAGGTTTCATATAAAACCGGTGAAACTGATTCAAATAATAATGAGATTATAAATTCTGTGACAGAGAAGATTTCTCTTGACAACACAACAATAAACGGAGATTTCTCTTTTGGAATAACTGTTTTTGACATTCCTGATGAAGCTGAGATAGCTAACATTTCGGCTACTCCGTTCGTAAACTATAATGTTGAAAATAAAGTTATTGCTACTAACTAAGGAGGTTGACGTTAAATGAAAAAGTATATTGTTCCTGAAATCGGAATTACATATTTTGAATCTGAAAAGATTATGAACGGTAACGAACTTGTTGAGCTTTCTGCTCTCAATTATATGGATTTATTTGGTGGTAGCGAAGGCACTACAAAGAGTGTTGGTGGTATATCTTTCGGCAGATTAAAAGGCAATAATTGAGTTGAGTTTGTTTCGCATTGGCGTAAAAATGAAAAAGAGCAGTTTGTCTGCTCTTTTTTTTGATAAAATTAAGATTTAATCTATTATTTGATGTATAACTATTGCTTTTTTTAGCAATTTATTGTATACTATATAGGTAAATATATATGCTTTTGAGCGGAAGAAGGGAGATTATTCTAATGTACGATATTGAAAAGGGCTATCAGTTAGCTAAAGAGTACTATGCACAGTACGGAATCGATGTTGACAAGATGATTGAGATTTGCGATAATACACCTATTTCAATGCATTGTTGGCAGGGAGATGACGTAAGAGGTTTTGAAAAGAAGGAAGGCGGTCTTTCAGGTGGTATCCAGACAACAGGAAACTACCCCGGTGCTGCTACAAATGGTGATGAATTAAGAGCTGATATTGAAAAGGCTATGGAATTTATCCCCGGTGTTCTCAAGGTGAATGTTCATGCAAACTATCAGGAAGCTGACAGCTTTGTTGACAGAGATGCAATTGAACCCAAGCACTTTGAAAAATGGGCTGATTGGGCTGCCAGCAAGGGAATTGGTCTTGACTTTAACCCTACATACTTCTCACATCCTTTGAGTGAAAGAGCTACTCTTTCATCTGCTGATGAGAATGTAAGAAAGTTCTGGGTAAAGCACGGTATTGCATGCCGTAGAATTGGTGAATATTTCTATAAGAAGACAGGTAAGGTTTGTGTTATCAACCACTGGACTCCCGATGGTGATAAGGAATTCCCGATTGACACATTAACTCCGAGAGTACAGCTTAAGAAGAGCTATGATGAAATCTTCGAAGCTACAAAGGACGTTGAGGGAGTTATGGACGGTATCGAGTCAAAGGTATTCGGTATCGGCGTTGAATCCTTCACAGCAGGCTCACACGAATTCTGTATGGGTTATGTTATGGGCAAGCAGTCAGACCATATCATTATGACACTTGACACAGGTCACTATCATCCGACAGAGGTTGTATCTGCAAAGCTCGGCTCTGTATATACATTCTCTGATCACGTTCTTCTTCACGTTTCACGCCCTGTAAGATGGGACAGTGACCACGTTGTTGCTTTTGATGATGAAACAAAGGCTATTATGGAAGAACTTGTAAGACTTGGTAAACTTTCAGATACATATATTGCAACAGACTTCTTTGATGCTTCAATCAACCGTATCGTTGCTTGGGTTGCAGGTATGAGAAATACAAGAAAAGCTATGCTTTATGCACTTCTCCAGCCTGTAGAAATGATGAAGAAGCTTGAGGCTGACGGTGATGTAAGTGCACGTCTTGCTGTATCACACGAGTTCAAGGCGGCTCCGTTTGCACTTGTATGGGACTACTACTGCAAGAAGACAAATAAGGGCGTTGGTCTTGATTGGCTCGATGAGGTAAAGAAGTACGAGGCAGATGTTCTTCTTAAGAGATAATTAAGTAGCGTAAAAAAAAGTGACTGTTGATACAGCCACTTTTTTTGATGCTTATTCTTCAAACATTTCGTCGAGTTTGTTTCCGATTGTGTCTACCCAGTCACCTTCAAACAGCTCAATCATACCTGCATCGGATGCCGCCGCAAGCTTTGGCTCCATTGGGATTCTGCCAAGAAGCGGTATATGATGCTTGATTGCTATTTCATCAATATGGCTATCGCCGAAAATCTTAATCTCTTTTCCGCAATCCGGACACTTGATATAGCTCATATTTTCAACAAGACCAAGCACCGGTATGTTCATTAAAGCCGCCATTTTAACTGCCTTTTCAACTATCATACCAACAAGCTCCTGTGGAGATGCTACAACTATAATTCCGTCTACAGGTAGTGACTGGAAAACGGTAAGAGGTACGTCACCTGTGCCCGGAGGCATATCAACAAACATAAAGTCAACATCCTCCCAGACTACATCGGTCCAGAACTGCTTGACAGTACCTGCAATCAAAGAACCTCTCCAAATTACCGGGTCAGATGCGTTTTCAAGAAGAAGATTAAGTGACATAATTTTTACGCCTGTCTTTGAAACGCAGGGGAGTATACCTAATTCAGAACCCTCGGCTCTTTTATTAATACCAAACATTTTAGGAATTGACGGTCCGGTAATATCTGCGTCAAGAATAGCAGTATTATATCCTCTTCTTGATGAGATAACGGCTGATAATGCAGTAACTAAAGATTTACCTACGCCGCCCTTACCGCTTACTATTCCGATTACCTTTTTAATATTACTGTTAGCGTTTTGCGGTTCTAACAGACTCTCGGGTTTTCTGTCCGCACAGTTAGAACTGCAGCTTTCACAATTGTGGTCACATGCCATTTTATTAATGCCTCACTTTATAAAATAATTACAAAAGATATTATACACCTTTTTTTCGATTTGTCAAGTTATGGATATTTCTATTAATAACAGCTGTCAAAAATTGCTTTGATATCGTCAAAATCAAGGTCCTTATAGCTTGGAATCGTTCTTTGTTTTGAGAATGTGCAAAGCTCTGCAAGCTTGTAGGTTGAATCTTGGGGAATGTCAAATTCTCGCAGTTGCAGAGGCATTTTTATAAGAGTGAAAAATTCTTCCATTCTTTCGATACCTAAAAGTGCCGCAGTGGTGTCATCATTTTCTTCTACGCCCCATACATTTCTTGCAAAAGTTGCAAAACGCGAGGGATTGTATTTATATACATACCTTGCCCATGCAGGGAATAAAACGGCGAGTCCTGCTCCGTGTGCAATCTTCTGGTATTCGCCGCTTAATGCGTGTTCTAACTGATGAACTGCAAGAACGTTCATTCTTCCGCAACCTGTAAGGTCATTGTGCGAAAGGCTTGATGCCCACATAAGAGTGGCACGTGCTTCGTAGTCATCGGGTTTGTTTATAACGCTTTTTCCGGCGGATATTACTGCTCTTAAAAGACTTTCACATATTCCATCGGTAAGTGGTGTGGGTCTGCATACTGAAAAATAACGTTCCATTGTATGTGACATAATATCTACTATACCGCATGCTGTCTGATAAGGGCTTACACTGTAAGTCAACTCAGGGTTACATATTGCGAACTTGCAGCGGTTAAAGTCGCTGTTATAACCGCGCTTCATATGCAGTTCTTCGTTCGATATTACGGCTGATGAGCTCATTTCGCTTCCTGCGGCGGAAATTGTAAGAATACAACCTACCGGAAGAGCATCGGAAGGGCTTGATTTTCTTGATGGAAAATCCCAAACGTCGCCGTTATATTTTGCACCGGAGGCAGTATATTTTGAAGAATCAATCACACTTCCGCCGCCTACAGCAAGAATCATTTCGACATTTTCATATCTTGCTGTTTCAATGGCTCTGTGTACGAATGAAAGCTTGGGATTGGGTTCAACGCCGCCCATTTCTACGACTTCAATGCCGTTTTTTGAAAGGGATTCCATAATCTCATCGTAAAGCCCTGAACTTTTGATACTGCCTTTCCCGTACTGGAGCATTATTTTTCTATATCCGTAGTCCTTAATGATTTCGCCGACGTTTTTATGAGTATCCTTTCCGAAGAACACCTTAGTAGGCGTATAATAGGTAAAATCAAGCATATTGAAGATTCCTTTCTTAAAGTTATAGTTTAATAATATTTTACCACAAAAAAGCTATTAATACAAGTGAAATTATCAGCTTATGGCATAAGCGGAAATAATTTTACACTCTTTGCTAAATTCCTTGATTTTTAACGTAAAATGTTGTATAATAAGAATATAATGGAAATTAGTATGCAAATTTTTATGTTTATAAAACAGAAACGAAAGGCTGTGTTGTAAAATGGACCGTAGCTCAAGAGTATATGTAAGTATATGCGGCAAGGGAATCAGCGTTGTAGCTGATGAAAGGCCTGACTATATCAGGGATATAGCGAAGGATATTGATGAGCGTATGGGAAAGCTTTTAAGGTCAAGTCAGAAGATTACTTATGATATGGCGGCAGTTCTCGTTGCAATGAATTTATGTGATGAATTGAAGCAGGAAAAGCTTTTGAACAGAATTACAGTGGATAAGAATGAAACAGATGCGCTTAAAAAGAAGCTTTCTGCTGCTGAGGACAGTATTGCAGAGCTTAAAATGCAGTACGCACGCGCTGAGGAAGCATATAAAAAGGAAATTGAAAAGTTGAAGTTAGAATGGGTTGTACGTGAAAAAGAGTATCTTGACAGACTTGATGAGGAATAAAGATATTGATTTCTGAGGATTGAATTAGAATATGAAGAAAGTTGAACTTCTTGCACCTGCGGGCGGAGTAGGTGCATTAAAAGCCGCTGTTATGAGTGGGGCGGACGCTGTATATCTCGGTGCTGACAGATTTTCGGCACGAAAGGGTGCTGATAATTTTACGCTTTCAGAGCTTTCAGGATGGATTGACTTTTGCAAGCTGAGAAATACAAAGGTACATCTTGCCGCAAACACCCTTATTAAAGAGCGTGAAACTGCCGATTTTCTTGAGTATATAAAGGAAGCATATAAGGCAGGAATAGACGCACTTATCGTACAGGATATCGGTATGGCGCAGGCTGTAAAACAATTAATCCCCGAGCTTCCGCTTCACGCAAGTACGCAAATGACGGTGTCAAGTGCTGAAGGTGTGAATGAGCTTTGCAAAATGGGATATGAAAGAGTTGTGCTTGCAAGAGAGCTGACTCTTGATGAAATTAAAAAGATAAGAGCAAATACAGATGCAGAGCTTGAGGTTTTTGTTCACGGCGCACTGTGCT
Organism: Clostridia bacterium; assembly: GCA_045647245.1. GTDB lineage: Bacteria > Bacillota > Clostridia > UBA1381 > UBA1381 > HGM11525. The sequence goes on from JAZRMB010000016.1 coordinate 14,630, forward strand.
TTTGCTATTCGGGACAATGTCTTATGTCAAGCATTATTGGGCAAAGAAGCGGAAATAGAGGAATGTGTGCACAGCCGTGCAGATTGCCGTATGAACTTGTTAAGAATAATAAGACGGTTAAAAGCGGATACCTTATGAGTCCTAAGGATTTATGTCTTTTGGACGATGTATGCGAGATGGCAAAAATCGGTATAGATTCTTTCAAAATAGAAGGAAGACTAAAAGGTGCTGAATATGTTGCATCGGCAGTTCGTGCATTCAGAAAGGTACTTGACGGACAGGTTTTGACAGATGATGATTTGTCGTCTCTGAAAAATGCATTTAACAGAAGTGGATTCACAAAAGGCTGGTTCGGTGGTGCTAAGGATATGATGAGCGGAAAGAGCCCGTCTAACGTAGCTGACGGAAAGGTTAGCCGTGAGGTTCTTGAATATACGAAAGATAATGCCAATTTCAGGAAAAGAAGTGTTAATATATTTGCAGAACTAAAGAAAGATACGCCGCTTTCGGTGACTATGATAGATGAGAGTGGTGAGTGTGCAACAGCAGTTGGGGAAATACCTGCTCAAACGGCAATACAATCACCACTTACTGAGGAAAGGCTGATAGCACAACTAAAAAAACTCGGTGCTGAGGTGTTTGAAGCGGATAGCTGTGAGGTCAGCATAGACGATGGAGTAACAATACCGATAAGTGAAATCAACGCCGTAAGACGAAAAGTATCTGCCGAACTTTCAAAACTGATAGTAAAGAGGGAAAGAAGAGAGATAGAAATTCCCCGGTTTGATTATCATAAAAAGACTGAAAAAGAGGTTTATCTGACTGCGGTTTGTTCAAAGCCTGAACAGGCAATTACTTGTCTTGAAAGTGGAATTGAAAGAGTAGCCGTGCCTGTTGAGATGCTTGAAAAGACTAAAATTAACGATGAGCGTATTATTTCTCTTATGCCGGGAGTGGGTGCAGGATGCAAAGCTCCCACTGACGCTGTTATGGTGATGAATATTGCACAGATTGAAAAGAACAGAGGAAAGAAACTCTATGGCGGTTTCAGGCTTAATGTTACAAATAGCTTTTCAGAAGAGGTGTTTAAGGATTTTGAAACGGTGACACTCTCGCCTGAACTTAATCTGAAGGATATAAAGGAAATGAAGGATATAGGCGAGTGTGAGGTTATTGCCTACGGCAAGCTTCCGCTTATGATTATGAGAAATTGCCCTGCTAAGGCGGCGGGTATTTGTAAAGGTGAGGGCGGATATTCGCTAAAGGACAGACGAGGCGAAATATTTGATATCATGTGTCATAAGGGCTGTATCTCAGAACTTAACAATGCAAAGCCGATTTATATGGCTGATAAAGTCGGTGATCTTATTAACAGCGGTGTGAGCTGTTTGCAATTGTGGTTTACGGATGAAAGTTGTGACGAGATTAAAAGAATTATTGATAATTACAAAGACGGTATAAAGGGTGTAATAAAAGAGTCTCATACTGATTTTACAAGAGGACACTTTTACCGTGGTATGGTATAGAAGGAAAGAAATATGGAAAAAATTATACTTGCATCGGCATCGCCGAGGAGACGTGAGATTTTAAACGCTGTAGGCATAGATTTTGAAGTTGTAAAATCTGATGCAGACGAGAGCGTTGTATCAAAAGAGCTTGAACCATCTATATATGTGCAGGAGCTTGCACTGTTGAAAGCTACCGATGCTGCGGGAAAGCTTAAGGCGAAAAATAAAAAGGATATGCTGATAATAGCTGCTGATACAGTTGTTGTGTCGGAAGGTAATATTCTTGGAAAGCCTATTGATGAAGAGGATGCCGAAAGGATACTAAAATCACTCTCGGGAAAAACACATACAGTTATTACGGGAATATGTGTTACAAGGCTAAATGACGCATTTTCTGTATGCAGAAGTGTTTCAACCAATGTTCGATTCAGGAATATTTCGGAAAATGAAATTAGAAGATATATCAGCACTAAAGAGCCGATGGACAAAGCCGGTGCTTACGGAATACAAGGCAAGGGCGCACTTTTAACCGATGGCATTGAAGGTGATTATTTCAATGTTGTAGGTCTGCCGGTTTCAAATCTTTGCGAACTGTTAAGAACCGAATTCGGTTATGACATATAATTATATGAGAGGAATGTAATTTAGATGAAATTATCTTTGTTTGGACTATATAAAAATATAGGCTTTGACCTTGGAACATCAACCACGTTGATAAGCTTTGATAAAAATGCTGTTGCACTTTGCGAGCCGTCAGTTGTTGCTCTTGAAAAGGGAACAAATAAGGTTCTTGCAGTTGGAAGTGAAGCGGATGAAATGCTCGGCAGAACGCCTGAGAATATATCGGCAGTTTGTCCGGTAAAAGACGGTGTTGTGGCAGATTTCACACATGCGGCGGCAATGATTAAGGCTTTTATGAAAAGAGCGGCAGGAAACAAGCCTATGATTAAGCCGAGAGTTTCTGTTGCAGTACCCGGTGGTATCACAGATGTTGAACGCCATGCGGTTATAGAGGTATTTACAGCTGCAGGTGCACACAGTGTAGTTATGATAGAAGAGCCGATGGCGGCGGCTTTGGGGGCAGGATTGCCTGTTTGTGAAGCTAAAGGCACAATGGTTGTAAATATTGGTGCGGGAACTGCGGAGGCGGCGGTGATGTCTTTGGGTGGTATTGTTTCTGCAAGAAGTGTAAGGGGCGCAGGAGACAGCCTTGACAATGCAATATCGTCTTATATAAGAAGAGAATATTCGATAACCGTAGGAGAGAAAACTGCAAGGGAAATCAAAGCTGAAATCGGCTCCTGCAGACCTTTTACAGATGAGGGATATTTTGAAGTAAAGGGCAGACATACATCAACAGGACTTCCTAAAAATGTCAATATATCTGCTAAGGAAGTTCGTGAAGCTATGGCAGATGTTGTTAACAGTATCGTGGACGCTGTGCTTGACACGTTGGAGGATACTCCGCCCGAGCTTGCGGCAGATGTGCTCTCAAACGGTATCGTAATTACGGGCGGCGGTGCCGGTATAAGGGGTATAGATGCTTTGATTGAAGAAGCTACCGGTGTTAAGACAAGAGTTGCCGATAATGCTGCTACTTGCGTTTGTCGTGGTGCATTGACAGCTCTTTTTGAGCCGAGTGTTATCAATAGGTCGGATGTTGCAAGAAAAAGATAAAATTAATTCTAAGAAGGGAATGGTGGCTATATGTCCTGGCGCGGGAATAAGCCTCTCTTAATAACGGGCGCAGTTGTATTGTTTGCAATTTTGCTTGCTGTTGTGTCGCATTACGGCAACGGAATGCCGAAAAGGATAGCTTCTTCCGTAATTATGCCTGTAGAAAAGGCTGTTGCGTGGACTGTGCGGCCTGTTGCGGTTTTTGTTGATAATATTACGGATGCAGGCTCAATGCGAGAAGAAAATGAAAAACTAAAAGAAGAGATAAATGAGCTTAAGATTCAAAACAGAAGTGTAGAGGAATATATAAAGGAAAATGAACGACTCAAAGACCTTTTGGCGTTAAGAGACGGGATGGATGATAAAGAGGTTATTTCTGCAAGTGTCGTTTCTGCTGACAGTAGCGGTTTTGTCAAAACAATTGTAATTAACCGAGGAGATAAGGATGGTATTTCTGAGGGTGATACTGTTTTGTCAAATAACGGTGTTATAGGCAGAATTTCAAAAACCGGTGCACATTGGGCAGAGGTTACAACAATACTTTCACCCGCTCATTCTCTTGGAGTCAGAGTGGCAAGAACAGGTGATATAGCTGTTGCTGAGGGTGATGTTTCGCTTGTTCGTGAAAATCTTTTAAGACTTGATTATATACAGTCCGATGCACAGGTGATAGAAGGAGATATTATCATAACATCTGGTGTGGGAGGTATATATCCGCCCGGTCTTACGGTAGGTAAGGTCAAAAATATAAAAAAGGATAATTCGGGAAAGACAGATTACGCAGTTATTGAGCCGACGCAGAATCTTAAAAGAATTTATGATGTGATTGTAATAACCGATTGGAAACGGGAGAATGAAGTTCCGGTATATGTTGACTCGGCGGACGGTGACTTGGAGTCTCAAGAGTCGCCCGATACAGAGGTTTCGGATGAATTCAGCAGTGACGATATAGAAAATGCACAGGGCTGAAGAAAATTAAGAGAAAGGTGTGTTATGTATGAAGAGCATTAAAACATTTATAATATGTATTGTTCTTTTTATTGCAGAGCGTGTGCTCTTTACACATATATCTGTATTTTCAATGACACCATGGCTTTTGCTTGCGTTTTGGCTGGATATGGCACTTATGTCGGATGAAAATGAATATCTTCCGTTATATGCAGGGCTTTGCGGTCTTTTGTGCGATGTCAGCGGCGGAGGTTATATTGGCATAAATATGGCAGTGTTTGCACTAATCTGCCTTTTGGTTAATTATATATCAGGCTTTTTAAGAAGCGGATTTTTTATGGGAATGGGCTTGTGTTTTTTTGCTTTTACAATTGCTCATATTATTTGTGTATTACTTAGCGGAATCTCTGTTTTGGAGGCGTTTGCGGCTCTTATATTGCCACATGCAGTACTTAATACAGTGTTTGCGGCCTTATTTTATCCTGTTGTTAAAAGGATGTATTTCTACAGGAGGATTCTGATATGAATAATCCGAGATTGATATTTGTACGCATTATTGCCGCACTTGTTGCGATAATACCTATTATAAGACTTTTTAACATACAGATTAATGATTATGATGTCTATCTTGCCGCATCAAATTCAAGAGCTACACCTACAATTATTGAAAAGGCTCCGAGAGGGGATATAAAGGACAGGAACGGAAAAACTCTTGTAACGAACCGAGAAGGATATTCTCTTTTATGGGTAAAAACTGCGGCTGATGATGACGAAATCAATACAATGCTTTGGAAGGTTGTAAATATTCTTGACGAATCGCAATATAAGCTTTCGGATTCATTACCGGTATCGTTACCGCCGTATGAATACATTTTTAATGATGATAATTCAAACGGCTCTTCTGAGGATGAAAAAGAAAAATGGTTTTCAGATAAGAAACGCGTAAAAATAGATATGACTGCTGAAGAAGTCATTAATGAATATAAAAAAGTATACAAAATAAGCGATGAAACGCCTGAGGAGATTGCAAGAAGGATAATCGGCATAAGATATGAAGCAGAAATGAACGGCTTTTCTTTTTCCACGCCATATTGTATAGCAAGGGATATTGATGTTGAAATTATATCGAAAATAAAGGAAAGAAAAGCTGAATTTCCTGATGTTGAGGTTTCAACCGACTATTTCAGACAATATGAGTACGGCTCTTTAGCTGCACATACACTCGGAAGAATCGGTAAAATATATAAGGAAGAATATGCAGAGCTTCGTAATAAAGGTTATGGCTTTAATGACCTTGTAGGTAAACAGGGCATAGAAAAGATATGTGAAAGTGACCTTCGCGGTACTGATGGCAGAAGAGTACTGTTGCCGTCAAACACAGAAGAAATTCCCGGAATGGAAAGCGAAGAGGCGGTTGCCGGTAACTATGTTGTTCTTACGATAGATTCGGAACTTCAGATGGTTTGTGAAGAGGCGTTGAAAAGTACGGTAGAGGAAATTGCACAAAATGGTCAGGGTGCAGGACCTCAAAAGGGTGCGGATGCCGATGCGGGTGCGGCAGTTGTGATTGATGTCAGAAACGGCGATGTACTTGCTCTTGCAAGCTATCCGTCATATAATCCTGAGATGTTTAATGAAACATATTCTGAAATGATAGAGGACGAAAGAAAGCCGCTTTGGAACAGAGCTTTGAGCGGAACTTATTCACCCGGTTCTACATTTAAACCGCTTACGGCTATTACAGCTTTAGAGACAGGCGTTGTAACAGCAGATGAAAAGCTTTATTGTGACGGTGTGTACAAGGTATTCAAGGACTATCAGCCAAAGTGCTGGATATATCTTGACTACAAGAGAACGCACGGCTGGGAAAATGTTGTAAAGGCTATTGAGGATTCGTGTAACCTGTATTTCTATGAAGCAGGAAGAAGAGCAGGTATTGATGCTCTTGATGAATATGCAAAAATGTTTGGACTTGGTGAATATACGGGAATTGAGCTTAATGAAGAAGCAAAAGGTGCGATGGCAGGTCCTGAATATAAAAAGAAAATAGAAGGGGAAGAGGCTGAATGGTTTGGCGGTGATACCATACAGGCATCTATCGGACAGAGCTATTCAAACTTTACTCCGATTCAGCTTGCGAACTACATTGCAACAATTGCAAACGGCGGCACGAGATACCGTCCGCATCTTGTAAAAAGCGTACATCAAACCGAGGATGGAAAGCCGGTTAAAGTCACAAAGGCTGTTGTTGATAAAATGGCTCAGGTAAGTCAGGAAAATCTCAGTACGGTACGAAGAGGTATGTACGGCGTTGTAGACGAAGGCTCGGCGAGCAGTATTTTTGCCGGATATCCTATAGAAATTGGCGGTAAAACCGGTACTGCACAGGGAAGCAGTAAGGAGTCAAATACGGCACTATTCGTAGCTTTTGCCCCGTACGATAATCCTGAAATTGCGGTCTCGGTAGTAATTGAGCATGGTGTAAGAGGTGTTAATGCCGCAAATGTTGCAAAGAAGATATTCGATGAGTATTTTTCGCTTGATGCAACAGTTGAGGAAAGATATGATGTAGGCGAGCTATTGCCGTAAATAAGTAAAAGGGTAGTGTAAAAAAGTCACAACATACAATGGGGACGGAGCTGTTTTGTCACATATAACAATGTTTTACGTGATAAAAGTTTGCGCTGTCAGCAGCCGTCCACGGCTGTTATGTACTTTTTTACACCACCCTTTTGTTATGCCATTTCAAGAGTAAATGTAAATGTGGTATATTTAATATCACTGCCGGGTTTTGCGTTGTTGCTTTCCGCCCAGATTTTCTGGTTATGCAACCGCATAATGTTTTTTGCCATAGAAAGCCCAAGACCGGCACCTGTTTTGTCTTTTCCTCTTGATTTGTCTGTTTTATAGAATCTGTCGAAAATATGGGTAAGGTCTTTTTGCTCAATTCCAATTCCAAGGTTGCCTATCTGAACATATGCGGAACGAACATCACACCATGCAGATATGGTGATTTTTGTATTCTCAAAACTGAATTTAATAGCATTGTCCAACAGATTTATAATTACTCTTAGTACTGAATCTTTGTCTGCAAGAACATTAATTTGATCATGTGCAAAATTCACATCGAGCTCAAGTGCTTTTGAATCAATCTTACTTTCAAGACTTATTATTGCAAGTCTTATTACTTCACACAAATCAAATTTTTTCATATCAAGATGGTATTCCGAAGAGCTCATCTTTGACATTTCAAGCATATCCGAGCTCATTTTTGCGAGCCTTTTTGTTTCGGATAAAACAATTTTTAAATACTCTTCATGCTTTTCGGGAGGTATTGTACCGTCGATAATTCCTTCAACAAAGCCGGATATTGATGTCATTGGTGTTCTCAGCTCGTGAGATACATCTGAAATAAAGCCTTCGCGCATTTTTTCGAGATTTTCAAGTGAATCCGCCATATAGTTAAAGCTTGATGCAAGCTGACCTATGTCGTCATTCGATGTAACTTCAAGCCGTTTATCAAACCTGCCAGATGCAATATCCAAAACCGCCTGATTGATTTTTGTTATCGGACGTGATATTTTTTTTGCAAGCTTGAATATCATTAATATGGCAAGCAAAAGAGTAATTAAGCCTGAAAAGAGAAACATCTGCGCAAAATTAATAACAGATGTTGTAAGGCGTGCTAAAGGTGTGTTGAAATATATTCCGCCAATGGTGACGCCATTGTACTTAATCGGCAAGCCGACTACAAACACAGTCCCCTTATAATAGCTTCCAAAGCGTGAAAACTTTTTAATATATTCTCCTGAGAGAACTGTTTCATTCAGGTTTTCAGGAACGCTTTTTATATGATTTGTTGATGCAAAAACATCTCCTGAAGAATTTACAACTGTAATGTCAGAACCAACAATGTTTGAAAGAGAAGCAAGGGTAGAGTTATATACGTTTAGTATTCTCGGGTTGTCCATTTCGGAATTGAAAAGTATAGTCAAATGCTCAATACTGCCCGCCGCCTTTGATGCAGCTGTATACTGCAAATCTGAAGTGTAATAGATGTAAAACGCACTCATTACACCGAAGAGAACGGTAAACACAAAGGAAGTAATCAGCAAAAGAGTATACGTCAGTCTGCTGAATATTGATTTAAACAACTTACTGTCTCACCTCGAATTTATATCCGACACCCCATACTGTTTTTAAAAGCCAGTTCCCGTTGATGCCCTCAAGCTTTTCTCTTAGTCTTTTTATATGCACGTCCACTGTTCTTGAATCTCCGAAATAATCGAAGCCCCAAACCTCTTCCAAAAGCTGTTCTCTTGTATAAACTCTGTTTGGGTTTGAAGCGAGAAAATATAGAAGTTCAAGCTCTTTTGGCGGCACATCTGTAAGTTTACCATTGATTGTAAGTTCGTAATTGTCAATATTAACCGACAGATTTTCATATGCTATTGAGCCTTTTGAAGCAGGCTCCTTTGAATCTGTACGCCTTAGTACGGCTTTTACACGTGCAACAAGTTCCTTTGCTTCAAATGGCTTTGTAAGGTAATCGTCAGCACCGAGTTCAAGACCTAACACTTTATCAAAGGTTTCACTTTTTGCTGTTAGCATAATTATCGGCACATTTGATGTACGTCTTATTTCACGGCATACCTGCCAGCCGTCAGGTTCGGGGATCATAATATCAAGCACAATAAGGTCGGGATTTTCAGTTTTGAATTTTGAAAGTGCATCCTTGCCATCTCTTGCACTTACCGTCTGAAAACCTTCCTTTTCAAGATATAGTCTTATAAGTTCAACGATATTGCTTTCGTCGTCTACTATCAGTATTTTACTACTCAATTTATATTCGCTCCTTTCTTGGGATATTATAACAGCAAAGGGGAAGAACGCTGTTTAATAAAGACATTTATCCGCAGTTTGAAAACAAAAACCTTGCATAATACTCTCTAATTGAATTGCATTCTTCCCCTAAAATAATAGCAAAGATAAATTATCTCTGAACTCTGCCTGAGCCGTCTCCGCCAACTAAGTTGTCAACATCTGCTCTTGATACCAGGTTGAAGTCTCCGGGTATTGTGTGCTTGAGTGCAGAAGCAGCAACACCAAACTCAAGTGCAGCCTTGAAATCCTTACCGTCCATAAATCCGCAGATTGTACCGCCTGCGAAGCTGTCGCCGCCGCCAACTCTGTCAACGATGGGAGCAACTCTGTATTCTCTTGAATGATAGAATTCCTTTGTATCTCTTGAATAGATGCAAGCTGACCAACCGTTATCAGATGCGGAATGGCTAACTCTCAATGAAGAAATTACATATTCAAAATTGAATTTTGCAACCATCTGCTCAAAGATATCCTTGTAGCCTGCAAGCTCAAGCTCACCGCTTGTAACGTCTGTATTACCGGGCTTGAAGCCGAGAACCTTTTCAGCATCCTCTTCGTTGCCGATACATACATCAACGTACTGCATAAGATTTGTCATAACCTTCTGAGCCTTTTCGCTTGACCAAAGCTTTTTACGGAAGTTGAGGTCACAAGAAACCTTAACACCCTTAGCTTTTGCAGCCTTAAGTGCAGCTTCTGTAAGCTCAGCTGCAGCATCAGACACAGCGGGAGTAATTCCTGTAAAGTGGAACCAATCAGCACCGTCAAAAATAGCGTCAAAATCAAAATCCGCTGCAACAGCAGTTGAAATTGAAGAATGAGCACGATCATAAACAACGTTTGATGCTCTCATTGCAGCACCTGTCTCTAAAAAGTAGATACCGAGTCTTTCGCCGCCCTTTGCGATGTTCTTTGTCTGTACACCCATCTTACGGAGTGCCGCAACTGCACACTCACCGATAGGATTCTCGGGAACCTTTGTTACGAACTCAGCATCGTGACCGTAGTTTGCAAGTGAAACTGCAACGTTAGCCTCTCCGCCGCCGTAGCATACATCAAACTCATCTGCCTGAATGAACTTTTCATTTCCGGGAGTTGAAAGTCTAAGCATAATTTCTCCCATTGTTACTATTTTACCCATAATAGTGTTACCCCTTTCAAAATATATATTAATTAACCGCGAGCTTCTTTGATATTCTTAATGAACGCCTTTGCTTTTGCGGTAATGTCAGCATAATCACCTGTTTTAGCACCTGCTGTGAGTGATGAACCTGCACCAACAGCTACTGCACCTGCTTTAATCCACTGTGCAACGTTGTCAACATCAACACCGCCTGTAGGCATCATCTGTGCCTGCGGAAGGGGACCCTTGATATCCTTGATTATTGTGGGACCATAAAGGTCAGCAGGGAATATCTTAACAATATCAGAACCTGCTTCCATAGCGGTAATTACCTCTGTTATTGTAGCACAGCCGGGCATATAAGGCACGCGGTAACGATTACAGAGCTTTGCAGCCTCAAGATTAAAAGCAGGGCTTACAACAAAGTTAGCACCTGAGAGAATTGCAATTCTTGCAGTTTCGGGATCAAGAACTGTTCCTGCACCCAACAACATCTCACCGTTTGTGTACTTGTTTGCAAGTGTTTCGATTACCTTGTGTGCACCGGGTACCGTGAAGGTAAGCTCGATTGAAGGACATCCGCCCTCAAGACAAGCATCGCATATGCGGATTGCTTCATCGGCAGTGTTAGCACGTACTACGGCAACAAGACCTGCATCAGTCATTTTTGTTAAAACTTGTTCTTTAAGCATTTTCATTCATCCTTTCTTTTGTTGCTTAAAACATTGACTAAAATTTATACATCTTCACAAGTAGTGTGAATGATGTTGTTTTCACCGCTAAGCTCAAAATAAAGCTGTGCGATGATAGCTTGCATATATACCTGAACAAATATAATACCGACCATAAACGCTATAAATCCGAGAATGTACCATCCTATCAGCGAAAAAGCGAGAATAAGTGTTGCAAATTTATTGCCCTTCATATAAGTTTTTGACCTTTTAAGTGCTTCTCTGAGCCCTATTTTCGGATTGTCTGCTACTATGTATTCAAGAAGAAAGTAATCAAAGCATTTAACCGTAAGGAATATACTAAGTGCCGCAAAGGCAACAGAAACTAAAATTACGGTTTGCTGCGGAAGCGATTGAGGCAGTTCAGGAAGTCTGCCGTTTGTGTAAACGAAAAAGTACAACCTTGTTACTATAGCCATCTGCTGTGAAAGTATCTGCGAAATAAACATCCGTAGCGACATGGCTTTTACGGTTTTAAAATAATATTCCTTTTTAAAAGGTTCCAATATTTTTGTATAATCAGCCGGTTTTAATCTTGATGAGTCAAGAATCAACTTTGTTGTACCTACAATCAACGGTGCATAGATGAATATTGCAACAAGAGTTGACAAAACAAAAAGCACAAGCTGAGGTGCGTAAGGTGAAACGTTTGGGATGCTCATCAATATATTTATGAAACAGGACGTCAGTAATGTAATTACATTTGAAAAAATGAATTGTATTATAACAGTTGCGAGTATGGGGATAAAGGCGGTTTTCAAAACTTCCTTTGCCCGTCTTTTCAATGCTGCTGTGTCAAACAATTTAACACCACTGACCTTTCATAATAATATGCAAAATACAGTATTAATTTTGCTCTTAAATGGTAAAAATATATTTAAAACTTTACCATTATACATTATACAACTTTACAAATGAAATGTCAAGCGAAAGAAAAGAATATTTTATAGAAATTAACAGTTTTTTCATTTGGAGGATGATTGTTGATATGACCGTGCTTTTGATAAAATTTTTTATGTTTTCATTCGTCGGATTTATACTTGAATGTGTGTGGCTGTATATAAACAAAGGGTCTTTAAGGACGAAGAGAATGCTTATTAATCTGCCGATGTGTCCCGTCTACGGAATTGGTGCTGTTTTATACTCTTTGTGTATAAGCGGGTTTTCTTATAATCCGGTAACTGTGTATATATTGGGCTGTATAGTTGCAAGCTGTGCGGAATTTTTATTCTACTCATTTTTTCTGATAAGGTATAATATTCTTGTTTGGGACTACGGCAGGAAAAGGGTGAATTTTAAAGGTGGTATATGCCTTGAATATTCGCTCTTGTGGGGAGTTGCGGCACTCTTCTATGTGTATTTTGCGGAAAAGGCGGCAGATTTTATTATATTAAAAATGTCTGAATATTTAAAATTGATAACAGTTGTTTTTCTTGGAATATTATTCTCGTCAGATACAGTAAAAACGTTTAACATTTTCAAAAAATACCGCGACGGTGTAAGTGAAAAGCTGCCCGATTGCTTCTGGTATATGACAAAATTTGAAAAAAATTTTAAAAAATTATAAAAGAGTTGTAAAAAATATTGATTTTTTTCTCAAAAAGTGTTATAGTTATAAAGTATTTATAAAATTGCATAGGGTATATGCAAAATTTGAGGAGGAAATCGAATTATGAGCGAAAGACAAGCTAAGAGAAACAGAAAAGAACAGCCGGTAAAGGTTGTGGCAAAGAAAAAGCCGGATTATTTAGTAAACGGAATAATTGCATTGGTTATTATAGGATTTGCATCACTCGGTTCTGTTGCAGTGGTTAATGAGTACCGTGCGAATGACGGTGTTACTACTGTAAAAGAGTATGCGAAGGAAAACGGTATAACAGTTGATGAATTTATGTCTAAGTATGGTCTTGAGGGTAAAGACGTAAAGCCGGGTACTGAGATTAATGAAGCATCTTCATCGATGCCGCTTGATAAGTACGCTGAATATTCAGGCACAACTGTAGAAGAACTCAAAGCGCAGTCAGGCTGGGGCGATGAGGTTACAAATGAAATGACCATCACAGAAGCTCAGGACTATACAAAGATAGGTAATATGATTGCAGGTATGGGTATGGATTATGCTGAGTATCTTGCGATGTTTGGTCTTACAGAGGAAGAGCTTCCTGCTGATACAACAATGAAGGATGCACAGCCTATCATCGAAGCTGCACAGGCAAAGATGCAGGAAGAGCAGGCTGCTGCAGAAACAGAAGCAGAAACAGAGGCTGAAGCTGTAACAGAGACTGAAGCAGAGGAAGATAACAGCTCAGAAAATGAGTAATGTGATATGGAAAATAAAGAGAAAAACAGCATGATGTACACGGTGGGAGAGGAAATATTCAATTCCATCTCTCACGGTGTAGGAGTATTGATGTCAATTGCGGCATTGGTGCTTATGATTGTGTTTGCGTGCATATATTCTGACGGATATGCACTTGCAGGTGCACTTGTTTACGGTATTTCGCTTATTCTGTTATACACTATGTCTATGGTGTATCATATAGTGAGAAGTAAAACAGCAAAAAAGGTTTTGAGAATATTTGACCATTGCTCGATATTTATTCTGATAGCAGGAACATATACTCCGTATCTTCTCGGACCATTGAGAGGTGCGATGGGGTGGACAATCTTTGGAATTATATGGGGCGTAACTGTTGTTGGTATAATACTCAATGCCATTAATCTCGAGAAGTTTAAAAAGCTTTCCCTTATATGTTATATACTCATGGGATGGGGAATTGTGCTTTCAATAAAACCGCTCGCTCAGAATATTGAGCCTATGGGAATAATACTTCTTGGAGTTGGTGGTTTGGTGTATACGGCAGGTGTCTTTTTCTATGTAATGAAAAAATACCGTTATATGCATTCTGTTTGGCATTTGTTTGTGCTTGCAGGTAGCGTTTTTCACTATTTTTCGATATTGTTGTATGTGATGAAATAATATACAACTGTATTAAATGTATGAAAGGAAGAATTATACAATGGATGAGAATTTAAACAATTTACCGCTTGATAATGACGAAGAAATCAACGGTGCTGATGAAGAGCTTTTACAGCAGTCTGATGCAGGAACACAGGAAGAGACAGAGGCTGCTGATGATTACATCCCTGCGTGGGCACGTGATAATGATGAAGATAACATAATTACGTTTGCAGAGGACGAAGAGGATGTTACGGAAGATGAACAAGTTGCGGAAGAAGAAAGTTTTACAGAGGTTCCGAAAAAGAAGAACGGTAAAACGGCAGCAATTTTAAGTGTAGTAATTGTCGTTATTCTTGCGGCTTTGATTGCTGTGGGTTATTTTATGATTTCAAAGAGAAATCCATATAATAAGCTTGGCTATATCAACACAAGCGGAAGAACAATCGGTGATCTTGCAAGCGAAATCGGCTTTGCTACGCTCGATGAATTCCTTGCAGAGTACTCACTTCCTGCAGATATGCCTGCTGATACAGAGGAAGCTGCGGCATACTACAGTATTCCTGTGAAAAAGATTGTAGAAATGTACGGCTATGGCTCAATTGATGAGCTAAAAGAAATATGCGGACTTGGTGAAGATGTAACCGAGGATATGACGTGGGGAGAGGCAGAAGCTAAGATTCTTTTGAAAAATTATATTGGCGAAGAGGGATTTGAAGAATTTAAGCAGGAATTTGGTCTTGGTGAAGATATCACACTTGAAACAAAGTGGGGCGAGGTAAGAAATATCGTCGACCAGAAGAGACTTGAAATGCGTCTTGAAGCTGAAAAGGCTCAGGCAGAGGGTGTAACGCAATCTGAAGGCGATGTTGCAGAAACAGAAACTGCACAAGAGCCTGAAGCTAATGCAGAGGGCGAAGCTGCGGCTGAATAAATACTGATAAACGGCGGAAGAGCGGTGTTTTATACGCCTGTCTTCCGCTTATTTTATAATATCGGATAGGAGACCTGATATGACAACGATTATAGATTACGGAGCAGGGAATCTGCACAGCGTACAGAATGCACTGAAAAGTCTTGGTGAAGAGACAGTTGTAACAAGTGATAAAGAGCTGATATTATCGGCTGAAAGACTAATCCTTCCTGGTGTTGGTGCATTTGGTGATGCAATGCAAAAGCTTAATGAGAGCGGACTTTGTGAGGTTATAAAGGAATATGCAAAAAGCGGAAAGCCTTTTATGGGAATTTGTCTCGGGCTTCAGCTTATGTTTGAAGAAAGTGAAGAAACTCCCGGAGTTGAAGGGCTTGGAATCTTCAAGGGTAAGTGCGTGAAAATTCAGAAAAAGGACGATTTAAAGATACCTCATATGGGTTGGAACAACCTAGAGATTGCCAAGGACTCAAAGGTTCTTAAAGGTATCGGCGATGAACCGTATGTTTACTTTGTTCATTCATATTACATACAGCCTGCAGATGAGAGTGTGGTATCTGCATATACAACTTATGGCTCGAGGATTGCTGTAGCCGCAGAGAAGGACAATGTGTTTGCACTCCAATTCCATCCGGAGAAAAGCAGTGCGGTAGGTATGCAGATTTTGAAAAATTTCATAAAAACGGAGGCTGTGTGATGTACGCAAAGAGAATAATCCCCTGCCTTGATGTAAAAGACGGCAGAGTGGTAAAGGGAGTAAATTTCGTAAATCTTATAGATGCAGGGGACCCTGTTGAATGTGCAAAGGTTTATGATAAAAACGGAGCAGATGAGCTTGTGTTTTTGGATATAACAGCATCAAGTGACGGCAGAGACACCGTCGTTGATATGGTAAGAAGAGTGGCAGAGAATGTATTTATTCCGTTCACTGTCGGTGGCGGTATAAGAACTGTTGAAGATTTTCGTCAGATTCTTAATGCAGGTGCTGATAAGGTTTCGGTAAATTCTGCCGCAATAAAAAGACCGGAGCTAATAAGCGAGGCGGCAGAAAAATTCGGAACTCAGTGTGTTGTGTGTGCCATTGACGCTAAAAGAAAAGAAGGCGGTGGCTGGGAAGTATACTTAAACGGCGGCAGAGTCAATACGGGTATCGATGCACTGTGGTGGGCAAAGGAAGCTGAAAGACTCGGTGCAGGTGAAATACTTTTAACAAGTATGGACTGTGACGGTACAAAAGCAGGCTATGATATTGAGCTTACAAAAGCTATTTCGGAAAATGCAGGTATTCCCGTAATTGCGTCGGGCGGTGCAGGGAATATGGAACATTTTTACGATGCATTCACAAAAGGTGCGGCAGATGCAGTTCTTGCGGCAAGCCTTTTCCATTTCAGAGAAATTGAAATTCTTGATTTGAAAAAATATTTAAAAGATAAAGGCATAAGTGTAAGAATTTAAAATATTGTGTATAAAAAGATTATACGGTGGCATAATGTAAATGTAGCGACGGTGATAGGGTTGCCGGCGCTATCATATACCCTTTTATCATATATACCACCACCCGGAAAAAGACGGAATTTTTGCTTTTTACTGAAAGTGCAAAAATGCCGCCTTTTTCTTTTATAAATATAGACAAACAATGCAATTTTTGGTATACTGTATACAAGTTGATAACAAAGGATGAAAATGCTTATGAAAAGACTTGTAATCGGAATACTTGCACACGTTGACTCGGGCAAAACTACTCTTTCGGAGAGTATGCTGTATCTTGCCGGTGAAATCCGCCGTCAGGGACGTGTTGACCATAAGGACACATTTTTAGATACAGACAGTATTGAACGTGACAGAGGTATTACGATTTTTTCGCATCAGGCTGTAATGAATTATAATGATGCGGCTATAACGCTTCTTGACACACCCGGGCACGTTGACTTTTCGGCAGAAATGGAAAGAACGCTGTCGGTGCTTGATTATGCGATACTTGTTATAAGCGGGTCGGAGGGAGTTCAAAGCCACACGGAAACTCTGTGGAAGCTTCTTGAACATTACAGTGTACCGACCTTTATTTTCGTGAATAAAATGGATCTTTCAACCGCAGATAAAGAAAAGGTTATGGAGGAAATAAGAGCAAGATTGAGCGATGGCTGTGTTGACTTGTCAGGGGCTGACTTTTTCGAAAATGCGGCAATGTGTGATGACAGACTTCTTGAGGAGTTTGCCGAAAAGGACAGTATTTCAGATAGCGTAATATGTGATGCTGTTGCATCGAGAAAGCTGTTTTTGTGTTGTTTCGGCTCTGCACTTAAAAATGATGGTGTGGAAGAGTTTCTCAATGTGGTTGCAAAGTATACCAAAAAGAAGGAATACGGTTCGGAATTTGGTGCAAAGGTATTTAAAATTTCCGAGGATGAAAGAGGCAGACGCCTTACCTATATGAAAATTACCGGCGGAAATCTTAAGGTGAAAACACAGTTTACTCATAATGGTAAGGAAGAAAAGGTTAATGAAATAAGGATATATTCGGGTGCGAAATTTACGGGCTGTGATGTGTGTGAAAGCGGCGGCGTGTGTGCAGTTGTAGGTCTTAGCGGTATATCTGCAGGTTCGGGACTCGGAGTGGAGGAAAATGTCGAAGAAACCGTGCTTGATTCGGTCTTTTCCTATTCGGTGAAGCTCGCAGAAGGCGAAGACCTTCATAATGCAATAGCTGTTTTTAAAAAGCTTGAAGAGGAAGAGAAAACCCTGCACGTTGAATGGGATGAAAGAAATCAGAAAATTAATGTACGTATGATGGGTGAGGTTCAAAAAGAGGTTTTAAAAAGAATACTGCAGGAACGCTTTTCGATTAATGCCGATTTTGAAAACGGAACGGTACTTTATAAGGAAACTGTAAAAAATGCAGTTGAAGGCGTTGGACATTATGAACCCCTGAGGCACTATGCAGAGGTACATCTTATTATAGAGCCCGGAAAAAGAGGCAGCGGGCTTGTGCTTACATCAAAATGCAGTGAAGATTCTCTTGATAAAAACTGGCAGAGACTTATAATGACTCATCTTTCGGAAAAAGTTCATAAGGGTGTCCTGACCGGCTCTCCGATTACCGATATGAAGATAACACTTGTATCGGGCAGAGCACATCAGAAGCACACCGAGGGCGGCGATTTCAGACAAGCGACCTATCGTGCGGTAAGACACGGACTTATGATGGCTGAATCACAGCTTTTAGAGCCATGGTACAGCTTCAGGCTTGAAATTCCGATGGAAAATACCGGAAGGGCTATGACAGACCTAGAAAGAATGGGAGCAACATTTGAAGCTCCCGAGACTGTGGGGGATATATGTACTATTTCGGGAAGTGCTCCTGTTGTTAAAATCTGCGATTATCACAAGGATGTAGTTGCATATTCTAAAGGCAGGGGCAGATTGATGTGTACACTAAAAGGCTATGAAGAGTGTACAAACAGCGAAGAGGTTATTGAAGATATCGGATATGATGCACTCTCCGACGTTGAAAATACTCCCGACTCTGTTTTCTGCTCACACGGAAGCGGATTTAATGTCAAGTGGTCGGATGTGTATGACTATATGCACCTTCCGTTCACATTAGAGGAGGACGATGCGGCGGAAGAAGTATCTGTGCAAAGAGAATACCGCCCGGTAGCCGCAAGTGATGATGAGCTTTTGAGAATATTTGAAAGAACCTACGGCAAGGTTGAACAAAAGGCGTATAAGGCAATGCGTAAGGTGAGCGAGACAAGCGGAGTAAAAAACTATAAAGCAAAGCCATTGCCGAAGGGGCCGGAGTATCTTTTGATTGACGGATATAATATTGTATTTGCTTGGGATGATTTAAAAAAAGCTGCGGAAAATAGTCTTGAAGAGGCAAGAAAGCTTTTGATTGACCGGGTTTGTAACTACAGAGCGGTTAAAAAGAATAATGTAATACTTGTTTTTGATGCATATAAGGTAAAAGGTGTAACGAGAGAGGTTGAAAAAATAAGAGGAATCAGCGTTGTTTATACAAAAGAGGCGGAAACAGCCGACGCATATATTGAAAAGACGACCAAGGAGCTTTGCAAGGAATACAGAGTACGTGTTGCAACGTCGGATAATCTTGAGCAGGTTATAATTTTCGGTCATGGTGCAAGGCGTGTTCCTGCATCTGAGTTTCTTGAAGAGGTTGTAAGTGCCGAAAAGGAAATCAGGGAATTTATAAAGAAAAACAATGAGGAAAATAAAAAGAAAATGCTTATAGCTGACCGTGAATTTGTGAGCGGAAAGCTGAATGAGTAGTATCGGGAGGTATATATGAATACCGATTTATTGCTAAAAAGCTATATATTCAAGGGTATGGACGAAAAACAGCTTAAAGAAGCACTTGTCTATCTTAATGCGAGAGAGGTTTTTTATAAAAAGGGCGAGAATTTGATTATGTTGTCAAACCCGATTAATGATTTTGCGGTAGTGCTATCGGGTGCTGTTCAGGTGTCCTGCGATGATATTGACGGAAACCGTATGATTATGGCAACTGTGGCAAGGGGTGAGATGTTTTCCGAATCTCTTGCGGTGACGGCGTGCAGAGAAAGCCCCATTAATGCAACAGCCGCAGAGGATACGTGGATTTTGTGGCTTAGTGCAGATATAATAAGACGTAATGAATCGGATAATCCGGTTAAGAATATGATTGTGCTGAATTTTATCAATGCGGTTGCAAATAAATGCCTTATGATGAATGACAGAATTCAGATATTGTCAAAAAAGACAATCAGGGAAAAGGTTATAACGTACCTTTCGCAGATTTCCGAACAGGGGAAAAAGACAGAGCTTAAAATACCCTTTGACCGTCAGGGAATGGCAGACTATCTCGGCGTTGAGAGAAGTGCACTGTCAAGAGAACTGTCACGGATGGAAAATGAGGGTATAATTTCATACAGAAAGAATAATTTTACAATTTTAAAGGGGCAAATGTTGCTATAGCAACATACATAATTGTGATAATATGATATAATATCAACAATTTAATAAATATGTGAGGTTATGAAAAATGTATGATGTTAAATCCTCAAAAGCAGAGGAATTTATATGCCATGAAGAAATTCTCGACACATTAAAATATGCCGAGGAGAATAAATCAAACAGAGAACTTATAGAAGGACTTATCAAGCGTGCAGAGGATTGTAAGGGACTTTCGCACCGTGAGGCGGCTGTGCTTTTGGAGTGTGACCAGCCTGATTTGAACGAAAAGATGTTCTCTCTTGCAAAGAGAATTAAAAGAAAGCTCTACGGCAACAGAATAGTTATGTTTGCGCCGCTTTATCTTTCTAATTATTGCGTGAACGGCTGTATCTATTGCCCGTATCATTATAAAAATAAGACTATATGCAGAAAAAAGCTTTCGCAGGACGAGATAGTAAGAGAGGTTATGGCTCTTCAGGATATGGGACATATGCGCCTTGCTCTTGAAGCAGGTGAAGACCCGATAAATAATCCTATTGAATATATCCTTGAAAGCATAGAAACAATTTATTCAATTAAGCATAAAAACGGTGCGATAAGAAGAGTTAATGTCAATATTGCGGCAACAACCGTTGAAAACTACAAAAAGCTCAAGGATGCAGGAATAGGCACATATATACTCTTCCAGGAAACCTATAATAAAGAAGCATATGAGGAGCTTCATCCGACAGGTCCTAAAAGTAACTATGCATATCATACCGAGGCTATGGACAGAGCGATGGACGGCGGTATTGATGATGTTGGCTGCGGCGTTTTGTTTGGACTCAATCTCTACAGATACGATGTTGTCGGACTTTTGATGCATGCTGAGCATCTTGAAGCGGCAAAGGGAGTAGGACCGCACACAATCAGCGTTCCGAGAATCAGACCTGCAGATGATATTGACACAGATGAATTTTCAAATGCAATTGATGATGATACATTTGCAAAGATTGTGGCAGTATTAAGAATTGCAGTTCCGTATACGGGAATGATTATTTCAACAAGAGAGTCACAAAAGACAAGAGAAAAGGTATTAGAGCTTGGTATTTCGCAGATAAGCGGCGGTTCAAGAACGAGTGTCGGCGGATACGCTGACGGTGGTGAGGAAGAAAATTCCGCTCAGTTCGACGTTGAAGATACAAGAACTCTTGATGAGATTGTAAACTGGCTGTTATCACTCGGTCATATCCCGAGCTTTTGTACAGCTTGCTACAGAGAAGGCAGAACTGGAGACAGATTTATGTCACTCGTAAAGACGGGACAAATTGCAAACTGCTGTCTGCCCAATGCGCTTATGACATTAAAAGAATATCTTGAGGACTATGCATCCGATGATACAAAAGAAAAAGGACTTAAAATGATTGAGTCTGAAATTGAAAATATAACCAACGAAAAAGTAAAGGAAATCGCAAAAAAACATCTTTACGATATGGAAGACGGAAAAAGGGATTTCAGATTCTGATAAAGCGAATATACTATAAAACGGTTGCCACTCGGCAACCGTTTTTCAGACTGTCGAAAAAGTCGTTCTACCGCAAGAAATAGAGGCTTCTCCTTGAGGAGAGGCTCCGCTGAAGGCG
>JAZRMB010000017.1:0-22216 GCA_045647245.1 Clostridia bacterium
AATAAAAGCAAAAACTGAGCAAGAAAACCATGCTGATATGCTTATATTTTTGCATAAATTCGTATTTTTGGCAATGAATTCGAAAAAGTTAGCTTATTTACGTTGAGTGGGGGTGAGTTTTTACACAATCTGACGTCCCCAAACGGCTACCTCCTGCCGATAGCAACTATATTGCAGGGGGTTGTTGCATTAAACAAAATAGTGAATTGAATTTCATATTTTGTAGGGACAGATGCCCACATCTGTCCGAAAAACGGGTCGATGTAGGCATCGACCCCTACAATGCTGAATATTTATTCATTTAAAATGTTTAACATAACAGCCCCGTTGCCGTATTTTAATTAATGCTGATTTAAACACAAAAATTCACATTAATGGCACAACGGATTTATCCGTTTCCTACGATTTTCCGTCTATATATCATAAAGCTTATCAAAAGCCTGAATTGCTATTTTAACGCCTGCAAGAAATCCAAGCTCAAAGGATATATCCTCAAAGACATCAATCTGTTCAAAAATCCGGGACATTGCCTCATCGTGTTTTTGCTCGTCGCTTATTATTGAAAAAAGTGTGTCTGCAATATTTTTTTCAGCCTCACGAAGCTGTTCGGAAATGGGTTTGTCCGATTCCTCCGAAAAGCTTTCGCCTCCGTATCTTAAAAAGAATTCAATTGATTTTAAGTTCGCTCTTTTTAAATAGTTATGTACGTACATTTTTAAGTTCTCCTTGTAAATTGAAATATAATCAATAATTATTAATGTATATAAATATTAACATATAGATGCAAGTTTGTCAACATATTGTGGCGGTTTATTTGCATATAAGTTTCTATTTGTTGCTGTTATTGCTTTGTCAACTAAATGTTGCTATACTGTAGGTGATAGGAGAGATGCAGTATGAGATTTCGTGAAGTGCGTGAAAAAGTCGGAAAAACTCAGATTGAGGTTGCAAAATATCTGGGTGTAAGCAGACAGTGCTATAATAATTATGAGTTGGGAAACAGAGAGCCGGGAATAGAGACACTATTGAGGTTGGCTGATTTTTTTGATGTTTCTGTTGATTATATGCTCGGGAAAGAGGGTGTAAAGGAATCAAGGTCAGAAGAGGATGATGTAATATTGGAAAAAATAAGAGAGCTGACGGCGGAAGAAAAAAAGAGAGTGCTTGATTTTATAAAGTTTACAAAGCAACAAAGAGAAGAAAGATAAAAAACGAAAGTACACATACAGGAATGATGTGAATTCCATATATGTGTACTTTTTATTATGAAAAATAAAATGCGTATTTTTCCGTTGACGCCATAACAGTCTTTATATTTCCGCCAAAAATCCTTCAAGGTTTTTCTTGCCCTCGGCGATTGCACTTATGCACTCCTCGGGCCCTTCAAACTCTATTGAAAGGTAGCCGTCATAGCCTGCTTTTTTTAAGATTTTAAGGCACTGCTTTACGGGCACATCGCCGTTTCCTACGATTGTGCCTATTATGTGATTTGCGCCCCTTGTCATAAGTCCTTTTTCGGCATCTGTGCCGAGGGTTGTAAAATCCTTTGCATGAGCGTGGAAGGCGTAGGGAGCAACACGTGATACTGCAAGAGCAGGGTTTTCATCTGCGCAGAGGAAGTTGCCCATATCCACCAAAAGTCCGTAGTTGGGATGATTTACAGCGTTGAAAAGTCTTTCCACTCTGTCGCTGTCCTGTGCGATAAAGCCATGATTTTCGCTGCAGGTTTTAACACCATGCTCCATGGCAAATTCGGCTATTTTACGCACATTTTCCGCTATAATCGGAAGCATAAGGTCGAAGGAACGACCTCTTTTTGAGAATTTGAAGCATACGTCGTGGCGCATTACTGGAGCACCTAACTCCTTTGCAACGAGAACCTGCTTCTTAACTCTCTCTATTTCCGCTTCCTGCTCCTCTTCGGTATCACAGCACATATTCGCACCGATTGCATAATTTACAATCGCCATACCAAGCTCTTCGGCTTTTTTCTTGATTCTTCTTGCCGATTCAAGCTGCTGTTCAAAGGTGGGATTTTCGCAAGGCTTAAGGTCGGTAAATTCTATTCCCTCAAAGCCGAGCTTGTGAGCTTCAAAAACGGTGTCCTCCTGAGAGAAAAGGCCTTTATTTACAGCCTGCTGAAATGAATAAGAGCTTACTGATATTTTCATAGTATCACCTCGTGTCCTGTTTTTGCTGATTCATATATTGCATCTAAAATCTTCATAATCTCAACGCCGTCCTCGGCAGGAGCGATACATTTTGTACCGTTTGCGATGCAGTCAACAAAATGATTCATCTCTGCTTCAAACATAGGACAGCTTTCCTTATAATTTGCAATATCGGGTGTTACATCCACCATAAAGTCGTTCATTTCCATATAGAACTTCGGCTTTCCTGCCAAAGAAGCACCGCCCTTTGTGCCGTAAATTTCCTTTGTGGTCAAGCCTTCACCGTTTAATGAGTAGCTTGTTTCAAGAAGTGTTACAGCGCCGTTGTCATAGCGGATTAATGCAACTGCAAGGTCCTCAACGTTGCACACATCCTCGGGCTTTGCATCCTCGGGTACCCAGTCGGGAGTGGTTTTTAAGTTATCTCTTTTACCAAGCTTTTCAAAGGTTTGTGCATAAACAGATACGGGCTTGGGGTTACCCATTAAGAATCTTGTGTGGTCTATAACGTGCACGCCGAGGTCAATAACAGGGCCGCCACCCGAAAGCTCCTTATTTGAAAACCAACCGCCAGGGTTACCGTGACGGCGCAGGTAGGTAGCCTTTGAATAGTATATATCGCCGAAATAGCCCTTGTCTATAAAGTCCTTTGCAATTCTTGACTCGTCTGAAAAACGCATAACAAAGCCAATCATAAGAAGCTTGTTGTTCTTTTTAGCCGCAGCGAGCATCTCTTCTGCCTGATTGGAGTTGTATGCCATAGGCTTTTCACACAAAACGTGAAGCCCTGCATTCAAAGCCTTAATTGTACACTCTGCGTGGCTTACATTCCAAACGCAAACGTCTGCCGCATCAAGCTCGCAGCCGGAAAGCATTTCATCTACAGATGTAAATCTCTTTTCGATGCCGTACTTATCGCCGAAGCGGTTAAGCTTTTCGGCGTTTTTATCGCAGATTGCTTCAATTTTAACCTCGGGATTCTTAAGGTAGGCATCCATATGTACCGAACCGATGTTGCCTGTGCCGATTAATCCTATTTTTACCATTTGAAATTCCTCCTTGTTTGATTTTGTAATATTTAAATATTTATTATTGTTTACAAATTGATTATAGTATGATATAATGCGATTTACAAGAGAAAATAATGTTTATAAATGGTAATTTTGTGCTGTCAGGAGCGGAATTATGAGTATATACGAGAAACACAGCTATAAAAATACAAAGCTTCCGATAATATATCACTATGATACGGTTGGGGCAGAAGGAATGCAAAGTTGGCCTAACTGGCATGAGAACATAGAAATACTTTTTTGCACAGACGGTGAGGGTGAGGCTGTTATCGGCTCGCATCAGGTTAAGATGCCGAAGCGAGGGCTTACGGTGGTTAATTCCGGCAAGATTCATTATACCAATCCGATAAGCGGAAGTATAAAATATCATTGTCTTATAATTGATGTGGGATTTTTGGAAGATGCAGGCTTCCAAACAGAGGTATATGAGCTTGAAGAGTGTGTGGCGGATGATGTTGCCGCACGGATTTTTTGCGATATAGTAGATGAAATTAAGGAGGAAAAACCTTATTACGAGGCGGCTGTTAAAGGGAATATAATACTTTTAATGTCATATCTTTACCGCAATTACTCAAAGGAGAATATCTCAAGCGAAAATGACGATATGGTAAAAAAGGCAATAAAGTATATGAAAAAGAATTTTAAAAATTCCATTAACGTAGAAACGGTTGCAGACTATATCGGCTTTTCAAGATTCTATTTTTCAAGATGCTTTAAAAAACAGACGGGATATTCTGTAAGTGAATATGTGGGTTTTTTAAGGTGTCGTGAGGCGCAGATACTTATGAAGGATAAGAATATGACGGTCTCCGAGGCGGCGTCGGAGTGCGGTTTTTCGGATATTTCATATTTTACAAAGGTGTACAAGCGTCATATGGGAATTTGTCCGTCCGAAGAGGGGAAAAAGAAATAAGCCCCCTTCGGTATGACAATTTTAAAATGGTGTATAATTACAGATAAATTTTATGGGGGTAGGATTTATATGATAAAGGTGGAGATTGTGAGCGGTGCAAAGGTCAGGAGCTTTATAAGGCAGAATTATACCAATGCATACGGTGAGAATATGATAGAAGCCGGTGCCGATGATATACTTGAATTTTTCAGCGGTGAGGATAAGAGTGAGTGGTTTATGATTGAATACCGCGGGGGAATTGGTAAAATAGCCGAGTATCTTTCTCTTCTTGCATATAAGGTGTTTATAAAATGCTTTGTTGACATAAGTGTATCGGAGAGCGGCAGTATGCTTGATGTGTCGGATATAGTAAACACCATAACAGATGCAAATGCGTACAAGGACGGTGCAACAGAGATTAGGGTAAGCTTTGATGATACCCTTTCGGATAAAGAGGTTTCATTCAAATTAATTTCGCCAAGATATTCCTACAAGGATATGTGGAGCGAAAGATGATTTTTGAAATAACAAGGAAAGTGAGGGGAACTCTTAAATGGCTGAGAAATACGACATTTTTATCGCATATCATGGCAATGCAGAAACCGGAAGCGAGAGAAAGGCAAGAGAAATATACAAATACATACAAGGAAAAGAGATATACAGAGGAAAGCAGATTAATGCATATTTTCACCCGGAAACAAATCCGTACGGCAGGTTTTTAAATACTCCCGAAATTATTTATAATACGCCGATGTTTCTTCTTGTTGCAAATCCGAAAATACGAAGGGACGTTAACGGACTGGTTTGCCAAACTACCGAGGACGGAGATATGGGATATCTTCATGAAGAAATCGAAGCATTTCAGAACCGTATGTACAGAAAAGAAGGAGGTAAAAATGCCGTACACGTGTTTGTCTCGGACGGATTGGGGTATGATGAGGCACAAGCTTTACACCCGATATTCGGGGGAAAAGCCGTAATTTTGGAGGCGGAAGAGGTTGTCAAATGCGTGACGGATTTCTACCGCGGAGCGTACATTGAGAGATTTTATAAAGAGCAAAAGGATGACGCTAATAATAATGATAAATTTGATAAATTCAAAGAGGGCTTGTGGGTGCCGGAGGCAAATGTGATTTTTGACGGACTCGGAGACGAGCGTGTGGGAAGATGTCTGCTTTTATATTACATAGAACAGGCAAAGCTCGGAGATTCCTACGCAAAGCAGTGTATAATTGACATGTGTGATAAGCTTCAACCCATTTGTATAGAAGAAAAAACAAAGAAGCTTATGTTTTTTGCGAAGAAGTATATCTGATTACAAAGGAGATGTAAACCTGATGTTTGATATATATAACATAAATGAGGGCGAAACGAATCGCCGTCCGGTCTGGCCGAAAATAGGCGACTGTGTGCCCGATTTGTTCTATGAAAACAGACTTATAGTATTTTTAGACGGCTCATTTCTTTTATCTGCCGCATCGGACGGCTTTTTAAACGAGTGGCGCGGTCTTATGGAGAATAACAGTGCGAGAGTATTGTACATAGCAGAATATGAATTAAAAAAGGCAGTGCAGGCGGGCTCAGGCAAAAGCGAGGACCTTTTGTGTGTCATACCTGCAGAGAGTGCGGATGAGCTGTTTGAACAAATGGCAGGTAAAAGCACCGATATAAATATCGTATGGCTGAGTGCAAGCGTAAAGGATGCAACGAATGCACAGGATGCGGCAAGAGATAAGGGTATTTATCTAAGATGGTATGGTATTGGCATCGGCGGCAGGATTAAATTGCTTTTTGACGATGAAGAGACTGTATTGGAAGAAGCTATGCAGGGTGCGGAGGAGAATATTATAAAAGAGCCGGAGGAGTGTGACGAAACAGAGCCGGAAGATGAAATGATTGCGGAAATTACAGAGGATGCAGATAGCGGTGAGACGGTATCAAAAAGACCGTTTGCACAAAAAACAGAGCTTGTTTTAATAGAAAAGGTGAAGGAAGCACCTGCACCTGCACCGATATCGGGAGCGGTTTTATCTACCCAAATCGGAAAGGGTAACTGCATCCTGCGTGAGCCGATTATGACCGACCACACATCAATTACATACAAAACCGATATTGACGGTTTTTATGCTAAAATATACACACAAAGAGCAAGAGAGCTTGACGTGTTTGAAAATAAAGCAAGACTTATGCTCAGGGAAAAGGTGGAAATTAAGGGCGTTTGCTGGCCGGTGGACATCCTTACAGATGAAACAGGACGATTTTTGGGGATTTTAGTGCCTGCATCAAGAGGTGTTCAGCTAACACGCTCCGTTCTTGGCGGTGCGGCGAAGCTCAGGCAGAATTTCCCCTCGTGGGATAAAACCGACCTATGCACGCTTGCGCATACTATGATTGATATGATACGAAAGGTGCACAGGCTTGGCGTGAGATTTGGTTGTTTCAACCCTTCATCTGTATATCTTACAGGCCCGGAGGATGTGTATTTTGTAGACTGCGACACGTATCAGATAGAGGGATACCCGGTTATGTCGAAGAATATTACCTTCACACCGCCCGAGCTTCTTGATGAGATGAACACACCGCGTCTTTACAATCAGGACGAGGAAAACTATCAGACTGCACTCTTGTTCTTTATGATAATGCTTCCGGGTAAATACCCTTATGCAAAACAAAAGAGCAAAGAGGAGTTTGACGGTTTAAGAGAGCGTTCCTTCCCGTTTAGTGCCGGTACAGATATGCGACGTGTGCAGGATTCTGAGCGCCCGAGTGGTGCGTGGCAGATTGTGTGGGACCATCTCCCGATAGGAATGCGCCGCTGTATGTACAACACTTTCCATCCTAAGGGTGAATTTGCACAGCCCGGAACACGTCCAAAGGAAGGGGCATGGCTTTATCTTGCGGATAAATTTAAAAATGAGCTTATGAAAGAGGAAAATGCACTGTCAAGAGAACTCTTTCCTTATACCTTCAGGAGAGTTGGAGACAGAGAATTTGTGCGTTGCGATATATGCGGCAGAGAACACCCTAAGTTCTATTTTCTTCACAATATATATATAAACGGCGAGAAGGTTAATATATGGGAAAAGGGCTACAGAGTGTGTCTGCCCTGTGCTGTGGATCAGTCAAAGGATTCTTTTGTGTGTAAATGCTGCGGAAAAGAGTTTTTCTACAATAACCGCACGAGTGTAATGCACAAAATAGGAAAGGACGACTATGACTGGCGTGACCAGAAATGGTGCAGTGACTGTAAAAAACGTACAACTAAATGTGTACATTGCGGGAAAGAAGTGCCGATAAATCAGATTCGCGAGTTTGAGGATAAACAATTTAATACTACAAGACGTGTATGTTCTTCCTGCTTTAGTGAGCTTATAGAAGAGGATAAAAGGCGTAGAGAAGAAGCCAGACGGTGGAGAGAAGCGGTATATGATACAAGGGAATGCCGCGACTGCGGAAGAAGATTTGTAATAACTAATGCAGAAAATGAGTATTTTACGAAAAACAGACTGCATCTGCCAACTCGATGCAAGGACTGCAGAGCAAAAAGATAAGGAGGGGAGTACTTTTATGGCATATGAAGATTATCATACCAAAGAATATTATAAACAGCACAGAGCTATGATTGTCAACGGTGCTCCCCGTGCGCCGATTGTTTTTTGTGTTGATGTGAGCACGTCAATGAGGGAATCGTGGTTTAGAGATGATGCGGTTTTAAGAACGTCGGGCAGGATTTACTCTGACGGACATAACATTGACACAATCAAGCGTGATGATATAATCGACAGCAGGGACAGCTATAAAAAAATAGACAAGCTCAATGAAGTTTTGGCAACACTTCTTGCGGACTTCAAACGTGATGCGAATTTGCGTGACAAGGTAGCTGTCAGTATAGTGGCATACAGTAAGTACAGTAAGGTTGTGCACGATTTTCTCGATTGCAGGGAGCTTGATATTAAATCGTGTGAGTGCAAGGTTGATGCGGGCGAAACCGAGATGAAAAAGGGAATTGCGACGGCACTTGGGCAGATAGACGAAATGGAAAATGATATGAAGCAGGTCGGCAATGATGCATATACTCCGATTTTAGTATTTTTGACCGATGGTGTGCCTACAGATAACCCGTCAGCTGAGTTTGGAGAAATAAGGCAAAGGGTTGAAAATGGGGAATTGATTGTGTTTCCGCTCGGTATCGGACATAAGGCAGAAATGTCGCTTTTGAGAGAAATGTTCCCCGAAGGCAGAGTTCCCGAAAATTTTGAGGAAAAGTACAAAATGGTTGAGCCTGAATCCTACGACAGAATTTTTGAGGAAATTAAAAGCTATGTAAAGCGTAAAAATTCAGTAATGGTGTCAGAAGGAAACAGCACGCAAAGTGCCCCCGCAATAGAGGATGTAAAGGTAATGAATAATCAGATGGGTGAAGCATTTGACCCGGAGGACTATAGGTATCTTTTGTGATAATTATAATTTATATGGCAGTTGGAAACAAATGAGACCGTAGGGCAGGGGCTTGCTCCTGCCGCCGGAAACGGAACGAGCAAGCCCGTTCCCTACGATTCTCCTTCGTACCAACATACATACAAATTTTTTTTGGGGGTGCGATGTGTGGAAGTGATTGACTGAATTATCAAGGCTGTCAACACTTTCAGAATCCCGGCCGGAAGAGGTAGTAGTGATTATTGGTATATGTGGCTTAAATGCGGAAGAAAATGGGTTATTATTGATGTGTTGCTCTTTGAAGAACCTGAAAAAATATGCTCTATGATAGATTCAATGATTGAATGATAAAAAAGCTGTAAAAGCGGAGTTTGATTCCGTTTTTACAGCTTGTTTTTATTTTTCGGCAGTTGCTTTGCCCTTTTCGTAAGAGAGTACCTCGCTAAGACCATCCATTATTTCGGAAAAGAAATCTACTTCTTTGAAGTTATCTTCAATTTCTTCTATAGATAATATTGATTTGAAATTAATATCGGACACAGTATCACTCCTTCAACACAGCATCACTTACAGTTTTGATCTGATCTATTGAATACAACGGCAGGTTAACGAGCCAATCTTCTTTTTTGTAGTCCGACATGGATGTACGGACACAAACCTCGGGAGAAAATTTTTCGCGGTAAGTTTTCAGGCTCTTTGCTCTTAAGTTTACCTCTGCCTTTACTTCAACCGGAACGATATGTTCACCTGTATCAACAACAAAGTCAATTTCGCATGAACCTCTGTCGTTGGTGTAATAATAAACATTTAACTCCTCAACAGTTTTTAGTTGTTGACAAACATACTGTTCTGTAAGAGCACCTTTGAACTCAACAAAAAGGTCGTTGCCATCAAGCAAGGTGCGTCGGCGAAGCCCTGCCATACAGCCAAGTAGTCCGATATCTACTAAAAACAATTTAAATGCTTTCAAGTCTTCGTATGCTTTTAGTGGTATGCCCGGCGCATTTACACGGCTGACCTTATGAACGAGACCACAATCACTAAGCCACATAAGAGCTGTTTCATATTCTTTTGCGCGTGCACCTTCACGGACAAGACCATAAATGAATTTTTTGTTTTCTTTGGCTAACTGCGAGGGAATGCTGTTCCACAGCATGCGGAGCCTCGGAACTATTTCATTCGGAGCGTGCTTGGAAAAATCCTGTTCGTAGGCTGCAAGGATTCGCTTTTGAATTTCACGAACCTCGTTAAAGTCTTTATTTTCTGCAAAACTTTGCACTGCTTCCGGCATACCGCCTATAAAATAATAGTGCTTCATGGCATCTATATATATTTGTTTAAAGCTTGTAATCATTTGGAAGTCTTGATTATCAAGAAGTACGGCGAAACGTTCCTTTTCAGTTGCCATCAAAAACTCCTTGAAAGAAAGTGGATAAAGCTTTAAGAAATCCACCTTGCCTACCGGGAAAGATGTGCCTTGATGCAATGCGATACCAAGCAAAGAGCCTGCACACACAATGTGATACTGCGGTGCATTTTCATAGAAATACTTTAAAGATGTCAATGCTCTGGGAACTTCCTGCACTTCATCAAAAATCAACAAAGAATTGTCAGGGTCGATTTTACGTCCGACATACAACTCCAGCCCCGTAATCAATCGGTCAATATCCAGGTCGGATGCAAATAAATCCGCCATGCGGGAATTGGAATCAAAATTAATGTATACAGTGTCCGCATACGAGAGTCTGCCGAATTCTTTCATTAGCCACGTCTTTCCGACCTGACGTGCACCCTCGATAATTAAAGGTTTACGGTTTTTACTCTGCTTCCATTTTAACAGCTTTTCAATAGCAATACGGTACATATAAGCACCTCCATAATCATAATACAACTATAGTATAGCACACTATTACAAAAATTACAACGAGTTTTGCGAAATATTTACACTTTTTACAATGAACTTTGTTATTTATCATCTTTCTATAAGCCCGTATTTTACCTTTATCCGCTCCAATTTATCTATCATAGGCTCTGCTATAAACCACAAAAAGAATGCGGTTGAAAGTGCGTGTATAATATCGAACGGGAAGCCGACAAGGTAGGATGCGGCTATCATTTCCCATGTGATGGTATTTTGCCACATAATTACAGATGCAGGATTCATCAAACCGCCGTAAATAACAAGCGTTGCAATAAAGCCGAATATTAAAAGCGATGCTCTTGTTTTTAAAAGAAAGCCTTTTTTAAAAAGTATACCGGCAAGAAAGCCGATTATTCCGAATGCAAACATCTGCCAGGGTGTCCAGGGGCCTTGTCCGAAGAAGAAGTTTGATACAAAGCCTGTAACCGCTCCCACTAAAAATCCCGTCTCGCCTCCGAAGCATACTCCCGAAATGATTACGATTGCAACAACCGGTTTAAACTGCGGAAGCATAAAGAAAGCGGCTCTGCCCGAAACCGCAAGGGCACAAAGCACGCTTATTATTATCAGCTCACGTGCCTTGGGCTTTCTTGATTCAAATACCATACAAAACGGCAGTATTGTTTCAAGGATTATCAAAAGGCTTATAAAATAATATTTTCTGTTCCCTAAAAAATAAACGCCGAAATAGATGGTAAGCGGTATCAGAAGAAGAACTAAAATTGCCGCACATAGCGTTCTTTTAGTGAGTTTTCGGTCAGATTCCGGCGTATAGGTTATTTTAATTCCAAGCTCCTTACGGGGCATAAGGCATAAAAGTGCGGCAGTTGTCTGGGCAATCAGTATGAGCTTTATAATATCCGAATCTATGTTGCTTATGTATGATAAGCCGGGTATATTTGTTCCTGTAAAGGCCGCAATTGATGTCAGCACAAATAAAAGCACAAATATAAAACCTGCGATAATTCTGCCGTATCTTACAGGCTGTCGCATTTTTTGTGGCGTGGTGATTTCTTTTTTTGTGCGGTATATTATGTCACGACTTTGTATCTCCCTTTTTTTAACATCGATACCTGCTGAAAGAATTATATCATCTGCAAGCACAGCTTCGGGAAGTCTTGTTCTTGCCATACGGTTTGCGGCAGTGGTATAAAAATTCTTTCCTCCAAAAAATTCTCTCGGCTTTCCGACGGAGGTGATATTTCCGTCGAAAAAGAGTGCACAGCGGTCGGCATATTCTGCACAAAATTCGATATCGTGGGATATCATAACGATTGTAACGCCGTTTTCTTTGAGTTTATTCAGAATACTTGCAAATTCTTCCTTAAAGTGTGCATCCATACCCTTGGTCGGCTCGTCGAGAAGAAGTATTTCAGGCTCAAAAAGCAAAACCTTTGCAAGTGCCGCTCTTTGCTGTTCACCGCCCGATAAATCATAGGGGTGAGAGGTTAAAAGATTTTCTATTCTGCAAAGTGAAGCAATTCTTTGAATATGAAGCTCTTTTTCTTCATCTGATATTTTTTTATCTTGAAGAATTTCCGCCAAATCAAGGTAAAGAGTCTTTTTAACAAAAACACTCTGCGGATTTTGGGGAAGAACTCCCATAATACCGTTATATAAATTATCGAAGCTTTTAATATCCTTACCGTTTATAATAACCTTGCCCCTATAGGGCTTGTTAAGACCGCAAATGAGCGAAAGTGCCGTTGTCTTGCCGGTGCCGTTACCGCCGAGGATGGCAAAAAGCTCGCCTCTTTGAACCTTCAAATCAAGCCCTTTTATAACATCGGGCATATCCTTTTGGTATCTGAACCATACATCCCTTGCATCAATAACGATGTCGCTAAAGTCCGATGCTGTTTTATCCTTTGGAATTAAATTGGGATTTGGCATATTATCGGCAGTATAATTTTCAAGCCAACACCGTCCCTCACGAACGGTTAGAGGCGAAGGGGTACGATTATCAAGTGCACTATGGATTTTCATAGGGGTGGGAAGAGCGGAATACATATCGTGGCAGGTGTCCGTCAGAGTTTTTCCAACATTGCGCGGAGCATCGTCTGCAATGATTCTGCCGCTGTCCATAACGATTACTCTGTCTGCAATCGGGAAGGCATATTCAAGCCGATGCTCGGTGAGAATGATGGTCGTACCAAGCTCCCGATTGATTTTCTCAAGAGTTTTTAAAAATTCCTCTGAAGCAATCGGGTCGAGCTGACTTGTAGGCTCATCGAGTATGAGAACAGAAGGCTGCATCACCATAACCGATGCAAGGTTTAAAAGCTGTTTTTGTCCGCCAGATAATTCTGTCACTTTTTTATGAAACCACGTCTGTATGCCGAAAAATGAAGCCATTTCCGAAACTCTTGCCCTGATTTCGGGGGTTTTACAGCCGAGGCTTTCCAATCCGAAGGCAAGCTCGTGCCACACTTTATCTGTCACAATCTGATTGTCGGGATTTTGCATAACAAAACCTATTTGTGACGCCTCATCTCTTGTGTCGCAGGATGCTAACGGCTTATTGTCGTAGTAAATATTTCCGCTCAAATCGCCAAAGGGGGAGAGTGATGTTTTTAAAAGTCTTAAAAGTGTGGACTTTCCGCACCCTGATTTTCCGCAAAGCAAAACAAATTCGCCACTCTTTACCGAAAAACTGATATTATTAAGTGCTTTTTCCGATTTGCCCGGATATGTGAAGCTTAAATTTTCGACCTTAAAGATTTCCATTTTCTCACCTCGTGAAGTTCAATTATAACAGGGCACATACAAAGAAGCAGATATCCCAAAAATACGCTTATGTTATATGCCGAAATATCCGCCGCCTTTACAGTGGGGAAGTATTTGAAAGACATTCCGCCAGATATGGAGCCTGAAAGAGTGTATATTCCCAAAAGTAAAATGCTCCAGAAAGCTTTTTTATCACGCTTATCAAAAGTAAATATTGAAAATGCAGTTCTGCCCTTTAGTCCATATCCGCGTGCTTTCATACTATCTGCCGTTTCGATGGCGTTTTCAAGAGCCCATGTGGTCATAACCGACAGAATGTTGAGCCCGTTTTTTAAACGCTTTATAACGCCGCCGTTTGATATGTCACGTCCCATACACCGCCTTGCATTTGTGACAACCTTTAGCTGTGTACTGAATTTGGGCACAAATCTTAAGGTCATTGATATTATTAAAGACATCGACGGAATCACCCTGCCGAAGAGGTATATAAACTTATCGCTTGTCATAACCTCGTTATAGCAGGAGAAATGGCAAATGACGCTCACAATCATTGTTGCCGATGCTATTCCGTAAACGATTGATTCGAGAGTGAGAGGGTTGCCGCTTGGCAGATACTCAATAATCGTTGCACCCTCGTGATTGAAGGCGGGGTTTATAAGTGCCATTATAATCAGCGTTGGAAGCATATATATTAAATTGTTTTTAATTGCCTTCCTGCCTTTTAGCATCACTGAATATGTAAAGCCGCAAAGGAGCGAAATTAAAAGACATACAGGATGCATAAAGAAGCAGGAAAATGCAATTACAAATACGAAATATATAAAATTCACTATCGGATGATAGGTTTTAAACTCGTTCATATGCTGTCTTAATCCTTTTTAATATTTTCTCTTCCGTTTGCGGCATAATAACCGCCCACATCTATGCCTAAATCGCAGGTGTATACCCATTCAACCTTATCACCCGCTTTAAGCTGATAACGTGAACTGCCGTAATTCGGGAACCAGCCGTTCACTTTGTACATCCAGCCCGAAAGCTCGCCGCAATCAAACTCATAGAGATTGGCGATGCCTTCGATATAAGCACTGTTATATATGGGAGTGTCTTCAAATTCCATATGGATTTTATTACGTTTCATTTCACGTCTTAACAGATTGAATACGCTCTCTCCCTCATAGAAGGTGACGGTTTTTTCTGCAAATATAACGCCGTCTTCGGGGACGATATCAACCTTTTCCTCGTCGAGCCACGATATGTTTTTTAAAATCGTATCGCATCTTACCGATAATGTGCAGGTAAGCTCTTTATCGGAAATTACAGCATCCTGAGGCTCGATAGGCACAGGCTTTCCCTCGGGAACGGGGTCGGTCAGATATTTATCCTTTCCGGTATCTTTGTTTATAACCATTGAATTTTCTTCGGAATATTTTGTATCGCCCGACTCGGTTGGAGTGACGCCTTTTTCCTTTGCAATTTGCTCTGCCAATGCTTCTTTTTGTGTGGGTGTCATTGGTGTATTATCGGCATTTTTTGGCTTGTTCTCTCCGATTGCCTCTTTCGGTGTCTGCTCTGTTGGGATTTCTTCTGCCTTTTGTTCGGCTTCGGTTTTTTCTTGCTTTACAGGCTCGGTAGGGGATGGGGTGGCTGTAGGCTCGGGGGTTGTATCAGCCGATGAAGTGACGGTATTATCCTCATAAGCTGTAGAAAGCGGTTGATTTTCCGAAGCGTCGTTTTCTATAATGCCTACACCGTCGGTTGGCTCAACAGTCCATCCGCGAAGAGAGGGTGCATCTCCGCCATACCAAAAAACAAATGCAAGAATAACTGCAATGACAACGCCGATTATTATTTTATTTTTATAATTTTTCAATGTTAAATCAACTCCTTAAGTTTCACAGAAGCTTCGCACAAGCGAAGATATTATAAAGCATAAAGGTTATTTCGGCTCTTGTAACTGCTTCCTTTGGCTTTATGTCTATTTCTTCATCAGACAGTATTTTTTCTCTAAAGCAAAATGCGAGAGAGCTTACAGCCCAATCCGATGCCGTTACATAGTCAATAAACTCCGAGAGTATATTTCTTGCTTCAAATGCCTCTATATTTGTATCCATACCGCACAGCTTTGCCGCTCTTGCAACCATTACGGCCGCTTCCTCACGTGTGATGGTACCGCTTGGGTTGAACTCTGTTTCCGATATACCCTTTATTATTTCGTAGGAATAAGCTGTGTTTACATATTCATAAAACCAGTCGCTTTCGGTTACATCTTTAAATACAGCTGTGTTTTTTATGGGAAGAGAGAGCCCTCTTGTAATAACGGTTGCAAACTCGGCACGTGTCATAGTGCCTGACGGGTCGAATTGGTTTTCGCTCTTTCCGTTTATTATCTCTCTTGATGCAAGGGCTTCAATTGCATTTTTTTCGGGTGTGTCTGTTATATCCGAAAAGGTTGTGCCGGGATTTATGATGCTTGTTTTTTTGACGTCGGGATTCTTGCCCTTTAAGCCGATGACTGTTTCGGTGATTTCGGAAAATGAAATGGCATCGCTCATTCGGTAAAGGCTGTTTTTGCCTTGTTCGGCTCTTTTTGCCGCCACCATAGCATAAAGTGCCTGCTCTGTTGCCATAAGGTTCGAGCCGTTTCCTGATTTGGTATGCAAAAAGCCGTTTCCTTTATTGTAGTATGTAAAAAGATTATCCAAAATCGTGTAGCCGTTTTTAACAAAGCGTTCGTCGTTTATGGGGATTCCAAGCTCACAAAGTGCCACAAGTATCTGCACACAGCTTTCCGAGTTTTCGGTGCCCCAGCTTGAAAAGCCACCTTCTTCATCCTGCTTTTTGCTCATTGTATCAAGGGCTTCGGAGATTGCTTTTTCAACTCTTTCGTCCTCGCGGTATTTTGAGAGTGCCTGAAGTGCCATACCCGTTATATCGGGGTCGGATATTCCGTCGCTCGATTCAGCCGCCGCAGTTCCGCCGAAAAGAGACCAGCCTCCGTCGGGGAGCTGACAGTCCAGGATTCTGTCAACATACATTTCTCTTGTTGCCTGAACCTTTGCAGTCGGGTTTTTCGGCATATCATAATTTCCGCCATCAAGTGCGATAAGTGCCCAGATTGGACCATTCATTCCCTGCCATATGGTCTTTTCGTAATCGCCAAGAGGCGTTAAGAGATTATAGCCTGCAACGTCGGCAGGATTTTTGCCGATTGCCGTTAGTGCTACGATAAGCCTTGAATATTCGGTGTACTTTTTGTCGTGAAGATTGCCGTCGCGTTCTTTCACATACTCCTCCACAACCTTATAATAATTATGATAATATTCATCGGGAATTTCGATTCCGCTTCGTGCAAGAGCAAGAACTGCCCATTCGCCGCCGATTGAGCCTACCTCGGGTTCTTGAACAGTTTTGTATAAATATGATGCTGTGTCCGATATGATGAGGTCAATATCGGATTTTTCATATGCAGATGCAGTCAGCGCTAATCCTGATATTATTGAAAAAATCAGGAGTATTGATATGAATTTTTTCATTTATAAGCTCCTTTTTTATGGCGAAAGCGTGCAGTCGGATTTTATCGTCCGACTGTTCGCAATCAGCCTTTTGTAATTATTTGGCTACATTTTCACAAAAACGCATAAGAATTGAAGCAACCTGTGCACGTGTTGCAGTTTCCTTCGGGGAAAGCGTCGTATCGCTTGTGCCTGTTATCAGACTTATACCGTTTGCCCACTCTACTGCATCAAGAGCCCATGAGCTTACTTCGTCAGCATCCGAAAAGTGCGAAATCGTTTCGGATTTTGTTATATCATACCCCTCTGATTTAGCAAAGAGGAAGATAATAAGAGCCATTTGTTCGCGTGAGAGTAAGTCATTCGGTGCAAATTCTGTTTCGCTCACTCCGCTTACAATACCGTTTGATGCCGCCCAACCGACCGCATCGGAATACCACATATCGGCTGATACGTCCGAAAAGCTGTGACTTCCGATATCCCCGGGCCCGGCTATTCGCCACAGCACCGTTACAAGCATTGCTCTTGTCATTTTACTGTTCGGTTCAAAGCCGTTATCGGTGCCCTGCATAAGATTGTTTTCATACACATATTTTACAGAGTCATAGTACCAGTCCGTTTCCTTTATATCAGGGAAGGTATCTTCCGTAAAGGCAATTTTTTCGTCTGTTGTGTCGGAAGTGTCTTGCGGGGTGGTTGTTTTCTGCTCTTCTTTTTGATTGGCAGAACTGCCCGAAGATGAAATCGAACCGCTTCCCGAACTGTCCGAGCTGTATGCAATTGTTATCTTTATGCTGTCGCTGTCGGTTGCGTTATTCCCGGAGTTTCTTGAATAGTAGCTGTCAATTGTAATTATACTGCCGTCCGATACGGGTATTTCTTCCATAGGCTTGTATGTTTTGTTGTT
Organism: Clostridia bacterium; assembly: GCA_045647245.1. Classification (GTDB taxonomy): domain Bacteria; phylum Bacillota; class Clostridia; order UBA1381; family UBA1381; genus HGM11525. The sequence goes on from JAZRMB010000017.1 coordinate 17,638, forward strand.
TGATTTATAGGTTACTATTGACCAGTAGTTCTCCTGCTGTGCCTCTAAACAGATTGAGCTAGTCGATGACGGAACGGTGTAGGTGTATTCGGTTACCTTTTGGTCAAAATCGGGCGATAGAACGCCGTAATCGGACATAAAGTCAATTCCTGAAATTTCAGCGCTTGGATTTGACCAGTCACAGCCGATGTCTGCACCGAGAGAGCAGGTGTATTGCCACTTTATAATGTCGCCGTCCTCCACCTTAAACTCTGAAGCGCCCATATTGATGAACCAGTTGTTTTGTGTTATCATCCATCCCGAGCCTGCTCCTGCGTCAAATTCGCCGAATGAGGAATAGTATTTCCCTTTAATAGAAAAATCGCCTATCGTGGAAAGGTAGAAGTTATTTGTCGGCTTTCCGGTATAGGTTGATTTAATACCGAGTGCTTTTAAAAGCCTTAATGTTACGGTTGCGATAGAGTCTCGGTTTTTAAACGGAACTTCTACAGGCTCTATAATTTCGCCGAGTGCATTTTTATATGTAATATCGCTCTCGCCCGATTTACGTTTAGCATAATCTTCAAAGCTTATTGTAACATATCCGTCGATATCGCCGTCGTCGATATCGAACTTCAAATCTGAAGTGTCGATGTCGTCCTTGTCGGAGGATGATGAGCCACCGCCTGAGCTTGCGCCGCCCGAGCTGCCGTTTTGGTTGTCCTCCTGCTCTATATCGGGAGTATCATCCGATTTATCGGTTATCGGTATTATCAAATCAGGCATATTAAGGTCAGCAAGAGGAAGATTTGAGGCGTTGAAGTTTGCGGGCGTACCAAGGTCGGTAAGCTGACGGTGTGCCGACCATTTGGAGCCGAGGGTGTTTCCCATAAGCTTTCCGTTATTAAGAATAATGCTGTCCTTTGCATCGTCGGGTACTGTTAGTGTAAGGGTCGTTTCGGGGAGATTGAATTGACTTTTTTTGCTTTCTATAATCTCCTCGCCGAGATTATATGAAGCATACAATCTGCTTGGGTTATAAATTCCCGAGAATTTCGGAATCCACTGGAACAGACCTTTGAATCCGATTGTTATTTTATCCCCTGCACATACTGCCTCGGTGCGCTTAGGAGCTGTTTCATTTGTAATAACCGTCTCAAGCTTTGATGCACGAATCACGCGATAGTCTGTTGTGTCGCCTGATGTGATTTTCACAATATTGTTTCCGTTTGCAAGCGGTACGTCAAAGACGCCGTTTTCGGCGATTATGTTTTTCCACGTTCTTAAATTATTCTGCCATACATTTGCAACCGACACACTTACATCCTCACCTTCGATGGAGAGGGGGAGAGAGGCGTTATCAGCGGTAAAGTATTTTGTATCATATTCGCAATCAATGTCAATTCCGCCAATATCACCGTACTCGTCGCCGACAGTTACGATGAAAACTCCCGACCTGCGGGGATTTGTTGCACCGTAAAGCTCTGCCTTTTTGGGAAATTGCACGTCGATGGCATCATAGCTTACCTCAACGATTGCAACGCCGCTTGACTTAGCCGTAACGTTTGCCCAGTTGCCGTCGGCGTTACCGCCGTCTGTTTGGCTTATGTCAATTACATCCCTGCCCGAGAGAATTGTATAATGAAAATCGGGTTCAATCATTATATTGTCCACATCTGTATTGACAATCTGCCACGGGGCGCGATACGCACGCACCTTGTAGCTTTCTCCGATTTTGAGAGATAACTTGTTGCGTTCGTTAATGTTTAGAAGTACGCCGCATTCCTTTCGTCCGAGCCATGTGTCGGTCTGCTCTTTTGGGTCAGCATCGGGGAAGGTTATTTTCAGCATTTCCCCGTCGGGGCTTAGCTTTTTGGGGTCATAGCCTGCCTGAGTACGCTTGCCGTCCATTGATACACGATAGCTTTCGCCTGCAGATGCAAATATGTAGTCGGTAGTTGAATCATCGTTGTCAATTGTTCTTACAGGGTCAATACGTTTGGTGTTGAAATTCAGAATCTGGTCGTACATAAATACCTCCGCACCGGTGGGGGCATTGATTGTGAACCGATTTGCTGAAGGAAGCTCCACCTCAAAGCTGTGAGCCTCAGTACCCTTGAATACCGAAATGTTATCGTACTGCTCTTCTTTTAAGCTGTAAAGGTCGGCATATTCGGGTGATGGTGTGGCAGTTATGTAATACAAAAGTGCATTACTGTTTGCCAAAATCAGAGCAGGATAGCAGGAGTAGCCTTCTTCGTCAATAAAGGCATCACCTGTTGTTACCATACCGATTTTGTTTAAAAGCTTTACCGAAAAATCCTCGGCTGTGGCTTTTATGCCGTCATATTCATTTGTGATATATGCTTTGGAAAGACGAAGGTATGCCTCGGTTTGGCAGCTGTCTGATTCGTTTTCGTCAACTGCTGTTTCGGTTGGAACTTTAATTGCACCGCCGCCTAAACTTTTGCCTTCTGCATCGGTTGCACGGTATGAATATGTACCCTCGGGAGCCGATATTGTGTAGATGTCATAGCTTTCGTCGGATGCAGTGTCCAAAGCCATAGAAAGCTTGTCCTCTTCATTGAAAATATCGTAGTTGTCATTATCAAAGCCGATTGTGGTAAAAAAATTGATATTTCCAACTGTGTTTTTCGGCACGTATACTTTAAAATTATATAAAGGTGTTCCGATTTCATCTTCCGCTGATGCCGCAAAGGAGAAATGCGGCATCAGCATTGATATAATTATCAGTATTGATAAAATGATTTTGTGAGCGTTTTTGAATTTCAATTTACTTCAATCCTTTTTTAATTGATATTTCCCCATACGGCATTGCAAAGGGGAGCCATTTTTCCGAGGCTGTCCCAGGCCATAATCTTATATGAGGTGGCGGCGGTTGTTGTGCTGATAGTGCCGCTGTAGGTCTTATTTGCCGCATCTGCTGCCAGAATGCCTAAAAGAGTGCTTCCCGAATATACTGCGACGGCAACCTTTCCGCTATCACCTTCGGGTGCGTTTAAAGAAAATTCGTAACTGTATTTGTTGTCGCTGACCTTTGTTACATTTATATCTTCGAACTTTGGTCTTTCAAATCGGACTGCTACGTCGTCATATGCGAAATATGAAGCCTGAGAAAATCCATAACCGTTGTCGTTGGAGCCTGCCATATTGAACTCAATACTCGTAACGGCACCAAGCCCTGAAAGGTCCCACTTTGTCCACTCCGTAACAATATTATCCCTGCCGTTTACCGTATAAAACTCTGATGTTGTTGTTTTATTTTCGCCGTTATAGCCGGTTGCTGTGATTTTAACCCAATCGTTCTCGCCGATAGGGACGGTGAACTCGTTTCCGAAAGTAAAACAGTTTAAAGGATATGTTGTATTATTTACATACATGTGGTCAATAACACGTGCTTTACCGTCTGAAAAAGATATAGTAGGGAGGTTTTCGGTCATATTAAATCCCGAATCATCGGAGTAGCCGTAATGGACAGCGAAGTTGTCCGAGCCGTTGTGGCCTCCGCCTGTGCGCATAAGACCATCATTTTCTGCATATGTGTTTAATACTGTAAGCTGGGACATATAGTCGCCGTAGGTTTCAAAATCGGACGATGAATAATTTGAAATTGCGTGACCGCCGCCCCAGAAGTTGTAGCTGTAATAGTTGTAGGGGATGGTGTGTGTCAGATTTGTGTTGCCCTCGTCGCACCAGGTATATGCATCCTCTTCATTATATACATCGCCGTATAAAAGGCTGCCGCCCGATTGAGGTTCGTCGATAAGGTCTGCCCAGTAGCTGTCGCCCTCTTTATCTTCAAAGGTCAGCACTCGCAGGTTGTAGTCGCTGTTTTCGGATGCTTGTGCCGGGATGAATGATGTGAGCATCGCAAGGGCAGAAAAAAGTGCCATTGTTCTTTTGAGAGTTATTTTTGTTTTCATTTTTCTTATTCCTTTCCTGCTTGGTTAGTGTTGTAAAATCAGAAAAAATTTCACCTCCGTATTGCCGCAGGAAAATAAAAAAACTGCGGTAATTTTTAAAGTAAAAATTACCACAGCTGTGTTTTCTGTGATTATCACAATTTGCCTGTAAAACAATGCTCTTGCCGATAGCATATAATATGCCAAAAACAAGTGCAGACAAAAACATTATTCCTATACAAAAAACGTACTTGCGGAATAATATCAAAGCAGGTCTTCTGACTCACCTTCTTAAAGGCATAAAGCCTTTTGCGTTATATCCTGCCTTCTCAGTTTCCCAATGACCGGCTTTCGCCGACGGATATAAAGCGTCGAAGATATACAGCGACAGTATCACCGTTGAGGATTCTCACCTCATTCCCTTTTCACCTGCCGTACCTAAAAAAGCAGTATGGCAGACACTCTGTGTGAAGCTATATTTTATTTTCAAGATAAAGTATAGCACGATAGGGACGGATTGTCAATCAGCATATTGAGATAGTGAAATATTTTTATAAAAAAGATAAATAAATTATAATTTGTCGGTGCGTTGCACCAACAAATTATAAAGTGTGGAGTTAGGAGTGTGGAGTTAGGAGTTATGGTAGAAAACCTTGCGGTTTTCAGATATTTAATAT
>JAZRMB010000018.1:0-52806 GCA_045647245.1 Clostridia bacterium
GCCCGAGTCCAAATCTTTGATTTGGTTAACGAGAGCTATGCAACAGCGTTCAAAATCTTTGATTTTGGTAACGCCACTGCTGTTTCACCCCGTTCCGGGGCAAAACGTCGCAGCCCAGTCCCCGAAATTATAATTTCTCGCGAAGCGATAAATTATAATTTTCTCTACTCATAAAAATCCAAAAAGAATGGAACGGCTTTTAAACCGTTCCATTCTTTTTGTGCATTTAATTATTCAGCCTTGCCCCATGAAATCGGGTCGATGTATGCTGCCTTTGTCTGAACATTCACATCCGGGTTATCGATTGCAAATGTCGGAGCATAGTATCCGTCTACACTTACAAGAGGAGCAACTAGCGGTGATGCCGCATTGAAAAATGCATAACGCACACCGTCTGCGATACCATTGCAAAGAACTTCATTATCTTCAACGAACACATCAACGGTATTATCGCCATATACCTCTGCAGATGCAGGATATGCCACGCCATCCTTTATAAGTTCAAAGCCATATACAGGTCTTTCTTCATCAGGCTCAAGATACATTTTCGGGAATTCTCTGTCAAATGTAATTGTACAGTAGCCCTCCTCGAAATCTACCGATACCGGCATGGGCATTGTTGCATTGTCGCCGTTGTATAGTACATTCTCAACTACCTTTGCAAGTCTTTCGCCGACAGGCTTTTTGTACTTCGGATGTGCAAGTGCATTATCGCTATCACCGTCATCCTTTTTCCAGCCCTTATCAAGAGATGCTACCATATAAAGGTTATCTATGTTCTTATTAAGAATCATATCTGTCTGCATTGAACGGAACTGACCGAGCTGCCATGTTGATGTTGTGCCACCAGCTTGGTCTAAGTGTGATGAAAGCTGTACCATAAATACAGGCATATTGCTGTTTCCCGTAGTACCTCTCATATAGTCAACAAAATTTGAAAATCTCTCTTCATAGCTTGCTGTCAGATTATCATTGTTTGAATCACTCTCACCCTGATACCAGAGCATACCCTTTGCAGTCATATTTTCAACCGGCGCTAAAAGTCCGTTGTATGCCTGTGCCTTATATGAATCGTTTATCCCTTCTGAAAGGTGTGCAGGTGAAAGCTGTGCAAGTGTAGCACCTGATTTTGCGAAGGAAACGAGTCCTAACGGAACATCAATTCCGTCTGCACGGAGTGTATCTGCCATATAATAGCCGATAGCCGGGAAGTTAACCATTGTGTGACCATACTTATCCCAGCCAGCTTCTGCTTCTGTCTTATCCTCTGCAATCTGCCACATCGCCTTCGGATAAGGATCATCTCTCTTAACCTCTGAATAGCCCGGCTGTTCTTCATTTTGCGCTGCAAAAAGTATTCTTATATTATCCTCGGGTACTGCATTTTCTCTGTCTGCTTCCCAAGTGTCTGTTCCGTTCAATGTGAACTGTGCATTTGACTGACCGCCTATTAAGTATACATCACCAACAAGAACGTCTGAAATTTCTTTTATGCCTGCAAGTGACTTAACGCTTAATACCTGCGGCTCTGCACTCATCTTTAGTGCAGGAAGCTTTGCCTGCCATTTTCCATTCTCAACCGTTGCAGAAACTGTGTTACCTGCAAAGCTGATCTCAAGAACACCGCCGTCAGCTGCGTCTGCCTTACCCCATACATTAACCGGCATATCTCTCTGGAGTACCATATGGTCCATAAATGCGCCTGCAAAAGCTGCATCCTTTGCAGAGATACCGTTATCATATACAGTTACCTTATCCATAATCGGTGTCATATCGCTAAATGACTTAACAGCCATTACGTCGATTCTCTCACCGTCTGCTATTTCCATAGCCGATACATCGATAGGTGTTGTGTCCTCTTTGTTTTCTGTAAGTGTAACGGGAGAGAGCTTTACATCTGTAAGGTCGTTGCCGTTATACTTTGCAGCTATATAAACAATGCTGTCTGTGTCAACAACCTCGTCCATATTGTCATTAAGTACTGTGCTGGTTAAAATCTTATCGCCTGCAAGCTCGGGAGTGCCGATTTTGTAGGGTTTGGCGCTTATGAATTCAATATAATCAATGTGCATTACAGCAGGATTTGCCTTTCTCATAGGCATAATTCGTAACCTACCTGCTGTTTTTCCCGATATATCAACAACCTCGCCTGTTGCAGGGTCGATACCGTTGGTAAGGTCAAATATAAGCTCCTGATATTCCTCGGTAAATGTCTTTCCGTACATATCGGTTACATATGTAAAGGTACCGAAGTTGGTTGTTCCTCCTACATCAAACATATCGAATGAAAGTGTATACGGATCAACTTTCGGTGTTCCTGTAAGCTTTGCACGAATCTTCATATACTTGTACTCTGTCGGGTCAAAGCCGCCAACCTTTATGGGGTCAGCATCCTTTCCTATACCTAGCATTGTATTCCACTCACCCGTGATTACAACAGCACCCTCGCCGTCAAGTTCTGCAGGGCTTGAACTACTAAAGTTCGGTGCGATTGATGTATCAAAGTCCATTCTCAGCTCGGTATAGGTTGCAAACTCAGCCGGAATGCTTTCATATACGTTACTGCCGCTGACAGCCTTAGCAACGATTGTATGCTTTTCGTCACCCTCTGCTTTATATACGATGCTGTACGGAGCTGATGCATCCTCACCGATAAGCTTATCGCCGTCATAGAACTTAACGCTATCAGCCTCTGCACCAACGACATCCGCTGTAAGAGTAACCTCTACGCCTTCACGGAAGGCACCGCTCTTATCAGCTGTAAGCGATACTACAGGTTCCTTTGAAATTTCAATATAGTCGATAGATAATTTACCTTTAGTCACCTTACAGAAGGGACGAAGCTGCAGCCAGCCTATCTTTTTATCTGTAAAATCGAAATCAGATGTCGGCGTTTTTGTCAAATCAAATATGAGCTCCTGATAATTCTCATTAAGAATTCTTCCGTTTATATCGGTAGCCGGCTTAAGCTGACAATATTCTGTGCCGCCCGCACCACTTGCACCCACCGGGTACGCGGTTATGGCAACTGTAGTGCCGTCTGACCTTGGCTCACCATCCTCGGTAAGCTCAAGCTTTGCACGCATCTTCAAGAATCTGTACTCTGTAGGATCAAAGCCATCTTTTGCAATACTTATAGACGGTATTCCTATATTTATTGTTGTACTTGTCGCACCTGTATATGTAACCGCACCATTTCCATCAAGAGCTGCACCGCTTCTTCCGAAATGCGGAGGAATAAGCTCATTAAAGTCCATTCTGTACTCGTCATATGATGTTACTTCTGCAATACCGCTCTCAGTTACCTTTTCTCCGGCATATCCCTTTGCAGTAAACTTATAAAGCTTTTCACCTGTTACTGTATAGGTTGCGTTGTAAGGAGCAGTATCATCTGTTGAAATAAGATTTCCGTTTGCATAGAATTCAACCTTGTCGGCTGCTATGCCTGAAACTGCTGATGTGATGGTAACCTCTGTGCCTGAAAGTGCTGATTTTTTGTCCGCAGAAATATTTACTGACATTTCTGCTTCATTTGACAATTCAATCCAGTCAATTGATAATTTACCTTTAGTCACCTTACAGAAGGGACGAAGTTGTAGCCAGCCTATCTTTTTGCCTGTAAAATCAAATATGCTACCATCAGATATCGGCGTTTTTGTCAAATCAAATATGAGCTCCTGATAATTCTCATTAAGAATTCTTCCGTTTATATCGGTAGCCGGCTTAAGCTGACAATATTCTGTGCCGCCCGCACCACTTGCACCCACCGGGTACGCGGTTATAGCAACTGTCGTACCGTCTGACCTTGGCTCACCATCCTCGGTAAGCTCAAGCTTTGCACGCATCTTTAAGTACTTATATTCCGTCGGATCAAAGCCATCTTTTGCAATACTTATAGACGGTATTCCAATATTTATTGTTGTACTTGTTGCACCTGTATATGTAACCGCACCGGCTCCATCAAGAGTTGCACCGCTTCTTCCGAAATGCGGGGGAATAGTTTCATTAAAGTCCATTCTCAGCTCGTTAAAGGAGGTAACTGCCACACCTGTGCTCTCTGTAGCATTATTACCGCTTACACCCTTTGCGGTAAAGTTATAATTCTTTTCGCCTGAAAGAGTGTATTTTGCAGTATAGGGAGTCGTGTCATCTGTTGCAAAAAGCTCGCCGTCTGCATAGAATTCAATTTTCTCGGGAACCGTTCCCTCAACTGAAGCTGTAAAATTAACCTCTGTACCTGCATAGCCCGAAGTCTTGTCTGCTGCAAGTGCTACAATTGTCGGTTTTTCATCCTCTACCGTCGGGTCATCCGAAAGCTCAATCCAGTCGATTGTAAGCGTTCCCGTTGATACTGTTCTCATCGGATACATCTCAATTATTCCGACCGGCTTATCGGTAAAGTCATATGGATATGTTTTTTCTGCAACAGGACACTTTGTCAAATCAAATACAAGCTGCTGATATTCTGTCGAGAATGTCTTTCCGTTAATATCCTCATTCGCCGTCAAAGTACAGTATACTTCTTTATTTCCCGGAGAACGAACAGTAAATGATACCATAAACCTGTCTGTTTTTGGAGCACCTGAAAGCTTCATTCTCATTTTGAGATACTTCTTCTCGGTAAGGTCAGCACCGCCCTTAACAAAGCTATAGCTGGTAGTTCCGACATTCATAGGTTGAGCAGCACCCGAGTATACCATTTCGCCTGCTTCACTTATTGTAGCTTTGTTACTTAAAATGTGAGGTGGTACATACGAATCAAAATCAACTCTGCCACTCTGCATAACATCTGTAGTAGTTGAATTTTCTACTGTATTATTTCCTGCAGTGGCAACAACCTTAATATTAACCTTCTTCTCTCCCTCAAACTTATAGCTTAAGCTGTAAGGAGCCGATGTAGCTGTTCCCGCAAGCTCGCCGTCCACATAGAAATCCACCTTATCCGGAGTGTTTCCTGTAACTGTTGCAGTTATTTGAGCGGTATCGCCCGAGTAAACCGCTGTCGGTGCAGAAACTGCTATATCCAAATCATAGCCGAATATTTTTATGTAATCGAAACACACCTCTCCGTAAGTGGCTTTATCATCATTTCTGTACCACGGCTGCATACGGAAAAATGCAATTTCTGTATTCAACACTTCTTCAATAGACTTTGCATAACCATTTGTTGTTGCAGGATTTACAAGAGTCGCTTTTGCAAATTCATATGTATGAACCTTTCTTTCCTCAGAAACCTTGACTCCGTTGCTATCTGCACCAAATTGAATTTGTGCAATAATCTTATTGCTTGCATCGAACAGATTAAACCACATATCATTTTTCGCTGCATTCTCTTTTCCAGAGTATATTTTATAACTCCAGTCCATTTCAAGATACGGATAGTCTGCAAGCTTGATGTTAAGCGGTGCAGTCAGCGAACCAAAAGTTATATTTTGTGACGTATTTCCTCTTGAACGCATCAATCCGCCATCGAGTATTTTTCCGTCAGGTACAGCCGTTAATTCTGCCGGCATCGCACCATCATCAAAGGTCCAGTGCTTGAACACCTTCTCTGCCGCTTGAGCCGGCATTACTACCATTGCAGATATCATTGCAATTGCAAGGATAAGCGAAGCAATTCTTTTAAATGTTTTCATTTTTCCATTCTCCCTTTCTTTTTTTAGTTTTACATTTTTTTATTTAAACTGTTCACCCGAACAGGAGAAACGAAGGTTAATTTGCCGCCTGAACCACAAGCGGAGCATGGTAGGAGCTTCCTCCAAGAAGGTCGTCCCACGCATATACAATTACATTTGCCGCATTTTCGGGAAGTGTATATGTAATTTGGGCATCCTGCATTGTATCAGTGATTGTGATATCGGCTTTTTCTGCCTTTATCATTCTGCCGTCCTTATCATATGTTGCCGCAAATATTATCGGGTCCTTAAAGCCGTCCATATTCTTTTTGACGGGGACCTTTACACTTAGAGTATTATTATCGGTTGTACATTCCCAATTTCCGAACTCATAGGGTACGCCGTAGTTGAATTTGACAGTCTCGCTGAAGGTCACTTCGCCTGCAGAGTCGTGAACTGCCACAAACGCCTCCATCTCGCCGCCCTCCGACGGAACGTATGTAAATGAGCCGTTATAGATGCCGTCCTTTTCGCTTACCTTTTTATTGTTGACATAAATTTCGGTTTTTACGATAGGAAGTCCTTGTGTTGTTACAGTAGGTGTGATTGTGACGGGTGCAGGATATATCATATCACCCTCAACACTTAATGAAACCTCAGGCATAATCTTATAAAGCTCGATAGAATCAAATAAGACTCTGCCGCTCTTCGCCTTTGCCGCCGGGAAGAACTGCAAAGAGGTTATTCCCTTCGTCATCCATGTATCCATTGCCGATAAGTCGAACACATATTCCTTAAATTGCTTATCATTCTTTGAAATTGTCTTTCCTGTCATATCGGCTGTTGCCTGAATTCTGTAATCTGTCGAGAACTTATTGTTAATCGCCCACTGGAAGGTGAGTGAATTATCATCGGTTTCATTTTTAATGCGGATTTTGAGATACGGGCTCTTCGTTCCGTCAAGGCTTAAACCGTCCACACGAGCGGGCACGCTCTCTGCATTTATCGTAAGTATCATACTTCCGTCCGCAACACTTGCCGTGCCTATCTTCGAGTCGGTATACCAGCCGCTGATATTGTCCTCAAAATCCCACAAAAGATTTTGTGCATTATTTACCGCAATTATGTTAACCGTCTTTTCAGCGGCTTCAACCTTGGAATTATCCGAAAGAGTTATAACAGCTTTAATTGCAGCGCTTCCGATTTCGCTGAAGGTATAGTCAAGTGTTGCTCCCGAGCCTACACTCTCTCCGTTCACGTAATAGCTGATATCCTTAACACCGTTAGCATTCGTATCACCCTTTAGTGTTACGGTTTTTCCGAGCGGATATTCCTCACCGTCATTAACGCCTGTAAGCACAGCACCGACTTCTACCTCGTCATAGCTTGCAGTATCGGAAATTGTGATTTTGTCAATATATGCGGTGCCGCTCTCTGAATTTCTGAAAAACTGAGTCTGCAGCCATCTTACGGGCTTCGTCTTATCAACGCCCTCTATCTTTGTAAGGTCGAATATGTACTGACGGTAGAAGCCGTCATCATATACCATTTCCTTACCGCTTATATCTGTTTCCAGCTCGTATGCCAGAAGTTGTCCCGCGCCGTTGCTGGGCGGTTCTGCATACATAAGCCAAAGTGCCATAGGCGGATTTGAAGTCTTGGTCTTTTTCATGGTATTCTTAACCATAATCTTGAGATACGGATATTTTGAAATATCCAAGTCAAGCGGAGTGAACGGACTTATATTAAGATTTGCATTAGCCGCCGTTATGGTAAATTTCATCACTCCGTCCTCTACGGCTATAGTTGACGAGCTTCCGCAGTTGATATCTGTCGGCTTTTGATTATCATCAAAATTCCATTCCTTGAATATTTTCTCCTGCTTTGCAAGACAATTTACTACAAGTTCAGTTGATTCCACCACAGAATCATCGCCAAGCGTTGCAACAGCCTTCAAGGTGTACTTTCCGATTTCTTTAAATTCATAGCTGAAGCTGTATGGTGCTGCAGTAAGCTTTTCTATTGCAGAGCCGTTTACAAAAAACTCAACACTCTTTATATCCTCTGCATTTTTAACCTCTGCTTCAAATTCAGCCTTATCGCCTGCCTCATACCACGGATATGCCGTTTTGTCGGTAAGTGTTACAGAAGGCGGAATTATCTCCTTTTCGCCGATAAGCTCAATTCTCTCAATTTTGACTACAGCAGACGCAGATGCTCTTGCCGGCTCTATATTTATCTTTGCAATATTAGCTTCCGCATCACTGTCTGATAAGCCACTAAGCTTTGTAAGGTCGAATTCATAATCATCGAAGTCTGCACCGTAAACAATATCCTTCAAATTATCAGAGGTTGACCATAAGGTTGTACCCTTGATTGTTGCATCAATCGAACCGTTTACCTCGCTCTGGTAAGATATACTTATTGGTGCTTCATCATTGTCCTTTTCTCCTTCAATTTTCATTCTGATTACAAGCTTTTTAAGTTCTTTTCCCTTGAGCATAAGCAGATATCCCTTTTTACCAACAGAAAACTGACCACTGCTTTGCTTGGTTGTAACCGTTAATATACCATCTGCCGCCGACAATTCTGCCCTGCGGTTTTTATCAAATTCCGCCGGCACTCCATCTTCAAAGCTCCAGCTCTTAAGCACCACATCCTCTGCAAAAGCAACATACACCGCACTAAGCGAAAGTATTGCCGAAAGAAGAAGTGCAAGAGTTTTTTTCAGCATCCTTAAATCACCCTTTCTTTTTATTTAATTATTCTGTATTTTTCACGGTACTCGCTCGGTGAGCTTCCCGTTTCACGTCTGAATATTTTACAAAAGTTTCTGTAGTCATAGTAGCCCGTAAGCTCTGCTACCTTATTTATTTTTATCTCTTCATTGACCAAAAGGCTTTTTGCCTTTTCAATTCTTATTCTTGTAAGATAGTCCTTAAAGGTTATGCCGGTTTCATTTTTGAAAAGCGTTGAAAAATAGACTCCGTTAATGCCTAAATAATCGGACATATCGGTAAGGGAAAGTGCGTGCATATAGTTTTTATCTATATAACTTTTTGCACGAAGGATTATTCCCGTGCCCTTTGCATCACTCTCGCGGTGCGTGGGTTCTTTTTGTTCCTCGCTCTTTTCACCGCCCGGGTTTTTAACAGCATCTATCTTCTCTTTTATCCTCTTCATCGCATCCAATATTTCATCATTTTTAACGGGTTTTAAAAGATATTCAGAAACTCCGCATCTTATTGCCTGCTGTGCATATTCAAACCACGCATATCCGCTTAAAATAACAATCTTTATTTCGGGATATTCGCGATTTAAAATCTCGGCAACTGCAAGACCGTCTAAAATCGGCATTTTTATATCAAGCATTACCACATCCACCGGGTTCTCCCTGATATAGTCAATTGCCTTTTGACCGTTCTCGGCAAGGAATACCACTTCAAAGCCGATAGTTTCCCACGGGATTCCCATTGCAAGACCGTTTCTGATTATTTTCTCATCCTCTGCGATTAAAAGCTTATACATATTCACATTCCTTCCGCAGTGCCATGTAAATTTTCTTCCCTTTCGCCCGGCACTGTTAATGTAATGCACGTTCCTCTATCCGGCTCGGAATCAACCGAAAGTCCGTATTCCTCACCATAGAGAAGCTTGACTCTTCTGTTGACATTAACCATTCCGATACCCTTTTTACTCCCTTCGTCCGAGCCTCTTTCTAAAGATTTTCTAACTTCAAGGAGTCTTTCATATGTCATACCGACACCGTTATCTATAACCTTTATTACTATATTTTTATCCTCTTTTTTTACCGAAAGCTCTATTGTGCCCACACCTTCCATCGGTTCGACGCCGTGCGTGATTGCATTTTCAACAAGCGGCTGCAGGCACATTCTTATTATCTTAAACTTATCCGTATCTACCTCAATACTCTCGCTGACCGAAAGAGAATCCTCAAACCGCACAAGCTGAATACCTATATACGCTCTCACTGCATCGAGCTCTTCCGAAAGAAGTATTTCGTTTGGACCCTTTTTAAGGCTTTGGCGAAACAGCTCCGCAAGACGTGTTATCATATCGGACGCCTTTTCGGTATCCCTTGACAGAACAAGCCATTTTATCGATTCAAGCGTATTATATATAAAGTGCGGATTTATCTGCGACTGCAGGAGGTTGAGCTGTGCCTCCTTATTACGGTAGTTAAGCTCTCTTTGCTGTTCCCACAAGTCACAACGCTCTTTTATAAGGTCCTGAATTTTGCCGAGCATATTATTAAAGCTTTCGGCAAGCTCCTCTATCTCGTCGCCCGTCTTTACGGAAATTTTGGTAAATTCACCGTCCGATACTTCCTTTAAAATACTGTTCATCCTATGGATGGGACGGCAAAAATGCACCGACATCACAGCAGTATATACAATTAAAAGTGCAACTAGAATCATAACAAAAATCAGCGTTTCAAGTATAAGGCGATAGTTCTCATTATTCTTTATATCCGATACAATGAGTATTCTTCCGCCGTTTATCGGTACGGTGTAGCTGTACTTTTTATCAAGCACTATATCCTCTGCCGTCTGCCCCTCGCTTTGTACAACATTGGAGAGCAATATTCTGTCGGCCTTATCGAGTATATATACATTCGCAACACCGTTATTAAGAATCCCTGCACGCTGACGGAAGCTTTGCTTATCCGTCTTTACACGAACATATCCGATAACAGAGTCGCTGTAATCATACTCACCTACGTTAAAGCGTGTTACACTCGCTGTATAATACACATTCTCCGTGTCGGTATACATCCCCTCCTGAGGGCTTATACCTGCCTTTTCAGGAATTACATCGGGTGAATATACAAGCTCTCCGCTTGAATTATATATTGAAGCATCGTCATAGTCACCTACCCCGAAGCTTCCCTCCGGGCTGTCAACCGTACTTATAACATCACTCTCAAGTGCAAGGATTTTTGCACCTTTTATGAACTTATCCTGATAGATATTGAAGCTTTCCCTGACCTGCTGTGCGTACTTTTCAAACACACGCTTACCCGAATCAGCAACAGCATCCGTTGTACTTACCAAAAGCACCACCGATGCAAGAAGCACCGGAACCGAGCAAGCAAGCATATGATAGATTATAACCTGATTTTTAATCTTATACTCTGAAAAAAGAGTTTTCTTGGTTTTATATCCGATATTGTTCTCAAAATCGGCATTCTTTACACCCTTACTAAAATCGGTTATTCTCTTTGTCAGAAGCTTTGCAAGCATCCACGCAATCACCACCGAGAACAAGAGCGCTGCAACAATTATCAGAAGAAGCGTTCCTATTACCGACCTTAAGTTATCGTCAAGGTTCTTTGCACGCTGTATATTGAATATATACAAGCCGTCAAAAAGTGATTTCTGATATGCAATGGTCGTGCCCGAAAGAGAGTCATCTATACCGCCGCTTTTTCCGCCCGATGCGAGGGATGCAAGTATCTCGGCACTCTCCTCGGAATTTTGTATATTCTGACTGTACATAACATTTCCGCTTGTATCGGTAATCACAATATTTGAGTTTTCTGCCGCCGCAGTGAAGAAAATCGGTGTAATTTCAACCGCAACAAGCATTTCGGTTTCCATTCTCGGCCTTTTCACCGCAAGGATGTTACCCGTTTTAATGCTCGGAATCATAACAAGGGAATACCCTGTATGCCAATTATCAGCCACCATATATTTTTCAAGGTACTCGGTGTTATAATCACCTGCGGAGATTACCTTCATCTCATCGCCGCAGGGGATTATAAGCTCAAGACCTACTATATTTGAATGGCGCATTGTGATATTGTTGATTGCTTCTATAAGATGCTGTGCCGCAGAATATCTCTGATAGTCCTTCGCAGCCTTAAACTCTTCTACATACTCACCGTAATAAACAAGGCTGTCAATCACATCTGATATATCGGATGTGACAGATGAAATGTATTCATCCGCATTGGAAAGACTGCTTTTTAAGGAGCTGTATATTTCATCGTTATATATACGCCTTAACGCACAGGAAAAATATATTCCCAAAGCCACTGCCGCAACACAGAAGAACGCCGTTGCAGACACAAACAGCCTGACAAGCAGTCTTTTATGCTTACTCATATTTTATTCTTCCGCCTTTTGTCTCATAAACTCTTCAGCCTTGTCATAGCCGACATTCTTACATTCCTCGTTTATCTTTGCCATACCCTCTTCTGCGCTGATTTGTCCGCTGATGATAAGTACGGTATACTTTTCGCAGATATCACTCATCTTAGAACCAATCTTTGAGAATTCCTCTGATGTGTCGATGATATTCTGAGTGTCTGAAACCTGAAGATTCATAGTTGAAATCTTTTCAGCCTTAAGAGCAAGCTCAAGATTCTGAAGTGCAGAATGGTCTCTCTGAGCCACGATACCATTGTCTGTATATTCAAGGAATGCAGTTGAGAAGTAGTTTCCTATTTCATAGTTGCTCGTTACCTTGCCGTTATCATCGCTCTTGAATACCTTATTAGGCTCAGCTACACATTCAGCATCGTTTCTTACAATCTTGCCGTCCTCTTCTGTATAGTGAACACCCTCTATACCGTAGAGCTTAAGCTTCTGACCCTCAGGGCTTAAAAGATAATCAAGCATACTTACCAAAACTTCAGGCTCTTCTGCCTCTGCGGAAATGTTCCAGCCGCCGTAGAAGCCGCCGAAGGAAACCATTCCGCCTTCACCACCCGGTCCTGAGGGAGGCATAAGAACATCTATATCTGCGTTGGGGTTAACTGACTTTGTTGATGTTACGATATTATCAACAGTTCCGCCGTTATTTGCAAGAACAACACCTGCCTGACCTGCGTAGAAGTTATCAAGCTTCTGCTGGTCTGTATCTATAAAGTACTCATTCTTGATATAGCCCTTCTTATACATTTCTCCGAGCCAACCAAGCATCTGGCAATAGCCCTCATCCATAAAGTACGGGAGATATTTGCCTGTCTCAGCATCCTTGTTCCAACCGTTTTTGATTCCGAACGCTGCATAGAAGGAAGCAAACCATCCTGTTACCTTTGAAAGTGAAAGACCGTATGTATCGTCCTTTCCGTTACCGTCGGGATCCTCCTCGGTAAAGCGACGGAGCATTTCTTCAAATTCCTCAATTGTCTTGGGCTCTTCAAGTCCTACCTTTTTGAGCCAGTCCTTACGGTAGTAAATAGCGTGTGAGTTTGCAACACCTATATTCGGGAGGAAATAGTGCTTTCCGCCGTAGGAAAGGTTTCCGTATCTCTTATCTGCAAATACCTGCTTAATGTACTCTGTGTCTTCCATATAATCGTCATATGCGATTACAACGCCGTTCTCACACCAACCGCGGTACTGTGTTGCACCCGGAAGGAAGAAGAACATTTCGGGAACCTCTCCCGTATTTATCATAAGAGTAAGCTTTTCTTGCCAGCCCTCTGACGGTGCACCGGTAAGATTGAGCTTTAGATTGAACTTCTCTTCAAGATGCTTTAGGATTCTGTCGTTCTCCTGACCGTCATAAACCTGCCAGTTATGTGCAAACAATGAGTATTCCTTTGCTTCACCGTTTGAAGCCTCCTTCGACTTCTCACCACATCCGGCAAGTGACATTACTGCCATAACTGCAGCTAAAAATAAGCTTATTTTTCTTTTCATAATACCATTCCTTTCCTTATTTTAATTTCAAAGCATCGGACAAAATCTTTGCCGCCTCTGCTCTTGTAAGACTCTTTTGGGGAAGGAACAAGCCTTCCTCATTTCCGTTTATAATTCCTTTTTGTGCAAGACCCGACACAGCTTTTTGTGCATATTCCGCTATGCTGTCGCCATCACCAAATGCCGCGTTATCACTTTGCATAGCAACGCCTGCTCTTTCAAGACAGCGGTAAACCATAACTGCCGCATCCTGTCTTGTGATGACCTCTCCTACTCCGAATATGCCCTCGCCCATTCCGCTTACAAGCGAATTTTTATAAAGTGCGTATACATATTCTTCGTACCATGCGCCTGCCTTAACGTCTTGAAATTCTCCGTCGGAGCTTTCCTTGGTCTTTTCGAGGAATGCTTCTGCAAGCATCTTGGAAAATTCTTCTCTTTTTATTGAATCGGAGGGCTTAAAGCTTCCGTCCTCTTTTCCTGCTACTATATTCTTGTTCGCAAGGTCTTTAATATAGCTGTACGCCCAGTGCGTTTCGGGAACATCGGTGAATTTTTTCTCTTCACTTATCGTTTCACCGATATAACCCATATTCGGGGCAACATAGGAGGAGCCACCTCCGCCTCCGCCACCACCGCCGCCGGATGATGACCCGCCGCTCGGCTTGGTTTTCAAAGCATCGTCTGCCGCATCCTCAATAACACCTTTGTAGTTTCCGGTCGTTATACTTTCTCTTAAGGCATACAGTTCCTTTGCAACCTTCAAAAGCTCATCCGAATCGTACTCGTCCTTTATTCCGAGTGTCTCGGCATACTCCAAAAGCACATCTCTTACCGTTCCGTAGTTTGGTGCATCCTTAATTAGTGCAACAGCTTTTGTAAGCTTTAAATCCTTTTGGGATGCGTGTGTATAGCTCACACTACCGCCGTCGGCGATTATTGTATACTCACCGAAGGGGTCTTTATCGTCCATAGGAATTGTAAAGCTGTAGGAGCCGTCCGCACCTGCCGTCTGCTCTGCAAAGTAGAAGCAGCTTGCAATATCAGGGTTTTCGGAAAATTCCTCTTTTGTTACACCCGGCTTTAAAATTGTCAGTGTAACACTGTCGTTTCCGGGCTTTGAAATATCAATCTTACCGCTTATTGTAAGAACTCCGTTTTTATTTTCAGCCTGAGGGGATGCAAAAGCAGTGCTGACTGTAAGAATAAATGCGGCTATTGCCAAAATTAACCCTTTTCTCACTCTGTAGCACCTCCCTTATAAACATAAATCGTTCTCACTCTGCCGGTTGCCACATAAACAACAACCTTATCAAGTGCAGAGCTTCTGTTTTCACTTCCGACAATATCATTCATTGAGCCGGGCTTGATATTATTATCCTCAAGTATATATACCTTTGCACCTGCGCTTGAGAACACCTCTGCTCCACTTCCGCAGTTAAGCGTGAAGAATTTGCCGTCATTGCTTTCAACGTATCCGTATAAAAGTCTTCTCATTACTGTGTATTCAGTACCTGAGCTCGAGCCGGGAAGCTTATTGGTGAAGCTTGTGTTTGTTGCTTCATTATCATATACAAGCTTGTGGGCATTGAGCTTACCATCCTTTGTAATCTCAACTATCGCAACATCACCGCGTGAAAGCTTTTTATCAACAGCAGTGCCGGGCATTGCATCTACCGTAACTACCGAGCCTGTGTAATATATACCCGAAATTCTTGTAACAGCCGTGCTCTCCTCTTCGCTCCATACCTTCTTTACATCCTCAACGAGCATTACTCCGCCCTGCTTTAAAATGTTTGAGGTATGATAGGAAATAACAAGCGGTGCATAGCCCGACGATGTCATATCATATGCCACTACGTTATAATCACTTTCATTGTCGAACACTGTGTTTTTCGCCACACAGAAGTGGTCAGAATTGTATCTGTTAATGCTCGGGTCTCTTCTTACCTGGAACACAACTGTGTTTGCATCTATTCCGAAAAGACCATTGAATATACCGGTATAGGATCTGTAGTCCGCACTCTTGGTTGCCTCTCCGTTACCCTTTTTAAGTCCGTCGCTGTCCTTGCTCTTGTCGATGTCATCACCCTCATCAAGAAGAGTATCAACATTTGCAACCATACCGCTCTTTTTAAAGGTAATCTTAAGGGGCTGAGCAACGCCTCCGTTTCCAACTCCGGTCTTTGCAGATGCGTTTTTGAATCTTTTCTTTATTTCGTCAACAGATTCAATGTCCGAAAATTCGTATTTGACATTGTCAATCTTTATCTCATCTTTAAAGTCCTCGTTGGTATAAATACCGTTTTCATAGAGCATTCTTAAGATAAGTTCATTCTCTTCCTCATTATATCCTATATTAATAAGGTAAGAATACATAGCCTTCATTTCGGCATTGCCTGCCCAGCCTGCGATATTGCCGAAAGCATCTAATAAAAAGTCGCCCGCAAAGCCAAAGTCAAGAAGCATCATAACGTCGCCTGCAACGTTGTATGTCTCGCCGTCGATTGCGATTGTATCAAGTCCGTACATATCGGTCTGATTGCCGTCATCATCTGTGACGGAATAGGGCTTATCATCACGAATTTCAAAGGCTGTAACTTCGCCCGTAACCTTCTTTGAAGATGCAATAAGCTTTACAAGAACACTACCGCTTCTTACATCACTCATCATAACTGTTACGGCGTCGCCCTTTTTAACTCTTGAAAGAGATGCTTTTTTGCCGTCCTTCTCTACGAGAAGAAGTCCGCTATCCTCTGCCTTTATAAGGTCGGGGATTTTTTTGCCGCCTACTCTTACCGGCTCGGAAAGTCCCTTTAATGCCATATCGGGGTAGATTGTCAGATTATTTGAATCAACACCCCATACGGTTATTGAGATATAATCCTCAACCAACACAACATCGTATCTGTCGTCCGAGTTATTGTCTATAAATGTGAGCTTTCCGTAATCCGGGAAGAAGGTGTTTTCATCTGCATATGCAAATGCAACACCGTTGTAGATTATGTCGGCATCATCGGGGATTTTTGCATCCTTTCTTCTGCCGCCGCTAATCTCATACCATACCTTACCCGGCTCGGTTGATTCTATATCATATGAGGATAATGTGAGAATATCATTCTTCTCATCCGCCTCGATCGAAAGGAGCATTCTTGTGTCAGTTTCTTCATCGATTAAGTATGTATAATTAACTCTCATACCAAGAAGCTCGCCGCCTCCCGATAAAGTTCCATCATACTCTGCCTCGCCCTCATCACTATTTATAACAATAGTGTTAGCTTTGCCGAATCTTGCTCTGTCCAGATATGTATATTCGTTTGCTGTAACGATACCGTCGTCCTCGTAAACGTCGTATAGCTCGGAGAAAAGCGTTACATCCTCACCTACACCGTATACAGCTTCATTACCTTTAAATTCCTTTATCACAAGCATATCTGCCGAAAATGCATTATACATCATAATGATAAGCTTTTCATAGGTAATTTTTTCTCCGGGATTAATTGTAATATCCTTTGTTATACCGATGCTTTTAGCCTCTGTAAGATATGTAGACATCTCATCGCCCAAAAGCTTTATTTTCTCACGATAGCCTGCCGCATTAACAAGTGCGATTACAGCCTCATCCTCGGTAAGTGCCTCGCGAGGACGGAATAAATCACCGGGTCTGCCGATAAATATACCGGCATCCATTGCCGATGCAATGTAAGGCGATTCCTTGTATTTACCGGGCACGTCCGCAAACGCACCGTTTTTCGCCTCGGCGCTTACCGGAAGCCTCATCGCCTTATGAATAATTCTTGCAAATTCTTCTCTTGTAAGAGTATCGGTAAATACCGGCGCCTTTTCAAACACCTTCAACGATACGAAAACTGCTACTGCGGTTTCAAATCTCTCATCCGCTACAGCCTCTGTCACTTCCTCAGCATTTCCCACTTCGGTATTAATATCTTCAGCATATGCCGCCATAGTAACAGACGTTAACGATACTGCAAGAGTAAGAATTAAACTAACTAATCTTTTTATAGTAACCACCCTTTCTTATAAAGTTTGGAGTTAGGAGTGTGGAGTTAGGAGTTATGGTAGAAAACCTTGCGGTTTTCAATGATTTATATTTATAAAAGTCGGATTTGTTTGACATATTTTAAATATATCAGAAAAATGCCCCCGCATTTTTCTTTCATTTAACTCCTAACTCCTAATTCCAAACTCCTAACTATTATAATTTATCCGCTGACGGAGCTAAAATCGCTTAGATTGTGCATTTCTTCCGAACGCCGCGTACATATGGTACGCAAGCGAGGAAAAATGTGCGAGATAAGCAATTTTAACCAGCCGACTCAGCATCTGACGGAGCTAAAATCGCTTAGATTGCCGTTTCGCACCGAGGGTGCTGTACGAAGGTACCGCCCCGAGGGAGAAATGTGCGAGATAAGCGATTTTAGCCCGTCAGCCCTTCACTGAGCCGAGCATTATACCTTTCACAAAGTATTTTTGTACAAATGGGTAAACTGCAACGACGGGGACGGTTGCGACAACGACGGCTGCCATTTTGGATGAGGTTTGAAGCTTGAAGGCTTCTGATTGTCCAAAGCCGCCGGATACGGTGTCGATTGAGTTCTCTACAAGCATTGACCTTAAGACATTCTGGATAGGCTGAAGGTGTGATTTTGAAATGTAGTAGAGCGCTGTTCCGTAGTCGTTCCATTTTCCTACTGCGGCAAAAAGTGCGATTGTAGCAATGATGGGCAATGACATGGGGAAATATATCTTAAAGAGGATATAGTAGTCATTTGCACCGTCGATTTTCGCCGCTTCTTCAAGTGCCTCCGGCACCTGAGATAAGAAGTTCTTCATTAATATTGTATTGTACGCAGAGAATACTCCGGTTACAATTAAAACCGTATATGTGTTCATAAGTCCCAATGACTTTACAACAAGATATGTAGGTATCATACCTCCCGAGAATACCATCGGTATTACAACTAAAAGAAGCATAAAGTCTCTGCCGGGCATATTCTTTTTGGACAAAGGATATGCCGTTATAAAGCATAAGAATACGTGGGATACCACATATGTAACAACAACCGAGGCTGTTAAGATAAAGCTTCTGTAGAGTGATTCCTCTTTGAATATTACCTTATATGCCTCCAAGGTTATGCCCTTTGGGTATAAAAGGAATTTCGTGTTTATAAACTCTGCGTAATCTGTAAGCGACACGGAAATTACGTACCAGAACGGATATAGTGTAATGATTGCAAAGAAAATCATTATCGCCACATTCGCCCAATCGAACAGTGTCGCGCCTTTAAGCTTATGCTTTCTTACCATATTCCGTCACCTCCGAGCTTTTTGGATGCATAGTTGGAAAGCATTATCAGCACAAACGCAGTAATCGACTTGAACACGCCAAGTGCTGTTGACATCTCATAATTTCCTTCTATAATACCGTTTCTGTACACATATGTATCAATAATATCTGCCGTATCGTAAACAGGCGGTGAGTAGAGGTTGAATACCTGGTCAAAGCCTGCCGAGAGTACGTTTGAAAGCTGCAGGATAAGGTTGATTGTTACAGCCACCATAATTCCGGGGATTGTAATATAAATCATCTTCTGGAATCTTGAAGCACCGTCAATCTCCGCCGCTTCATAGAAGCTCGGGTCGATACCGGTTATTGCCGCAAGATACACTATAGTACCCCAACCGGCACCCTTCCAGATATTAGTTGAAACAAGAAGTGTTACAAAATATCTGTTATCGCTTAAGAATGGAATCTTCTCGCCACCCAAAAGCACTATAAGTTCATTTATTATACCACCGTCAACTCTGAATATCGAGAATATTATTCCCGAAAGAATTACCCACGAGATAAAATGCGGAAGGAATATTATCGTCTGGATTGTCTTTTTAAACCGCATTGATCTCAACTCATTTAAGAGAAGTGATATTATAATAGGAAGCGGAAATCCGAAAATAAGCTTATAGAAGCTTATTTTCAGAGTGTTCCATGTTACCTTGAAGAAATCGGGCGTGGCAAAAAGCTCTTTAAAGTTTTCAAGTCCGACCCATTTTGAGCCGAAAATTCCGCCCTTTATACTGTAATCCTTGAATGCAAGAACAATTCCGAACATCGGAACGTAGTTGAATATTATCAGATAGATAAAGCAAGGAATAAACAGTATATACATATTTTTGTATTTAAGCACCTGCTTTAATGTTTTGTTCATTTTTTGTATCATCCTTTTTTGTATTGGAAAAGCTTACTTTTTCTCACCTGTTCCGATATATACATAGTCAAGACCGAATTCACCCGTTACGCCGTTAAGGTTTGAAATCGGGTCAAAACGAATCTGTCTTAATGTTCCCTTTGCCGTAGCAACCTTCGACAAATCGTAGTAGTATTCCACGTAATCAGTATTCTGAGTCTCGGAGTTTACTGCTATAAACTTATCTTCTGCCCATGTTGTGTCAGCATCTGTGATGAAGAAGAAGCCTGCATTTCCGCGTTTTGTTGCATTTCTGAATCTGATTTTTATAATCTTATTCACACCGAGGTCAATGCCGAGATTATCGGGCGAATAGATGAACGGGTCCTTTGCGGAAATCGTACCGAAAAGCTCGCCTGCGTCTGATGCAAGTCCCGATACCGCAGTTCCTGCATACCAGCCCTCCATTTCGCCGTCCTCAAATTCAAATCTGTATTCAAAATCCTCTTCAAGCTCTGCTTCCTGACCTGTAACAATTTCTATCTTTAGCTTCTCATTTTCAAGAAGCTTTGAAATCATTACCGAAATTTCAGCATAGTTGAGTGTGTTTTGAGGTGCAAACACATTGCCTCCCATACCGCTCATTATACCCGATGCCACAACCTTGCCGACGTGCGGAACACTGTAGCCTGAGAAGCTGTCATAATCCTTGAATTTATTAATATCCGAGCTTTCATATTCGCTTCCGATAACGGAAAGTACATTCGAGAATATAACAGCCGATTGTTCTCTTGTAAGATATCCGTCAGGTTCGAAGCTTCCGTCAGCATGTCCTGACATAATTCCGGCATTCTTAACAGACTGTATGTATTTAGCCTCCTCGGAAGGAGAAACGTCAGAAAATCCGCCTTCGTACTCTGCTTCCTTAAGCTTTAAGGTCTTTGCAATGTACTCTGCCATCTCGCCTCTTGTGACGGGGGCAAGAGGGTTAAAGCCTGCCTCACCGCTCTTATCGGAAATGCCCTCTGCTTCCATTAAAAGCATACTGTCCTCTGCCCAGCTTACATCCACATATTCCGTACCATCGGAAACTCTTCCTATATAGAAGTAGTCAAGAGCAAAGCCTCCGTTTATGTTCGGGTTATTGTCAACCGGGTCAAATCTTAAGCGGTTGAGCGTTCCCTTCATCGATGTGATATTTGCAAGGTCTACGCAGAAGCTTATATATCCCGTATCATCGATATCATATTCCTTAATAGAGAAAGCCTTTGCCTCAGAATAACTCTTATCCTCTTCGGTGTTAAAGAAAATTCTGATGTGTCCGAGTCCGGTATCCTGCCTGAACCTGAATTTGAGAACAAGTGGTCTTTCGGGGTCTATCTTTATGCCAAGTGGCTCGGGAGTAAATATGTACGGGTCGCTCTTAAGAATTCTTGCATATATTTCACCATTTGCAACACTCGGTGCGGAAATAGCACCTGTACCTACCCAACCCTCAAGGTCGCCGTCGGTATTGAAGTCAAAACCTCTTATAATATCTATCTCCGTATTCGGGTCAAGATAGTTAACCTCATATGCAGGAGCCTCCTTCGCCTCAATTATCGGCTTATCGGGACCTGTAGGCGGTGCCTCCCAGTTCTTCTTTCTTGCAATAGCTATGTAGTCAATATAGAATTTTCCCGAACCGGTATTGTTATCACCGGGGTCAAAACGTATCTGCTTGATTATGCCGTCCTGTGCAGTGTATATCCACGACATATCGTTATAGTATGTGACATACTCATCGGGACGTCTTTTTTCAATCGAAAAGCCGTTAGCCCTGGTCTCATCCCATGTTGTTTCCGTAGGCTTTGTATAATACCATCTACCCTCCGAACAGTCCATAGTGTGCTTCATACGATAAATCAGCACAGTTCCGGGTTTAATCTCAATATTGAGGTTGTCGGGCGAGTAGATAAATCCATCCTTCTTGATTAATTCACCCTGAACAGCGGTAACGCCGTTATCATAAACCGTAGCGAAATTTTTAACCGCGGGGCCTGCCGTCCAGCCGTCTGTGCCCGTTCTGTCGTTAAAGTCGAATTTTTTGATTATTTCAAGCTCCGACTCATCAAAATAGTCTGTGCTTCTTACATAATTGTAATATGGCTTGTTGAAGTTCCTTTCACCTAAATACTCCTCGGCATAGGACTCGTAAACATAATCCTCGCCCATAATGAGCTTCATATACATTTCGTCCTGCTTGCCGTCCATTATTGTCGTTTTCGGATCAACAACAATAATCTTATTATCTGCCACATTGTAGTTCGTGAACCACTCAAGGTCATATTCACCCGTCTCTTTATTAAGCTCGGGGTATCTCTTCTTCGGCTCCTGATCTGTGTTTATTATCGGCTGTCCCTTCATAACGCTTATGACATTGCCCGTCCAGTCGCCTTGGCTTGTCATATTATGCTTATGATTGAACACCGCGCCCTCATTATCCACATCCTTCAATCCGTTATTAATGAGGTAGTTATTCTTAATATTAGTGCCGTTGTTGTCAAGTCCCCATGAACCGTTTTTGTAAATCAAAAATGCAGGACCTTCATTGTCGTGTATGTAACAGTCTCTTACAGTAACATTTACGTTACTTGCCTCGTAGTCGATACCGCAACCGTCAGGCTTACCCGGTGCTTTGGTGTATGCAATCTCGCACTGCGAAACATCAAGGTTTCTTGTTGAGTTGAACTGAAGACCTGCAATACCCCATCTTTGTCCCTTGGGAGCACCTGTATTGAGGATTCGGCAGTTCTTTATGTAGCTGCCCTTAGAATAATCGGCATTTGCGTTGATACCGCCAAGAAGAATACCTTCCTTGTAGTTATCCTTTGCAACAACATTCTCGATTATAAGACCATTTACCGAGTCAATCGTCATCGGCGCATCGGTACGCTCGATTAAAGTATTTGAAATCTTAACGTTTGTTATCTCGGGAACAACTGCACCTGTTGTGATTCTGCAGGTAGATATAGCATAGGTCATATAAAGCTGGTATTCCTTGTGCGTAGGAATCTGCGGTGCATCCTCTATATCGTGAAAATAACAGTTATCAATCCACAAGCCGTTTCCGGATGCATCCTTTTCGCTTATGACAAGTCTTAAGCCTGCCATTGCATCAGTCACTTCTATATTTTCAATCTTCCAGCCTGCGGAGTTTTCAAGCAGTATTCCGTAGACCTTATCCTTACCCGGTGCAATAACCGCCTTTTTATCACAGCCGTATGTGGTAAGTGTGATAAATCCTTCATCCTCCCACACTCCGTTCGGGATATCAACCTTCGGATCACCATTTCCCTTCGGCCGAAACATTTCCTCAAAACGGTCGCCGCTTTTTAAATAAAGCACATCTCCCGGCTGAAACTCAACCTCCGAAGCACGTGAGAGAGTCTTCCACGGGTCACTCATCGTACCCTTTCCCTCATCGTTTCCTTTCGACGAGCTGACATAGTAGTGTGCCGCACTTGCCGATACGGCAGTAATCACCATAACCGACACTGCTGCCAGCAATGTACAAACTTTTTTTGCCAGAGAATTAACTGTCATTTACTCCACCTCTTTTGGTTAATTTGTTAAAAATATCTGCTATTCTACATTATTTATTATACATCATCCCAAAATCAAGGTAAAGTTTCAAATCTTTATAAATTGTGTCATTTTTTTATAACTTATTCAATTTTTCCTTCTTATATGTATTCTCGCACATTCTGTGCAAAGAGAATCGAGTATTTTTCCCATATTTTCACTCTTACCCTCATCAACTACAATAATCTCGGCAGATGGGTTATGTATCATTAAACTCCTGACCACTGTCTCTACCCGCTGTTCGTTGCTTTTTACATAAATGATTATCTTATCCTCTCCCCCACAAGCCATAAAGCGGCATATCCACCTGCCAACAAGAACAGCTATACCGTAAACTGCGAAGATAAGTATTATTGATGTAATGATAAATTCCATAACTCCTAACTCCTAACTAATTATAATTTATACTATTCTTCTTTTCCTCTTTTGGTGAATTTAACCTACAAAATTCCTTCTCAGCTTCGTATAATCTATATCACAGCTATTGACAAACCGACAATAAAAATATAAAATATATAAGGATATTTATAACCATACAAGGAGGATTATCAAATGGGACAGACATTAACCGAGAAAATTCTGTCGGCACATATTGTTGACGGAAAACCGGAAAAGGGCACAGAAATCGGTATTAAAATAGACCAGACCCTTACTCAGGATGCAACAGGCACAATGGCGTATCTTGAATTTGAGGCTATGGGAGTAAAGAGAGTAAAGACGGAAAAATCCGTTGCATACATTGACCACAACACTTTGCAGTCAGGCTTTGAAAATGCAGACGACCACCGTTTTATCGGCTCTGTTTGCAAAAAGCACGGAATTTATTTTTCAAGACCGGGTAACGGTATCTGCCATCAGGTACATCTTGAACGTTTCGGTAAGCCGGGTAAAACCTTAATCGGCTCCGACTCACACACACCCACAGGCGGCGGTATCGGTATGATAGCAATCGGTGCAGGCGGTATGGACGTTGCTGTTGCAATGGGCGGCGGTGCTTATTACATCACATGCCCCAAGGTAGTTAAGGTGAACTTAACAGGAAAATTAAGCCCCTGGGTTGCTGCAAAGGACGTTATATTGGAAGTTCTTCGCCGTATGTCGGTAAAGGGCGGCGTTGGCAAGGTTATTGAATACACAGGCGAGGGCGTAAAGACACTTTCAGTTCCCGAACGTGCAACAATCACAAATATGGGTGCAGAGCTTGGTGCGACAACATCAATCTTCCCGTCGGATGAGATTACAAGAAGCTTTTTGAAGGCACAGGGCAGAGAAGAGGATTATGTGTCCCTTTCAGCAGACGAGGATGCTGTATATGATGAGGAAATAACAATCAATCTTTCGGAGCTTGTTCCTTTGGCTGCTTGTCCTCATTCACCCGACAACGTTAAATCGGTTGCCGAAATCGGTAATATGAAGATAGACCAGGTTTGTATCGGTTCATGTACAAACTCATCACTCCTTGATATGATGAAGGTTGCACATATCTTAAAGGGCAAGACGGTGCATCCCGATGTATCGCTTTCAATCGCTCCGGGTTCAAAGCAGGTTTTAAATATGCTTGCAGAGAATGGTGCATTGGCTATTATGATTGATGCAGGTGCAAGAATCTTAGAGAGTGCGTGCGGACCATGTATCGGTATGGGACAATCCCCCAATTCGGGCGGTATTTCACTCCGTACCTTCAACCGTAACTTTGAAGGTCGTTCAGGCACAAAGGACGGTCAGGTATATTTAGTGTCCCCCGAACTTGCAGCAGCATCTGCGCTTACAGGCGTTTTAACAGACCCGAGAGATTTGGGAGACATGCCCGACTTCAAGCTACCCGAATACTTCACAATCAATGATAATATGGTTGTTCCTCCCATTGCAGAAGAAGAGATGGACAGCATTGAAGTTCTTCGCGGTCCGAACATAAAGCCCTTCCCCGTTGCAGAGGCTTTAGCTGAAACAATCGAGGCAGGCGTAAGCTTAAAGGTTGGCGACAATATTACAACAGACCATATTATGCCCGCAGGTGCAAAGATTCTTCCGCTCCGTTCAAATATACCCAAGATTTCGGAGCATTGCTTTGCAGTATGCGATGAAAACTTCCACAAGAGAGCACTCGAAATGGGCAAGTCAATTATTATCGGCGGTTCAAACTACGGTCAGGGTTCATCAAGAGAACACGCGGCTCTTGCACCCCTCTACCTCGGCGTTAAGGCAGTTATAACAAAGTCATTTGCAAGAATACATATGGCAAACCTTGTAAATGCAGGCATACTCCCCTTAACCTTTAAAAACGAAGCTGACTATGATAAAATTGACGCAGCGGATGTGCTTGAAATTAAGGATGTTGAAAAGCAATTAAGAAGCAGCGACACCATAAAGGTAACAAATAAAACAAAGGGATTTGATTTCGACGTTTTAGTGTCCCTTTCAGACCGCCAAAAGGATATGATTGTCGCAGGCGGACTTTTGAACTATACAAAAAATAACGGATAAATTATAATTTAGCTGACGCTAAATTAGTTAGGAGTTAGGAGTTTAGGTAGAAAACCTTGCGGTTTTCAATGATTTATATTTTTAAAGTTGAATTTGTTCAAATTATTTAAAATATATCAGAAAAATGCCCTGCATTTTTCTTTCAATTAACTCCTAATTCCTAACTCCTAACTCCAAACTTTATAATTTCTCGCGAAGCGATAAATTATAATTTACAGAAAGGTTGGTTAAAAATGGCAAAAATACAGATGAAAACTCCGCTCGTTGAAATGGACGGAGACGAGATGACCAGAATTATATGGCAGATGATAAAGGATATCCTTCTTCTTCCGTATATTGACTTAAAAACAGAGTATTATGACTTGGGTCTTGTGCACAGAAACGAAACAAACGATCAGGTTACGTTTGACAGTGCCGAGGCTACAAAAAAATACGGCGTAGCAGTTAAGTGTGCAACAATCACACCCAACGCCGCAAGAATGCCCGAGTACAACTTAAAGGAAATGTGGAAATCTCCTAACGGAACAATCCGTGCAATCCTTGACGGTACGGTTTTCCGCACACCTATTCTTGTTAAGGGTATCACACCCTACATCCCCACCTGGACAAAGCCAATCACAATCGCACGTCACGCATACGGCGACGTTTATAAAAACACCGAAATGCAGGTTGAAGCAGGCGGCAAGGCAGAGCTTGTTTATACCGATAAGGACGGAAACGAAAAGCGTGAATTAATTCACGACTTCAAAGATTCGGGAATACTTCAGGGTCTTCACAACCGTGACAGCTCAATCGGAAGCTTTGCAAGAGCGTGCTTTAATTTTGCTCTTGATACAAAGCAGGATTTGTGGTTTGCAACAAAGGACACAATTTCAAAGAAATACGACCACCGCTTTAAGGATATATTCGCTGAAATTTTTGAGGCTGAATATAAGGAAAAGTTTGACAAAGCAGGTATTGAATACTTCTATACACTAATTGACGATGCTGTAGCAAGAGTTATCCGCTCGGAGGGCGGCTACATCTGGGCGTGCAAAAACTATGACGGCGACGTTATGAGTGATATGGTTGCAACAGCATACGGTTCACTCGCTATGATGACATCTGTTTTAGTGTCCCCCGATGGTATATATGAATACGAAGCAGCACACGGAACGGTACAGCGTCACTATTATAAGCACTTAAAGGGCGAAAAGACCTCAACAAACTCTGTTGCAACAATTTTCGCCTGGTCGGGAGCTTTGAGAAAAAGAGGCGAATTAGATAACCTTCCCGAGCTTATGGAATTTGCAGACCGTCTTGAAAAGGCAACAATCAAAACAATTGAAGAAGGCGTAATGACCGGCGACTTAGCCGCTCTTTCCACCATCGAAAACAAAAAGACGGTTGACACCGAAACCTTCTTAAGAGAAGTAGCGACAAGACTTTAATTAACTAAAAAAAGATGAGGAACTTTTCCGGAAAACAGAGCAAAAGTTTCTCATCTTTTTAATTTATTCCGTACAGAGAGCTTCAAAATACCGCTTATGAAATAAGCTTAAATATCACATTTGGCGTATCCTTATGCACATCATCAAAAACTTCAAGCATACCTGCGCAATACTCCCTCAAATCACCCGGCAGGGACATATATCCGTATATATTTACCTTGAAAGTGCCCATTTGATAAAATAATCCTCTCAAACAATCCCACAACGCATCCCAGTTCTCCCCGTAATACTCGGGCAAACCAAATTTTGTTTTTAAAATCAAATGTATTTCCCCTAAATATTTGCATCCCGTAAAATTTAATATTATCGGATTTTCTCTTATCGGCTTAAATGCATTTCTTTTTAATTCTTCTTCGTAATTCATTTATTCTCTCCTTATTCAACCTCAATAAACGTATGGTAATGGTCATAGGTGACAAAAATCAATCCATCGTTTGAAAACAGTATTCTTTTAAATATTTTACCATGATTTCTGCGACAATACAAGCAAGTTTTTGAATCAAGCATAATTTTGTGCTTTTTTCGCACCTCGAAAATTTTACTTGTAATATCTTTTCTTATGCTATAATCAGTATAAGAATAACAGCCATATATCGGAGGCGATATTATTGACGAGCGAAAAATTCGGATTGCGACAGGAAATTACAGATGCTCTTATTAACATCGGAATCGACTGCAAAATTCAGAAAATTATCCTTTTCGGCTCAAGAGCAAGAGGGGATTACAAAAGAACAAGCGACATTGATATAGCCGTTTACGGTGTTGATACAGAAAGATTTGCAATTGAAATTGAAGATAAGGTTCCTACTCTGCTTGAGTTTGACGTTGTGGATATGACAAAGCCGGTTCATGCAGATTTAAAGGTTTCTATCGAAAAAGAGGGGGTTGTGATATATGAAAAAGTATGAAAATTTTTGCCGTGCTTACAAAAATCTTACAGAATCAATTGGTATTAAACCGCCGTACGACACCGTTACTCTGACAGGTCTTGTAGGTCTTTTTGAAATCACATTTGAGCAGTCGTGGAAGATGATAAAAGAAATACTTGAATATCACGGCTATGAACAGGCAGGTACGGGCTCCCCGAGAATGATTATAAAAACCGCCTTTAAAGTAGGAATGATAACAAAAGAGGAAGACTGGCTGATGGCACTTAACGCCCGAAACAATGTTTCTCACTCATACAACGAAGCAATCGCCTTGAACATAATAAAAGAAACCAAAGAAATTTATATAGATATGTTTACATCTCTTAAAGAAACAATCGAAAATAACTGGCTTGATGCATAAAAAGTGTACGTATAGGGACAGTCCCCATACGTACACTTTTTTACTTCAATTCCACAATTGTAACGCCCGTTTCGCCTTCGCCGTATCTGCCCATACGGTGAGATTTAACATATTTATGCTTACGAAGCATTTCTCCTATTCCCTTACGAAGCACTCCCGTACCCTTGCCGTGAATAACCGACACGGGCGAAATTCCCGCAAGGTAGCAGTCATCAAGGAATTTTTCCACGTTCATTATTGCCTCTTCAAGCATCTGTCCTCTTACGTCAACCTCGGTGCTTACGTTTTTGGTTTTTGATGAGAAGTTTGTTTTTGTTGATGCAACATATTTATCGGCAAGCTCCTTTGAGCTGTTATCCTTGACTCTTTCAAGGTCGGTTATATGCACGTCCATTTTTATGATACCTGCCTGCACTCTTACAGTTTCGTCGCCCTTTTTCTGCTCCTTTAAAACTGTAGCCGTCTCACCGACGCTTATTATCTTAACCGTCTCGCCCACCTTTAAATTCTTTACTATCTCACGGAAGGTTTTCTTCGGCTTATCGGCACGGCTTATAGCACGGTCGATATTATCCTCCTTCTTTTTAAGCTTTTCACGGCTCTTTGACACCTTCTCGTCAAGGTCGGCTGTTTTTATGCCTTCTATTCTCATTCTTTCAAGGTCTCGTATTATCTTGTTGGCTTCCTCTTTAGCCTCCATAATAAGCACCTTCGCCTCGCGGTGTGCCTCTTCCATAACACGTGCCTTATTTTCCTTAAGCTTTATTCTTTCCTTTTCAACAGTCTCACGAAGAGCCGTTATCTCACGTTTCATGCGCTCATAGGTTTCCCTTTCGCTCACAGCCTTTGCACGGTTTTCCTCAAGGTCTGTTATAACATCCTCGAATTTTACGTCCTCATCGCTCAAAAGCTCATTTGCACGGTCTATGACATCACCCGGAAGTCCCAGACGCTTTGAAATTGCAAAAGCATTACTCTTGCCCGGTACGCCTATCATAAGCTTATAGGTCGGCTTTAAGCTTTCAACGTCAAACTCGCAGGACGCATTTTCAACGCCCGGAGTTGACAGGGCAAACAGCTTAAGCTCGCTGTAGTGCGTCGTGGCAACGCATCTTGCACCCATAAACCTGAGCTTTTCAAGGATAGAAATTGCAAGTGCGGCACCCTCTGTCGGGTCTGTACCGGCACCAAGCTCGTCAAAAAGTACAAGTGACGAATCGGTCACCTTATTGAGAATATCAACAATATTCACCATATGCGATGAGAATGTTGAAAGGCTCTGTTCTATGCTCTGCTCGTCTCCAATGTCTGCAAAAACCTCCGAGAATATTGCAGCCCGGCTCGTTTCGGACAGCGGCAGATGAAGTCCCGATGCCGCCATTAAAGAGAAAAGTCCGACAGTTTTTAAAGTAACAGTCTTACCGCCCGTATTCGGACCGGTTACGACAAGCGTATCAAAGCCGTCGCCAAGCAAAATATCATTTGCAACTACCACATCCTTATTAATAAGCGGATGGCGTGCACGTTTAAACTCTATTATACCCTCATCATTTAAAGACGGCTCGTTTGCATCCATATCAAGAGCAAGCTTCGCCTTACAGAAGATAAAATCAAGCTCAGAGACGGTATTCGCATCGGTAATTACAATATCGCCCTTCTCTGCAACAGATGCCGATAAAGATGCGAGAATTTTTTCAATCTCTCTTGCCTCTTTATTTTCAAGCTCACGTATTTCATTGCTTGCATTTACAACGCTAATCGGCTCTATAAAAAGAGTCTGACCGCTTGATGAACTGTCGTGCACAATACCCTGAACCTCGCTTCTGTACTCTGCTCTTACGGGGATTACATACCGCTCGGAGCGTACCGTCACAATAGGGTCCTGCAAGAACTTTTTATAATGTGCAGAACGCACCATATCATTGAGTGTGTCCTTTATTTTTGCATTTATATTCCTCTTTTTACGCCTGATTGCCGCAAGCTCCGAAGATGCATCGTCCGCAATTTCCGTCTCGGAAAGAATTGCTCCGTTTATCTCATCTTCAAGAGGACGGCAGGATTCAAGCATCGATGCAAGGTGTGTTAAAATACCGTCCTGGCCTGCATCGCCAAGATAGCTTTTCATTCTTCTTGCCACATAAAGCACCCGGCTTACGCCCATAAGCTCGACAAGGTTCAACACACCGCCGCTCTCTGCTCTTTTAACTCCGCCCGAAACCTCGGGTACTGCAAGGTTTATTCCCGGACTTCCCATTCTTAAAATCAGCGACACCGCCTCGGCAGTCTCCTTCTGTGCATTTTGTGCCTCCGATAAAGTCTTAAAGGGCACAAGCTTTTCTATCCGCTCTTTAACTCTTACAGAGTTGGTATAGCCTGCTAAAATACCGAGTATCTTATCAAATTCAAGTACCTTATATGATTTATTTTTCATACTTTCTCCATTTCTTTAAAATTCTATCTTCATACCGTCGAAGGCTGTGAGCATATCAAGCTCCTTTAGGATGTCCGCCGTTTTCTCGTGTGATTCGTGCAGAGTCCTTGCAAGATGCGATGCAACAAGATATCCGCCTTCTTTTAGCATATTCTGTTCCTTTATTTCCCTCATCATAAAACGAAGCATAGGGATTGTGTTATGTTCAAAAATTCTCCAGTCGTCCCTATCTCCTACTGTCGCGTCAAACACCATAACATCAAATTTATGTTTCTTCATCTCATCCCACGACGGACGCAAAAACCACGCACCGTCAAGCCCGTAGAAAAGACACTTCTCATCCGGCGTTTTTATAATATAATGGAATGCCGCATCCTTTTCATTTATTACAATATCGTGATTTGCAAGAAGCGGTATAACCTTATATCCGCCCATTTCCACCTCTTTAAAAGGCTCTGAAAGTATATATTCTATGTTTGGATTTTCTCCAAGCTTTTCCATAACCGCTTTAGTACATGCGAGCCTTATTTTATGTGTCTTTGCAATATCAAGCACCGACTCGCCCGAAAAGTGGTCTCTGTGGTTGTGTGTGATGAGAATATCGGTAACACCCGAATAACGCTCATTATCTCCCGTCTCTTTTGCAAAGTCGAATATATGACTGCCGCAATCAAGCATCAGGCAACCGTCTAAAAGTGCCGCCGAATTTCTTCTGAAAAATCCGTCTCTGTCCTCTATATGCCAATCCGCCGCACCTGTTCCCAAAAATAACAATTCCGCCATTTCAATATCCCTCCGTTATTTCAAGCCTTTGAACGATTCGATATATACATCCGACATATTACTCACCATAAATTTTTTCAAAATCTCCAAGCACCAATTCCTTCTTGAGCTCTTCCTCTGTGGGCATATACAATTTGTATTTAGATGCATATATTTGATTATTATCCTCCGCAAGTGTGTATTTTACTATTGCATCACTTTTATCCGCACACAAAACAATGCCTATAGGAGGATTATCTCCCTCATTCATCATTTCTCTTGTATAATAGTTTACATACATCTGCATTTGTCCCAAGTCCTGATGCGACAAATCGCCTATCTTTAAATCAAGCAGAACAAAGCATTTTAATATATAGTTATAGAACACAAGGTCTACATAAAAATGTCTGTCATCAAATGTAATATGTTTTTGTCTTGCGACAAACGAAAATCCTCTGCCAAGTTCTAATAAGAATTTTTGCAGATGATCAATCACAGCCTGCTCAAGATCTCTCTCATAAAAATGCGGATTCTGTTCTAAATCCAAAAATTCCAGAACATACGGATCTCTTATAATTTTTTCATATTCCGGCTTCGGCTCAAGTATGTCTATTTCTTCCCTGACAGCATTCTTGTTTTGACTCGAAAGCAATCTTTCATAAAAGAAAGAGCCTATTTGTCTGTCAAGCTGTCTGACGCTCCAATTAGATTTAATACACTCTTCTGTATAGAAATCTCTGGCGTTCTTATCTTCCACACGAATCAATCTTCGATAATGCGTCCAACTTAATTCGGGACTCAGTGAGTCCCGAATCGGATACAGACAGTAAAATTGCCTCATCTTTCTGAGGTTTCTTTCGTCAAATCCTTTTCCAAACTCCTTCGTAAGATTATCTGCGATAAATTTTATCAATCCTTTTCCATATTCCGCGCGGTCATTTTCACCGCAAGCTTTATAAATTTTTTCACCAATTTCCCAGTAAGCCTCTACCATTGCACCGTTAACAGCTCTGAACACCCGTTGTTGTGCATCAATCACACTGCTTCTTACAGCCGCATATGTTTCCTGCGCATCTGTTAAACTATTTGTTATCTCATTCATTTTTCCCATCCTTCATATCAACCCAAAACCTTTGAACGATTCAATATACACATCAGCCGTTTTCTTAAGCTCATCGGTAAAAGCATCTGCCGATTCATCATACACAGCTACGGTATACATTCCTGCCTCCGCTGCAGTTTTTACCGCACCGATATTATCATCAAAAAATGCAACAGCATCCACTTTAGTGCCAAGTCTTTTGGCAGCCTCTTTATAAATTTCGGGGTTAACCTTCGTCATACTAAAATCATCGGTGCTCCAGACATTATCGAACATATCATAAATACCATTTCGCCTAAGGCAAGGGTCGAGCATTTTATGCGGACTTGCTGTGAGGATATTAAGCGAACAGCCGTTATCTTTTAAATGCGAAAGATATTCAAAAACGCCTTCTTTCAGTATTATTTCATCCCTGTACTTCGGCAATGCATATTCGTCCATCATTGTAAACATTTCATCAAGGCTGAAGCTGACATCAAGCACATCCTTAAAATACTGTGCCGCGCCCTTATCCCCTAGAGTTGCTATTGTCTTTATAATATCGTCGGGATAATCGGTGTTGCTCTTTTTCAAAATATTTATCATCTTCTCCGACCAATATGGCATCGAATCAACCAACGTTCCGTCAAAATCAAATAAATATACTGTATGATTTTTCATTCTATATTCCCACTCTCATCCTTA
The DNA here is from genome assembly GCA_045647245.1 of Clostridia bacterium. GTDB lineage: Bacteria > Bacillota > Clostridia > UBA1381 > UBA1381 > HGM11525. Next base: position 33,362 of record JAZRMB010000018.1, read on the forward strand.
TTATCAGCGCTTCTTTTACATCCGTTTATATCATAGCCGAATCTGTCATAGCCGTCATCATCGTATCTTGTTCCGTTTTTATGTACACCTAAAATGTTAAATCCTCTCTTGTTATACGGTGATGCTATGAGTCTGATGATTACATAAATAACAACCCATCCGATACAAAGTAAAAATAACCTCATAACTTTATCTGTTCCTTTCATACGTTATCGGGAAGTGCGGTTTTAAGCTCTTCTAAATGTTCATCCACACTTGCCCGAGCCACCTTCCACGTGCCGTCATATTCAATAATCGTAACCGATGCATTTGACACCCATGCAAAATCGTTCATTCTGTCGATTGTACCTGCTTCGATTATACTCTGTGCCGCTCTTATCGGAGTTGCGTGAGTTGCAACAGCAACCGTCTTTCCGTCATTTTCTTTAGCGATACGTTCTATAGTATTCATAACTCTTCTGGAAAGCTCCGACGCCGATTCACCGCCCGGGCACGCCGCTTTTCCGATATCATTAATCCACACACCAAACTCTTCGGGATAATGAACAGGAAGCTCGTCAAACAGCATACCTTCCCATTCACCTGCCGCAATCTCACGAAGCCCCTCATCTTTTATTACATCAATCCCCGACAGCTTTGATAAGCACATCGCCGTATTGTATGCCCTTTGAAGGTCACTCGAAAAAATCTTGTCAACCTTATAGTTTTCCATTATATATTTTGCCGTCAGCTCCGCCTGCTTCACACCTCTATCCTGCAAAGGAGGGTCAATCTGCCCTGCAAAAATATTGTTGCGGTTTGCCTCGCTTTCGCCATGTCTTATCAAAAGTAAAGTTGTCATTTTTATATTCTCCCATTTTGTACTTTTGTTATAATGATATTATAACAGATAAAACACAAAAAGTAAACATTGCAAAAGCAAAAAAACAGCGGAGCATTTACACTCCGCCATTTGACACTCTTTTTAGTTTTTCGAGTATATAACCGTAACATCGGGATGAAGCTGAAGAATTGATGCAGGCACCTTCGGGGTAATCGGGCCGAAGAACGCCTTTTTCACGATTTCCTCTTTTTTAGCACCGTTTGCGATAAGCAGAACCTTTTTCGCATTCATAATTCCGCCCATACCCATTGTTATTGCCTTTTTGGGTACATCGTCAATTGACTCGAAGAATCTCGCATTTGCCTCAATTGTTGACGGGTCAAGCTCTACAAGGTGAGTTTGTTTTGTGAAAACATCATCAGGCTCGTTAAAGCCGATATGACCGTCGTAGCCTATGCCTAAAAGCTGTATATCTATACCGCCGAGGCTTTCTATTCTCTCATCATATTCTTTGCCCTCTTTTTCCATATCCTCTGCACAGCCGTTGGGCACAAAGGTATAATCCTTGCGGATATTTATCTTTGAGAACAAATTCTTATCCATAAAATAACGGTAGCTCTGGTCGTTATCACCTGTAAGACCCACATATTCGTCAAGGTTCACCGACGTAACCTTCCCAAAGTCAACATCACCATTCTCACACGCCTTTATAAGACATTCATAAGTACCAAGAGGACTTGAGCCTGTTGCAAGACCAAGTACGCTCTCAGGCTTTGCAATAACCTGTGCCGCAATTATGCCTGCCGCTCTTCTGCTTAATTCCTCATAGCTTTCAACTTCAATAAATCTCACTTCAAATCCTTCTTTCTACAATATTGTTCTGACTCTTTATTATACAGTTTGCAGGGAAAACGCCCCTCAAGCTGTTTTTAGGATATACACTTGTGTTTTTACCGATTACGGTACCGGGATTCAAAACACAGCCGCAACCGATATCCGCGCCATCGGCAAGTATTCCTCCGATTTTGCGAAGTCCCGTTTCATATTCCTCATCTGCGTGTATCACAACCGCCTTACCGTCGGTTTTAAGATTGGAACAGATTGAACCTGCTCCCATATGCGCACGATTGCCTAAAATTGAGTCTCCTACATAATTATAGTGCGGAACCTGCACTTTGTCAAGCAAAACACAGTTTTTAAGCTCGGACGAATTTCCTATAACGCAGTCATCCCCCGTAATTACCGAGCCTCTTATAAATGCACCCGGGCGGATTTCGGTTCCGCTTCCTATTATCGCAGGCCCTTCAATTACCGCTGTAGAATAAATTTTTACATCCTTACCTACATACACTCCCTCTGAAATTTCGGTAAAGCCTTCCATGCCTTCTTCAATAAGAGCATTTATATAAGATTTTATGTTGGGAAGAATTTCCCAGGGGTATTCGGCGCCCTCAAACAGCTTTTCAAGATACTTTGTTTTTACTTCAAACAAATCCTTTGTTTTTACAAGCTTATTCAACCTCATGACCTCCCTTTATTATCGCATCTGCAATAATATTTGCATAGCTTATGCACTTATCCTCGGTTTCAGCTTCAATCATAACTCTTATAACAGGCTCTGTGCCGCTCTGGCGAAGGAGTGCTCTGCCCTTGCCGTCTAAAAGCTTTTCAACCTCTTCCTTGCTCTTTAACACATCCTTATCCTTTAAAACAGCCGCCTTATCCTTAACTCTTATATTCTTTATATACTGCGGATAAAGCTTAACAGGTGCGGCAAGCTCGGCAAGCGAAAGCTTTGAATCACAAATTTCCTCTGCAATCATAATAGCTGTTAAAATACCGTCGCCGGTTGTTGCATATTTTTTGATTATGATATGTCCCGACTGTTCGCCGCCGAGGTCATATCCTTCATCCTGCATACATTCATAAACAAATCTGTCGCCCACACTTGTCTGCTTGCATTTTATGCCGATTTCTTCAAGGCTCTGAAAAAATCCGCTGTTGGACATAATTGTTGCCACAACCGTATCGTGGTTAAGCATACCTCTTGATTTTAGTCTCTTTCCGAGGATATAGAGCATTTTGTCGCCGTCCACAATCTGACCGTTGCTGTCAACTGCAATACATCTGTCGGCATCACCGTCGAATGCAAAGCCCACATCAAGATGCTGTTCCTTTACAAGCTTACATAGGTTTTCAATGTGTGTGGAGCCGCAGTTTTCATTAACGTTGAGTCCGTCAGGCTCTGCACCTATCACAACAGTCTGTGCACCCAACGCCGCAAATACTGACTTTGCAATCATCCACGATGCACCGTTAGCACAGTCAAGACCGATTTTCAGATTCTTATAGGAGTGTGAAGCAAGGGAGATAAGATATCCGAGGTACCTGTTTCTTCCCGATGAGTAGTCTGTAATGCATCCTATTCTCTCACGTGATGCAAGCGGCAAATCCTCTCCCGTAACGCCTAAAGATGCAAGGTCGCCGTCAATATACGCTTCTATAAGCGATGTTGTTCTGTCATCAAGCTTCTCGCCGTATTTGTTTATAACCTTGATTCCGTTATCATAGAAGGGGTTGTGCGAAGCAGTTATCATTATACCGCAGTCAAACTCCTCCTGTCTTGTTACATATGACACACTCGGCGTTGTTGTAACGTGGAGCATATACGCATCGGCACCCGACGCAGTTATACCTGCAACAATCGAATATTCGAGCATATAACTCGACCTTCTTGTATCCTTTCCGATAACAATTCTCGGTCTGTGGTTTGTTTTAGTGCCTCCTGCAAGCTGTGACTGATAGTACCAGCCCAAAAATCTTCCGACCTTATACGCCTGCATTGACGTAAGATTGATATTTGCCTCGCCTCTGAAACCATCCGTTCCGAAATATTTATTCTCTCTTTTTTCTTTATCGATTTTTTTAATTTCAATATCTTCTTTTAACAGATTATCTGTCGGAATTTTAAAAAGCTCGCACATCTGCAGAACCTTATCTATCTGCGGAAGTGCCTGATCCATTTCCCATTTTGAAACCGATTGCCTTGAAACATCAAGAATTTCCGCAAGCTGTTCCTGCGACATACCTGCCACAGTACGAAGATTTGCTATTTTTTCCCCTATTTTCATACCCTACTCTCCCTCACACGTTATATTTATAATTGTAATTGTAAAATAGACATTTTGCAATTACCTATATATTTTAATATATTTATGATATCAAATACTATACATATTATCCACCAACTTTTCTTTGAATATTTCGCAACCTCAGGTTGCTATTTTTGTTTACTCCTTAATGAATACCGCAAAATAACACAGGATTTTGCAAAATTCCGCATACTTTTCTTTACACAAGTCAATTAAATTTGTACATCAATTCGGTTATATGTATCATTTTTATTATACATTAATTACCGGATATTTTCAATAAATAATAAAATTTGTTAAAGTATTTTATAAAAAGGCTTGAATATTAGTCGTTTTTTTTATATAATAAGAGGAAGTGGTTTATAAAAAGCCAATACCAAAGCTAAAGGAGGCGTCTTTTTTGGAGGGCGGCAATCAGGCAATATTTTTTGAAAAACGAATAGACCTTGATATATGCGCAAGAGGAAGCCGTATGTTAGTGGGCGATATAAATGGTGACGGACGGCTTGAAATGGTCTTTGTACAGCCAGACAAGGGAATGGACGACCGCTATTTCCCTCATATGGCAGTTTGTTCAACGGCATTCACACTTGACGGCGAAATGCTGTGGCAAATCGGTACTCCCGATGCTGATGCAGAAGGTGCAATCACCGATATTCCGGCACAGATTTATGATTTGGACAATGACGGAAATAATGAGTTTCTATGCATTATGGACGGTGAATTTTGCGAGTTTGACGGTCTTTCGGGCAGCTTAAAGCGTAAATGGCAGCTACCTTCTGCCGATGCACACGATGCTTTTTTAATCGCCGACCTTGAAGGACGCGGTTATGCGCAGAATATCATTTTGAAAAACAGATTCCATCAGATGTGGGCAATGGACTCAAACTTCAACCTTATGTGGAGTGCAAAGGGCAACATCGGACATTTCCCCTGGCCGTACGATATCGACAACGACGGCAAAGATGAGATCATAACAGGTAACTCCCTCTTTGATGACGAGGGCAGACTTATATGGAATATACCCGTTTCGGGGCATACAAAGGCAATGTTTATATGTGACCTTGACCGTAACCCCGACACTCCTGCATCTATTGTAATGGGCGGCGAGCTTTTGTGTGCATATGCTTCGGACGGCTCCCTTATCTGGGAAGCGGAAGGTGTTAAAAATGTACGCTCTATTCTCCCCGGAAACTTCATTCCCGGCAGTGCTCTTATGCAGTTTGCAGTGCTTGCGGACTTTGATAACGTCCCTTCACTTATTCTTGTCGATAACAGAGGCAGAGTAATTTCATATGAGCAGGTTTCCTTCCGTGATGGGTGTACACTAAGTACTCTTACCGGCTTCGGCTCAAAAAGCGGCGAGTACATACTCTTCTATCCCGCCAACGGACAACCGGCATCTGTTTATAACAGTGCACTTGAGCTATTATGTACCCTGCCATTCAACGGTGCGGTAACGGTTGCGGATGCGACAGGCTCGGGCGATAACGATATTTTTGTATTCGGAAATGAAAGAGTTGAAATATATTCACTGCGCGAGCACAGCCTTCAGGATGCGGCACTGCCTTACACAAGACCTCAGCATAAAATGCATTATAACAGCAGTATATTCCCCTCAGGCGAAGGTGATACAACAGCGTACCAAATAGGCTATGCTACGGGCGACTTTTCACAAAACGCATTAGCTTCCTGGGCTACACGCTGTATCTTAGGCACCGCCGAGGATGCCGATTCGGCGATAAGTCGCGCAGATTTTATAGTGCTTTTGGTCAATGCATTAAATCTTCACGCATATGAAAGGGACAACTTCTCCGACGTATCCCCTACCGCATACTATTCTCAGGCAGTAGGTATTGCGAAGAAATTAGGCATATGCGAGGGCACACTCGGAAAGTTCAACCCCACAGCGCCGATGACAGCGGTGGCGGCTGTTGAAATGATTAAAAGAACAGGTCACGAATGCTTTTTAATGACCGACGGCGAACTGACAAGGCGTGCCGCCGCAAGAATTATGCTTGAGCTTTTAAAGGAAGAATAGAATATAAAAAACCGTTCACCGAAGAAGTTATCCAAAGTTATCACAAAAAAGTGGACATATGGGGCCTGTCCCTATATGTCCACTTTTGTGTTGCAAAATTAATTTATAAGAGCCGAAAAAAAGAAAAGACCATAGCATAACACTACAGTCTTATTCAATATTACCATCTTTCTTTTGCTAAATTTCTTATCGTGCAGTTCATTTTCTTTGCCATAGCAATAGTCTGCATCGTGCCTCCGGGGCGGTTTTCAAAATATGTTATGCAGTAGGATGAGTTAAGCACCATTGCCTGATTACGAAGCCGCATACATTCGGTATCATATACATTTTGGGTATATCTTACTTCGTCGGCTTTTTTTAAAAGCTCATTAAACCGCATAGTGTCGCTGTCATACCATTTCTCGGTATGATTTTCGCACGGAAGGTATAGCGACAGCGTAATATCCTTAAAGCTTTCCTTAAGCCCGACAACAGCCTCTGCCGCCGTCATATCAAAGCCGGTTGCCCCGCCCGATATAAAGTGGGTAACACCCATACCGTACAAATCACGAACAGCGCCCGTTATCTTTGAATATAGCTTTAATTCATCAATAGCTGAAATTCTTCTGTGGCCTGTAAAAAAGCAGGTTTTATCCCTCATATTGCCGAATTTATAAGGTCATCCATCGAATATTTACCTGCCGGCTTATTATTCATAAACCTTGCGGCATTTATCGCACCGTTTGCAAAGATTTCTCTTGACGATGCCTCGTGTGCAATTTCGATTATTTCATCCTGACCTGCAAATATAACGCTGTGCTTTCCGACAATTGTGCCGCCACGTACAGCGTGGATTCCGATTTCGTTCTTGTTTCTCTTTCTGCGTACCGAATGGCGGTCGTACATATACTCTGCACTATCCTCCATATCCTCGCTTATCGCATCCGCAATGGCAAGCGCAGTGCCCGAAGGTGCATCAAGCTTACGATTATGATGCATTTCAACTATTTCAATGTCAAAATCCTTTGAAAGAACTGCAGTCGCCTTCTTTGCAAGTGCAATCAAAAGGTTTATGCCGAGACTCATATTTGCCGAGAAGAATATTCCAACCTCTTTTGAGGTATCGTCCATAAGCTTTTTCTGTTCCTCCGAAAGCCCCGTAGTACAAATTACAGCCGGAATCTTCTTTTCCTTTGCCATATCAAGAATCCCCGAAAGCACCGACGGATGCGAAAAATCGATTATAACATCCGCTTCCGCATCACATAAAGACGCAGACGCAAAAACGGGATATCCGTTATCTATACAGTCGTTTATATCTATGCCTGCAACGATTTTTACATTTTCCGATTCAAGACAAAGACGTGTTATTACCTGACCCATCTTGCCGTTGCAACCGCTCAGAATTATTCTTGTCATATGTAGCACTCCTTCTGCGGTGAGTTTTATATAAGCTTCTTCACGCCGTAAGCCTTCATTGATGCAGTCAGCTTTTCAAGATTCTTATCCTCGGGCGGTGCAAGCGGAAGTCTTAAGTTTCCTACATCGTAGCCGAGCACGTTCATACCCGCCTTTACGGGCACAGGGTTAACCTCGATAAACAAATCATTTATAACATCAAGCATATCAAGCTGAAGCTTCAATGCTCCCTCTGTATCGCCCTCGATGTACTTTATACACATATCGTGTGTTTCGTCGGGAAGTATATTTGCAACGACAGAAATAACACCCTTTGCACCGAGTGACATCATGGGCACTACCATATCGTCATTACCCGAATACATATGAAGCTCGGGAACTTCCTTTGCAACCTTCGCCGCATAGCTGATATTTCCGCTCGCTTCCTTGATTGCAACTATATTATCAACAGCCGCAAGCTCCTTTAAGGAGTCGATTGAGAAGTTCATACCTGTTCTTGTCGGCACATTGTAGAGGATAATCGGAAGCTTTGTGCAAGCGGCGATTGCCTTAAAATGCTCAACAAGACCCTTTGCATTTGCCTTGTTGTAGTAAGGTGTAACGCTGAGTATTCCGTCAGCACCCACTCTTTCAGCCTCCTCGGTAAGATAGATGGCATGTGCTGTATCATTTGAGCCTGTGCCTGCAATTACCGGGATTCTGCCATTTGCCTTTTTAACTGTATATTCAATTACTTCAATATGCTCCTCGTTAGGCATAGTTGATGCTTCGCCCGTTGTGCCACAGATTACGATAGCATCTGTTTTGTGTGCGATATGCATCTCGATAAGCTCGCCGAGCTTATCATAATCAACCTCTAAACCCTTAAACGGTGTTACAATAGCAACTCCGGAACCTGTAAACGGTAATGTTTTCATATATATCAATCCTTTCAATATATTAATGAATAGTTATATCAACGCACTCTGCTAAAAATTGAAATGAATTTTCGCAGATTGCCGTTTTGCAACGTGGGTGCTGCACGAAGGTACCGCACTACTTCGCCACACTAACACTCAATGCACTCTGCCAAAAACTGAAATAAATTTTCGCAGATTGCCGTTTTGCAGCGAGGGTGCTGCTCGATGAGATTCCAAATCTCCGATTTGGTTAATCGAATTAGTACAATCGACTTTGTCGATTGTAAGTAAGTACCGCCCCACTTCGCCACACTAACAACCAACGCGCTCTGCCAAAAACTGAAATAAATTTTCGCAGATTGCTGCTTGAGGAAGCGACGGCGTATATAAATACGTCAAGCTTCCGAAAGTAGTAAGATGCGGAAATTTATTCAGTTTTTTAGTCCATATAGCCTTTGGCTGTGAGTAACTCCGCCATAAGAACTGCGCCGCCTGCGGCACCTCTTAAGGTGTTGTGTGAGAGGCAGACGAACTTGTAGTCGTATTGTGTGTCGGGACGCAGACGTCCAATTGAGACTGCCATACCGCCTTCAAGGTTTCTTTCGAGCTTTGTTTGGGGACGGTTATCCTCTTCAAAGTAGTGGAGGAACTGCTTGGGTGCGTGCGGAAGATTAAGTGATTGCGGCTCGCCTGCAAATTCTGCCCATGCCTTTTTGATGTCTTCGATTTCGGGCTTGTTTTCAAAGCTTACGAAAACTGCAGCCATATGTCCGTTTGATACGGGAACTCTTAAGCACTGTGTTGTGATTGAAGGAGATGTTGCATCAACAATCTTGTCGCCCTCAACCTTACCCCAGATTTTGAGCGGCTCGATTTCACTCTTTTCCTCTTCTCCGCCGATGTACGGGATCATATTATCAACCATTTCGGGCCATGTTTCAAATGTTTTTCCTGCGCCCGATATTGCCTGATATGTTGTAGCAAGAACCTTTGTGATACCATACTTCATCAAGGGATGAAGTGCGGGAACATAGCTCTGGAGTGAGCAGTTTGACTTAACTGAAATAAATCCTCTTTTTGTTCCGAGTCTCTTCTTCTGTGCTTCGATAATCTCTGCGTGGTCTGCATTGATTTCGGGGATAATCATAGGTACATCGGGAGTATGACGGTGAGCGGAGTTGTTTGATACAACGGGGCACTCAGCCTTTGCATACTTTTCCTCAAGTGCGCGGATTTCATCCTTTTTCATATCAACCGCACAGAATACAAAGTCTACCATAGATGCAATCTTCTCAACATCTGCAGATGCATCCATAACAACCATATCCTTTACATTCTCGGGTATTTCCTCATCCATTGCCCACTTAGCGCCTACAGCGTCAATGTACTTTTTGCCTGCACTTCTCGGAGATGCGGCAAGCACCTCGATTTTATACCAGGGGTGATCTGTAAGAAGCGTGATAAATCTCTGACCAACCATACCTGTAGCACCAATAATTCCAACCTTATAACTTTCTTTCATTTTCTTCCAACCCTTTCCTTTTATAAAATATAAAAAGCAATAGCGAATGCTATTGCCCATAAAAATACATCATAATAAATGCATCCCCAAGCGGCAAGCAGCACTCCATCTTTCGATGACAGTCATAACGCTCTTAACGTTATGCCCAGCTTCACACGGCTCTCGGCAAGCCGCTTCACTTCGGCGATACTCCCTTTCACCGCCGCCGCATACTGCCGAACGAACTGCCACGGATACTGATGAGCCTCGCGCCTCTACTTCCTTATTATATATGGTATCATTCTTTTTTTAAGTTGTCAAGCGATTTTTAAAACTTTCTTGTATTTTCTTTCATTTTGTGGTATGATATGTATATTATTGGGGAAAATAATAACATTTTATATAAATATTATATTATTTATAGGAAAGAAAAAGAACGGGAAATTATAAAGTTAGGAGTTAGGAATTAGGAGTTAGGAGTTAATTGAAAGAAAAATGCAATGCATTTTTCTGATATATTTAAAATAATGTCAACAAACTTGGCTTTTATAAATATAAATTATTGAAAACCGTAAGGTTTTCTACCATAACTCCTAACTCCTAACTAATTTAGCGTCAGCTAAATTATAATTTACAGAAAGGGTTTTGTAATATGAATTTAAAGGAACATTACACAATTGAAGATTTACTTGAAATAATGCGTATTCTCAGAAGCGAAAACGGCTGCCCCTGGGATAGGGTGCAGACGCACGAGAGTATCAAGAAGAGTCTTATAGAAGAATGCTATGAGGCAATAGATGCGTTTGACAAGGGCGATATGAAGGCATTTTCAAATGAGCTTGGCGATGTGCTGTTGCAGGTTGTTTTCCACGCAAGAATATCGGAGGAAAACGGCGGCTTCAATTTTGATTCAATTCTTTATGAGCTTTGTACCAAATTAATCACCCGTCACACACACGTTTTCGGCGAGGACAAGGCACAAAATGCAGATGATGCACTCACCACGTGGGAAAAGAACAAGAAGAAGGAAGCAGCAGGGGCTGACTACACATCTATGATAGACGACATACCACACGGCTTCCCCGCACTTTTAAGGGCACAGAAGGTGCAGAAAAAGGCAGCAGGGGCAGGCTTTGACTGGGACAGCGAAGAGGGCGTATGGGAAAAGCTTTATGAAGAGATTGACGAGCTTAAAAACGCAAATACTCCCGAGGAAACAGAAGAGGAATTCGGCGACCTTTTATTTGCCGCAGTTAACCTCGGAAGACATAAAAAGGTCGATTGTGAAACGGCTCTTTCCGCTTCAACAGCTAAGTTCATAGGCCGTTTTGCCGCTATGGAGGAGCTTGTAAAAGCTGACAATAAGACGCTTGATGACCTTACATTGACTGAAATGGACGAATATTGGAGAAAAATTAAACAAAATACTGCGAAAAAGTAGGCTATTATGCCAAAATTTGCATTTTTACACTTGACATATACAATATTTTAAGATACAATATACCATAGATAATTAAGGGCAAAACCCAAATTAAATTTATAGGAGGATACAACAATGAACAAATCAGAATTAATCGCTGCAGTTGCAGAGCAGGCAGGTCTTTCAAAGAAGGACGCTGAAAAGGCAGTTAACGCTTTAGTATCAGTAGTAACAGATGCACTCGTAGAGGGTGACAAGGTTCAGCTCGTTGGCTTCGGTACATTCGAGGTTAGAGCAAGAGAAGCAAGAACAGGTAAGAACCCCAGAACAGGTGAAGCTATCGAAATCGCTGCTTCTAAGGTTCCTGCATTCAAGGCTGGTAAGGCTTTGAAGGACGCTGTTAACAAGTAATTCTTCTTTTTAAAGCAAAAGAGACCTCAAGATTTTTTAGAGGTCTCTTCTTTTTTAATAAAATTTATAACGAAGATTCAAAGAGGTTTATATAATGAGACTTGATAAATATTTGAAGGTATCACGCCTTATCAAACGCCGCAGTGTGGCAAACGAAGCGTGCGACGCAGAGAGGGTAAGTGCAAACGGAAGAGTTGTAAAAGCATCCTATGACGTAAAAGAAGGCGACAAGCTCGAAATCCGTATGGGCGAGCGAGTGATAAAGGTTGAGGTTTTAGAAGTGAAGGAGCACGCATTAAAAGGTGATGCGGCTATGATGTATAAGGTTATTGAATAAATTAAAATTTAGCTGTCGCTAAATTAGTTAGGCGTTTGGAGTTAGGAGTTTGGAGTTAAAGTAGAAAACCTTCCGGTTTTCATTTATTAATATTGAGAAACGCAAAAAGTAAACGAATAGGGACCTTGTAGGGTGCGATGCCCACATCGCACCGTCCCATACGATACGTAACGTATACTTTCTACAACTCCTAACTCCACACTCCTAACTCCTAACTTTATAATTTAGAGCGAAGCGATAAATTATAATTTAACATCCCATACACTCCCCCTCCGATAAGGCAAACAATTAAAAAGGAAATTCTTCCGCCAAGACATGACGGGATGAACACAGCGGCTATCTTCATAACTGCTACCATTACGCATCCCGATATAAACGGACGTGCGGCACTTTTTAAAAGCCCTGTTTTTATTCCGGGCATTTTACCCGACATTGCAAGAGTGCATATAAGCATACACGCCGATGCTATAATTTGCGCATAGCCTGCGCCGAGGATATTTACCCCCGGGATTCTGACGAGTATTGCAGTTGCAACTATCCTCACCAAAAGAGACAGCATAGCCGCCGCAAACGGCTCATACACACGTCCCGAAAGGTGCAAAATCAAAACAAGCATATTCGACGCACAAAGAAAAAGCATTGCAGGTGCACACGAGGCAAGCATTCCCGCTGCAAAGCGGTTATTGAATATAAGATTAAGCACCTCGCCCGGGAAGAAGGTGCAGACAAGTGTTGCAGGTGCTATAATAAAATATACCGGCTTTAAAACCTTCTCTGCCGTCCTTTCAATATCACAACCACTCCCGAGAGTTATTGACCTTGAAAAAAGCGGCGTTGCGGCGGCAGTTACCGTAGCGGCTATACCGACAGGCAGATTGAACACCGTCTGCGCATAGCCCGAAAATGCACCAAATAACTTTCTCACTCCGTCGGGATTTAAACAAAGCTCCGTCGGAAGTGTGTTGAATACATCTGTATATGGTGCGTAGTTTTTTAAAAATGCATATGCCGATGCCTTTGAAAATGTTATATCGGAAAGTGCGTTTCTTATAACAGCCGTCTCACACATTGCAAGTGCGCCCGTTGCCAAACCTGTTACCGTAAGCGGCAGGGCAAGTTTAAATATTTTTCTAAATTCCTCTTTTTTCATAAAGGCATGGGGCACATTTTTCCCCCAAAGAAGCCATACCGCATACAAAAACAAGGTCTGAAATGTTTCCCCTGCAACCACGCCCAAAAGTGCGCCGACAGCAGGTGATGAGCCGTTATTTTTAAAGAGCTTTGCAAAATAAAGACCGAGCACAAGCTTTATCGCCGCTTCAATAACCTGCGAAAGTGCCGTCGGGATATAGTGTGCATCCGCTTCATTAAAGCTTTTAACAGGCGAAGATATGCTGACCACCAAAACCGCAAAGGCTATTGCACGGATTGAATCGGGAGCCGCCGCCTCACGCATCGCAAGAGCGAGCAGGTCTGCCCAAATGTACATAGCCGCAGACACAAAAATGCCAAAAATTCCGAGCACGAGCGTCATCCCCTTTACGACAGCAGATGACCGCCTGCCCTTACCTACGGCACAGTATTCCCCCAAAAGCTTTGTCGTCGCAAATCCAAATCCGCCCGGCACAAGGGACAGCATCATAATATAAACGGAGAATGCCGTCTGATATACCGCCATACCTTCCTCGCAAAGTACATATGTAAGCGGAATTTTAAAAACAGCTCCGAGAATTTTCGCAGCCGCGTTGGCACATATCAGTATTATTGACCCTCTTAAAAAAGCTGACCTTTCCGGCAAACAAATCACTCCCACAGCATAAAGTACAGTTATGCTAATATATTGGGAAATCTTTTGTTTTATACCGATTTTAAAGCAAAAAAATGCGCATTTATACGGATTTAACATATACGAGCGAGACTTTTTTCAAAATGAGCACAAAGCGGCACGAAAAAAGAGCTCCACAAATAGTGAAGCTCTCTAACCCGCCGCTTAGTGCGACGTGGTGCTCGAGGCCGGGGTCGAACCGGCACGGGAATCACTTCCCACGGGATTTTAAGTCCCGGGCGTCTGCCAATTCCGCCACTCGAGCAATTATGCAAGTAGTATTATAGCACTTTTTTTGCCCAATGTCAAGAATTATTGTTGCTATTTTCAAAAATATTTGATAAAATTAAGAAAATATATTGTTTTTTTTCTTTTGGAGGGGGTAAAAATGTTAAGAGCAAGCAAAATAGCGGGAGCTTTTGCGATTTTTGCATTCTTGTGTATTGTTGCTGTATTTATATTTGAAGAAGTCCGCTTCGTACCGAATGAGGCACAATTTGCAAGCTATGCCGTTTCCGGGGATGCTGTCAATATTAATACCGCCACCATCGAAGAGCTTATAACCCTCGACGGCATCGGGGAAAGTACCGCAAAGCGGATAATTGAATTCAGGGAAAGCAAAAGACCCTTTGACGACGTGTACGACCTGACCCTGATTCGCGGAATCGGCGACAAAACAATCGAAAAAATCAAAGACAAAGTCACAGTAGCCGAATAGGAATGATACCCTATTGGGCTACTTTTATAATTCCGGGAATTTCCGACGGCGCGCTAACGATATAGTCTGCACCGCTTTGTTCTATCTCGTCTCTTTCTCGGAAGCCCCACGTTACGCCGATTGTACAAAATCCTGCGTTTTTGCCCGTTTGTATATCCACCGCCGTATCGCCTATAAAAACCGTTTCCTCGGGGGATATGCCCATTTCCCTGCATATTTCAAACGCCGCTTCGGGGTCCGGCTTTGCAGGGTACTCATCCTTTTTGCCCCAAACACTTTCAAATACACCAGGGAAAAACCCGTCTATAGTCGGCACCGTTACGTCGTGCGGCTTATTTGAAAGCACCGCAAGAGAACTGCCCATACTCTTTAATTTATCAAGCATATCGCATATGCCGTCATACGGCGATGCAAGGTATTCGGTGTCTTTGATATATGCATCATCATACACCTTTGAAACATTTTCATAATTCTCCTCGTTGTCAACACCGTTGTATTTGAGCATACGGTGTATAAGCTCAACTCTTCCGAAGCCGAGAAAGGATTTATATTTTTCTTCCAAAATTGTGTCAAATCCGTTTTCGGAAAGTGCAAGATTTCCGAAATAAGCAATCGTGGGAAGAGTATTTAAAACAGTTCCGTCCAGGTCAAATATTATAAGCTTTTTCATTCTTGTTTTCCTTTTTTATATTTTCTTAAGCTTTGCATATGCCGCCATAAGTCTCTTCTTCCCTGCCGATGCAAAATCTATCTCTACAAGTGCGTCACGTTCAAACGGCGTTACCGATACAATGGTTCCCTCGCCGAATTTGGGATGCGAAACTCTGTCGCCGGGGTTGAAGCCGGCAGAAGAGCTCTGTGCAGGCTTTGTCTGTTTCTGCGGCATTTGGAAAAGTTCTCTTTGCGGCTCATTTTGCTTCTTTATCGAGCTTTGTATCGAATTTAAGAAATTACCTGCAGTTCCCCTCGCACGGCTTGGAGCAGGCGAAACATCCTTAATAAATTCGTCGGGGATTTCCTTATAAAACCTTGACGGCATACAGGGTGTCGTCCTTCCGAATATAGTTCGTGAGCTTGCCTGAGTGATATATAAAAGCTGTTTTGCACGTGTGATTGCAACATAGCAGAGTCGTCTTTCCTCTTCAATGTCATCTGCATCAAGTGAACGAAGTGACGGGAAAAGTCCGTCCTCGAGACCTGTTAAGAACACAACCGGGAACTCAAGTCCCTTCGCACTGTGCACCGTCATCATAACGCACGCATCCTGGTCCTCGTCATATGCATCAATGTCGGACACAAGCGATACACTCTCCAAAAAGTCGGTAAGAGTCGGATTTTCCGCACTCTTTTCATATTCACTCACAGCCGATACAAATTCGTTAAGGTTCTCGATTCTTGTTTTCGATTCAACGCTGTTTTCAAGCTCAAGCATTGCCATATATCCGCTTTCGTTAAGAACACGAATTGTAAAATCTGCAAGTCCCATTGTATTTGATGCCTTGGAAAGACCCTTGATAAGCTCGGAAAATGCAATCATTTTAACAGCCGCACGTGAAAGGTCGGGGTATTCATTGGCAAAGCTTATTATCTCAAAAAGATTCTTCCCCTCTTCGGCGGCAAAGGCTTCAGCCTTTTCAATTGATGCCGCACCTATTCCACGCTTCGGCTCATTTATTATTCTCTTCACACTCACATCGTCCGAGGCATTGTTTATAACTCTCAAATATGCAATAATATCCTTGATTTCCTTGCGGTCATAGAACCTTAAGCCTGCAAGCACACGATAGGGAACGCCAAACTGCAGAAGCATTTCTTCTATCACACGCGACTGTGCGTTTGTACGATACAAAATTGCAAATTCCGAAAAGCTTGCTCCGAGCTTTACACGTCTTGAAATTTCGCCGGCAATGAAGCGAGCCTCTTCGTGTTCGTTGTATGCAATGTAACTGTTGATTAAATCGCCGCCCTGCTTGGACGTCCACAAATCCTTGCCCTTTCGTCCCTTGTTGTTTGCAATGACGGTGTTTGCGGCGTTCAGTATAACCGAGGTTGAGCGATAATTCTGTTCAAGCTTTATAACCCTTGCAGCAGGATACTCTTTTTCAAAATTGAGAATATT
This sequence comes from Clostridia bacterium, assembly GCA_045647245.1. GTDB lineage: Bacteria > Bacillota > Clostridia > UBA1381 > UBA1381 > HGM11525. Next base: position 50,006 of record JAZRMB010000018.1, read on the forward strand.
CTGAATATTTGCACCTCTGAACTTATAAATACTCTGGTCATCGTCGCCCACTACGCATATATTGCCGTCACCGCCCGTTAAAAGGCTGATTAGCATATACTGCGCATTGTTTGTGTCCTGATACTCGTCAACCATTATGTAGGTAAACTTTTCGCGGTATTTTTCAAGCACGTCGGGGTTTTCCAAAAGTATTCTTACGGTAAGAAAAACTATATCATCAAAGTCGAGGGCGTTATTTTTCTTAAGCTTTTTCTGATAAAGTGAATACACTCCCGCAACGACGGTTTTTCTGTAGTCGCCCATAGCCGCCGCCTCGTAGGACTCTGCATCCTGGAGATTATCCTTTGCACGGCTTATCTCACCCTGCAGCATACGGATGGGGTATACCTTATCGTCAAGATTAAGCTCCTTCATACAGTCCTTTATAACGGTTTTTGAATCGGCTGTGTCATAGATTATAAAGGAAGAATCAAAGCCTGCTCTTTCGATACAGCTTCTTAAAATCCTCACGCAAGCCGAGTGGAAGGTTGCAACCCACATATCCTTTGCAATTGGTCCGATTTTAGCTTCGATTCGCTCACGCATCTCCTTTGCCGCCTTGTTTGTAAAGGTTATGGCAAGGATGTTTGAGGGGCGTACATTTTTTGTTTCAAGTATATATGCAAGACGGTTTACCAGAACGGTTGTTTTTCCGCTTCCGGCACCTGCTAAAACAAGCATCTGCCCGTCGGTGGTTACAACCGCTTCTTTTTGTCTGTCATTAAGTCCGGTTAAATCCATTTTTGTCCTCCTGTATATAATAAATCTCAAAAATAATCCATATTATATCATATCACAAATTGTAATCTATGTCTATAACAAAAAAAATCTTTTTTCCTCAAAATTCCGCAAATTAAAACCGAAAAAATGGCAAAGATAAATTTGATGATTTTTGCGGAAGGTGTGAGTTTTAAAAATATGAAAAAAAGATTTTTTGCGGCACTTTGTGTTATTCTGCCGCTTTTGGTTGTACTCGGTGCGTATTTCAGTGTGCCGTCCACCATTACCATTGCCGAAAATTCCGAATATAATGCATACCCCAACCCGTTTGTAACACTTGCATCGGAAAATATTACGGCGGACGAAGTCCCCGATACGGTACAGCTTAAGCTTTTCGGCACTATGCCCATTCGTACAATAGATGTGGATGTCGTTCCCGAGGAGTATGTCATTGTAAGCGGTAAGACGATAGGTGTGAGAATATATTCCGACGGCATTATGGCGGTCAAGACGCAGAATAACTCCGCCGCAAAGGTTGCGGGAATCAAAACGGGAGATATCATAACCGAAATCAACCACGAAAAAGCTGTTTCAACAGAACAATTTTCTGAAACGGTCAGGCGCGGAAAACCTATGGTTCTGACCGTTTTGAGGGATAATAACATTTTTTACACAGATATTATTCCCAAAAAACAAAAAAACGGCAGCTACAGTATAGGACTTTGGGTAAGGGATTCGGGAGCAGGAATCGGGACGCTCTGTTTTCAAAACCCCGATACCCTTGCATACGGTGCACTCGGACACGCCATATGCGACAGCGACACAGCCGATATAATACCGCTTTTAAGAGGGACGGTTTCCGATTGTAAAATCAGTGCAATAAGACCGGGAACAATTGAAGAAACAGGCGAACTCATAGGAAGCATCGGAAACGACATAATCGGAACAGTTGACATTAACGGTGAAGTCGGGCTCTACGGCATATTAAGGGATAAAACAGACGGCACGCCAATGCCAATCGCACACCGATATCAGGTTAAGTCGGGAAGTGCGCAGATACTGTGCGATATAAACGGCGAGGGCGTAAAAAGCTATGAAATAGAAATTGCAGGAATTACCTCCTTCGGCGATAAGGGAAATAAAAGTATGAAAATAAAAATAACCGATAAAACGCTCCTTGAAGCAACGGGCGGTATTGTGCAGGGTATGTCAGGGTCACCGATAATTCAAAATGGCCGAATTGTGGGAGCTGTGACACATGTTTTTGTGAATGATCCAACGAGAGGGTATGGAATATTTATAGAAAACATGCTGGCTGAGGCGGAAAAAATTAAATAAGATGAATGCTCACTTATACTGGATATAGGTGAGCATTTTTATATAAAATAAAAACAAAAAGGACATAATTAAGGCAGTATAAAATTTAAGGAGGTAAAAGAATATGCCAAAATTTATTCCACTATCAACATTAAAAGACACAACATTTATCTGCGATATGTGTCAACAGATTAAAGAACCTATTTTTGTTACAAGAAATGGTTATACCGAACTTGTAATAATGAATTCTGACTTTTTCAACGAATATATGAGATATCGTGACTCCAACGGAAATGTTGATTACTCAAAAGAATATATTGGTGTCCCATACTCGTTCCCTATTAAAACACTTAAACTCACAAGCGAAGTTTCTCTTAGATGTTCAAAAACAGATGCACCAATAAGCGTTATAAAAAACGGATACGAAGTAATGGTCATTATGAGCCAAGAGCATTACGCAAAGAGAATTAACGACCTATTCCATATGTAATATTACAATTGTGTTACATTTTTCGCCAAGTGATTAGATTTTATATTTTTTAACCGTTATTAACTTATAGAAGGACAAATTTATAATAATAAAAAGGTAGTGTAAAGTTAAAATGAAAGAATGGCATAACAATTTCACAAAATATCGCAGATTTTCGCCCGAAAGCTTGTAAATGCTCGTCTGCGATTAGTCAAGGGTAAAAATGAACGTGCTGACGCACGCCCTATGACAAATC
>JAZRMB010000019.1:0-36581 GCA_045647245.1 Clostridia bacterium
CGAATTTTCCTTGTGGTTTCTTGCTTTTTGCCAATTTGAACTCTACCGTACCATCGTACGCCGACGAATTCAAATTGACAAAATATAACTTCCTTTTTCGATATCTGCCAGCGTGTCGATAGGTTTATCGACACGCTGAAAGCGTGATGATTCACGCTTTTTTTACTGTAACGGAGGTTTTCTCCGATATTATTTTTTTCCATTCGGCAACAGTATCGTCTGATGGGAAGGTCAGTTCTTTAAGCTCATAATCTATTCCGAGCATTTCGTTTTTTCCGTTTCCGAGCGGATGATACGGTTCGATGTTGATTTCGAGGATATTTTTGAGTGAGTTTGCAGTTTCGGCTATGCCGCAAAAATGTTCCTCGGTATCGTTTACCGTCGGTATAATCGGACATCTTAGGATAATTTTACAGCCGAGTTCATCAAGCATTTTAAGATTACTTAAAATAAGCTCATTTGATACCCCGGTATATTTTTTGTGTAGCTCGGGAGAGGTAAGCTTATAATCGAAAAGGAAGATATCCACAAATTCTGCAATTTTTTTATAATTTTCTTCCTTTGCAAAGCCGCAGGTTTCCATACATATATGCAAACCTTCATTTTTCGCGGCTTTTAAAAGCTCATATGTAAATTCAAACTGATGCATCGGCTCACCGCCCGATACCGTCATGCCGCCGTTTGAGTTTTCATAGAAAATTTTATCCTTTAATACTTCCTTTATTACCTCATCAACGCTTTTTACATAGCCTGACAGCTCAAGTGCGTCATTAACACATTTATCAGCACACGCTCCGCAAGCAATACAGTCATATCTTTTGAAGCTGTGCATACCGTCTGCTATGCTGTGAAGCCCTGATTTACAGGCGGCAACACATCTGCCGCAGCCGCTGCATTTATTTGTATCGAAAAAAATCTGCGGTTTTGATGATTTTGATTCAGGATTGTGACACCAAAGACAATTCAAAGGACAACCCTTCAGAAATACCGTTGTACGGATTCCGGGACCGTCGTTTATCGAAAATTTCTGTATATTGAATACTGTACCTGTTTTCATCTCTTAAAACTCCTTATTTATGATATGTCTCGTTATTACTTATTTTAAAACCGCGAAAAATCTGTTCAAGCAGTACCACCCTCATAAGCTGATGGGGGAGTGTTACACGTCCGAAGCTCATCTTGAAAATAGCACGTTTTTTTACTTCGTCCCAAAGTCCCAACGAACCGCCTATAACAAAAGAAAGCTTACCGCCATGCATTGATGCGTCTTCTAATTTTTCGGCAATATCCTCGCTTGATACAAGCTGCCCTTCAACGCACATTGCAATTATCGGAGAATCTTTTGCGGCGGCAAGAATTTTTGTGCCTTCCTTTTCGAGAATTTGTTTGCAAATACTCTCAGATGCGTTGTCGGGAATCTTCTCGTCAGGGATTTCGGTTATTGTAAGATTTGCAAAGCGTGAGAGCCTTTTGGAATACTCCGAAACTGCATCCTTAAAGAATTTTTCCTTAAGCTTACCCACGCAGATAATGTTTATGCTTATCAAATAAAGTCACCTCGTATCTGTCTGCAACCACAAGCTCAACACCGTCAATGCCTTCAAGCTGTGATTTGACCGTATCATATGCAAGTGTCGGAGTGTTATTCTCCTCCGACAGGTGTGCGAGCATAATTCTTTTTGTGCCTCTTTTTGTCAGAGCAAGTGCAGTTTTTGCACAAACCTCGTTTGACATATGTCCGCTGTCTGCAAGTATTCGCTCTTTCAAACGCTCGGGATAGCTTCCGTTTTTAAGCATTTGGATATCGTGATTTGCTTCGAGAATGATGCTCTCACTGCCTGAAAGACTGTCGAATATAACATCTGTCATAAGCCCGATATCGGTTGCAACTGAGTATTTTTTCTCACCGCATAAAAAGCGATAGCCGACGGGAGCCGCCGCATCGTGCGGGATTGCGAACGCATTTACCAACACATCGCCGATAGTAAAGATTCTGTCCGGTTCGATAATGCATATGTTCTCATCGCAGATATTGCCGATATTCATAGCGTTGTGCGTCTGCTCTGTTGCATAAATCGGTATATTATATTTTCTTGACACGACACCAACGCCGCATATGTGGTCAATATGCTCGTGAGTAACCATAATCGCAGACAAGTCCTTTGGGCACATATCAAGCCGTGCAAGCTGTGCTTCAAGCCGTTTGCAGGACATACCGCAATCGACGAGTATTTTTGTGTTTTTATATGATATCAATGATGCGTTTCCTGAGGAACCGCTGATTAGTGAACACAGCATTTCTTTGCTTGCACCGCCTTTCTTACAAATATATAGGCTGTAAAATTCTCAGCATTACGCCGTGTTTTTACAGCACGTTAAAATCTTATTAATCTTCTTCAACAACCGTTACACGATGAATGTCGCCGCCGAGTGCGATAAACTTTTCCTCGAAATTTTCATAGCCTCGGTCAATGTGGTATATGTCGCTTATAACTGTTGTGCCGTCTGCTATAAGGCCTGCAATTATCATTGCGGCACCGGCTCTCAAATCTGTTGCACGAACCTGTGCACCCATAAGATGACTAACGCCGGTTATCATGGCAAGCTTGCCTTCAACTCTTATATCGGCGCCCATATTTTTAAGCTCTCCGACATAGCGGAAACGGTCATCCCACACACCTTCTCTTGCAGAGCTTGTCCCTTCTACGGTTGTAAGGAAAGTCACGAGCTGGGGCTGCATATCGGTAGGATATCCGGGATAGGGTAGTGCGATAAAGTTTATACGCTTGAAAACTGTCCCTTCGGGAACATAAACCCTTACGCTGTCATCAAATTCTTCAACAACAGCGCCCGATTCTGTAAGCTTTGCCGTTATCGGCTCAAGGTGACGGGGTATTACATTTTTAATTGTTACATCGCCTTTTGTTGCGGCGGCGGCTATCATAAATGTTCCTGCTTCAATCTGGTCGGGGATAATGGAATAGCATCCGCCATGAAGAGAGGAAACTCCTGTTATTTTAATAGTATCAGTTCCTGCACCCCTGACCTTTGCACCCATAGCATTTAAAAAGTTTGCAAGGTCAACTATATGAGGCTCTTTTGCGGCATTTTCTATTATTGTAGTGCCCTTTGCAAGAACTGCTCCGAGCATTACGTTAATTGTTGCACCGACCGAAATGACGTCAAAGTAAACATTTGCACCCTTCATCTCATCTGCTTCAGCTTCAATCATACCGTATGCAACTTTGACGGTAGCGCCGAGTGCTTCAAAGCCTTTTATATGCTGGTCAATCGGTCGTGTGCCAAAATCACAGCCTCCGGGTGGAGGAATAATACATTTTCTGCATCTGCCCAAAAGTGCACCTATAAGATATGTAGAACCGCGCATCTTTTTGGTAAGTGTTTCGTCAGGTTTTGAGGAATCAACATTACTGCAGTCGATATCAACAGTGTTTTTGTTAATAACCGTAACTGTTGCTCCGAGTGTTGATAATATGTCGAGATAAAGCTTAACGTCCTTTATATCGGGAAGATTCTCAAGTCTGCACAGACCGTTTATTAGAAGGCACGCCGGGATAATTGCAACTGCGGCATTTTTTGCACCGCTTATTTCCACCTCTCCTACGAGGCGGTTACCACCCTTAATAATTAATTTTTCCAATTATAGCCACACCCCTCAGCCTGCGGCTAAAGCCGCATATATAAGTAAAGTTATAAGTATAAATCATAGTGAAATGCACTTTGGCAGAATATTTTCAAAAGCTCTGCCACCGTGCTTACATAATCTCTACTATATCATACCATATAATTGTACAAAAAGCAAAACAAAATTGAAAAATTTTTTAAAAAATTTTCAATTTTGTTTTGTAAGCGTTATAAACTTGTCTGGTTTAGTCTCTGAAATATAAATCTCGTGTATAAAAATTACCTGTCATGTCTTTGTGCTTTATATTATAATCCTATTCTTTTCACAAAATCTTTTAAAGAATCAATTTCGTCAGTTTCAATATTATCATATCTGTGTAAAAACTTTTTTATCGCTTTTTTACGAACAAAAATTGCTTTGTATATTCTATCCATAAAAGCAATAGGATATAGAATTGGATATTTCTTTAAATATGGATAAGCTAATTTTAACTCGTCTATAGACTTAAAAAGATATTTAAAATAATATACTATTTTCTTATCTTTCACATATTCTTCTGACATTAACGCTGTTTTTTGCGTATATGTACCATTCCATCCACTATATATAACATAATTTTCTATTTCGTCCGTATATTTATCCTTTTCTCCATTCTCAAACCAATATAAAGAAAGACATTTTATATGCTTTTCGAAATCTGATAAACTTGCATTTATAAGTTCTTTTTCTATATAATTCCAATCAAGTGTATTCTCATATTTCCTTAAATAAATCCATAAGTCAAAAAATGCTCTGATTCCTATTCCGCCTTCGCTCATATGCTTTGCTGTGTGAATAATGTGAAAAATATAGAAATCCTCGTCCGACATTACATATTCCGATTCATTTTTATGAATCAGGCGTTCGGCTATGGCATATCCCATTTCTGATTGCTTTGACCTTGGTGGTAAAAGTGTACGGTGCATTTCTACACATACATACGGCGGCATAAGATATACATCCTGATCACTGCCGAATTTATTATTCACAAATCCCATACCGCATAAAATTTCTTTTACTCGGTTTGCATATGTTACGTCAAAATAAATATCCACGTCAGCTGATTGTCTCAGTTCAGGCGACGGGTAAAGGCTACGAAGTACACTACCTTTCAAAAACATATGTTTAATGTTTTCCTTATTTAACGCCGTATTTATTTGTTCTATATAATATTCCTGATTGGCATATTTTACTGCAAGAACATTAAAGTCATTAACTATATCCTTAAATGCAGCATCTTGATTAAACCGTTCGATATCCTTTAATGCCGGATAGAGAAAAGCATCAATTTCATGAAATTTCGCAAATTCCCTCAATTCATGAAGGTTAAGATCCTCTGTGTTTAATTCAAATGTTATATTCAGAATACTACTTTTTAAAATGTCTATCAGATATTTTTTATATATGTTCACATCCATTAATTACATCCTCATTTTCTGAATTTAATTACTTTCGCCGGAACTCCTCCAATGACAGCATAATCCGGCACACTGCCTGTTACCACTGCACCTGCACCAATAATAACGCCGTTTCCAATCTTAGTTCCCGGTAAAATTATAACTCTTGCGCCAATCCATACATCATTACCAATCCACACCGGTTTGCACACACTCTTTCCCTGTTGGCACATAGGAATATCGGTGCGCGAAAACTCATGGTTCTGTACATAAACAATACAATCAGGCCCCATCATAACGTCATTGCCGATATGTGTTTCTCCGGTTAAAAGTGCATTACGTCCTATTCCGGAATTGTTACCTATAGTACACTTCATTGAAAAAACAGCACCTTTTTCAATATTTACATTTTTTCCGCACGAAGTCAACATAAGCATGCCGCAAAACGCCCTGCACTTTTTCCACCCTTCTCCGCCCACGCGGCAGTACGATGTGGGCAGATGCTTGCATATAAGATTATAAAGTATGTACCCTATAACTTTTTTCATGTAACGCACACCCCCTCTTAACCTAATATTTCCTTAACACAATTTAATGTTATTAATATCTTTCAGCAAACCCAATATATTCTTGTAGTTCAAGAAAAGCATCGGCAGAAAATAAATTGCATAGGTAATACCAAAACGTAGAATTGTATTTTCCCATGGAATAAATTTCTGATTTATGACATATGCTACTGCTGTAAATACTACACACTCCGCTAATATAACTATAGCTTTCTTAATGTTAAGTATCTGTGCCACATCACTCTTAAGAAGAATGCTGCTTCTAAAAAGCATAACCATAGAAAGGAGTGTCGTTACTATTAAATTAGAAATAGCAGAACCTTGCATGCCCATTATATTATATAATATAACATTAAACACGTAGTTGAGCACTAAAGCCGAACCGGAATAACACAACAACTCTTTTGTTTTTGCGCTTGCACTGAACACTAACGACACATTTGCAAATTTTATCATATCTACAACTATATATATAATAAAAATATTTAATCCCGGTAAATATTTCTCATCGTATAAAAGCAACATCAGCTCTTTAGAACACGCAATTGCACCAAATGCAACAATCCATATAATTGTATATGTAATCTGAATATATTTAGAAAAAGCATGACCGGCTCCTTCATAATCCTTGATTGCAATAAACCTTGTGATATACGGAATAAGCACAGTAATAAACGCCGAAGTAAGTATATCAAAAGGCAATTCTTTGGCTGCAACCGTATATATTGCCAGCTCTTCTATGCCCCCCAGATTACCTACTATTAATTTATCAATATTTCTACTCAAAGAATTTGTTATTATATATGCCGCCATAGGAATGCCATACATACAAATCTCCTTAGTCAGCCGAAAATCAGCCATATGTACTCCAATAGAAAAAATATTTTTTTTACAATACAACAACATATATAAAATCGATAATATATCCATTACAAGGGTAGTTATAACTACTGCTGTAATGTTTTTGAAAACATAACAAGATATTCCTACAAATAATATCTTTAGAATGGACAGTATAAAATTTCTAATCGCAATTATCTTTGCCTTCTTACACGAAATAAATAATACCTGTAACAAACTTAAGAGGTTTGTCAGCATTGGTAACAATGCTATATACGGCAACAAAGTCCCAATATCTTCTGTACCAAAATAATTAATTATCTGTTTTTTGCATACTATAATTAATACTGCAGATATAATTCCTATAAAAATCTGTAACGCAAATATGGTCTGTACATACACCTCACCTTTGCCGCTATCCTTTTCCTTATTATAAAAATAATTAATTGCATCGGTAAGTCCTAAAACAGAAAAAGATGTTACAGTAGTGACAATCAGCATTGCAGACGAATACACTCCATATTCTTCCAAAGAAAAATGTGTTGTCAGCATTTTGTAGATTATAATTGAAATTGCCGCCGTAACAACACGTACAAATATCAAAACAATGGAATCTGTTGCAGCACCATGTTTAATTCTTTTCATTGCACACTTTCCTCATTTAATTTCTTTACAACTCTTGCCGGATTACCGGCAACAATAGTATACGCCGGCACGTCCTTTGTAACAACACTATGGCTGGCTACAATAGCACCCTTACCAATCGTCACACCCTTTAATATAGCTGAGAATTCTCCAATCCATACATTATCTTCAATAATGACCGGCTTATGCTCTGCATACTTCCATTCCCATAATTCTCCGCAAGGATCCGAATGGCTCATTTTTCTTCTCATTTCCGGTTCTGTCGGATGATGGTTGTTATCAAAGATACGTACATCGGTTGCTATGATAACATCATCACCAATTGTTATAGAATCCATAGCTCCTATATATGTGGAAAAGTTAATATAACAATTGTTCCCAATGGTTATTTTGCCTTCGTGATAAGACCTTAATGTTCCCTTTATTTCACAATTATTTCCAATACATATATTCCTTGGATTGTCTGAAATGCATTTTGATGTATGTCTTACCGTAAGATGTTTTCCATGTACGCAGTTTTTATTAAATTCTCTTATGTTCTTTTGTCTTCGTAAGTATTTTAATGCTTCCGTTATTTTCATTGTTTACATACTCCTCTAATTAAAATCATTCACGTCTAATATTTGTATTTAAAAAGATCCAATCGATCATAAAAATATACGCAAAATCAAACTGAAACAACATACCAAGAGTTGAAAACATTATTAATACTACTCCAGTCGTTGCCCAATTCAAAATACCTCTTTTAAATATAGGAAATACTCTTTTTTTCAATATACTGTAATATATATAGTAATATATAGCACCACCTAATAAGCCAATATAATATATTGTTTCTATATAAAAATTATGTGAGCCTGATGCATTCAAATCTTCACTGCCTAATCCGGAACCGAAGAATAATATCTTATCACTTTTTGCGATTAACTCCAAATAATTTTTCCATATATTTATTCGGTTATTGGTTATATCATCCGCTTTAAATCTGAATGTAATATTTTCGATAATTCCAAATTCAGTCGCATAAAACAAAAAGATACTTCCAAACAAGAAAAATAAAATAACTGTACTTAAAATCGACCCGTTTCGCAGCCTGAATAGTATAACAATAAAAATAATCATTACAAGAGAAATATAAAATAATCGACTATAAGTCAAACATCCAAATATAAGCAATGCAATAAACAAAGGAAATCCAACTTGAAATCTTATTTCTTTTTTATACATAAAAAGCAACAATCCAAAAAGGCAACATATTATAAGAATCGAATAATAATTCGGGTCTAAATATAACCCTGTAAATCTGGCTATCTTTTCAGTGCCTATATGTTCTTCTTTTAGTGTAGTGTAAAATGCAGCCAAAGCCGGCCATGTTGTTTTTCTCAAACCTATAAGGGATGAGACGACCTCACCGGCTGTTAAAGATAAAATAATATTTGGAAACATATCCCTTCGCACTGTTTTTACAAAAGCCGAAAAAATAAGTATGTTACTGATAATCTTTATAAAATCATTTAACGCATTCCCAATTCCATCAAAGGTTACTACTGTAAATAAAAGAACTGCTATCAAAATATTTCTTGGGATTTTATATCCCGTTAAAAAAAATCTAACAACAGTAATCAAACTCAAATAAGTAAAAAATGACGTAGATGCCGGATTTAATTTATAAATAGCCGTAAATGGCAACAGAAACATCAGTTCGCAAAAAATCTCATGTGTATTAAAAATAACCAAACTCATTACATTCAGCAACAGTACAAACGTCACAAGCGTATGATTTGTTATACCAAGATACATTCCTACAACAGATATAATACATATCCAAACTAATCTCGGGCGTATTTTATTTGTGTTATTATTAGTTATACTTCTTAGAAACAATTTAATCACCTATTATATCCAAATATATTCTCGCTGTTTCGTCTATATCAAAACCGGCAGCCTTCACTTTGTCCTGAAATCCATAGCGGGGAAGAGTGTTAAGCATATTCAGTGCCTGCGTAGCCCAACATTCATAACCTGCACTCAAGTCATAATATACCATATTAGGATTGAATTCAACATCTTTTGTGATTGTATCCGAAACAAGCAGAGGCACGCCGTTTGCCTGAGCTTCAACCAACGAAACAGGTAACCCCTCATATTTTGAGGGCATAACAAACAAATCCATCGCCATAAGAAGCTTTTCTATGTCGGCTCTTACACCGGTAAATATGATAATGTTCTCCAATGACTTATTTTTCACTTTTTCTTTCATTTCGTCAAACAAACAGCCGTTACCAATTAATACAGCACGCACAGAATTATCAAGCTTATATGCACGCTCAATCAGTTCGATTAAAAATTCATGATTTTTCACCGGAAGGAATGTACCTATATGACCGATTACCTTATGGCTTGCTTCAAAACCAAGTTCTTTTCTTGTCTTTTCCCTTACAGCCTCATCCATATGGTATTTTTGCACATCAATTGCATTCTTTATCAGTTTAACTTCAATTCCGTTACATTCCATGCCACCAAATAACCAATTGGCAGCCTTATCGGAACAGGAAAAAAGAACGTTGGCGTATTTATCAATCTTTTTTTGATGCAGTTTGTGCAGATAATCATTCAACCGCTGAAGTCGCCCTTTATTTGCGAAAGAGCTGTGTGCATGGATGATTCTTTTCGGAACACCCACCTTTGCAGCTTCTGATATCGCTATTATATTGGCAAGGGAGTTTGTGTGAAAATGAAAAGCAGTGTAATCATTCTTATGCTTCTGCCAAAATGTTTTCCAGGCCTTTTTATATGCAAGAGGATTTTTTCTCATATGAGGGAAATTATAGAATTTCCCACCCATTGATAATATCTCATCTTCGAAGTCTCCGTTCTTATTTCCGTGAACTGCAAAATCAAACTGTATTTTTTCTTTATCAACACAGCGGTACAGATTCATAATAAATGTTTCCATACCGCCTCTGTTCATTTTGCCTACATAGTGAAGTACTCTTATCACTTTTCACAATCCTTTTTTAAAGCTTATATGTATTTTCAAGCTTACATATATTTCTTGTATCAAGAACAATCTTATCCTTCAGCTTGTCCATATTGTTTTTGATTTCATCGTGGGCAACAAGCACTACAACTAAATCAACTGCATTCAAAAATGCATCAAGATCGTGCATCTGATTCGGCACTACATCCTTTTCTATGAACGGATCATAAACCTTGACAAGATGTCCGCAAAGATGCTTTTCCATAGACTCCAGCATCTGAAGAGTGGGTGATTCTCTCATATCATCAACATTTTCCTTGTAGGTAAGTCCGTACAAGCCGACACGACCTACATCTGTCATACCATGTTCTTTCATAATATCATGAATTCTTTCAAGGACAAAATCAGGCATAGAATCATTGATTTTACGTGCTGCGAGTATTATATTTGCAAGTCCGGGATAGTCACCAACAAGGAACCATGGGTCAACAGAAATGCAGTGACCACCGACACCGGGACCGGGCGAGAGAATGTTCACTCTTGGATGCTTGTTTGCTATTCGTATAATTTCATATACATCCATATTATCACTACGGCAGATTTTTGCCAATTCATTTGCATATGCTATGTTTATATCTCTAAAGGTGTTTTCAACAACCTTTGTCATTTCGGCAGTACGAATATCTGTAATTTCAATCTCACCTTTACAGAAGGAGGCATACAATTCCTTAACCTTTTGTCCTATCTCGTAATCATCAGCCCCAATAGTACGGTTATTATGCAGTAATTCATACACCATATTACCGGGAATAATACGCTCGGGAGCATGTACCAAATTAATATCTTCACCTATAACAAGACCATTCTGCTCGATAATCGGGCGTACATACCTATCTATTGTTCCGGGAGGGATGGTTGATTCAATAACCAGCGTAGCGCCTTTAGGGCAAATTTCCATAACACTCTTAACGGCACTTTCAACATAACACGCATCAACCTTTTTACTGAAGCTGTCATAAGGAGTAGGCACAGATATGATGTACATATCCGTAACCTGATATTCGGTGGTAAATTTTATACCTGATTCTACGGCTTTTTCAAAAAGCTCATCAAGCCCATCTTCTTTGAAGGTTGTTTTGCCTGAATTCAATGTATTAACCAAATCTTTGTTATAATCGGTTCCGATAACCTCTACTCCGTGGGATGCCATCATAAGCGCAGTCGGAAGTCCGATATATCCCAAGCCTATTACATTAACCATTTATTTTCCCGCTCCTTTACTAATTGTTTTTACTTCTGTATATACATCAAGTAATTTTTTTTCCATAACACTCCATGAAAACTTTTCATCATAAAGCTTCCGTGCTCTTTCGCTCATTTCTTTCCACTCTTTTTTGCGTGACATCAAGTGCTCTATTGCATTATTTAATGACTCAACATCATAATCAATAACCGCTCCGATATTTGCCTGTTGTACAATTTCATCAACGCCGGTATTCTTCGCCATAATAAGTGGCTTTCCGAGCATCAGTGCCTCATAAAACTTATTAGGAGCTGCATAATAATGATTCGGAACCGTAGGATCGTATATTGCACACATCACATCGCAGTTTTTCTCAATATAAAGAGTTTTATCATAGGAAATTTTTCCGTAATACTTAATATTACTATACTTTTTGCTGAGTTCTTCAAAGTAAGACTCCATATTTCCGCCAAAACCGCCTATGTGAAATTCGCAGTCTTCTCTTTTAATTACAGTCTCCGCAATTTTGTCCAGAAATCTTGATTTCCCGAATACACCTATATACGCAAGCTTTAATTTATTTTCATCAAAACAAAATAAATTATCATTAATTTCCTTATATTGCTTGTCATACGGGGTATTATGCAGTACCGCTAAACGCTTGGGATTAGTACCGGCAATCTGTTCTTTTCTTTTTTCAGTACAAATTATTACTGCATCGGCACTGTTAATTACTCTATTTTCGCAGCTCTTAATAACCCTTCCGACAGTACTGCCCTTTAATCCGTGAGAATCAACATAATAATCCGGTATATCATATATAAGTAATTTATTTAACTGCTTTGCACAAACATTTGCGATAAAGCCTGTATCAAAATCATAAGCGTGAATTATATCATATTCATCCCTATGCTTATGCAGCCATTTATATATAAATATTTGAAACTTCAATAAGGGAAAGAAATTTTTCCTGAATCCGGCAGAAAATTCGCCTTTTATTCCTATTCTTACAATCTGAGCCTCTCCATCAGGAAGCTTTATTATCTCTTCCCGCTCTTTATATTCCTCATTTCTGTCCCATGCCAAAATCTTTATGGAATATCCTGCTCTTTGCAGTGCATTTGCAGTTTTTTCCAAACGCGGATATGGATTAACAGGATTGGAACGTATTAAAACAACTCTTGAATTTTTCATCATCTATATGACCTCAACATAATACATCTTTATAAATTTCAAACATTTCTTTCTTTACATTTTCCACATCAAATTCTTTTATGTTCTCTAAATTAACACTGCTCATTTTCTTGCATAATGCGTTATTTTCTGTCAATTTTATCAACGCTTCAGTAAAACCATTGGCGTTATTAGGCTCAACCAAAAAACCGCCCTTACCATCTTCAATCAAATCGATATTTCCTCTGATTTTGCTTGCTATGCACGGTAATCCGCTCGCCATCGCTTCCATCATAGACCGAGATAAACCTTCTCTAAGTGTGGTAAATAAAAATATATCCGAAATTTTGAGCAATTCTTTTATATCCGAACGGAAGCCCAAAAGATGTATCCGTTTTTCTGCGCCATGCTCTTTTATAAGCTTATGCAGATTTTCTTTTTCAGGACCTTTTCCACATATGATATAGTGCAATTTTTCATTTTTGCATTGTGCAACAGCCCTTATTGCGGTGACATAATTCTTATTTTTTACCAGGTCTCCCATAGAGATGCATATAATGTCATCCTCACTTAACCCCAAGGAAAGTCTTAATTCGCGGTTATTAACTGAGATGTCTTGATATTGCTTTGTGTCTATTCCAACTCCATGTATCTTGTATACCTTACCTTTATTGCGAAGCTTGAATTTTAATGCCGCTTTATAATCTTCATCATTCATAGTTATTATGGCATCTGTCCAATGTGCCATAAGTTGCTCTATCCATTTCAGCACCGTCCTGTTAAACAGCGGTGCTCCCTTATAAAAATGAAATCCGTGTGCGGTATAGATTATCTTTGGAACTCCCGATATTTTTCCGCACATTCTGCCCAGAATTCCGCCTATTGGAGTATTACAATGAATTGCATCAAAATTTTCTTTTTTTATTAGCTTCATTGTTTGTATAAAAGCTTTAATATTTCCGGGATGGAACGGATTCCTTTTTATATCCAAATGTCGTAATTTAATATTGTATTTCTGTTCCTCTTCCTTACGAACTTCCTGCGGCTTATTATCAAGATTTGCTGCCCTGTAAAATTCAAAACCGTTAGATTGAGCCGCATGAGCACTGCTTAAGGAAAAATTGTTTTCGTGTTTTCCGGATATATTTGAAATAAACAACAACTTCACTTAAATATCACATC
Organism: Clostridia bacterium; assembly: GCA_045647245.1. Taxonomy (GTDB): domain Bacteria; phylum Bacillota; class Clostridia; order UBA1381; family UBA1381; genus HGM11525. The sequence continues at coordinate 13,712 of JAZRMB010000019.1, forward strand.
TTTCTTATCAACTGCGGTTTCTGCATTGGTATATAGTCCTTTCCTCAGCAGGACCGTCTGAATTGTCTTAAAAAATATTTTAACATCAAGCCAAAACGATACATTATTCGCATACCATGCATCATTTAGTCTCTTTTCTCTCACAGATAACCCATTTCGATAATATGCCTGCGTGTGGCCCGTTATTCCGGGTCTGACTTTCATCTTATCCACTTCATCTTCCTGATATGTTTCAAGAGCTTCCCAACCACTCGCCCTCGGTCCTATCAGACTCATATCACCCTTTAACAGATTTATAAGCTGTGCTGTTTCGTCAAGACTTGTTTCTCTGAGCAGCTTACCGACTTTTGTCACTCTTGGGTCATCTGCGGCGTTGTATGTACTTCCGTCTGAATTCAGTATATTGGGTGCATCAACCTTCATTGATCTGAATTTGTACATTAAAAGCAATTTACCATCTTTTCCGATTCTTTTCGCTTTGTAAAAAACCGGTCCTCTATCTTCAAGCTTTATCGCTATACTTATCGGAATCAGCAGAATACACCAAAACGGAAATGCGATTATGGCTATGGCCAAATCCATAATTCTTTTTATAACATTATTATACATCACTTACCTCCGCCCGATCGCTTTATCAAGTTCATCCCTTGCTTTTTCCGCATTTTCCAGAACATTTGCTACATCATCACCGACTGCCACCACATATCCGCAACCGTCAAGATTATTTCTATAAGGAGATATTTCATCTCCGATATTAATATGATGCAGGATATCAACATTATATTTATCCGAGATTTCTTTCATATTGGGTAGACTCCTTACAACACCCGGAGTAAGTGCCAAAAGCTTAGTAGCAATACACTGGACTTGCGCCCTTTCCCATACTGGTGCATCCCCCAAAGCAGCCCTGATTATATTCCCCATATAGTCAATTCCGGTTCCGACAGGAATCAAGTGCGAGCCTATAAGATTGCCACCCATCCGCATACCGATATCTACTATACAAATGTTATTATTTTTATCAATCAGAACGTCCATATTGACTCCTCCAATTTCGATTCCAAGCGCTTTAATTGCTTTTTCTGCAATCTTCTTAGCCCTATTCTCTACTTCTATCGGAAGATCGTTCGGAATGCTGTGTCCGAGTTCAGCATAAAAAGGTGCGTCTGTCATATGCTTTCGCACCACCGCAAGTACGGCAACATTGCCATCATATACAAAAGACTCAATTCCATACTCCGTGCCGTCAATAAAATCTTCTATCACCGCAGTCCCGGAGCCTGACGCTGCAATTGCATTTTGACATGCCTGTTTCAATTCAGCTTCTGAATTAACTCTCGATATCCCTCTGCTACCTGAGCCTTCACACGGTTTTACCATTACCGGAAATGTTATATCAATCTTTTCTGTATTTGTATGAGCATCAATCTCAATACATTGCTTAATGTCGTCAATTGCATTTTCAATGAGACATTTCCTAACCGAATACTTGTCCTTCAATAACTTTGCCACATTAATCTTATTTCCCGGAAGCTTTAATTTTTCAGTAATGTATGCACAAGAAATAACCCCATACTCCGTAGCAGCAGTTATAACACCATTTACATTATTTATTTTCGCATATTCAAGACAAGCTTCACTGTCAGTAATACTGATACATTGATATTCATCCGCATATTGAAATCCGACAGCTTCTTCATTTCCATCAACCGCAAGAACATAATATCCAATCTCATGTGCCCTTTTTATTATGAACTGCTGTAGAAATCCGGCACCAAGCACCAATATTTTTTTCATCTTAAAGCCTCTTCTCCATACAATATACACTAAATTTCCTCGTTGGTTTTTCATCAACTACAGAAAATCCCTTACTACAATAAAAATTTATCGCTCTCTCACTTTTAGTATATACATCCAGTCTTATACAATATATATCTTCTGACAGTGCCTGCTCTTCAATAAACTTCATACATTTACCGCCAATACCTTTGCCTTCTTCTCTCGGTAAGATTGCAACCTTTGATATGTAGATAGCCGGAATATCATCTGTAAAATATGACGTTCTATTCTTGCTCATCATAAATGTTCCAACCGCTGTACCATCCATATATGCAATATACACATCTTTTTCTGCCACATCACGCAGAATCGCATCTTCGGCATATGGTGTTAACCAATGAGTCAGACCATGATGGACATACATATTTTCTCCGCAGTCTTTAAGTATATTGTATATTCTGCAAATATCTTCCCCATCCTTTGATGAGACTCTTTTAAAACTGATTTCACTCATCTTTTATATATTCCTTTACAAACATTTATCACATAATCTACATCCTCTGCCGTCATCTTTGTATTAAGCGGCAAAGAAACCTCGTTTTCAAACTGTGCATAAGCGTTGGGGAAGTCCTTTATATCAAAACCGAGCTTTTTGTATGCCGTATGCATCGGAAGAGGTTTGAAATGAACGTTACACGCAACTCCGTGCTCAGCCATTTTAATAATAAACTCATTTCTGTATGCAAGATTTTTTCCGACAAGTCTTGCAAGATACAGATGTCCGCTTGACTTAATATCATCTGTATAATGTTTCAGTGTGTCTATGCCTATAGCTTCGAGTGCATTATCATACATATTAATATAAGTCTTGCGTTTTGCAAGCATTTCCTCATATCTTTCAAGCTGCACAAGCCCTATCGCCGCCATAACATCGGTCATATTACACTTATACGATGTTGATACAATATCATATTCCCATGCTCCTAGCTTTGTTTTTGCCAATGCATCCTTTGACTGACCGTGCAGGGACAGCAACATAAATTCCTTGTATATATCCTCATCGGAAACACCTTCTATCGTGTTCCAAACAAGTGCACCGCCCTCTGCAGTGGTAAGATTTTTTACAGCATGGAACGAAAAGCTTGTAAAATCCGCTACAGCTCCGCTTTTTTTACCCTTATAACTTGCACCGAAACCGTGTGCAGAATCTGCAAGCACCACAATTCTTCCAAAAGCCTTTTGAAGCTCCGTTTCAGCTTTGAACATACTTTTTTTCGATTCGACAATTTCAAAAAGCCGATTATAATCACACATCACGCCGGCAATATCAATAGGTATAATTACTTTTGTTCGCTCAGTAATAGCATCTGACAACTTATCATAGTCCATCTCATAGCTATCTTTTGCCGTATCGACCAATACAATTTTTGCTCCGACGTGTCTTATTACACTTGCCGAAGCTGTATATGTATATGCGGAGGTTATAACCTCATCACCTTCACCTACTCCAAGCAAATGTAATACTAACTCCATACATGCAGTTGCGGAATTAAGACACACTGCTTTTCCGGAGGTGTTACCACAATATTGTGCAATTTTCTTTTCAAAAAGCTTGGTTTCGGGTCCGGTTGTTATCCACCCGCTACGCAATGCATCTGCAACACGTTCAATTTCTTTTTCCGTAATATCCGGTGGTGAAAAAGGTATTTCACGCTTTAGTGCTATATTCATACTACATCCTCGCTTCAAAGGAATACCCCCAATTATTCCGGGGTATATTGTTCCTTATTATATTTACTCATTTTAAATTACACATAATGATAATATATCACAAAAACACCGGCAAGTCAATAATTAAAATCATTTTTACGGAAGTTATTATATGGATATATTTATATATGAAGAAAAAGTTGAGATTAAAAAAGAAGAAATAACGAAGAATAAAAAAAAGCATGAAAAAAACTGCCGCTGTTGCAGCAGTCCTGTTTCATTGCTTAATCAAACCGCACGGGTTACCTTGCCTGATCTGAGACAACGGGTACATACACAAATTGACTTCGGAGTTCCGTTAACAACTGCCCTTACCTTGCGGATATTCGGCTTCCATGTTCTGTTGGAACGTCTGTGAGAGTGGCTCACCTTGATTCCGAAGGTCACGCCCTTGCCGCAAATTTCACACTTTGCCATCTTAAAAGCACCTCCAATACATTAACAAGTCTTCAAAACACATCTATTCTACCATAACTAAAACCAAATTGCAATAGTTTTTGATAAAAAAAATAAAAAAGATTGAAATTTTTAAAAAATTTTCAAATTTCTATTTAAAAACGGTAAAATTTATTGTATAATATATAATGTTATAATAGCGATTTTTAAGACCTTGGTTGAAATTGTATTTTTGAAAGGAACTAATGACTATGAGTGACGGCGGCTTTACAATACCATTAAACAAAGTAATAGAAGAATTTTCATGTGAAAGAATTTATGATGCGACAAATATTGATGAGGTTGTTATATCAACAACCGATGTCAACCGTCCCGCTTTGCAGATTATGGGATACTTTGATTATTTTGACCCAAACCGTATTCAGGTTATGGGTAAGGTAGAGATATCATACCTTGAGGGCTTTCCGCAGGCTAAAAGAAGAGAGCTTTTGACAGGACTTTTCAGAACCGGAATCCCCTGCCTTATCATAACAAGAGGTATGCAGATACAGCCAGAGATGACTGCACTTGCAAAGGAATATGATGTAACTCTTGTAAGAACAGAGGAATCAACCTCCGATTTTATGAGTGCGTTAATCAGCTATCTTAATGTACAGATTGCTCCGAGAAGAACAAGACACGGCGTTCTCGTTGAGGTTTACGGTGAAGGAATACTGATACTCGGTGAGTCGGGAGTAGGTAAGAGCGAGAATGCAATCGAGCTTTTAAAAAGAGGGCACAGACTTGTTGCGGACGATGCGGTTGAAATTAAGAGAGTATCGTCAAAAACGCTTGTCGGTAGTGCACCTGAGATTATAAGGCATTTTGTTGAGCTTCGCGGCATAGGAATTATAGATGTTAAGGAAATTTTCGGTATCGGTGCAGTTAAGGATACAGAGAGTATTGATATGGTAATCCATCTTGAGCACTGGGTTGAGGGCAAGCAGTATGACAGACTCGGTATGGTGGATGAATATACAAATATAATGGGAATCAATGTGCCGAGCCTTACGGTACCTGTCCGCCCGGGTCGAAATCTTGCGATAATAATTGAGGTTGCCGCAATGAACAACAGACAAAAGAGAATGGGTTACAATGCGGCGGTTGAACTTAATAACAGACTTATGCGTGAGATGGAAAGAAATCTTGCGAATATGTAACCGAAGGGAATACTAATAATGAAAATACTTACCGATATACACACGCACACTCTGGCGAGTAATCATGCATATTCAACCCTGAAAGAAAACCTTGAAGCGGCAAGGGAAAAGGGGCTTGAGGCGATATGCATAAGCGACCATTTTGGGGAAATTCCCGACAGCGCACACCTCTGGCATTTTATAAATCTTAAGACTCTTCCTATGTATGAAATGGGTATAAGAGTTTTAAGAGGTGCGGAGACTAATATACTGGATATTCACGGAAATATAGATTTAACCGAGGATATTGCGAAAAATCTTGATATAGTAATAGCAAGCATCCATACGCCGTGCTATAAAGGTGTAGGTGAGGCAGACCATACCGAAGCGTATATGAATGTCGTGAATAATCCGATAGTTGACATAATAGGACACAGTGGTCATGTGCAGTACCCGTATGATTATGAAAGTGTTGTCATAGCGGCAAGGGATAAAGGAAAGCTCATAGAGCTTAATGCAGGAACCTTCAGAAGTGCAAGAAAAGCGGCAAAACCGAACTGCCAGAGAATTGCGGAGCTTTGCAAAAAACATTCTGTCGGAGTGTGCGTAAATTCCGACGCTCATTTTTACACCCATATCGGAAGCTGTGATGAGGTTATCAAAATGCTTTATGATATAGATTTCCCCGAAGAGCTTATTATGAACCGCTCGCTTGAGGTTTTAAGAGATTTTATGGCACCGAGAAAGAATATTGAAATATAAAAGCAGGAGTTTAGAATAAATGGAAATTAAACTGTGTGACTTAAAGGGTATAAGATATAACGAGCCGATGAGTGAGCATACGACCTTCAGATGCGGCGGAAAAGCAGACATTTTTTTTGAACCGTCCTCTGATGAGGAGCTAAAAAACGCATATCTTGCCGCGAAAAATGAAGGTATCCCGGTTACAGTTATAGGCAACGGCTCAAATCTGTTAGTCCGTGACGGCGGTATAAGGGGTCTTGTTATACGTCTTGGGAAAAAGTTTTCCGATATAACTGTAAAGGATAATATAATAGAAGCCGAGTGTGGTGCACTTATGTCGGCAATAGCAAACAAGGCTTTAATGTATGAGCTTGAAGGCTTTGAGTTTGCGCAGGGGATTCCCGGCTCAATCGGTGGTGGACTATATATGAACGCAGGCGCATACGGCGGTGAACTTTCGCACGTGGTTGAAAGTGCAGAGTATTTTAAAGACGGTGAATTTTTTACTATAAAGAATAATGATATGAAGCTGGGCTACAGAGAAAGTGTTTTTATGGAGAACGGCGGAATCGTTACAAAGGTTATTATTGCTCTAAAAAGGGGCAAGAAAGAGAATATAATGAGTCTGCAGGAGGAGCTTAAAAAAAGGCGATGTGATAAACAGCCGCTTGAATTTGCAAGTGCAGGAAGTACCTTTAAGCGTCCCGAGGGGCATTTTGCAGGGGCATTGATTGAGGGTGCAGGCTTGAAGGGACTGTCGGTAGGAAATGCCGAGGTTTCAAAAAAGCACGCAGGCTTTATAATAAACCGAGGCGGTGCTACATCTGGCGATGTGTTAAAGTTGATTGAATTGGTTAAAGAAAAGGTTTATGAAAAATACGGCGTAGAGCTTCACGAAGAGGTACGCATCTTAGGAGAAGATAATTAAAAGGGATGATAGTATGCAATTTACGGTGGTAACAGGTCTTTCGGGTTCGGGAAAAACACAGGTGGTAAGATTTTTGGAGGATATGGGCTTTTTCTGCATAGATAATCTTCCGCCGGTTTTTATTCCGAAGTTTGTAGAGATGTTTTTATCCAGAAATGTAAAGTATGAAAAGGTTGCATTTGTAATTGATATAAGAGTCGGAGAGATGATAAATCAGCTTCTTGATAACCTGAAGAATTTGAAGGCATCGGGGTATAATTATACGCTGATGTTTATGGATGCAAGGGACGAAATACTTGTAAAAAGGTATCAGGAAACGAGAAGGGTACATCCCGTTGCAAGTGAAAAAGGACTTTTAGACAGCATACGTATCGAAAGAAAGGCACTCCGAAAGCTTTATGAGGCGGCGGATGTTATTGTTGATACATCGGATTTATCGGTAAATCAATTAAGCGATAAGCTTTACGAAATATTTCCGTCGGACAGAACTGCTATGATGAAGGTTAATGTTGTATCCTTCGGTTTCAAGTACGGAATCCCGACCGATGCAGACCTTGTATTTGATGTCAGATGCTTTCCGAACCCGTTTTATGTAGCTGAATTGAAGGAAAAGACGGGAAATAGCGAGGATGTGCAGGAATTTGTTATGAGGAGCGATGAATCGAAAAGCTTTCTTTCAAAGCTTGAGGATATGATGCTTATGCTTATGCCGCTTTATGTTGAAGAGGGGAAAGCAAGTGTAACCGTTGCAATCGGCTGTACAGGTGGTAAGCACAGAAGTGTTACCTTCACCAATAAGCTTTCGGACACGCTCTCTAAAAACGGATATATGGTGAATGTGATACACAGAGATATAGATAAGAAAAGAAAGTAACCAGATAAAACGGTAACGAGGCCGCATGGGGGTGAAAGACTAAATGACATTTACATCACAAGTTAAAAAGAGACTTACGGGGCTTGATTTATCCGCCTGCCGGTTTTGTCAGACGGCGGAGCTTGCCGGGATGGTACGTTTTTTGGGTTCTTTCCGCGATGATGGCTTGAGCTTTTCGGGCGAAAGCCGTGACACTTTGGAAAGAGCGGCATATCTTATAAGAGAATGTTTTGGTATTGCCAAAAATCCGATATATGATGAATCGAAGAAGCTTTATCGCATAATTCTTGATGAATACGAGGCAAATATCCTTGTGCTTGAGCTTGGTATGGAATCGGATATAAACACGATATTGCCCTTTGAATGTTGTGGTATAAGCTTTATAAGAGGCGCATTTTTAGGCGGTGGTTCGATAAGTAACCCGAATAAAAGTTATCATACGGAATTTGATACAAAAGAGGAAAAGTATGCAAAGGAACTGCTTTTCGTACTTGAAGAGGCAGGAATCGGTGCAAAGATGACCGAAAGAAAGGGCATTTTTGTTGTATATATAAAGGATTTTAATAGTGTTACGGCGGTTATGAGCAAAATCGGAGCGGATTTTGCGGCGCTTGAGCTTTACAATGCATCTATTGAAAAGGAAATACGAAACGATATAAACAGAATGGTAAACTGCGAGAGTGCCAATATGCGAAAACTCGGTACTGCGGCATCGGAGCAGATACGGGCAATTGAAAAGATAGCATCGTCCGTCGGGCTTGATGCGCTTGGTGATACGCTAAAAGAAATGGCATATCTGCGGCTTGAATACAGAGAGGACAGCTTAGTTGAACTCGGACAGCGTCTTGCGCCGCCTATAGGAAAGTCGGGAGTAAATCACAGATTAAAAAGAATTATGGAATTTGCGGAAAAGTTGGATAAATAATTCATTGGGTGATTGTAAAATGCAAGTTTGCGGTACGCATAAATGCGTACCCTACAATATACTGATAATCAAAATAATATATTGTAGGGGATGGATTTATCCATCCCGAAAAAATCTGTTTCGCAATTGCCTGTAAATAACAAAAGGAGAAAGGAAGTGCGCCGAATGAGCTTTGCACATTTACATACTCATACCGAATTTAGTCTTTTGGACGGTGCGGTTGGGGTTAAAAAGCTTGTAGCGAAAGTAAAAGAGCTTGGTATGAACTCATGTGCAATTACCGACCATGGTAATATGTACGGTGTTGTTGATTTTTACAGAGAAGCAAAGGCGCAGGGTATTCATCCGGTTATAGGCTGTGAGGTGTATATGGCACCCGGCAGTCGTTTTGATAAAAACAGCGATACAGATAAATACTACCATCTTATACTTTTATGTGAGAATATGACGGGTTATAAAAACCTTGTAAAGCTTGTATCGGCAGGCTTCGTGGAAGGTTTTTACTATAAGCCGAGAATAGATTTTGAACTGCTGTCGGAACACAGCGAAGGGCTTATCGCACTCTCTGCCTGCCTTGCAGGTGAAGTGCCGAGAGCACTTGAAGCGGATGATTATGAAGAGGCAAAGAAGATTGCACAAAAATATATAGACCTTTTCGGCAAGGAAAACTATTTTATAGAATTGCAGGATCACGGTATACCCTTGCAGAAGAGAATGAACCCACAGCTTGTGAAGCTTGCAAAAGAGCTTGGCGTCGGAGTGGTGGCGACGAACGATGTTCACTATGAAACGATGGATGCGGCAAAGTATCAGGACGTTTTAATGTGCGTACAGATGCGCAAAACTGTCGACGATCCCGACAGAATGAAGTTTGAAACAGACCAGTTTTATATAAAGTCACCCGAGGAAATGGCAAAGCTGTTTCCTTATGCGCCCGAGGCGATAGAAAATACAGATAAAATTGCAAAAAGATGTGTGGTTGACTTTGATTTTAAATCAAGACATCTTCCCGAATATGATGTACCCGACGGCTATACGGCGTTTGAATATCTTGAGAAATTATGCCGTGAGGGGCTAGAGAGAAAATATGAAAATGTAACAGATGAGTTGTCCCAAAGACTTGACTATGAGCTTTCGGTAATAAGGAATATGGGCTTTGTAGACTATTTCCTTATTGTGTGGGACTTTGTTAATTTCGCGAAAAACAACGGCGTAATGGTGGGGCCGGGAAGAGGCTCCGCCGCAGGAAGTATAGTGAGCTATGCACTTGATATAACCACTATCGACCCGATACGCTATTCACTCATTTTTGAAAGATTCTTAAACCCCGAGCGTGTTTCAATGCCTGATATTGATATCGACTTTGAACCGCAGGGCAGACAAAAAGTAATAAACTACGTTATAGAAAAATACGGTGCTCCTTGTGTTGCACAGATTATAACGTTTGGTACAATGAAGGCAAAGCTTGCAATCAGAGATGTCGGAAGAGCACTCAATATCAGCTATGCAGATACCGACAGAGTTGCAAAGCTTATCCCGAACGAGCTTGGAATTACAATTGACAAGGCTCTTGAGGTGAACAAAGAACTAAAAACTCTCTATGACAATGATGAACGGGTTAAGGAGCTTATAGATACATCAAGAGCGATTGAAGGTCTTTCACGCCATTCAGGTACGCACGCCGCAGGCGTTGTTATAACAAAAGAGCCGATAGTTGAATATGTACCGCTTCAGACGAATGACGATGTAATTACCACGCAGTATGTAAAAGATACAATTGAAAGTCTCGGACTTCTTAAAATGGACTTTTTGGGACTTAAAAACCTTACCATTATAGAAAATGCGGTCAAGATTATTGAGAAAACCAGGGGCGAAAAGCTTGATATGTATGCTATAAGCTATGATATCAAGGAGGTTTATGAAAATATTTCAACAGGCAATACAGACGGCGTTTTTCAGATAGAGTCGGCAGGTATGAAATCCTTTATGCAGGAATTAAAGCCTGACAGTCTTGAGGACATTATAGCCGGAATTGCCCTCTACCGTCCGGGGCCGATGGATTCGATTCCGAGGTATGTATACAATAAAAACCACCCCGAAGAGGTAAAGTATAAACATCCGCTGTTAGAGCCGATACTTGATGTGACCTACGGCTGTATGGTATATCAGGAGCAGGTAATGCAGATAGTAAGGGATATGGCAGGCTATTCTCTCGGTGCTGCAGATATGCTTCGCCGTGCAATCAGTAAGAAAAAAGCGGGTCAGATGGAAATTGAAAGGCAGAATTTCATCTACGGAAGACAAAACGACGCAGGTGAATGGGAGATAGAAGGCTGTGTGAGAAGAGGTATTGAGGAGTCGGTTGCCATTGATATATTCAATGAAATGAGCGACTTTGCAAACTATGCCTTCAACAAATCCCATGCGGCGGCATATGCATTTTTAACCTATCAGACAGCGTATCTTAAAACCTTCTATCCGGTTGAGTTTATGGCGTCGTTAATATCATCTGCGGACAGCGCGGATAAGATAAACGGCTATCTCATAAACTGTAAATCGCTCGGAATAGATAAGCTTGTGCCTGATATAAATGCAAGTGATGAAGGCTTTACGGTTGAGGGGAATAATATAAGATTCGGACTTGGTGCAATAAAGAATGTGGGCAAAGGCTTTGTAAGACTTCTTGTTGAAGAGAGACAAAGAGGCGGGAAATTTACTGATTTCTTCGACTTTGCCAAGAGAATGGCAGATAAGGAGCTTAATAAAAGAGCTGTTGAAGGTCTTATAATGTGCGGTGCCTTTGATTCAACGGGTGCTAAAAGATCACAGCTTATGCAGATATTTGAAAGTGTTATTGACGGTGAGAACGACAATATAAAAAAGGTAGCACGCGGACAGCTCAGCCTTTTTGATGAGCCTGAAATGGAGGATGACGAAACAGACGCACCTCTTCCCGATGTTGCGGAATTTGATAAAAGAACGCTCCTTCGTATGGAAAAGGAGTCGGCAGGTATATATCTGTCGGGGCATCCTATGGAGGAATATCAGGAGATAGCAACGCGTGTGTCGGGCGGTATCAATGTGAGTATGATACTAAAATCGGGCGAGAGTGAGGAAGATGAGCAACACAGCGAGAGAGCGGTGCTTGATCAGGATAAGATAATGCTTGCAGGTATCGTTACGGCAAGAAAGGATAAAACAACAAAGAGCAACCGCAGAATGGCATTTTTGCAGTTTGAGGATTTGTATGCAGGTATCGAAATACTTGTATTCCCGAATATTTTTGATAAACTGTCAAGGGTTCTTACGGAAGATGCCATGCTTGTTATAAATGCAACGGTCAGTATAAGGGAGGACGAGGAGCCAAAACTTATTTTAGACCACGCAGAGCCGATAGAAACATATAAAATGCCGCAAAATATAAGGTCGGTGCCGGTGAAAAAGAATGTGCCGCACTATGAAGGGAAAAAACTTTTTGTAAAAATGGGGACAAAAAACCGCCTTGTAACAGAAAAGGTGCTCGGTATATTAAAATCGCATAGCGGCAATGTACCCGCAGTTATGTTTATTGCTGACACGAAAAAGAAATTTTATGTCCCTGAGGACGCGTTTTGTGATGCGTCGGAAGAGCTTGTTCGTAAGCTTTCGGCAATGCTTGGAGAGGAAAATGTAAAAATAACATAAAATTTTCGCAAATACATATAATATTTTTATTAAAAATTCTATTGCTTTTTTCTTAGAAATGTTATACAATATTAGAGAATATTGTAAATTGGATTGTTAAAGAATTAACAGGAGGGGAATCCTTGTATGTGGACAGTCGTTTATACGGCGAAAAATGATAATTCACTTGAGTTTATATGCGCAATGCTTGATAAAAACGGTATTATATGCAGAACAAACCTGTTAAAAGGTGAAGAAAGTTCGGAAGCTGAATATTGTGACGTGCTTGTTCCTGCGGCAGAGGTCGGAATGGCACACGCACTTATACTTGAAGAAAATTTGTGATTTACGGTGAAGGGATGATAATATGAATAATGAAATCAGAAAAATCGGTGTCCTTACAAGCGGAGGAGACGCACCCGGAATGAATGCGGCAATTCGTGCTGTTGTAAGAACGGGTAAATATTACGGTCTTGACGTAATGGGAGTCAAAAAGGGTTATAACGGTCTCATTAACGGAGAGCTTATTACAATGGATGCAAGAAGTGTGTCCGATATACTTCAGCAGGGTGGAACTATGCTTCAGACTGCAAGATGCCTTGAGTTCAAGGAAGAGGCAGGCGTTGTGAAGGCGTGTGAAGTTGCAAAAGTATTCGGCCTTGATGGTCTTATCGTTGTTGGCGGAGACGGTTCTTTCAGAGGTGCAAGAGATTTAAGCCGACATGGTCTTCCTACAATTGCAATGCCCGGAACAATTGATAATGACATCAGCTGTACTGAATATACAATAGGCTTTGATACCTGTCTTAATACTGTTATAGAAGCTGTTGATAAGATTCGTGATACATCAACATCACACTCAAGATGTTCTGTAATTGAGGTAATGGGCAGAAATGCAGGTTATATTGCAATCAATGCCGGAATTGCCTGCGGTGCAGAGGTTATTTTGGTGCCTGAACAGGAGTTTAACTTTGACGAGGATGTTTTAAGACCTATCCTTGAGGGTAAATTAAGAGGCAAGAAGCACAGCATAGTTATTGTCGCAGAAGGTATAGGCGGCGTTCTCGATATGGCAAAGGAAATCGAGGAAAAGACAGGAATAGAAACGAGAGCAACAATCCTCGGTCATATTCAAAGAGGCGGTTCACCGTCTGCACGTGACAGAGTTATAGCAAGCCGTCTTGGTGCAAGATGCGTTGAGCTTTTGCTCGAAGGTAAATCAAACCGTATTGTTTGCTTAAGAGACAATAATATTGTAGACATTGATATAGAGGAAGGCCTCGAGATGAAGAAGGAGCTTCCCGAGGATATGATAAAGCTTGCAAGAAAGCTGTCAACCTGATATATTAAGGGGCTGTATGATTACGGCTCCTTTTTGATAATGAATAAATTATAATTTAGCTGTCGCTAAATTAGTTAGGAGTTAGGAGTGTGGAGTTAGGAGTTATGGTAGAAAACCTTGCGGTTTTCATTTATTAATATTGAGAAACTCAAAAAGTAAACGAATAGGGAATTTGTAGGGTGCGATGCCCACATCGCACCGTCCTATAACATCAGGAAATGTCAAAACAACGTTTTGAATTTACTGACATATAATTTTCAAATGCGGGACGATGTAGGCATCGTCCCCTACGATACGTAACGTTTACTTTTTACAACTCCTAATTCCTAACTCCTAACTTCTAACTTTATAATTTCTCGCAGAGCGAGAAATTATAATTTAAGAGGAGGTAACAATGAAAACAGTAACAAAAATGGAGGTACGCTATGCCGAAACCGATATGATGGGTATAATGCATCATTCGAGGTACTATCCCTGGTTTGAGGTTGCACGTACACAGTTTATAAAGCAAATCGGTATATCCTATTCCGAAATGGAAGAGATGGGAATACTTTTGCCGCTTACCGAGACGGGAGCAAAGTACATAATGGGTTTAAGATATGAAGAGGAGGCGGAGGTTTGGTGCAGTTTAACCGAACTGTCAGCCGCAAGGTGTGGATTTTCCTACATCGTAAAAAGACTTTCGGACGGCAAAATATGTACAACGGGAATCACACGTCACGGCTTTGTGGATAAGGATTTCAAACCGATAAATTTAAAAAAGAAATTCCCCCAATTATATGAAAAGCTTGAACAATTAACAGAGCAGGAAGGTGCAGAATGAAAATAGTAATACTTGACGCCAAAACACTTGGAGATGATATCAGCTTTGAAAAGTTAGGTGAGCTTGGCGAGCTTTTAGTGTATGAAAATACAAAACCTTCGGAAATTGCCGAAAGAATGAAAGACTGCGACGTTGCTGTTATGAACAAATTAAAGCCTTCACGCGAGGATATTGACAAAGCAAAAAATTTAAAGCTTATATGCGTAACTGCAACCGGCTATGATAATATTGATACAATCTATTGCAAAGAGAAGAATATAGGCGTTGCTAATGTTGTGGGTTATTCTACAGATTCTGTTGCACAGCTTACCGTTGCGCTTGTTCTTGAGCTTGTTATGCATATGAGGGTGTATACCGACTTTGTAAGATGCGGCGATTATACAAGAAGCGGTGTTGCAAACAGACTTTCTCCTGCATTTTGTGAGCTTGCGGGCAAAAAATGGGGAATAGTAGGTATGGGCAACATAGGAAAAAGAGTGGCAAAGGTGGCAGAAGCGTTTGGCGCGGAGGTTTTTTATACTGCAAGAAGTGAAAAAGAAATCGGAGAAAGACTTGAGCTTGATGCACTTATGTCCGAATGTGATATTATAACTGTACATCTGCCCTTGTCGGCTGAAACAAAAGGTATAATAACAAAAGAGCATCTTAAAAATATGAAGGATGGTGCAGCTATAGTAAACGCCGCAAGGGGTGCAGTGTGGGATGAAGAGGCACTTGCAGATGAGGTAAAAAGCGGAAGAATCTATGCGGCAACAGATGTCTATTCAAAGGAGCCGCTTCCCGAAGAGCATTGCTTTTTGGATATAAAGGATTATGAAAACTTCGTAATGACACCCCATATGGCATGGGGTGCAATCGAAGCAAGAATACGTTGTATAGACGAAATTGCGGAAAATATCAAGGCGTTTACAAGGGGCGAAGAAAGAAACAGAGTGGAGCTTTAATTTTCTCGTTGCATCATACTGTTTTTATACTCACTTGGGGACATATCAGTCTGATTTTTGAAAAATCTTGAAAAGGTAAGAACATCATTAAAGCCGACGGATGCGGCAGCCTGAGTTACGGAATAATTATAGGCTGAAAGCATCCTTGAGGCTTTTTTTATTTTTTGCTCGTTTATATATTTTTTTGGTGATATACCCTCATATCGTATAAACAAATTATAAAGATATCGGTCGCTGATGTGTAATGATGAAGCGATTTCCGATATACTGATTGCTCTGTGCAGATTATGCTTTATATAGTTTTTTGCTTCCTTTACGTACATATTCTTACTGAGCGGTTCAGGCTCCTCGTGCATTGACATTAAAATCAGAAACATTCCCATAGCCTTTGTTGCGCTTATTGATGAGGAGGAAAAAAGCTGTTTGATAAAAATATTAAGCTCTTCGTAAAAAGAATAGCGGAATATTCCGTTTTTGTCAGGATTGAGATATTTTTCACACAATGAATCCGCTTTTGTTCCGTCTAAAGCAACAAAAAAATATGTCCATGGGCAGTGCTTTGAGGAATGGTATTCGTGAAGCTTGTTTTGCGGTATAAAAAATCCCTCACCGGCTGATATTTTATTTCCGTTATAATAGCCCTCGCCGCTTAAGACATAATGCAGAATTGTTGAATTTCTGACGCCGCATCCCCAATGAGCGTTCTGCCAGATGTTTTCTGTTCCGAAATAAGCGATACCAAGATTTTTATTATCGGAGGCTGTAATTCTTAATAATTCCATATTCATCACCAAGTATGATTTTACTATATAAGAGTATGATTTGTCAATGTGAAAATTCATATTTATATGGTATAATTTCATAAAAATCAAGGAGGATGAAAAAATGAGATATACCGAAATTGCCATAGCAAAACCATTTGAGGGAGCACCTGTGATAAATCTTCCCGATTTGTTTGGTGCTTCTGTCGGAAAAGAAATTCTTTTAAAGATTCCTGTAACGGGAGAAAAACCTGTTGAGATAAAGGCTCATGGACTTGTCGGCACACTTAGCTGTAAGGATGGAATAATAAGCGGATGTGTTGAAGAAAAGGGGAATTATAAAATATTAATAACAGCAGAAAACAGACTCGGTAAGTGCGAAAAAGAGCTTATACTTGAAATAGACGAAGCTGTTTTGCTCACGCCTTTAATGGGCTTTACAAGTTGGAACGCATTCGGAGCCGACGTGTCGCAGGAAAAAATGGAGATGACCTGTGAGATGATGACGGAGCTGGGAATATGCGAATACGGCTACAGCTATGTGAATCTCGATTCGGGATGGCAGAAGGAATACGGCGGTAAATATGATGCAATTATGCCGAATGAAAAGTTTCCCGATATGAAAAAAATGTGTGATAAAATACATTCCTACGGATTAAAATGCGGCATATATTCTACGCCGATGCTGACCGCGTGGGGATGTCCGAAGGAGTTTGAATCCATACCCGGCTGTACGGTTGGTGAGGTTGATGAGCTTTTTGCACTCACAAACACAGGCATCGGCAAAATAAGAAAAGAAAAGAATAATGTTGAGCAATGGTGTGAATGGGGCTTTGACTATTTAAAATATGACTGGTCGCCGTGTGACCCGTACAATGCTGAAATGATGAGAAAAGAGCTTGTAAAAGCACCGAGAGATTTCGGCTTCTGCGTTACGGTAGCGGCGGTAAAGGACTATGTAAATTATTGGAGCACACATTGCAGCAGCTATAGAAACAATCATGATTCCTTGGGCTACTGGGATAATTTCAAGAAGATATTCGAGTCGTACTTCCCATATGCAACGTCACTTAAAAAGGGACACTTTTTCGACCTTGATATGCTTGATACGGGAAGCTGTGACCTTTTGGGCGATTGTAAATTTACAGAGGATGAGCAGATTGCGATATACACCCTCCGTGCTATAACAGGCTCGCCTATACAGATAAGCTCAAGACTTGATAAGATAACCGAGTTTGAGCTTTCGCTCTACTGTAATGAAGAGGTAATTGCAATCAATCAGGATTCGGCATTTAAGCCTGCAATGCCGTATCAGATAATAGAGAGCGGCGAAAAGCTTGTATATTCGTTCAAAAGAGAGCTTTCGGACGGAAGCTTTGCGATTGCAGTATTTAATATGGGCGATCATAACGAGGAGGTTTGTCTGTATCTTGAAAACGACGTAGAGGTAAGAGATGTATGGGCAAAGAAGGATTATAAAGGCTCAAACGTAAACCTTTTGAGGATGATGCCTCATACTGTAAGAATGTTCAAGGTAAAAAAATGATTTATATTTCATTTTTGCAAAGTTCATTCATAGCACATAGGAGAATTTTTGCGTTTTCTTCGTAAAAATCATCTAAAAGCTTTAAAGAGAGCGGATTTTTGCCGTGACCCATTTCTACGGTGAAGCCGCTCTTTTTGTATTCCTTTATAAACCAGTCCTTGAGTCCTCCGTATGCGGCTGTGCCTGTTGGTGTTGCGACTGTGTAGCCTGATGCAACAGCCATTTTCTCTGCAATTTTTTTGTCGGCATCGCTTGCCATTGAATCAAAATCGTAGTAAATTTCACCGCCCTGGGAATGGAATGCCATAAGCATATCAAAATTTTCGCTTCTGATTAAATCGCAAACTGCTTTTGTTTCGGGTTCGCTTTCGGCATAGGGGCCTGAGTATTTTGAGGGTGCAGGTTCATTTTCCACCCTGGTCCAGCGGGCATCATAGTTATGGTTTATGTCCACTCCGTTTGCATTTGCCTGCCATACCTTGTTGAAGCTGTGTATTCCTGCAAGGCTGATTAAACGGCGGTGGTGACGGTTTGTTATATCAAGCCCGTTGATTGCAATGTCAACGCCGTCGGGGTTAACCATAGGAATACAAAAAATATGCACATTATTGTACAATGTTCGGGTATTAAAGCCGAGCATATCAACGCCACTTTCCACACAGCCCGAGAAATCTTTTAAAAAGCGCATAAGAAAAGCCGAGGTTATGTATTCAAGCCCATGATGTGCACCGTTTATGAAGATTTTTTTATCCCCTCTGCCATAGCAGAGGCAATAGAGCTTTTTGCCCATAACGCTTTCCCCTGCTGAAAACAGCTCAAACCCGCATCTTGTCTTTGTAAGAGCCTTTATATCATATACACATTGATTGTAGTCGTAACACATAGTGAACCTCCTTGTAAATTATAATTTTGCGGTGCGTTGGAACGAAGGTACGGGGACTGGTATGCGACGTTTCGTCCGCAGGATGAAACCAAAGCGTGCCTGTCCCCATCTTGTGTGGTAGTTTGAACGGTTGTGGGGACAGGGCCACTTTTGCGCCCGAGTCCAAATCTTTGATTTGGTTAACGAGAGCTATGCAACAGCGTTCAAAATCTTTGTTTTTGGTAACGCCACTGCTGTTTCACCCCGTTCCGGGGCAAAACGTCGTAGCCCAGTCCCCGAAATTATAAGGAGTTATGGTAGAAAACCTTGCGGTTTTCAATGATTTATATTTATAAAGGTCAAATTTTGTTGACATTATTTTAAATATATCAGAAAAATGCTCCCGCATTTTTCTTTCAATTAACTCCTAACTCCACACTCCTAACTCCTAACTAATTTAGCGTCAGCTAAATTATAATTTACCACAGTCCGTAGTCCGATACCCTTGTCGATATTGCATTGGTGAGAATTACCAATGTGAACGCAATCAGGTTTTTAAACAGTCCCATTGCGGTTGAGTAGCTGTACATCGCCTGCTCAAGACCCATCTTGTATATGTATGTACTGAGTACGTCCGCAACAGAGTATACTGCCGGGTTATACATATTATAAATCTGGTCAAAGTCATCATTGATAATTTTTCCCACTCTCATTATAAGCATAATTACGACTACGTTTGCAATCGCAGGAAGCGTTACCGAGATAGTCTGGCGGAGTCTGCCGGCACCGTCTAATGCTGCCGCTTCATAAAGCTGTGTGTCTACACTTGTGAGTGCCGCAAGGTATACTATAGTACCCCAGCCTACCTCCTTCCAGATTGTACTGATTACCAGTATCGCACGGAAGTATTTTTTATCACCCATAAAATATATCGGGTCAAAGCCAAGCTCTCTGATTATCATATTAACCGGGCCCGATGAGGGAGATAAGAAGTTTATCACAATTCCCGACAGCACAACCCACGAAAGGAAGTGCGGAAGATATGTTAAGGTCTGCACCATCTTTTTGAATTTCATACATCTTACCTCATTGAGCATAAGTGCAAGAATTATAGGTGCGGGGAAAGTGAATATAAGCTTATACGCACTTAATATCAGAGTGTTTTTGAAAACTCTCCAGAAGTCGGGGCTCTGGAAGGTCATATTAAAATACTTCATTCCCGCCCAGGGGCTTCCCGTTACACCTTCAATCAGGTTGTACTCCTTGAAGGCAATAAGCACACCGTACATCGGCTTGTACTTAAAAAGTATGTAGTAGAGTATTCCGGGAATAAGCATTAATAACAGTGCCTTATTCACCTTTACACTCCTGAGCCAACTATTGAATTTTGACTCATTTTTCATTCCCGGCAATGTAGCCGTCGTTGATTTTCGCATTTTTTAAATCAGTCCTTTCCTTTTTCTCTCTTTGAGAGCTTTTTGATGCTATCAATCACATTATAATTGTACAATCTCAGCGCTTTATTTTCAATATGAAAATATTGTTATAATACTCAATTTCTTGTTATTTCACGTTTTTATGCGGTTTTTTCTTGATATGATAATGTTTTTATGCTATAATAAAGTTACACAAATTGTTTGGCAAGATATTTTTATAATAGGAGAAGTATATGAATTTTACGAAAAAATTATTTCAAAACAAAAGCTTCTTTAAAAGAACGCTATTTATATTTTTAAGCATACTGATTTCGGCGGTGCTTGCCACTTCTTTGATTATATTCTTTTCTGTACATGCACCTTTTGAAAAATCGCTTACCGAGTCTCAGCATTATGTTGTCAACCACATCGGGAAGACAACCGACACATATATTCTCGGTCAGCTTGACCTTATTTATAAGCAGCATTTTCTTCCGGCAAGGAGAAATAATGACATAAACCGTTTACTGGCACAAACATCAGAAACTTCTTCCTTTTCGCTTACGGATAAATACAGAATTTATACTTATCTTTACTATATCGGTTTAAACTATCCTTTTATAGACTCGATTGATATATATGCTCCGGATTTAAAAACCGTTGTCTCATCAAAAAGAGGGTTAGCTATTCTTTCAAGCATCACACAAAGTAAAATGGCACATTTCAACACAAAAAAAGCAGACGAATTTATGGCATCAGATTTGCCCAATCTATGGGTGTCGGAAAGGGGAAACAGAGAATTTCCAAAAAACAGCGACTATCTTAACACAATATCCCTCTACTACCCTCTTACCGGTCTCGACGGAATGACAAGGCGTGGACTTGTTTGCTTTAACATTCAGTCATCGGTGCTTATTGATTATATGTCAGGCTTCCTTCATTCGGGCAAAGCAACCTTTCTTGTATTTAATAGAGAAAATATTCTTTTAAGCTCCGATTCTGACACCGATTATTCCGACATTTTCACACATATTAAAAATTCTCCCGACGGACTTATGACACTTGATGACAGAAGTGTTATGTGGACAAGCTCCAAAATGGATTCCTTAAAGTATGTGGTACTGACAGATTCGGCTCAGATTTACCGCGAGCTGATACGGGCAACACAGCTTTCCATATTTATTACCATAACCATTATCCTCATTGCCGCAATGTTGATATATTACTGTAGTATGAGGCTTTATCATCCAATACGGCGTATGATAGAAAAAATCTCCCACGATATTCCGAAGGAGATTGATGACGAGCTTTCCTATATAGACAATGTGATAGAAAATCTGTCGTACAAGGTTCAGGACCTTGAGAGTACAATAGATGACCACAAGGATGCTATTACAAATCAGGTTGTGTACGATATTATAAACTCCAACATAACAGGTGTTGAGGAGGTGCGTTCAAGACTCGAACTTTCGGGAATAGATTTCCACTACTCGTTTTACACTCTTATATTTACCGAAATTGACAATGTCGCTTTAAACAATATGGACTATGAGCAGAAAGAGTATCTTTTCTATACCACCCTCGAAAAGCTCAATTCCATGATGGACAAAATAGGTCTTTGTCTTTCAATCAGGCACAAAAACTTTATTATTTCAATTCTCGCACTTGACGATATTGAAGCCCTTGGCAAAATCACGCCGCAGCGTCTTAATCTTGCCTCCTGCATAAATATCGGCATTTGTCCGCCAAAATCGGATATTACTCTTTTAGGGCAGGATTTTCTGATGCTTAACACATATATGCAGTATAGCTACATATACGGCTACGGATATATTTTTAATTCAGACACTATCGAAAAATATGAAACGAATAGTTCGGTACTTCCCGATAATATGCTTGATGAGATAAAAAATCTTCTTTCGGCAAATAAAATCGATGGCGTTAAAGAAACCTTCCTTAATATCTTGCACCTTATACGCACAAACGGCTTTTCCTATAGCTACACGCACCACATACTTCTTCAGATTATAAATCATATTGCAAAAAGCTACAAGTCGCTGAAAAAAACAGAAGCCGAAACAAATTTCAATCTTATGGCTGAGTTTAACAAGGCAACAAATCTTGATATGCTTACCGACTGGCTGTTTAATATACTCGATTCCTACAACGATATGATCGCAAGCCAGTCAAACGACACTCAGCACGAGTTTGTTACTAAAATTGCTGATTATATCGCCGAGCATATCACCGAAAATTTAAGTCTTTCAATTGTTGCATCAGCCTTCGGCATCAGCACGTGGTATTTAAGCCATATATTCAAGGATGTGCTTAACGTAAACTTTTCTTCGTATGTTAATGAAAAGAAGTTTGAATCGGCAAAAGATATGCTGGCAAACAATCCGGAGCTTTCCGTCACCGATATTGCACAGAAAATAGGGTACTACAATATGTCATACTTTATTCATCAGTTTAAGAAGAAATATGGTATGACACCACTCCAATACCGAAAAGCGAACATTAAACAATAAGAATTAAATTAATTTAATGTAAAATAAGTTTTAGCTCTTAAAATTACAAGATTATAGTAAATATATGTCAAACTCCCCAATTTCAAACATATATTATATCCCTGATACACTATAGGTGTATTCCCGTAAGTCTACGGGGCATAGAAAAATTAATATTATGTGCAATTTAGGAGCATCGGCTGATGCTCCTTTTTGTATGCAAAAAAGGTGGGAAATGCTGTGTGGAAAATGTTTGAGAAAGGGGGATTTGTATGGACTTTAATAACAAGCGGTATATTACTATCGGAGTATCTGAAAAGGTAAACCTGTTCCTTCAGTGCTTTATGTGGCAGTGTATTGATGCTCTTCCGATATCAAAGGATTATCTACAGGTTTTTGAATTTAAGGAAGAG